>NZ_FPJI01000015.1:0-140240 GCF_900119355.1 Pseudomonas sp. NFPP02
CCAATGTGGGAGCTGGCTTGCCTGCGAAGACGGCCTGACAGTCAACACAGTTGGACCGTGTACATATCCATTCCTGCGGTAGCGGCCACTTAGGGTTCCGCTTTTACAGCGGCTCACTTTTGAAAAGCGCAAAAGTAAGCAAAACGCTCTTGCCCCACCACTCGGCACCTCGCTTAGGCTCGGTGTGCCCGTAATCCGCCAGTGATTTGGGGGGCCGCCGCCACGCGCCATCCATGGCGCGGGGCGGCTAAACCGGCATCCCTGCCGGTTTACCCCCCAAATCCCTGTCGAATTCCGGCCAGCGTGGTTTAACGGGGCGCCTAAGATCAAGATCAAGAGCGGCTCGCTTCGCATCGTAGTTACCGTCGTCGGCTACAACCTACAGAGTTATGTAGATACCTATGCCTTCATGTGGGAGCGGGCTTGCTCGCGAAAGCGGTGGGTCAGTTTTCACATGTGCTAGCGGATACATCGCCTTCGCGAGCAAGCCCGCTCCCACAAGTAGGTGGCAACTAGCAGACTGACGGTTATTGTCAGAAATTTCCCACAGGAGTACAAATGTACTCCATGACAAACCTGACTCCCCGCCGCACCGCCATCCTGACCTTCATTCGCGAGCGCATCGCGCAACAAGGCCAGCCTCCCAGCCTCGCCGAGATCGCCGAGGCGTTCGGCTTCGCCTCGCGCAGCGTCGCCCGCAAGCATGTGGTGGCGCTGACCGAAGCTGGGTTTATCGAGGTCAACCCCAACCAGGCCCGTGGCATTCGCTTGCTCAATCAACCTGCGCGTCCCGAGTGGCTGGATGTACCGGTGCTCGGCCGTGTGGCGGCCGGTCGGCCGATTGGCGCCGATGCCGAGGTGCACAGCCGCTTGCAACTGGACCCCGCCACTTTCGCCAAAACCCCCGATTACCTGCTGCGGGTGCAGGGCGATTCGATGATTGAAGATGGCATTCTCGATGGCGACCTGGTGGGCGTGCGCCGCAGTGCCGAAGCCTTGAACGGGCAGATTGTGGTGGCGCGCCTGGACGGCGACGTCACTATCAAGCGTTTCGAGCGCAACGGCGACAGGGTTCGCTTGTTGCCGCGCAACCCGGCCTATCAACCCATCGTGGTCGGGCCCGAGCAGGACCTGGCCATCGAAGGCGTGTTCTGCGGCCTGGTGAGGCAAGGCTGATGGGCGCCGTGGTTGCCCTGGACTCGCTGTTCCATGGCGGGCGAGTCTGGAAGGGCCGGCCCGCCGCACCCCCGGCCAGCGTGCACCCCAC
This sequence comes from Pseudomonas sp. NFPP02, assembly GCF_900119355.1. Taxonomy (NCBI): domain Bacteria; kingdom Pseudomonadati; phylum Pseudomonadota; class Gammaproteobacteria; order Pseudomonadales; family Pseudomonadaceae; genus Pseudomonas; species Pseudomonas sp. NFPP02. Next base: position 1,268 of record NZ_FPJI01000015.1, read on the forward strand.
GGGGCTGGCGGCGCTGGATGCGGTGCTGCCCAGTGGCGGCTGGCCGGAATCGGCCTTGAGTGAAATCCTGATGGCCCAGGACGGGGTGGGCGAGTTGCAACTGGTGCTGCCTACCCTGGCGCGCCTGTCGGCCTTGGGCGAGCGCATTGTGCTGGTGGCGCCGCCCTATACCCCCTATCCCCATGCGTGGCAGAACGCCGGGGTGGATGTGCGCCAGCTGTCCATCATCCGGGCCGAGGAGCGTGACGCGTTGTGGGCGGTGGAGCAATGCCTGCGTTCTGGCAGTTGCGGGGCGGTGTTGTGTTGGCCGCGCAAGGCCGATGATCGTGCCTTGCGGCGTTTGCAGGTGGCGGCCGAAACCGGGCAGACCCTGGCGTTTGCCTGGCGCTCCCTGAGCGAGGCGATCAATGCCTCGCCTGCCGCCCTGCGCCTGGCGGTCGAGGCCAGGCCCGCGCAAGTGCGGGTGCTCAAGTGCCGTGGCGGGCTGGCCCATCCGGCGCCAATTGCCCTGGCGGGGCATTGAGGTTGCCATGCGTTGGGTGTGTATTGTCTTCCCGCAATTGGCGCTGGACGGGGCACAGCGTGTGCACCCCGAACCCGAGCAGCCGCTGGCGCTGCTGGCCGGCACGCCGCAGCGGCGTGTACTGCAAACCGTCAACGCCGCCGCCCGCGCCTTGGGCCTGCGCCCCGGGCAATCGTTGACGGCGGCCCATGCCCTGGTCAAGCACTTTGCCTGTGTGGAATACGACCCGTTGGAGATCGAGCGCCTGCAGCAGTTTCTGGCCGCCTGGGCCTACCGGTTCAGCTCCCAGGTCAGCCTGTATTACCCACGGGCCTTGTTGTTCGAGATCGAATCGAGCCTGGGCCTGTTCGGCCCCTGGCCGCAACTTGAGGCGCGTTTGCGCAAAGAGCTGACCGAACTTGGCTTTCGTCATCGCATCGTCGCTGCGCCCAACCCGGCGGCGGCGCGGATATTGGCAAACGGCTACGACGGCCTGGCCGTGGCCGATGACAGCGCCCTGATGCAGGCCCTGGCGTCGCTGCCTGTCGACCGTGCAGGCCTTGAACCCCAGGCCGCCACCGCCTTGTCGCGCATGGGCCTGCGCAGCCTGGCCCAGGTGCAGGCCTTGCCCCGGCATACCCTGGCGCGACGTTTTGACGCCAGCCTGCTCAAGCACCTCGACGCCCTGAGCGGGCAGCGGCCATTGGCCCTGGATTTTTATCAACCGCCCGACCAGTTCGATGCACGCATCGAGTTGAATTTCGATGTGCAATCCCACCAGGCGCTGTTGTTCCCCTTGCGGCGTTTGACCGGCGACCTGTCCGCTTTCCTGTGCGGCCGCGACAGTGGCGTGCAGCGCTTTGACCTGCACCTGGAACACGCCCAGGCACAAGACAGCGTGATCAAGGTGGGCCTGCTCAGTGCCGAGCGCGAGCCTTCGATGTTGTTCGAACTGGCCCGTGGGCGCCTGGAGCAGGTACAGGTCACCGCGCCGGTGCGAGGGGTGCGCCTGGTGGCCGAGGACTTGCCGGTGTTCGTGCCGCAACGCCAGGACCTGTTCGACGACCGCCCGCAACAAACCCTGCCGTGGGAACAGTTGCGCGAACGCCTGCGTGCACGCCTGGGGGATGAGGCGGTGCAGGGCCTGCGTTTTCAGGCCGACCATCGCCCCGAATGCGCCTGGCAGGCTGCGACCGACCACCAGGCGTGCCCGAGCTTGAACAAGGTCCGCCGCCCAGGCTGGTTATTGCCGCAACCGACCTTGCTGGCCGAACACGGCGTACAGATCCTGATGGGTCCGGAGCGCATTGAATCGGGCTGGTGGGATGGCGCCGATGTCCGCCGCGACTATTACCTGGTCCAGACCCGCGCCGGCCAGCAGGGTTGGGCCTATCGCACGGTGGGGCAAGGCGATGGGCTGTGGTTGCAAGGGTGGTTTGCATGAGCATCCCCTCAGCTGGAGCGCACTTACTGTGGCGAGCAAGCTTGCTTGCGCTGGGGTGCGTAGCGCCCCCAATAAAAGCCGGAGACTGCTGCGCAGTCAGCGGGAGCAAGCTCCCTCGCCACAGCAAGCTCGCTCCTACAACAGGGGGTGGGGGCGCATGAATTATGCCGAGCTGCACTGCCTGTCCAATTTCAGCTTCCAGCGTGGTGCCTCCAGTGCGCTGGAGCTTTTCGAGCGCGCCAAGCGCCAAGGCTACAGCGCCCTGGCGATTACCGATGAATGCACGCTGTCAGGCATCGTGCGTGCCTGGCAAGCCGCCAAAGCCGTGGACTTGCCGTTGATTATCGGCAGCGAAATGCACATCGAAAATGGCCCGAAACTGGTGCTGCTGGTGGAGAACCTGAGCGGTTACCAGCACCTGTGCCGGCTGATCACCCTGGCCCGGCGTCGGGCTGAAAAGGGCAGTTATCGCCTGCTACAGGAAGATTTCGAGCAACCGTTGCCCGGCCTGTTGGCGTTGTGGGTGGCGCAAGACCGCGACACCCAGGCCAGCCTCGACTGGCTGCGCCGCACCTTCGACCAGCGCCTGTGGCTGGCGGTACACCTGCACTGTGGGCAGGACGATGCGCGCCATCTGCAACAGCGCTTGCAACTGGCCCACAGCCTGCAAATCCCTGCCGTGGCCTGCGGCGATGTGCATATGCATGCGCGAGGCCGCCGTGCCCTGCAAGACACCATGACCGCCATCCGTCACCACGTGCCGGTGGCCGAAGCTGGCACGCGCCTGCACCCCAATGGCGAACGCCACCTGCGCAGCCTCGACGCGCTGGCGGCGCTGTACCCCCAGGCCTTGCTGGATGAAACCCTCGCCCTCGCGCGGCGCTGCACCTTCGACCTCGGCCAGTTGCGCTATCACTATCCACGCGAGCTGGTACCCGCGGGGCATGACGCCCAATCCTGGCTGCGCACCCTCACCGAAGAAGGCATCGCCCAGCGCTGGCCCGAAGGCATCGACGACAAGACCTTGCAGCAAATCCATCGTGAACTGCAGCTGATCAGCGAGCTGGGTTACGAAAGCTATTTCCTTACGGTGCATGACATCGTGCGTTTCGCCCGCAGCCGTTCGATCCTGTGCCAGGGCCGTGGTTCGGCGGCTAACTCGGCGGTGTGTTTTGCCCTGGGCATCACCGAAATCAACCCGAGCCTTACCAACCTGCTGTTCGAGCGCTTCCTGTCCAAAGAGCGCAACGAGCCGCCGGACATCGACGTGGATTTTGAGCACGAGCGCCGCGAAGAGGTGCTGCAATACGTGTTCCAGCGCTATGGCCGCACCCGTGCAGCCTTGACGGCGGTAGTCAGCAGTTACCACGCCACGGGCGCGGTACGTGATGTGGCCAAGGCCCTCGGGCTGCCGGCGGACCAGATCAACGCCTTGGCCGATTGCTGCGGGCGCTGGAGCGATGAGGCGCCGCCGTTGGAGCGCCTGCGTGAAAGCGGCTTCGACCCGGACAGCCCACTGCTGCGGCGTGTCTTGACGTTGACCCAGCAACTGATCGGTTTTCCGCGGCACCTGTCCCAGCACCCTGGCGGCTTTGTGATCAGCGAATACCCGCTGGACACCCTGGTGCCGGTGGAAAATGCGGCCATGGCCGAGCGCACCATTATCCAGTGGGACAAAGACGACCTCGACGCCGTCGGTTTGCTCAAGGTGGACATCCTTGCCCTGGGCATGCTCAGCGCGATCCGCCGCTGCTTCGATTTGCTGCGCCGACATCGCCACCGGGACTTGAGCCTGGCCACGATTCCCAAGGAAGACCCGGCCACCTACGCCATGATCAGCAAGGCCGACACCATCGGTGTGTTCCAGATCGAGTCGCGGGCGCAGATGTCGATGTTGCCCCGGCTCAAGCCGCAGACGTTTTATGACCTGGTGATCGAGGTTGCCATTGTGCGGCCTGGGCCGATCCAGGGCGGCATGGTGCATCCGTACTTGCGTCGGCGGAACAATGAAGAGCCCACAACCTATCCCTCGCCCGCACTGGAGGCCGTATTGAAACGCACCCTGGGCATCCCGCTGTTCCAGGAACAGGTGATGCAAATCGCCATGGTCGCCGCCGACTACAGCCCCGGCGAGGCCGACCAGTTGCGCCGCTCCATGGCCGCCTGGAAACGCCACGGCGGCCTAGAGCCCCATCAGCAGCGCCTGCGCACCGGCATGCTGAAGAATGGCTACACCGAAGCCTTTGCCGCGCAGATTTTCGAGCAGATCAAGGGCTTTGGCAGCTATGGTTTCCCGGAGTCCCACGCCGCCAGTTTCGCCTTGCTGACCTATGCCAGTTGCTGGCTCAAATGCCATGAGCCGGCGGCCTTCGCCTGCGCCCTGATCAACAGCTGGCCCATGGGCTTCTACAGCCCGGACCAGATCCTGCAGGACGCCCGGCGCCATCGCTTGCAGATCCGCCCGGTGGATGTGCAGGCCAGCGACTGGGAATGCAGCCTGGAGCCCATCGACGGCCAGCAACCGGCGATTCGCCTGGGCTTGCGCATGATCTCGGGGTTTCGCGAGGACGACGGGCGGCGTATCGAAGCGGCGAGGCAGCAGCGGCGGTTCAACGACATCGCTGACCTGGACGCGCGCGCCGGGCTGGATACGCGTGCCCAGGCGCTGTTGGCGGATGCCGGGGCCTTGCGCGCCCTGGCCGGCAACCGCCATCAGGCGCGCTGGGACGTGGCCGGTGTGCATCAGCAACTGGGCTTGTTTGCCGGCCTGCCGAGCCCCGATGAAACGCGGGTGGCATTACCCGAGCCCACGGTAGGCGAAGATTTGCACGCCGATTACGCCACCCTCGGTACGACCCTGGGGCCCCATCCCCTGGCACTATTGCGCGCCGAGTTACGCCGGCGCCGCTGCCGCAGTTCCCAGGAGTTGCTGACGGTGGAACATGGGCGCAACGTGAGCATCGCCGGGCTGGTCACTGGCCGCCAGCGCCCAGGCACGGCGAGCGGCGTGACCTTTGTCACCCTGGAAGATGAGTTCGGCAACCTCAATGTGGTGGTCTGGCGCGACCTGGCCGAGCGTCAGCGCCAGGCGCTGGTGGGCTCGCGTTTGCTCAAGGTGGACGGCCGTTGGGAGGCGGTAGGTGAGGTGCGGCATTTGATCGCGGGGCGCCTCACCGATTTGACGCCGTTGCTGGATGGAATGGTGGTGCGCAGCCGGGATTTTCATTGAGTTCCAGGGGTTTGTGCATTCCTCTGTGTTCAGGATGAAACCATCCACCGCTGGCGCGCTCCAAAACTTGCGACTGTCTTGTCCCTGCACAGAGCCCAATCATGCAATTTTTATCCAACCCCCATGGCTGTGAAGGCTGGGCCGGCGAAATGGCCCAGCGGATTCGCACGTTCGACTGGTCAAGTACCGACCTTGGCCCCTTGGATCAGTGGTCCACGAGCCTGGCTTGCACCGTGCAAATGATGCTCGCCTCACCCGTGCCGATGGTGATGCTGTGGGGGCGGGCGGGGTACATGATCTACAACGACAGCTATTCGGTATTTGCCGGCGGGCGCCATCCCTACCTCTTGGGCACTCCGGTAGAACTGGGCTGGCCGGAAGTGGCCGAGTTCAATCGGCATGTGGTGGATACGTGCCTGGCGGGCGGTACCTTGTCGTTCAATAACAAGGAGCTGGTGTTATCGCGTCACGGCCAACCGGAAAGCGTATGGCTGGACCTCTATTACAGCCCCGTGGCCGGGGACAACCAACAGCCGGCCGGGGTGCTGGCGATTGTGGTGGAAACCACTGAACTGGTGAAGTCCGAGCGGGTGCGCCAGGAGCTCACCCATAATCTGGAGCAACGCGTAGCCGCTGAAGTGCAGGCGCGGTCTGCCGCAGAAGACCAGTTGCGCCAGTCACAGAAGCTGGAAGCGATTGGCGGCCTGACCGGTGGCGTGGCCCATGACTTCAATAACCTGCTGCAAGTGATCGCCGGCAACCTGCATTTGCTCGCCCGGCATGAGCCGGACAATTGTCAGGTGCAACGTCGCGTCACCGCGGCCATCGCCGCCGTGGAGCGAGGGGCCAAGCTGTCGTCGCAACTGCTGGCCTTTGCCCGTCGCCAGCCCTTGTCTCCGGCGGTGTACAACCCGCAGCGCATCTACGCCGGCCTGGGCGAGCTGTTGCAACGGGCGTTGGGGGAAACCATCCATATCGACGTGCAACTGCCCCAGGACTCCTGGTGCATCAATGTCGACCGCAACCAGCTGGAAAACGCGCTGCTCAACCTGGCGATCAACGCCCGCGATGCCATGCAAGGCGAGGGTGTGATTCGTATCACCGGGGAAAACGTCATCCTCAACCCGGACGATTGCATCGGTAAAAGCATCAAGCCCGGCGAATACGTGCGCCTGGCAGTGGCCGACACCGGCGTGGGCATGTCCGAGGCGACCCTCAAGCGCGCATTCGAACCCTTCTTTACCACCAAGCGCGAAGGCCACGGCACCGGCCTGGGGTTGAGCATGGTGTTCGGTTTTGTGCGCCAAAGTGGCGGGCACGTGGACATGTGGAGCGAGGAGGGCAAGGGCTCGGTGGTGCAGATGTATTTCCCCCACTGCCTGGAGCCTGAATGCCTCGACGACTACAGTGATGCGGACCTGCAAGGCGGCGGCCAGGAAACCATCCTGGTGGTCGAGGACAACGAAGGCGTGCGCCTGACGGTGGTCGAGTTGCTGCAGCAGTCGGGTTATACCGTACTGACCGCCGAGGATGGCGACCGCGCGATGCAAGTGTTGCAGCGCGGCGTGTCGCCGGACCTGATCTTCACCGATGTGGTGATGCCGGGTCGGGTCAAGAGCACCGACCTGGCCACCTGGGCCCGCGCGCAGAACCCGCCGGTGCCGGTGCTGTTTACCTCTGGCCACACCCGCGACATTCTGTCTTCCAATCATCTGCTCAGCGCCGATATCCACCTGCTGAGCAAACCCTACAGTCCCGATGCCCTGACCCAACGCGTGCGCAGGGTGCTAAGCGCAAGACAAGGTTGCCCATGACTTCACAGCGCAACATCCCACCGCTCACCGCCCGGCAAACCGGCTTTGTCAGGGTGCGTGGCGCCCGTGAACATAATTTGCGCAATGTCGATGTGGATATTCCCCGGGACGCCCTGGTGGTGTTTACCGGCGTGTCTGGCTCCGGCAAATCGTCCCTGGCGTTTTCCACGGTGTACGCGGAGGCCCAGCGCCGCTATTTCGAATCGGTGGCGCCCTATGCGCGGCGCTTGATCGACCAGGTCGGCGTGCCGGACGTAGACAGCATCGAAGGCTTGCCGCCTGCCGTGGCCCTGCAACAGCAACGGGGTACACCCAGTGCGCGCTCGTCGGTGGGCAGTGTCACCACCTTGTCGAGCTTGATCCGCATGCTCTATTCCCGCGCCGGCCGCTATCCGAAAGGGCAGGCCATGTTGTATGCCGAGGACTTCTCGCCGAACCTGCCCCAGGGCGCGTGCCCGCAATGCCACGGCCTGGGCCGCGTGTATGAAGTGACCGAAGCGCTGATGGTGCCCGATCCGTCCTTGACCATCCGCCAGCGTGCAGTGGCGTCCTGGCCGTTGGCGTGGCAGGGCCAGAACCTGCGCGACATCCTCGTGACCCTGGGTTATGACGTGGACATCCCGTGGCGCGAGCTGCCGAAAAAGCAGCGCGACTGGATCCTGTTCACCGAAGAAACCCCCACCGTACCGGTGTACGCCGGCTTCACCCCGCAGCAGACCCGCGAGGCGTTGAAACGCAAGTTGGAGCCCAGTTACCAAGGCACCTTCAGCGGCGCTCGGCGCTATATCCTGCACACCTTCGCCAACACCCAAAGCGCGCTGATGAAAAAGCGTGTATCGCAGTTCATGCAAGGCAGTGCCTGCCCATTGTGCGAGGGCAAACGCCTGAACCAGGCGGCGTTGTCGGTGAAGTTTGCCGGGGTGGATATCGGTGAGCTGTCGCAATTGTCCCTGGCGCAATTGGCCGAGTTGCTGCAGCCGGTGGCCGCGGGGCACGACACGATGAAGCTGTCGGTGGAAAAACGCCTGGCGGCCCAGCGCATCGCCCAGGACCTGCTCGAACGGGTCAACACCTTGATCGAACTGGGCCTGGGCTATCTGTCCCTGGAGCGCAGCACGCCGACCCTGTCGTCCGGGGAACTGCAGCGTCTGCGCTTGGCTACCCAATTGGGCTCGCAGTTGTTCGGTGTTATTTATGTGCTCGATGAGCCTTCGGCGGGCCTGCACCCGGCGGATGGCGAAGCATTGTTCACCGCGCTTGATCGTTTGAAGGCCGCGGGCAATTCGCTGTTTGTGGTGGAACATGACCTGGAAACCATGCGCCGCGCCGACTGGCTGATCGACGTGGGCCCGGCTGCCGGCGAACATGGCGGGCAAGTGCTGTACAGCGGGCCGCCCGCAGGGTTGGCGGATGTCGAGGCCTCGCAGACCCGCGAATACCTGTTTGCCTCACCTCGCCCGGCCAATGTGCCAAGCCGCGAGCCGGCCGGTTGGCTGAAGCTCAAAGGCGTGACGCGAAATAACCTGAAAGATTTGAACGTGGATTTCCCGCTGGGCTGTTTCACCGCGGTGACGGGGATTTCCGGCTCGGGCAAATCCAGCCTGGTCAGCCAGGCGCTGCTGGAATTGGTGGGCACGGGCCTGGGGCGTGTGCTGGAAAGCGACGATGAACCGAGCCTGGAAGATGCTGCACCGCAAGCCAGTGGCGGGCGCATCAGCGCCGGGCTCGAGCACATTCAGCGCCTGGTGCAGGTGGACCAGAAGCCCATCGGCCGCACGCCGCGTTCCAACCTGGCGACCTACACCGGGCTGTTCGACAACGTGCGCAAACTGTTTGCCGCCACGCCAGCGGCCAAGAAACGCAATTACGATGCCGGGCAGTTCTCCTTCAACGTCGCCAAGGGCCGTTGCCCGAACTGTGAGGGTGAAGGTTTTGTCAGCGTTGAATTGCTGTTCATGCCCAGCGTGTACGCGCCATGCCCGACCTGTCACGGCGCGCGCTATAACCCCGACACCCTGGCGATCAAATGGCAGGGCTTGAACATCGCCCAGGTGCTGGGGCTGACGGTGGAGCAAGCGGTGCAGGTGTTTGCCGAGCAGCCGGGCATCCTGCGTTCGTTAGTCGTGTTGCGCGATATCGGCCTGGGTTATCTGCGCCTCGGGCAGCCGGCCACCGAGTTGTCTGGCGGTGAGGCACAGCGCATCAAGCTCGCTACCGAGTTGCAACGCAATGCCCGGGGCGCCACCTTGTATGTGCTGGACGAGCCGACCACCGGGTTGCACCCCAGGGACGTCGATCGTTTGCTCAGCCAACTGAACCAGTTGGTGGATGCGGGGCATACGGTGGTTGTGGTGGAGCATGAAATGCGCGTGGTGGCCCAAAGTGACTGGGTGATTGATATCGGGCCGGGAGCAGGGGACTTGGGCGGGAGAGTCGTGGCGTGTGGGGCGCCGCAGAAGGTGGCCAAGAGCAAGACCAGCCGGACTGCGCCGTTTCTTGCTCGGGAGCTGGTCTGACTGGAGGCTGGCCTTTTGTGGGAGCTGGCTTGCCTGCGATGATGGCCCCCAGCCGACCCCTATCTGCCTGATCCAACACGATCCATTTGCATTGTCTGTGGAAGCAGTGTTTGGCTCAGCGGATCGAGTCCAGCATGCGCCCCAACATGGCATCACATCCCGCCAATTGCGCTACGCTCACAAACTCATCCGGCTTATGCCCCTGCTCCATGCTCCCGGGCCCGCATACCACGGTGGGAATGCCTGCCGCATCAAACAGCCCGCCTTCGGTGCCAAACGCTACGGTGCCGAACGCTTGCGAGCCGCAAAACGCCGCAATCAGCTGCGCCGCCTGGCTGTGCTCATCCGTGACCAGCCCCGGGTAGGCCGACAGCTCTGTGAACCGAATGGAGCTCTGCTTGCTGACCGCCTGCATACGCGGCAGTACCTGCTGCATGGCGTACGCTTGCAGTTCTTGAGCGACTTCAGCGGGGTCCGAGGCGGGCAGGGCGCGTACTTCAAAGTCAAAGCGACAATCGGCCGGGACGATGTTCAATGCCTTGCCACCACTGATCAGGCCGGTCTGTACCGTGCTGAAAGGTGGGTTGAAACGTGGGTCCTGGTGCGAACGCAAGCGCTGGCCGATGCGCCCGAGTTCGCAGATCAGATCGGCGGCATGTTCGATCGCATTCACCCCCGAGGGCGCATACGCCGAATGACATGCTTGACCCTGTATGTCGCAGCGCATCGCCAACTTGCCCTTATGACCCAACACCGGTTTGAGTTCGGTCGGTTCGCCGATGATGCACAGCATGGGTTTCACCGGGCGCTGTTCCAGAACAGCGAGCAATGAGCGTACGCCCAGGCATCCGACTTCTTCATCGTAGGACAGGGCGATATGCACCGGCAGGCGCAACGGTGTTTTGACCAGTGCGGGTACCAACGCCAGTACGCACGCGATATACCCCTTCATGTCGGCGGTGCCGCGCCCGAACAGCTTGCCGTCACGCTCGGTCAACGTGAACGGCGGCAGGGTCCAGGGTTGCCCATCCACTGGCACCACGTCGGTATGCCCCGACAGCACGATACCTGGCAGCTCAACCGGGCCGACGCTGGCAAACAGGTTGGCCTTGGTGCGTTGCGCGTTGTAGACCAACTCGCTGGCGATACCAAACCCGGCCAGGTAATCGCGCACAAACTCGATCAACTGAAGGTTGGACTCACGGCTGGTGGTGTCGAAGCCCACCAGCGTTTCCAGCAGGTCGCGGCTGCGGCTCATCGCTCGTCTCCGGCCACGCCGTAGCCGGGGGAGCGGTCGGGGGCGAGGGCGCGATCGATATAGTCCTGTACCTGTGGGCGGTAGGCGTCCCAGAGTTTTTGCAATTCGCCAATCGGCGCTTCGTCGGCCCAATCCACGCGCAAGTTGATGATCGGCCAAGTCAACTCGCCCACCACCACCAGCGCGGCGGAATGCACCGGGCCGGCTTCGCCACCGGCGGCGATGGCGGCATGCATCGCTGCCAGCAACCGGTCTGCGAGCTGGCCTTCGCCCTGTTCAAAGGCCGAGACCATCGCGGTGATGACTTCACGGTCGGCGAGCATATTGCCCGCCGCCACGCATTGCTCGCCCGATACCGCGTGATGGGTACCCAGGGTCTGGCTGCCGCTGAAATGCACGCTACGGCCCAGGTGGTCTATCGCCGTCAGTTGTCGATACTGGCTGTAGCCGTTGCGGGTGAGTGCTTTGTCGACGGCATCGTCTGGGGCCAGGCCCTGTTCCAGCCCGTCGAGCACGTCTGGGCCGAGGGCCGGCAAGGTGATGTTCTGGGTCGATACCGCGCCCACGCCGGGCCGCAGCCATGGGCAGCGAGCGCCTACGGCGATACTTGATGAGCTGATGGCAACGCCCAACTGGCCGGTTTCCGCGCAGCGGCCAACGATTGAAAAGGTCATGGCTAGCCTCCTTACTCTGGGATAACCGCGATCACATCGATTTCCATCAGCCACTGCGGCTGGCCCAGGGCCGAGACCACCAGCCCGGTGGAAATCGGGAATACGCCCTTGAGCCACTTGCCCACTTCCTGATACACCGGCTCGCGGTAGCGTGGGTCGATCAAGTAGGTGGTGGTTTTGACGATGTGGCTGAGGTCGCTGCCGGCTTCTTCGAGCAGTTGCTTGACGTTTTTCATCGCCTGTTCGGCCTGGGCCCGAGGGTCGCCGAGGCCCACCAGGTTGCCATCGAAATCAGTGCCCACCTGGCCGCGTACATACACGGTGTTGCCGGCGCGCACGGCCTGGCACAGGTCGTTATCCAGGCTCTGGTTGGGATAGGTTTCTTTGGTGTTGAACATGCGGATGCGAGTGTGAGTAGGCATCAAAAAACTCCAGGAAAAAGTGATCAGGCGCTGACAGGGGTCTGGCGGGCAACCGGCGCAGCTTCGCGGTACTCGAGGTACTGACGCTGGATAGCGATATGGTCGGCTACGTATTTGGCGTCGTGCCACACCCCCCAGATAAACGACGAGCCACGCCGCGATTGCCATGGCAAACCGAGGAAGTAGATGCCGGCTTCGCTGGATACACCACGTTGGTGTTGCGGCTTGCCGGCGGCGTCGAAAGCGTCCACCTGTAGCCAGCTGTAGTCCACGACAAACCCGGTGGCCCAGATGATCGAGGTGATGCCCGCTTGGGCCAGGTCCAGCGTCAGGATTGGCTGCTTGATGCATTCAGCGTCGGGAAACACGCGACGTGCTTCGGGCTCCAGGGGCAGGTCGAGACCATTGCGTTCGATATACGCGTCGGCCGCGTCCAGCAGGGCCCGGTAGTTCTCATCCCCGCGTGCCAGGTTTTCCACCAGGTTGGGTTGGAACGTCGCCACCGTACCGTCGAAGGCTTGGGTCAGGCCAACCAGGGTCATGCCTTGCTGGGCCAGTTCACGGAAGTCGATGGTCTTGCCGCCGTGGGCGCCGCTCACAGCAATGGTCACGTGTTCACGGCCAGGTTTCATCGCCGCCTGGTCCCACTCGCCCAGAACCCCCAGCCACCAGCAGAAATCCCGGTTGCGATAGGCGCGGGGCGGGCGGTCATGGGCGCCTACCGACAGGTAGACCTGGCGACCGGCGCGCTGCAGTTCATCGGCGATTTGTACGCCGGAAGAACCGGCGCCCACCACTAATACGGCGCCTGCCGGCAGTTGCCCTGGGTTGCGATAGTCGGCGGAATGGATCTGGTGCAGTGCCGTGCCTGTAGGCGCTATGCCTGGAATCACGGGCTTCTGGAATGGCCCGGTGGCGGCGACCACGCGGTTGGCTTCGATCACACCTTCACTGGTGTGCACGGTGAAGCCGGGGCGGCCGATGTTACGTACCACTGACGTCACGTCCACGCCAGTGCGGATCGGCGCATTGAATTTGCGTGCATAGGCTTCAAAGTAATCGGCGACCCGCTCTTTTGGCGCGAAGCCATCGGCAGGGACGTCGTCGAATTCCAGACCGGGGAAGCGGTCATGCCAGGCCGGGCCGTTGGCGACCAACGAGTCCCAGCGCCCGGTGCGCCAGCGTTCGGCGATACGGCTGCGCTCCAGCACCAGGTGCGGCACGCCTTGCTTGCTCAAATGCTCGCTCATGGCCACGCCAGCCTGACCTGCGCCCACCACCAGCGTGTCTATTTTTGTTATTGCTTGAGTCATGTGTCTGTCCTTGCGTAATGCAGTTGGATTCAGCTTGGGCATGACGTCAAGTTAGGGGGCGGGCGGTGATTAATAAAATATTATTAAGTTGGGAATTGAGCATAAATATCGGATGCAGAGGGGGCTGTAGGAGCTAGCTTGCTCGCGAAAAACGTCAACGCTAACGCGTGTTTTCTGAGTCAACGCGGCGCCTGTGGTTTTCTCGCGAGTAAGCTCGCTCCTACAAACAGCTTAGAGCTCTCCGGAGTACTTCACCGCCGCCGCCGCCCGCGACGGTACCTTCAGACTGCGCAGCAGGGACGACACATGAATGCGCACGGTAAACGGCGAGATATCCAGGGCCTTGGCGATTTCCTTGTTGGTCTTGCCCTGGGCAATCAGGCGCAACACTTCCTGCTGGCGGGTGGTAAGGGTATGAGTGTCCAGCGGCAGCAGGCCCGACGGCGCGAACTTGACCAGCACTTCGCCGGCGCGTATCGCCAGCAGCGCCTGGCCGATCTCATCCGGGGCGATGTTCTTGCCGATAAAACCGTCGACGCCCAAGGCCATGACTTGTTCGATCAGCGCAGGGTCGTCGACCATCGACACCACCACCAAGGTGGTGCGTCGCAGTTGCTGGCGCATTTCGGCCAGTTGGCTGATGCAGGTCAGGCCGGGAAAGCGCAAATCGAGGATCAGGGTATCGACCTCGCCCGCCTCGCGCAGCAACGTATTCACCGTGGCCAGGTCGCCGGCCTCTTGCACCTGGGCGTCGGGCAGCAAGCGTTGCACGGTGCGCGCCATGCCTTCGCGAAACATGGGGTGGTCGTCGGCGATGATGATCCGGCCGGTCATGGTGAGCTCCTTCCTGGGGCCAGGTTGTGTCGAGGCATGCTACTTTATTTACCCTCGGTGTAGGAGCGAGCTTGCTCGCGAAGCACGCACCGGCACCGCGTATTCCCAGGTCAACGCGTTATCGTTGACGTTTTTCGCGAGCAAGCTCGCTCCTACAGATGATAGGTCAAGGATATGACGATGAGCCCCGAGACCAACTCCGAACTCGATCAGGCTAATCTGCGCATCGTGGTGGCCAGCATCGCTATCGTTTACATCGGCGTGCTGGGCTTTTTGCCTGGGCAGTCGTTGGACACCTATCTGCCGGTGATCCTGTATATCTTGCTGTTCCTGCTGGCATCCATCGTGTTGCGCCAGGTGATCGCACGCTGGCCTGGGCATTATCCGGCGCGGCGGATCTTCGGCATGATCCACGACTACACGGGCACTTCGTTCGGCCTGGTGATGGGCGGTGAGGCGGCATTGCCGCTGTATGCGGTGATGGTCTGGGTGAACCTGGGCAACGGCATGCGCTACGGTTCGCGCTACCTGGCAATTGCGACGGGGCTGGCGTTGCTGGCGCTGTTGATCGTGTACCAACTCACGCCGCTGTGGCAGGCGCAACCCTTCATGATGCTGATGCTGATGATCACCAGCACAGTGATCCCGGTGTACGCCCATATCCTGTTGGAGCGCACACGCAAGGCTTCCGAGCAAGCCATCGCCGCCAACCTGGAAAAGTCGCGCTTTCTTGCCCAGGCCAGCCATGACCTGCGCCAGCCGATCCACTCCATCGGCCTGTTCACCGCCTGCTTGCGCGAAGCCCGCTTGGGGGAGGACGAACAGCGCCTGGTGGACAATATCGACCGCTCTTTGCTTAACGTGTCGCAATTGTTTCGTTCGATTCTCGACCTTTACACCCTCGACAACGGACGCCTGTTGCCCAAATACCAAGTGATTCACCTGGGTGACTTTCTCGCCGACCTGGTGCGCCAGAACGCCGAGGCTGCGCGCTGGGCTGGAGTGCAGTTGCGCTTGCGCGCCGGCGCTCACTGGGTGCTGGTCGACCCGGCCATGTTGGCAACGATGGTGCAGAACCTGCTTTCCAATTGCTTCAAATACGGCGCGCAACGACCAGTGCTGATCGGTGTGCGTGTTCGCGATAACGGCTTGGTGTTGGAGGTGCACGACCAGGGGCGGGGCATTGCCAGGGAGCATCTGTCAAAGGTCTTCGAAGAGTTTTATCGCGTGCGCCAACTGCGTGACAAGGACGTTGAAGGCGTGGGCCTTGGGCTGTCCATCGTCAAGCGCCTGGGGCAGTTGATGGGGTTGCAGGTGAGCCTGCGTTCGCGGGTGGGCCATGGCACCTCAGTGAGTCTGCATGGCCTGGCCCTGGCCACCGCGCCGCGTCAACCGGCAGTGCGTGACGATGCTCGCCAGGCCGGTCTGCTCAGCGGTCTGAAAGTGTGCCTGGTGGAGGATGACTACAACGTGCTGCTCGCCACCCAAGCTTTGCTCGAGCGCTGGGGGTGCGAGGTGCAGGCCGAGTCCACGGGGCAGGGCTTGGTCAGCGACTGCGACATCATCGTTGCCGACTACGATCTGGGCAACCATGCCACCGGCATTGAATGCATCGACCAGCTACGCGAACAACGCGGCTGGGCGGTGCCAGCGCTGATCCTCACCGGGCACGATGTGGAGAAAATCCAGGCCGCGTTGCATGATCGGCAGATCGCTATCCTCTCCAAACCGGTACGCCCTGCGGAGCTGCGCGGCACCCTGCGTGAGCTCAGTCAGGAAAAAATTACTGCATGAACGGCGTCAACCCATTGCCTTTGGCGCCCTTGGGCATGCAGTAGGCCGCGGGCTTCATCAGGCCGAAGCTGGCAATCGCGAACGCGCCGCCGCTCGCACCGCTGGGCACGGAGCAGTTGTACTCGCCGGAGGCTGTGTTAGCGACGTAGTAGGTGGTCATGGAGTCGCTGCGCACATTGGAAATACGTTTTACCGGCTCGCCCAGATTGGTTTCCGAAAGCTTCTTGAGATGATCTTCGGTGGGTTTGATATTGCTGCAACCGGCGACGCCGATGATCAAGGCGCCCAGCAGGGCAAGACGAGTGACAGGGGAGTGGAGTTTCATGGTGCTTCTTCCTTGGGGTTGTTTTGGTTTTTCCAACGCGCAAAGAACCCGCGCGCATTGAGTGCGCGGTGTGGGTGAGAACGTTGGAAGTGCCGCGGAATATAGCGCCGCCGTGGGGTGGGGTCGATTAGCACAAATGGGCTAGTGGCAGTTTGAGGTCATGGAAGGAGCTTGCGATGCTGGAGATAAAACGTGCCACGCCGGATGACGCCGAGCGTGCGTTCGAGATTCGACGCGAGGCCATTCGCGGCCAATGCATTGGCGCCTACAGCGCTGAGCAAATGGCGCTCTGGACCCGAGGTCACGCCAGCGATGGCTACAGCGTGTTGATGGAAAAACAGTTCTACATGGGCTGGCTGAATGACGAGCCTGTCGCCACCGGTATGCTCGATCTTGCCGACGGTGAAATAGGGGCCTTGTTTGTATTGCCTGCTTACATGGGGCAAGGCCTTGGCAAGGCAATGCTTGCTCATCTGGAAGGCGTGGCACGCCAGCAAGCGATTGAACAGGTTGTGCTGGATGCGACCTTGAATGCGGTAAGTTTTTATAGAGCGTGCGGGTATGTAGGCGATGAGCAGGCGGTGTATCGCTCTCCGTCCGGGTTGGTGCTGGCGTGTGTGCCGATGGTGAAGCGGCTGCGGGTTATGAGCCCCGCTTGAATGCAGCGCGCAATTGCTCGATCACCTGCGCCACCCCTGGCCCGTGAACCTGCGGCGGGGTGAGGCTCTCGCCAAACTCGCGCCATACAAACAGGGTCAGTTCAGCGCCATCGGTCATGGGTTCGAGGGGCGGCGTACCGAAAGCGTACAGCGAGCGGTAGCGTTCGTCCTGCCAGAACGCTCGCTCCACCCAGTCATAGACAGGAATGAAGTGAAAGTGCAGCGGGAAACCCGGCATATGTCCGTAGCGGCTGATATATAGCCACTTCGGCTGGAGCTGGGCTTGCATCACTCGTTGGATGTTGGCGAGCAAACCGCCCATTTCGGCCAGTGCGGCTTCTGGCATGTCAGCGAGGGAGTCAACCGGTACCTTGGCGCCAAGCATCAGGTAGCCCGGCAGCTTCGACGCTAGGTGGTGGTTGAGCTGCCAGTGCTCGGTCTGGTGAAGGATGAAGGCCGGGTCGATGTGCATACGCGCGCGTCCGTGTGGGCGGGAGCGCCAGGATAACAAAACTGCGGGCTTGCTCGCGAAGGCGGCCTGATAGCCGACCAGATGTCAGATCAGACCGCGTACATATCCGTTATTCAGGTAACGGCCACCTAGGGTTCCGCAATGGCGGCGGCTCACTTTGCAAAAGCGGCAAATCAAGCAAAACGCTCTTGCCCCATTACTCGGCACCTCGTTAGCGGGGCCCTATCGCCCTGCTTAGCCGCCGGCCACTGGACTGCGCCAGTCGTCCGAACCGGACGTCCCGGCGACCTCGTGAGTCCAGATGATCTTGCGATAGCTGAAGTGCACGTCCTCCAGATGGGTGAAGTGGGCGTTGTCGGGGTCCTGGCAGTTGGGCATGCGCGATTGGATGTCCACGATGGTCGCGCCTTCCAGTTCAATGGTGAAATAGTGCTCCAAAGTCCCGGAGGAAGAGTTGCGCAGCCATTCCAACCGGCAGGACACTTCTTCGCCGGTAGTCAGGGCGCTGAACAGCAAAGGTGAGGATTTATCGAAAACCTTGCTGATCATCAGCGGTTTGTGCACGCGCTGACCGGTTGGCTGGCCGGATTGCGGGTCGCGAGGAATGATCACCTGGTGGGCAAATGCTTGTACCAGTATCTGGTCCTCATGACCTTCCTGATAAATGCTGCCTACCGAGTCCTGAGTAAATGTGCCTGCCGTAATCAAACCTTGTTTGACACCGGTGATGGAGAGATACGCGGGTGTTGGCATGACGGGTTTCCTTGCCTGATTGAGTAGGTATTGCCGAACAGCAAAAGCGCTGAAGGGGCAGAGGCCTATAACAAGAAGCGTGCCTGAAAGTATGAAAGCCAATGAAATAAAGACCAAGGCGGCTCTGTGTTCGTTTGTTCAGAGCTTATTGTCGAGCGGTAGGTGGATTTCAGCGCTATTAGTTTCACGCCTGCGCGCACTTAGTTGCTCATGCCCTATAAGTTGTAAATGCGCGGCTGTCGGAGATAAAGCGTGGATTTTTCGATGAAGAGGTGCGCAAATAGTTGCGCATTCCTTTATTTGTTGGGTGTGTAGGACGTTTCTTAAGTTCCGTTCCGTTACTTGCTGATTGTTTTTGTCGTGGCTAAGGTTCACTCACTTCGATGAGTTTTGAATGGAAGTTCAAGGGCGTTTCGACAATGGCGTTAAGTCCTCCTATTTACCTCGGACGGATGTGTGCAACTCAAAATGGCTTATTCAGAAGAACTTTATGTTCATTACCGCAAGCTTGCACGGACAGCATGTTGCTCAAGCAGTTTTGTTGGTAGTGACGTGCGTTTTTCGAGCGAGTTTGAAGCGCTGGAGGCCGAGCTTGGCAAAGCCCAGTCTATCCATGTTGCGGGCCAGCCGGATTGGCAGAGGGTCAGCGAAATCAGCGAGCATTTGCTGCGTGATCACTCCAAGGATCTACGCGTCGCCGTCTGGTTGGTCTGGGCCCTGTATCAACGTGATTCATTTGCCGGATTGCTGGCCGGTCTCGGTTTGCTGCGTGACCTGTGTGAACTCCATTGGGAGCAGGTTTACCCTGGCAAGCTACGAACCCGTGCTGCGGCGTTTGGCTGGCTGGTGTCGCGCCTTGAGCAAGCGTTTGCACTCAACCCGTCGCTCAGCGATCAACGGCCTTTATTCCAGGCCCTGTTGGAACACCTGGCATGTCTCGACCAGCTATGGGGCGAACAACTTGGAAGCGATGCACCTTTGCTGCTGCCGATTCGCCGGCAATTGTCGGAGCGCTTGGCGCAGGGTGTATCCGAACCTGGCGGTGTCGCGAACGTCATTGCCCAGGTCAAGCAGACGACCCAGTTGCTGAGTCCCGGGCAACCGATCAACAACGAAAAAGACGCGCACAGACTGCTGCGCACTTTACAGGAGCAGGCCCGCCCGTTATGTGCCTGGTGGTTGCGCCAGGACGCAACCGACCTGCGTGCCTTGCGCCTGGGTCGAACCTTGGCGTGGTTGATGCTCGTCAATTATCCCGACGCCAACAGTGAGCGAGTAACGGCGTTGCGCCCGTTGGTCGCGGACAAGCGCAAGCGCTATCAAGAGCGTCTCAGCCAAGGCCATCACGCCGATCTGTTGCCTGAGCTTGAGGTAAGCCTGGCGGGTGCGTTGTTCTGGTTGGATGGTTTGCGCATGGTCTGGGAGTGCCTGGACGCCTTGCATGCAAACCTGGCCATGACTGAACTGGAGATGCATTTGGCTCTGCTGCTGCAGCGCCTGCCGCACCTGCCTGAATATCGGTTCAACGACGGCACCCCCTTTGCCGACCCTGCGACAGGTGAGTGGATCGCGCTGCATGTGATGCGTCACGTGCACAAGCCCGAGCCCTCCCATGTTGTCGCCGACAGTCACACGCAGCCCTGGGAGACCACATTGCAAGCGGTGATGCCTTGCCTGCGAAAGGACGGCCTCAAGGCAGCAGTGGCCGTACTCAAGCAAGGGCTGCAGGCGGCGTGCGGTGATCGAGCGCGCTTTCATTGGCGCCTGGCGCTGGCCAGGTTGTGCGTGGCGGCTGGCAAGCATGAGCTGGCCAGGCTTCAGCTGGAAGAACTCGACCTTCAATTACAGCGCACAGGTCTGGAAAGTTGGGAGCCGGCGCTGACCTTGCAAGTCGGCAAGCTTCTGTACCGCTGCTATGAGCTGTTGCCACAAACCCAGCCCATATGCGACTGCAAAGACGCACTGCATCGCAGGTTGTGCCATTTCGATCTTGAAGCAGTACTTGAATAGCGCCTCATCAAAAAGGAAAAGCACCATGGCCAAAGACGGTTCGGTAGCCCCCAAGGAACGTATCAATATTACTTTCAAACCCGCTGTCGGTGGGGCCCAGGAAGAAGTCGAGCTGCCGTTGAAGCTGCTGGTGCTGGGAGATTTTTCCCAGCGTGCGGACCATCGCAAACTCGAGGATCGCAAGCCCATCGGTATCGACAAGCACACCTTTGACGAGGTGTTGGCCAAGCAAGCCTTGAGCCTGACGCTGAGCGTACCCAATCGCCTGCAGGATACCGCTGATGTGGAGGAGTTGCCGATCCAGGTGCAGATCAACGTCATGAGGGACTTCAACCCCGCAAACCTGGTCGAGCAGATCCCGGCGTTGCAAAAGCTGATGGCATTGCGTGAAGCCCTGGTGGCGCTCAAGGGGCCGCTGGGGAACACGCCGAACTTTCGCAAGGCTATCGAGCAGGCATTGGCCAATGACGACTCCCGCGCTCGAGTCCTGGCCGAACTGGGGCTGGACAGCCCTCAAGCATTGCCGTTTCAGTAAAGGGACACTGACACCATGAACACGATTGAACACAGCTCGAAACTCGTACAAACCACCGAAACCTGCAGCATCCTCGATAACATCATTGCCCAGACCTTGCTCAGTGCCGACGACGAGGCTTACGGCATCGCCAAGCGCGGCGTGTCGGCGTTCATTGCAGAGCTGGTGAAGCCACATAACTGTGATGAGCCGGTAAAGAAACACCTGGTCGACCGCATGATTGCCGAGATCGATACCAAGCTCAGCCAGCAAATGGATGAAATCCTGCACCATCCGGACTTCCAGGCACTGGAGGCTTCATGGCGAGGCTTGCAGTTGCTGGTCGAGCGCACCAATTTTCGCGAAAACATCAAGATCGAGCTCTTGAATGTCTCGCGCCAGGACCTCCTGGACGACTTCGAAGACTCATCGGAGATCACCCAGTCCGGGCTTTACAAACATGTCTACAGTGCTGAATACGGCCAGTTCGGCGGACAGCCGGTGGGCGCAATCATTGCCAACTACTTTCTCTCGCCCAACGCACCTGATGTGAAGCTGATGCAGTACGCATCCAGCGTCGCCAGCATGGCCCACGCGCCTTTTATCGCCGCTGCCGGGCCCGGGTTCTTCGGTTTGGAAAGTTTCACCGGGCTGCCGGACCTGAAGGATCTGCGAGATCATTTCGAAGGTCCGCAATTTGCCAAGTGGCAAAGTTTCCGGCAGAGCGAAGACGCCCGTTATATCGGCCTTACCGTACCGCGCTTTCTGTTGCGTACCCCGTATGACCCCCTTGAGTATCCAGTCAAGACCTTTGCCTACCAGGAGAATGTGGTTAATAGCCACGAGCATTACTTGTGGGGCAATACCGCGTATGCCTTTGCCACCCGCCTGACCGACAGCTTTGCGCGATTTCGCTGGTGCCCGAACATTATCGGCCCGCAAAGCGGCGGAGCGGTCGAGGACCTCCCGCTGCATCACTTCCAGAGCATGGGCGAGATCGAAACCAAAATCCCTACCGAGGTGCTGGTATCGGACCGACGCGAATACGAGTTGGCACAAGAAGGTTTCATCGCCTTGACCATGCGCAAAGGCAGCGATAACGCGGCGTTCTTTTCCGCCAGCTCCGTGCAGAAGCCAAAATCCTTTGGTATCAGTGAGGAGGGCAGGGCCGCAGAGCTGAATTACCGGCTGGGCACCCAATTGCCTTATATGATGGTAGTCAACCGCTTGGCGCACTACCTCAAAGTGCTGCAGCGCGAGCAGTTGGGCGCATGGAAAGAGCGCACAGACCTGGAGCTGGAACTCAACAAGTGGATTCGCCAGTACGTGGCGGACCAGGAAAATCCTAGTGCCGAGGTACGTGGGCGGCGCCCGTTGCGAGCTGCACGCATTGTCGTCAGTGATGTCGATGGCGAACCTGGCTGGTACCGGGTCAACCTGACTGTGCGCCCGCATTTCAAGTACATGGGGGCAGATTTCACTTTGTCCCTGGTCGGTAAGCTGGATAAAGAATGAGCAGAGGCTACGGCATGCCAGAGCACGGCAGCCTTTTCGAACGCCTCGAATGCGGTGCGTCGCCCCCGGAGGGCGGGGCGGCGTCCATTGCTGCCCATCTGGGGAAAATGCTCAGCACTCGCGCGGGCAGTGTCAAGACATTGCCTGATTATGGGCTGCCGGACCTCAATGACATGCGGCTTAGCTTGCATGAGTCCTTGAGCCAGTCGCGTCTACATATCGAGCGCTTTATCCAGGCCTATGAACCGCGGTTGACGAATGCACGTGTCAGGCTGTTGCCGGGGGCGCGTGAATCCCTGGAGTTGGCGTTTGCCATCGAGGCTGAGCGGGCCATTGACGGCATCCTGCAGCCCGTGGTGTTCCACGCCCGCCTCACGGATGCCGGGCGGGTTGAGGTTTTTACCGATGACGCTTGACCGATATTTTCAAAGCGAACTCAGTGCCCTGCGCCAACTGGGCAGGCGTTTTTCAGAGCGCAATCCCGCCCTGGCGCCGTTTCTCGCCGAGGCTGGCCAGGACCCGGATGTCGAACGCTTGCTGGAGGGTTTTGCCTTTTTGACCGCGCGCCTGCGCCAGAAGCTGGATGACGAACTGCCGGAGTTGACGCATTCGTTGATGCACTTGCTCTGGCCTCATTACATGCGGCCGATACCGGCCTTCAGCATCCTGCAATTCGATCCGTTGAAACGCGCTGGTCCCGGTGTTCGAGTGGGTCGGGACACCGCCGTGGAAAGCGCCACCATCCACGGCGAGCGTTGCCGGTTCCGTACATGTTACGCCACCGATGTCATGCCCCTGCAACTCAGTGGCCTGGAATACCGGAGCCAGGGCGAAGGGGCCCGTCTGGATTTGCACCTGAGCATGAGTGTCGCAGGTAACTTCAGCGAGTTGGCATTTGATTCACTGCGCTTGCACCTGGCCGGAGATCCTTATGTCAGTCAGGGCCTGTATCTGAACCTGTTGCGTCATCTCGATGGGATCTGCCTGCTGTTACTGGATCACGACGGTATGCCGATCATCGCCAGCGATGGCATGCCCGTGATGCTACGGCTTGCTGCTGACCAGGTTCGGCCGGTGGGATTCTCCAAGGAGCAGGCGTTGATTCCTTATCCGCAGAATGCCCTGGGGGGTTATCGACACCTGCAGGAGTACTTTGCTTTTCCCGAGAAGTACCTGTTTGTCGACGTTGAAGGTCTGAGTGTGCTGCACACGCTGTCTCACGAGCTGCTCCGGCAGGCGCATGGCATGGTAATGCGCTTTGAACATCGCACTCACGGCCGTGAACCTCAGCGTCCCACCCTGGACAACATAAAGTTGTATTGCACGCCCATCGTCAACCTGTTCAAGCAGGATGCGATTCCTATTCGCCTGGATGGAAAGCAGGATGAGTACCTCTTGGTGCCCGGGGAATATACGCCGGGTAATGCCAGCGTCTTTTCCGTGGATCAGGTCACTGGGTGGCGCCCCGGTGGCTTGGGCTATCAAACCTACGTGCCGTTCGAGTCGTTTGAGCATGACTGCGACACTGAGCCCCTGGCGGCACCGCCCAGCTACAGCATTCGCCAACGCTCGTCGGTTCAACATGCCGGGCTCGATACCTGGATGGGGTTTGGCAACCGCCGCGAACGGGGCCATGAAACCTTGTCGGTCGAACTGACCTGTACTAATTGCAACCTGCCGCGCCAACTGCGTGCGGGTGATATCAATCTGCCCGGTGAGCAGACGCCGGAGTCGTTGACGTTCCGCAACATCACCGCGCCAACGGCGAGCTTCGCACCACCACTGGACCAAGACTATCTGTGGAAGCTCATCAGCAACATGTCGCTCAACTATTTGTCGTTGACCGATATCAATGCCTTGAAAGTGATTCTGGAGTCCTACGATTTGTCGCGTTATTACGATCGCCAGGCCCTGAAGGTCAGCCAGAAAAGACTGGGCGCCTTGCTCTCCATCCGCCAAGAGCCAGTGGATCGCCTGCACCGCGGGCTGCCCATCCGAGGCGTGCGGATCGATCTGACGGTCGATTCCCAGGGCTTTGTTGGCCAGGGCGACCTGTTTGTATTCGCTTGCGTTCTAAATGAGTTTTTTGCGCTTTATGCCAGCCTCAATTCGTATCACGAGTTGCGGGTCATCAGCACACAAGGAGACGTGTATCTATGGCCATCCCAGATGGGACAGCAACCCCAGCTCTGACTCAACTTTGTCGCGTTATCCGTGAGTTCACGTTGTTTCAGGCGGTTCTGCAGGTTATCGAGCATTTGCGCGAGGCCCATCCGCTTTTAGATGACGACGCGCTGTACGACCAGTTGGAGTTCCAGGCCAACCCTGGTCTCGGGTTTGCCGCGCACGATATTGACCGGGTGGAGTTCTTTATGGAACAGGGCCAATTGCGCGCACGCCTGCGTCTGAATGTGTTGGGGTTATTCGGTGCGGGGTCACCACTGCCCGCGTTTTATGGTGAGCAGGCATTCGCCGAGCGCTCGGGTGGCAACCCGACTCGGGATTTCCTCGACCTGTTCCACCATCGGCTGCACCGGCTGATGCTGCCGATCTGGCGCAAGTACCGCTATCGGGCGTGTTTCCGGGCAGGTGCCAACGATAGGTTTTCCGAGCAGATGTTTGCCTTGATAGGGCTGGGCGCAGCTGCGATACGGGGCGTTTGCCAAGTCGATTGCAAGCGCTTGCTGCCTTACCTTGGCTTGCTGAGTTTACGGGTGCATTCGGCGGCGTTGATCGAGTCGGTCCTGCGTTACTACTTCATGCACGAGGCGTTGTTTCTAGAGCAATGGGTTGCACGTACGGTCGAGGTCTGCCAGACGCAGCGCAATCATCTGGGGCGGGCCAATAGTGCTCTTGGCGATGACCTGGTTCTGGGGCACCGCATCGCTGACCGCAGTGGCAAGTTCAGGGTGCATGTCCGGGCGCTGTGCTGGGAGCGTTTCCACGATTTTCTGCCCACCGGAAGTGCCTACCAACCACTGCGTTCGCTGGTGCGCCTGACCCTGCGGGACCCCTTGGACTACGACCTGAGCCTGATGTTGGCGCAGGGCCAGATCAAGGCCTTGCATATTGGTGAGAACACAGTTTGCCGCCTGGGCTGGACCACTTGGCTGGCGCATGAACAGGCCGATGGCGTGGTCACGCTGACCCACAATTCATCAGGGATTAATGACCATGACTAATGCGGACCTGCAACAACTGATCGGCGCGCTGTCGGCAAGACCGACACAGTGCTGGCCCTGGCGTGTTTCGACGAGTGCAGCCCATGACCGATAACCTGCTTGGTAAAGAGGCCGACCCGCTGGTTTATGTCGACGCGCTGTCTGCCTGTTTCACACGCTTGGGGTTCGAGCGCGATGAACATTCGTTACTTGAAGGATGCGTTACCGGGGCGGCACGGCTGAGCCAGTGTGAGCTCAGCCAATTGTATCTGCTGGACGAAGTGACCGGCCGGCTTGAACTGACCGCTCAACATATGGCCCAGATACCATCGCTCTCCGTTGCGCCTGCGTGTCCCGATCAGTCCCACCAAGGGCTGCTGCACGCAACCTTGAACCAGGGCTCCGTCCTGAGTCTGGAGGATGTGCAAGACAGTGGGTATGACACCCGCTTCCTCCCGGCAATGGCGATACCCTGGCGTGCGCTATTGATCGTGCCGCTGCTCAGCCGATGCAAACGTATGACCGGTGTGCTGGTCTTCGCCCGCCAGCAGTCGGTCCAGTTGCGAGTCTACGCCTCATCCTTGGGGCATTTGGGCAGCTTCGCCTTGAATCAGTTACTCGCACTGCGCGATATCCAGCCCATCGTTGGCACAAAGCGCAGATGCGACAAACCGTTGGCTGGAACATATGGCTTGATTGGCACCAGTGCGGCAATGGAGCAGGCGTGCCGGCTGATCAGTAAAGTGCTGCACACGTCTTATACCGTGCTGCTGCACGGTGAGACCGGCACTGGCAAGGAAGTGGTGGCCCGCGCCATCCATGCCGCCGGGCCGCGCAAGGCCAAGGCCTTTGTCGTGCAGAACTGCGCAGCGTTCCCGGAAGGGTTGCTTGAAAGCGAACTGTTCGGCTACCGAAAAGGCGCGTTCACTGGCGCCGAGCGCAATCACGCGGGGCTGTTCGACGCTGCGCATGGCGGTACGTTGCTGCTGGATGAGATCGGCGATATGCCGCTGTCACTGCAAGCCAAGTTGCTGCGGGTATTGCAGGAGGGCGAGGTTCGCCCACTGGGCGCCAGTGCAGCCCATAAGGTTGATGTCCGCATCATTGCTGCCACCCATCGCGACCTCGCGGCGATGGTTGCCGAGGGGCGCTTTCGCGAGGATCTCTATTATCGGCTTGCTCAGTTCCCCATCACTCTACCGGCCCTGCGCGAGCGAGACGGCGATGTACAGCAACTGGCGCGCTATTTCACGGACAAGGTTTGCGAAGCGCTGAAAAAGTCACCTGTCGATTGGTCGAATACCGCCCTTGATCAACTTTCCAGCCACAGCTTCCCCGGCAACATACGCGAGCTCAAATGCCTGGTGGAGCGCGCCGTGCTGTTGTGTGACGACAGCGTGATCCGACCGGAGCATCTGGCGCTGCCAATGACACTGACGCCAGCCGCTACCGATGAAGCGACCCTGCGCCAGCGCATGGAACGAGTGGAGCGCACGTTTTTGCTCGATTGCCTGCACAAGAATCGCGGTAATCGCACCCGTACGGCACGGGAGCTAGGGGTTGCCCGGCGTACGCTGCTCTACCGTCTTGCCCGCTTGAACATTCCCTTTGGCGATGCCAGGGAAGAACGCTGAATGACGCACCTTATTTTCACTATGGGAGAAAGCCGATGCCTGATCGTCCATGGCACATCGTCGTGCTTGTACTGTTTTTGCTGGGTGGCTGTAACGCCAACTATGTATTCGATGACGCTGAGTACCATCCTGTGGGTGACCCACAGGCGATCACTCGTGGCCGCTGAATGGAGGGTCATGAAGATGCAGCTTGTGTTTGAGATCTGCGCGCCCGAGAGCGAAAAGAACGTGCCCCTGGACCGCAAAGTGTTTGACGTGAGTGGTGGCGTGATCGGCCGCGGCTCGGAATGTGATTGGGTAATACCTGACGCCAGCCGCGTGCTCTCCAGCCACCATGGACTGGTCGCCTACCGCGAGGGCCGCTATTTCCTCACGGATATCAGCCGCAACGGAATCAGGGTGGCAGGGAGTCATGAGCGCCTGCGCAAGGGGCACGCGCGATTGATCAGTGATGGCGAAGTGTTCGAGCTGGGAGCGTTGGCGATACGTGCGCGCTTGCTGGAGCCACCGCAACCTGCTGGCGGCTTGCAGGCCGCCTCGGCAGTAACGATCCCTGAAGACGCCTTCCTCTCGCTGGGCCCTTCGCATCAGTTGGACCTTGATTGCCGTATGCATGCCTTTTCGCAGGATCTGGAGGCATTGAACGAGTCCGCCGATGAGCAGCAAGTGTGGACGGATCGCTACGGGGCTGACCGGGAGCACGTGGTCTTCCCACGTCGGGAAGAACCCGCGGTAGAGGTTGCTACGGTACAGGCGGCGATGACTGTGCCGACTGATGAAGAGTTCTGGCCACAATTTGCAGCAGCCTTGGGCCTGGACCTGAATACGCTCGATCAACCGGGTCGGCAAGCACTGGCGATCAAGGTGGCGCGCTTATTTCGCCTGACGATCGAAGGGTTGCAACAAAGTTTGCGCACCCGTGACGAATTGAATAACGAGTTGGATACAGCGCCGTTCGGCAGCCATGGTGTGGGCCTTAATCCCTTGAAAGCGTGTAGCGACATCGATGCTGCGGTAGCTGCGATGTTGGATATAAGTGCGTTAGGCCAGATGCCCGCTGTACGGGCTATCACCCAGGCTCACCGGGAACTGCAAGCGCATCAGGTCGCAATGTTGGCCGCCTGTCGAAGCACCTTGCGCAACGCCCGTGCGGCCTTTGAGCCCAGCTATCTGTTGGGATGCTTCGAGTCCTCGGGCAAGTCGGTCGGGTTTTTCTCGGATGGTGGGCATTGGCGTGCGTACCAGCGTCATTACCAGCGTCTGGTGGCGCAAGAGCGATTGAATGATCGTCCTTTGGGGGGCGACTTCGCCAAGGCCTATGAGGAGCAGGTGCGCCTGATCTCCAGCCTGCATATTGATTTTCCAGGATAATGCTCATGTACCGAGTCACCCTTGCTTTGCTGTTGCTCATGTTCGGGCTATTGACAGGTTGCAGCGCCGCCTCGCCTTTTTCTAAGCTGACCAAGCTAGACATGGCGCTGACCGCCAGTGAACTCGTCAACCCGGATCTGCATGGCCGCCCCTCGCCAGTTGTGGTGCAGTTGATTGAACTGCGCCAGGGCGTCGCTTTTGAACATGCCGACTTCTTCGGTCTGTATGGCAATGCGCAGCAGACGCTGTCCAAGGACTGGGTAAACAGCGACGAACTTGAATTGCGCCCTGGGGACCGCCTGGGGCTCAAGCTTCGTATCGGACCTGACAGTCGTTTCGTGGGGGTGCTGGCGGCTTATCGAGACCTGCCCAATGTCCAGTGGCGGCTACTGATCCCGCTGACCGTGCAACAACGTAACCGTGCTGATCTGGTATTGGATCAGACCGGTATACGCGTTGCTGGCTCACTCGCCGGCCTGGAGGCGCAGTGACATGCAGGCTCAGAAAGTTATCTGGCAAGAAGGCATGCTGTTGCGGCCACAGCACTTGCAGCACAACGACCGTTATTATCATCAACAACTCACCCAGACGCGCTTGTTGGGCAGTGATACCTGGGGCTTGCTCACGCTGGAACTCAATTTGCAGTACCTCAAGCTGGGCAAGCTGGTGGTCAACCAGGCCAGCGGCGTTTTGCCGGACGGTAGCCTGTTTGAGTTGAGCCCCGGCATGGAACCTCTGGTGTTGCAGGTACCCACCGACACGGGCAGACAAGGCGTTTTCCTGGCGCTCCCGTTGGCCAGTGGCAGTCACCTTGAAGTTCGCCAGCCAGGACAGAGTGATGTGCTGGCACGCTACGTCAGCTGCGAAGTGGAAGTGGGAGATGCCAATGCGGGTGTGGATACGCGTTGCCGGATCAACTGCGCACGTCCCGACTTACGTCTTCTGTTGGGCGAACACTCGCATGACGAGCACTTCGTCAAACTCAAGATCGCCCAGGTACTGGACGCCACCGACGAGGGGGGAGTGAACCTGGATACAACGTTCATCCCTACGTTCATTTTCGTGCAGGAGCATGGGTACGTGGCGTCGTGTCTCAAGGAGGTGATCGGCCTGCTTGTCAGCAGGGGCGATGCCATCGCTGCACGTATTCGTGGCGAGAGCACGACCGCAGGCACACAAATCGCTGACTTCCTGATGCTGCAAGTAATCAATCGTACCGAGCTGGAGCTGCGCCACTGCCTGAGCCAGGCTCGGGTGCGGCCCGAAGCAGTGTTCCGTGCGCTGGTGTCCCTGCTCGGTGAGTTATCAACGTTCGCCAGTGACAGTAAGCGTGCGCAGTTGAACGTTCATTACCAACACGGTGATCAGGGCGCCAGTTTTCGTGGGCTGATGGAGCAGGTGCGCTTGGTGCTGTCTGTGGTGTTGGAGCAACAGGCGATCAAGTTGGCTTTGCAGCCGCGCCAATATGGCGTCCTGGTATGCCCAGTCAGCGAGTTGAAATTGCTTGGTACGGCCACCTTCATTTTGGCGGCCACTGCGCAGTGTGAGGCGCAGGAACTGCGCCAGCGTCTGCCGGCACACCTGAAAGTCGCGCCGGTTGAGCGCATACGTGAATTGGTCAACCTGCACTTGGCCGGTATCAAGGTCACGTCGTTGCCAGTGGCGCCGCGACAGATTCCATTTCACGCCGGCAAGACCTACTTCATGCTCGATATGAGCGCTCGTGATATCGCACAACTGGAGCAGTCAGGTGGTTTCGCTTTCCACGTAGGAGGTGAGTTCACCGGGCTTGAACTTGACTTCTGGGCCATCAGGAATTGAACGCCATGGAAAGTGAATGCACTCAAGATGAAAAAACCGTCTTGCTTGACCGGGAAAGTCATGGGCCTGCCCAAGGACCATTAACGGACTTCCCGTCGCCGCCGCGTTATGAGCAGTTGGAAGATCGGATGATCTACGCCGGCCTCAGGCTCGATACGCAAAGCTTCCAGGTTGGGCTCAACCCTATAGTCGACGCAGCCTGGGCGGTATTGTCCGAGGTTGTAGGGCTCAGGCGCTGCTCTGGCCGTGAAAGTTGGGACACGCTCAACGAGCGGTTGTCGTTGGCTGTCAATCAATTTGAAACCCACGCTTTGCAGGGCGGCGTGGAAAGCAGCCAGATAATATCGGCGCGTTATGTGTTGTGCAGTGTGATTGACGAGGCGGTCTTGATAACTCCGTGGGGGGCGCAGAGCGAGTGGTCGAAAAAGAGCCTGTTGAGCCGCTTTCATAACGAAACCTTCGGGGGCGAAAAAGTTTTCCAACTGCTGGAGCGGCTGTCGCGCGACCCCCTCAAGCACCTGGCGATGCTGGAGCTTTTGTACCTGTGTCTATCTTTGGGGTTCGAGGGCAAATACCGGGTCATGGAGCGGGGCGCGTCACAACTTGAGGCTGTTCGTGATGCCTTGTATCGCCAGATCAGGCATGTACGTGGGGAACCGCTGAAGGCGCCGCTACTGCCTGCCATACAGGGGAAGGACCCGCACAAGCGGATCCGTGTCATTCCCGTCACCTGGTGTGTGGCATTCACCCTGAGCTGTTTGTTGGCTCTGTATACAGGATTTGCCTGGGTACTGAGCAAGGAACGATCGAATGCACTGCAACCCCTTCAATTCTCGGCGTCGGACCTGATTCGTACGCCCTTGTAAACGCTGGAGCAATGAATGAGCGCATTCTTCAAGAGGATGGGCGCCGTGCTGGGCAGGGTTTGGGTTTGGAGCCTTCTGCTGGCGCTTTCCTGTGCGGCACTCGTGTGGTTTTTAGGGCCGCTGTTGGCAGTGGATGACTATCGTATCTGGCAGGGGACGACTGCTCGCCTGCTTACCATCAGCATCGTGTTTTTACTGTGGGGGCTGGTGATAGCGCTTACGGATACTGGTAGTGCTACCAGGCGCCAAAGGCCCCCGCGTGAGCAGCCGTTGAAGTGGGTCGAGGATGAGCGCCGTCAGGTAAGCGTTCGATTCAAAAACGCTGTGCATCTGCTGAAAACATCCAGCCATTATGGCGTGCATAACGCACGGTGGCGCCATGATCTGCCGTGGTACCTGTTGATCGGCGAGCCGGGCAGTGGCAAAACGCAGTTACTGGCTGCCGCCGGCTTGCCGTTGGCGCTCGACCCTGCCCAAGGGCGACCAATGGGCAGTAGCACTCATTGTGAATGGTACTTTGCCGCCGCAGGCATACTCGTCGACACGCCGGGGCGCTACCTTACCCAGCCTGACAGCTCAGTGGATGCCGCAGGTTGGGCAACCCTGCTCAATCTGCTCAGATGGCGGCGCCGAGTGCGTCCGCTGAATGGTGTAGTGGTGACGCTGTCGGTCGACACGTTGTTGAGCATCAACGAGTACGACCTGGATCATCACGCACGCCGTGTGCACTCACGTTTGCAGGAGATTCAGCAGACGTTGCATGTGGATGTGCCGATCTACCTGGTTTTGACCCAGGCCGATCGGTTGTCGGGATTCGCTGAGTTCTTCGACCTGCCCCACGCAGAGAGTGCTGACAGCTTGCTTGGGCAGCACTTGGACGCCCATGTCGAGGATACTGACACTACGCAGGTTCGCCGGGCGGTCGAGCGATTGTTACAGCGCTTGAATAGTGAGCTGATCGGGCGATTGCACCAGGAGCGCAATGTCGAGCGCCGGGGGCTGATGCTGGGATTCCCCCAGCAGGTGGCACGAATAGGTGAACGCGTGAATCTGTTCGCTGAAATGGCGTTTTCCTCTCATCGCTACCAACCCATCAATGGTCTGCGAGGGATTTTCCTGACCTGCGCCGATGGCCGGCACCCGCGATTTGTGCAGGGCCTGTTCAGCCAGGCAATCTTTGCCGAAGCCGACCTCGCTGGCTTGCAGGCCGAGGAACGACAGCGAATCCGTTGGCGCCAGGGGTTGCAAGCGATGGCCGTAGCCTTGGTTATTGGCGGTGTCGGCGGGCTGTGGTGGCACAGTTATGCCGTCAACCATCAACGACTGGCGCAGTTGGCGGCACTGGTAGCTCTCCCGCCGCTTGGCTCGCAAGCCAGCGATGACAGCACGGCGCTGTTGGCGCTGTTGGATGCGCGGCTGGCGGCGACCCGGGTTTTTCCCAGGTCGGCAGATGTGCGCCTGGTCGAGCACGTTGGGCTGTATCAGGGCGAGCTGAGTCGGCCCAGTGTCGAACACGCCTATGAGCAGGCACTGCACCAGCAATTGCTGCGTTGGATAACCGCCCAACTGGACGAGCAGGTATATGCCAGCCTGGGAGATCGGGACCGGCTATTGGACAATCTGCGCGCGTATTTGATGCTCAACTTGCGCGAGCGCCGTGAGACTGCTTGGCTGGCACAACATATGGCGAGCCTCTGGTCGGAGCGTTTTGCCGGGGACATGTCGACACAAAAGCGCCTGAATGATCACTTTGCGCGGCTGCTTGAGCGTCCGTTTGTCGGGCCGCTCAACGAGGAACGGGTGGCTCAGGCTCGCGAAGCACTGAGGGGCGAGTCATTGGCCGACGTGGTGTATCGGGTACTGCGCGAACAAGCCCGCGATCTGGAACCCTTGCGCCTGGCCGAGGGCAATGTATTCGCTGGTATCGCCCCCTCCGTACCGGGTTTCTATACCAAAAGGTATCTGCAGTACTTTGAGACGCAGGGTCCACGGTTGGTTGACACCATTGCCCGGGATAACTGGGTGCTCGGTGAGGGTACCGATCTGGGCCATCAAGATTTGAGTCGGCTGATGGCGCAATTGCAGCAGCGCTATTTCAGTGAATATGCCGATGCCTGGAGCGATGTTCTCGGCCGTATCACGCTGCAAGAGACCGACAGCCTACGCCAGGACGCCGAGCAGCTCATGAGCCTGACTTCGGCCCAGTCCCCTTTGATTCGGTTGTTGCAACAGTTGCGTGAAAACACGCGTTTGCTGCCAGGTCATGAGCTGCTCGATAAAGCAGTGCAACATCCCGCAGACGTGGCCAAGGCGGCGCTGGTGGCTGGGACTGATGCTGCGCGGCGGGCGCTGCAACAAAAATTCGAGCCTTTGCATCAATTGCTGGATGAGCAGAACAACCCCGGAGCAGAGCTGACCCAGGCTTTGCGTCAGTTGGATGAACTGCACTTGCAACTGACGGCATTGAACCGTGACAGCGCACCCGAGCAGGCAGCCTTCCTGCGTGCCCGGCAGCGTATGGAGGGGCAGCAGGATGTGCTGGGTAGCCTGCGTGATGCCGCTGCGCGTCTGCCGCTACCCGTTGCCGGCTGGCTTGAGGGCCTGGCCGACGAGAGTTGGCGGCATTTGCTGGAGCAGGCCTATGTGCACGTCAACCAACGCTATCAGAGCGATGTGCGTAGCCCTTACGCCAAGGCAATTGGACGACGTTACCCGTTCCATGCCAACGCGAGCAATGACGTAGCCCTTCATGATTTTCAGGAGTTCTTCAAGCCACGAGGGGTGATGGCGCGCTTTTATGAGAACTACCTGCGGCCTTTCATCAGTGTCGACGGCACTCGCTACCGATTGCGTGGGCTGGATGGCCAGAGCTTGCCGGTTTCGCGTTCGCTGTTGGAGCAATTGACAAAAACCCAGGCCATACGCCGCGGTTTTTTTACCGAGGACACGGAGGAGTTATCTGTGCGGTTTACCGTGGCGCCCTACAGCCTGGACCCATCGATCAGTCGTGCGATTCTGCGCGTGGGTGACCAGCAATTGGAATATCGCCACGGTCCCATCGTGCCCGTGGCGTTCCGTTGGCCCACCGATGCAGACAATGGGCGCAGCAGTCTCGTCCTGGAGAAAGGCACCGAGCAGCGACCCTTGGGAATCGAGAAGAACACAGGGGCTTGGTCACTGTTCCGGTTTCTGGACCAGCTGCAGAGAGAACCCGCCAGTGGGCAAAATGCTCAGGTTTTCAAGGCAGACCTCGCCGGCCTGCGCGTCAATTACCTGCTGACCAGCCAACGCACGCCTGTCCCGTTTGATGTGGATACGTGGCGCACCTTTCGCTTGCCGGAGCAACTGTGAAGATGGCAGCCCCCTGGCGCAGCGCTGGTCGTACACAGCAGGGGCAGGCGCGGCTGCGCAACGAGGATGCATTCCTGGACGACCCGCGCCGCAGCTGCTGGGCGGTTGCGGACGGCATGGGCGGGTATCGCAACGGGGATGTCGCCAGCCGATGGGTAATCAGGCAGTTGGCAGCCGTGTCGGCTCAGGGCAACCTCGATCAGCGTATCCAGGCCGTTCGCAGTTGTTTGCAGGGCGTCAACCAAGGGTTGAGGCGTGCATGGACAGAACCTGGCGCACCTGCTGACGCGACGATGGGCAGTACCGTAGTTGCACTGCTGCTGGAGAAAGGCCGGGCGGCTTGTCTCTGGGCGGGAGACAGTCGCTGCTATCTATGGCGCGGGCAGAGTCTCTACCAATTGTCGAAGGACCATTCGTTGCTGCAGCGGCTCATGGACGAGCGTCACCTCAGTGCCGCGCAAGCCCAGGCCTACCCCGATGCCAGGGCCTTGACCCGAGCCGTGGGCGCGGGTTCGCGGTTGCACCTTGAGGCATTGGAACTCAGTACCCGCCCAGGGGATGTATTTTTATTATGCAGTGATGGTTTGTATCAGGCCCTCAGCCATGTGGACCTGGGACGAGCGTTGAGTATGCAAACGCCCCAGCAGGCAGTGGAACGGCTATTTGCAGGGGCGTTGCGCAGGCCGGTACATGATGACCTGACCGCGGTTGTCGTGCAGCCTTGAGCGCGTCGCCACAAGCCTTGCGTCTGCTGGTTGGGCGTTATCACCTTGAGCATGTCTTGGGCAGAGGGGGTATGGGCGTTGTGTACCGTGCGCGCGACCTGCTGCACGAGCAATTAGGCGAGCGCTGTTCGAACGTGGCGCTCAAGCTGGTGGACGAATCCATTTCCCAATGTCCCGATGCGCATGTGTTGTTGTACAACGAGTTTGCGTTGACCCGCAGCCTTCGGCACGACCGCGTGGTACGGACGTTCTCGTTCGAAGTCGACACACACAGCCAGGTCGCGTTCTTCACCATGGAGTTGTTGCAGGGGCTGACCCTGGACCGTCTGCTGCTGGAATGCCCTTATGGGTTGCCCTGGCGCGAACTGCAACCCATCGCCGTGCAGTTGCTGGATGCCTTGGTCTACACCCACCAGCAAAACGTGCTGCACGGTGACGTCAAACCATCCAATGTCATGGTGGGCGAGGAGGGCGTGCGCTTGTTCGACTTTGGGCTGGGCCATGCCGCCGGGCAGGCTGGGGTGGGTTTGCCGAGTGTCAGCCGCAGTCGTTTCAATGCCTGGACACCTGCCTACGCAGCCCCGGAACTGTTGGCCGGCGGGGCGTTGACCGCGGCCGCCGACTTGTACGGCGTGGCCTGCATCCTATACGAACTGGCCCATGGCAAGCGCGTTGGCGAACGTTGCGCAATGGACCGGTTGTCCCGGCCTGCGCAGTTGCCCAGGCATTGCTGGGCGGCGTTACAGGCTGCGCTCGCGGTGGACCCGCAGCACCGAAGCATAACGGTCGCCGAGTTGCGCCAAGTCATGGGGCGCAACCGGCCACGCTGGCGCTTGTAGGGAAGAGGTCAAACGGCCAAGCCGTGCAACTGGCAGTACTCCAGCCAGTCCATGCCCGCCATCTGTGCGACTTCTTTATGCACTTCACGGCGCTGGGCTTCGAAGACTTCGGTGGAATCGGCCGTCAGCTTGAGGGTCAATTCCCAGGCGAACAGCTGTTGCTGTTCAGCGTGTGCCTCGAAAGCCTCATGCAGGCGTTCAGCGCGATACTGCGCCAGGGTTTCGCCCCTGGCCTGGGCTACCAGCGGGTTAAGACTGTCCAGCTCGGCAGCGACCTGCGGTTGTTCGCGCAGAAACCTGTCCAGTGCAAGCTGATAAGTATCGTTAGGCGTCGACACAGATAGACACCTTAACGAGAAGGATGAGAGCTGCTCTCGGACGTGCGTGCGTTGAGGTGATGGCGGGCACGCTTGCGCGACCTGCGTCGCATCCAGTTCTGCAACGGCGCCAGCAAGAAAAACATCAGATAGGCGATCAGCACCAGCGTCAGGTCTACCCAGGTTTCAGCCACAGGCCCGGTAAACAATTCAATGACGTTCTTGATCACAAACAGCAACACCACGCTGCACAACCACAGCACAATGGTGACGAATAGAGGACGCATGTTACTTGAGCGCTTGTCTTGCATAGTGAGGTTCTCTCCTTTGGCCTGTTGTCGTTCCAGGCAAGATTCCCTGAGTGCGTACCCATTATCAGACAGGTTGTAACATCGTTTAACACGCACAAACCGTGCGGATGATACCGACTCAGACAGCCTTAGGGGATGATTCAAGTCAGAAAGTTCGATAAATCTGTAGGGATTTAGTCTAGCAGCCAGGCATTCACTGGTAAAAAGCCGGGCTGGGACGGGGATAAAGGCTTTCGCTTCGGCTATCAGGGCGTGTAGCGTTAGCGGTGTTTCCGGCCGCTGATCTTCAGCGGCAGTCGGTGACAGGCAGAGGACGGCCCATGGCGCACACCCTGTTCAAACTTTTCCTGACCCAGCGCCTGGCGGTCCTGGCCAGCACGGAGTCGTTGCGTGCGATTCGTGAGGGGCTGCTGTGGATTCTGCCGTGCCTGTTGGTGTCCGCCGGCTTCCTGATTCTGTCCGAATGTGCCCTGGCGCTGGGGTTCGATCCCCAAGTGGTGAGTTTCCTGGCGGGGTTGCATAAACAGATCAGTTCGGTGATCCCACTGCTGGTCGCGGCCTCCATCGGTTATATGTTGGCGATTCAACACCGTCTGCCACAGCTGCCGGTTGCCTTCCTGTGCCTGGCCCATGTGGTGGTCGCCACCTTCGTGCTGCGTGATTACCCGCGTGCTTCGGCCACGTTCCTGCTGTTTATTGCCATTGCTTCGCCCTTGATCAATGTGCCTGCCATTGCCTGGCTGCACCGCTTTCGCTGGACACGCCTGGTCAACCAAGACCTGGTCGGCCATAACCTCAAGGGCACCATCAACATGGTGATACCCGGCGCACTCACGGCCTTGTCGTTGGTGACGGTGTTGTCGTTGCTGCTGTTGATACCCCATGTGGCGCAAATCCAGGGTCCGCAGGTGCTTGATGCGTTGCAGACGCCTTACGGCAGCGGGTTGTTTGTGACACTGATGAATTCGCTGCTGTGGTTCTTCGGCATTCACGGCGTGTATGCCATGCAGCCGCTATTCGATGCCCTGGACCAGGCCGTGGCGCTCAATGGCGCAGCGTTGGCGGCGGGGGAGCCGGTGCTGTACTTGCTCAATAACGGCTTGCTGGGCAGTTTTGCGTTTATCGGTGGTTCGGGGGCAACCTTATGCCTGCTGCTGGCGATCCTGCTGTTTTCCAAAAGCCAGTCCATGCGCTTGCTGGCGGTAGCGAGTTTGCCGTTGTCGTTATTCAATGTCAGCGAGGTGCTGTTGTTCGGTTTGCCGATCATCCTCAACCCGCGCCTGTTTATACCGTTTCTACTGGTACCGGCGTTCAACGCGATGGTGGCGTTGATGGTGGTACAACTGGGCTGGGTGTCGCCGGCGGTGGCCAGCGTGCCGTTTACCGCCCCGGTGCTGCTCAATGCATACCTCAGCACCCATGGCGACGTGGCGGCGGTGGTGTTGCAGATCGTTCTGCTGGGGGCCGGCACGCTGGTGTATGCGCCCTACGTGAGAGCGATTCATCGCCAGTCCAGCGATGGCGGCACGGTGTATCTCAAATCTTTGGACATGACGTTTCGCGGCCTTGAGGAAAAAGGCCGTCTGCTAGAGTTCGACCCGGTGCTGGCCACCCACCAGACATTGGCCCGCCAGGCCGCTGAGTTGAACCGCATCCAGCAGATCAGCGATTACGAGTTCTATCTTGAGTTTCAACCCCAGGTCTCCACCCGTACCGGTTTATGCACCGGGTGCGAGGCGCTGATGCGCGCCCGGGACAGCCAGGGCACGGTGCATTCGCCGTGGGAGTTCCTGCAATGGCTGGCGCACGCCAGGCTGATGCCGGACGTGGATGTGTGGGTGGCATCCCAGGCCGTGCGCCAGTATCAGAAATGGCAGAAGGTGGGTTTTGAACTGCCGATGACCATCAATATTTCCAGCACCACACTAAAGGATGCCGCCTATGGCGACCGCCTGGTGGAAATTCTTGGCCAGGCCCGTGGGCAAGTTTCAGTGGAAATTACCGAAGACGCGCTGGTCAGCGACATCCCGGCCACCCGCCAGACCATCCAGAAGTTGCAAGCCATGGGGGCCAAGGTCTATCTGGATGATTTTGGCACTGGGTTTT
Source organism: Pseudomonas sp. NFPP02 (assembly GCF_900119355.1). Taxonomy (NCBI): domain Bacteria; kingdom Pseudomonadati; phylum Pseudomonadota; class Gammaproteobacteria; order Pseudomonadales; family Pseudomonadaceae; genus Pseudomonas; species Pseudomonas sp. NFPP02. The sequence continues at coordinate 39,818 of NZ_FPJI01000015.1, forward strand.
CTGCGTTGAGCTATCTGCACCAGTTTCCTGTGGATTTCATCAAGATCGACCGCAGTTTTGTGGTTGCCCAGCACGACCCTAAAGGCGCCCAGGTGCTCACCGGTATGTTGCGCTTCTGCGAGGCCCTGGACCTGGGCGTGGTAGTGGAAGGGGTCGAGACGGCTGAGCAATTGGCCTTTTTGAGTAACGGGCCTGAGTTGTTTATCCAGGGCTGGTATTTCAGCAGGGCACTGCCTGGGGATCAGTTGCCGCGCTTTGTGCTTGAGCGCAGGGCGTTGGTCTGATGACCGACCCTATCTACCTGGCACCCCGATCCAACTGTGGGCGCTGGCTCGCCGGCGACGACCATAGGTAACTACACAACTTTGGTGCGACGCTGGACCTGTGGCGAGTGAGCTTGCTCCCGTGACGGACTGACAGCCGACGCTGATCTAACTGACGCACCGCGATCTAACTGTGGGAGCTGGCTTGCCTGCGAAGACGGCCTGACAGCCGATACAGTTGGATCGTGTACATATCCATTCTTGCGGTAACGGCTAATTGGGGCTCCGCCCTGACGCCATCACCTCCCATCGCCAAGCCTTGAAAGAATTTTCCTACAGGTGTTGACCTTGCCACTACGGGAACCTTTAGGCTTTTTTCCGAGTATGCCCAACCACAAAAACAAGATTCAGGGGTTATCAATGGATACTGCTACCCTGCAACAACGCTCGGATTCCGATCTGTTCACCACCGCCTCGCGGCTGATGACGAATGCCTTGGAACCCGGCGCCAACTACACCCAGGTCACCCGCGCGCTGGAAGCGCTGCTCGCACTGACTCGACAAGGCCTGGCGGGAGACGCTGGCGCCTACGCGCACTACCAGTCAGCCTTGCTGCAATTGCACATTCCAGGTGACCCGCGCACCGAGCCGACCCGGCGCTGGATGGCCAGCGAGGTCTACCGCGTCGAAGATGAGTTCGCCGCCGACGTGCCGGGCTTCACCGCGTTGCCGGTGGACGAGTTCCGTCAACAGGTCGACGCTGAAATCGCCGCACGTAGCCGGGTCAACCACCCGATGTCGGTACACCTGTTCCAAGGTACGCCGCCGGTGCAGGATGTGCGCTTCTTCCTGGAGCATCACTGGACCCGTTCCTACAACTTCTACAGCCTGCTGGCCGAACTGGCCTTTCGCTTCGAAGCCATCGAGGACGCCTCGGTGTTTTACCGCAACCTGTACGGCGAAGCAGGGGCTGAGACACCGGAGCGTTCGCACCCGGCGATGCTCGCCCATCTGATGGAGTATTTCGATATTCCGCTGGCCATCGACTTTCCCGCGCTGCATCCGCTGGAAAAGGCCTACCTGAATAATCGTATTCGCTGTGTGCGCCACACGGATGTCGCCTGGGGCCTTGCGCTGCTGTATGCGGTGGAGTCTGTCAGTTGCGTCAACCATCGGCGCATCTACGAGCTGTTGCAGCGCCTCGACGTTCCAGAGCAGCCCAGCGAATTCCACCGTTTGCATGGCACCCAGGATGAGATCGACACCGAGGAAATGTGGGCACTGATTGCCAAGTTCGCCAGCGAGGAGGGCTTTCAGCGCACGTTCATGCGCGCACTCAAGCGCCACTTCGAAATCAACAAAGCCTACTTCGACAGCCTGTGGCAGCAGATGCAGGCCCAACGCCTGTCTGCCTGAACGACCTGCGATCCGAAAACAAAAATAATGGAGCACATGATGAGCCCACGTAATTTTTCCCTGCCGCAATTGCAGAATATTCACACGGCCGAAGCCCGTCTGTTGGCGGAAGCCTTGAAGCCGGACGCGACGTTCAATCGCATCGAAATTGCTGCCAATATGCTGCGCGCCCTGTGCGAGACCGGCCAACGTGGCGACGCCGCGAATGCAGCGCAGTGCCAGCAATTGCTGTACATCCTGTCGCTGAGCGATGACGTGGCCACCGCCTCGACCCGGCGCTGGCTGGCCAATGCCGTCTATAGCGTACAAGAGCGTTTCATGCCGTCAGCCGACCTGGCATCACCCTTGTCCGAGGCCGGTTTCCAGCAACGCCTGGAAGAGCAGATTGCCGCGCAGTCGCGGGAAAACCATCCGATGTCGCAGTATGTGTTTGAAGGCAAAGCCTCTCGCGAGCAACTGCAGGTGTTTTTGCGCCATCAATGGTTCCGCACGTACCGCCTGTACCGGGATGCCGCCGACCTGCTGGTCAACCTGACTGATGTGGACGAGGCGGCCGCCCTGGCGCGTTATCTCTACGGCGAGTTGGGCGAAGAAGACGAGCGGCGCTCCCACCCCCGCCTGTTAGCCAAGCTGCTTGCCGCCGTGGGCCTGAATGCCGATTTCGAGGCGCTCTCGACGATGCCCGAGGAAATCGCCTACCTCAACAACCGCGCACGCTGTTTCCGCAACCCCGATGTCGGCTGGGGCCTGGCGGTGTTCTACATCACCGAACTGGTGGTGCCGGGCAACCACGGCAAGCTGTACAACGCCCTGCGCAACGCGGGCTTGAGCCAGGATGACGCGGAGTACTACGAAGTGCATATCAGCCTGGTGCCGCCGCGGGCCAAGCGTGAATGGGCGCTGATCTCACGGCGTATTCCGGACCTCGGGTTTCAGAATGCGTTCCTGACGTCTTTGGCCGAGCACTTCCGGCTGGAGCGGGCTTATTACGATGCAGTCTGGGAAGAAGTACAACGCGTGAAGTAGCCCTCCCTGGACAACCCGAGTAATCCGACATGCCAAGTCATATCACTGAATCCCGTATCCACGGGGGCGCTTACTCGTCCCCGGAATTTGCTGCGATCTTCTCTGATGCCAATCAGGTGCAGAAGTGGCTCGATGTTGAAACAGCGCTGGCGGCGACCCAGGCGCAGATGGGCCTCATCCCCCACGAGGCCGCCCGGGAGATTGCCCGGGTAGCCAGCGTGGAACTGCTGGACCTCGACGCGTTGGGGCGCGAAGGCCTGGAAACCGGGCACATCCTGGTGCCGACCCTGCGCGCATTGCAGGGGTTATGCGCCGATGGGCTGGGCGAATACGTGCATTACGGCGTGACCACCCAGGACATCCTCGACACCGGGCTGATCCTGCAAATCCGCGATGCCTGGGGCCTGGTGGTGCAGCGTTTGCGCGGGATCCGTGGGCATCTGCTCACGCTCGCCCTGCGCCATAAGCACACGCCGATGGTCGCCAGGACCCATGGTCAACACGCTTTGCCCACCACGTTTGGCTACAAGGTGGCGGTGTGGGTCGATGAGATTGATCGACACCTTGAACGCTTTGAAGAAGCCTACGCCCGGGTGATGGTCGGCAACCTGACCGGCGCCGTGGGCACCCTGGCCGGGCTTGGCCCGCAGGGTTTGGAAGTGCAGCGCCGTACCCTGGAAAGCCTCGGCCTGTCGGCACCGTTGAGCAGTTGGCACAGCGCCCGCGACCGCATCCTGGAAGCCGCGTGGTTGCTGGTGCAGGCGTCGGCGACGTTGGGCCGTGTCGCCAATGAGATCTACCACCTGCAGCGCACCGAGATCGACGAAGTGCGCGAGGGGCGGCGAGCCGGGCAAGTGGGAAGTAGCACCATGCCCCACAAGCAAAACCCATCGACGGTGGACCTGATCAGCGCGCTGTCGCGGCTGGTGCGCGCGCAGATGGTTGCGCTGACCGACGCCGCTTTCCAGATGCACGAGCGTGACGGCACCACTTGGCGCATCGAATGGGCGGCCTTACCCGAGCTGTTCATTTACGCCGGTGCGTTGCTCGCTCGTATGGAAGGCTTGCTGCAGGCTGGGCTGCAGGTGCGTGAAGCGCGCATGCGCAGCAACCTGGACTTGCTGGGCGGGCTGATCCTGTCGGAGCGCGTGATGCTTGCGCTGGCGCCTCGGTGTGGCAAGCAGACGGCCCATCATCTGGTGCACGACATCGCCCTGCAGGCCCAGGACGCGGGCGTTTGCTTTCGCGATGCGCTGCTTGGCGACCCTCGGCTGCGCGGTTGTTTCAGCGCGCAAACGCTCGACGACTTGCTTGACCCGACAGCCTACACAGGGCTGGCGGCCGAGATGGTCGATCTGGTGGCAACTAAAGCAAGACCTCGCGCTTCAGGCGATGGCGCTGAGGCGGTGATGGCAACCCAAGGCAATACCAGTCAGTCCCTGTACGCTACGGAGGGTATGTGATGGATGCGCAAACATTGGAAGTGACAGCCCGTGCGTCTTGCACCGCACGTTCGGACCACCCGGGCTTTGATCATGACGGCGAGCAATGCCGCCACGAACACAGCCACATCCTCGATTCGAAAACCCACGGTTCGGGTTATGCCGGCCCGCAGAGCCGCAAGATCTTCTGCAGTCATTGTCGCCTGCAACGTTGGCTGGACGTGGAAGCTGCGCTGGCCATGGCCCAGGCCGATGTCAACATCATCCCGCGCGAGGCGGCCCTGGAGATCGAAAAGGCCGCGTTGCTATCGGGCATCAATGTGCGCCAACTGGCCGAGGGCGTGGCTGCCACTGGGCATTCGCTGATGCCATTGCTGAGCGCCCTGCAAAAAAATTGTAGCCCCAGTGCCCGTGAATACGTGCATTACGGCGCTACCACCCAAGACATCCAGGACACCGCCCAATCCCTGGAGATGCGCGATGTGCTTGATGCGATGGATCAGGCCCTGGAGACTTTGCTGGGCAAGTTGTCGACCCTGGCCGATGCGCACCGTGACTCGCTGATGGTCGCCAGGACCCACTCGATTCCCGCTTTGCCGACCACCTTCGGGCTGAAGGTCGCCGGCTGGATCGATGAGCTGTTGCGCCACCGGCAGCGCTTGGCCGAAGCCCGCCAGCGTGTACTGGTGGTGCAACTGTTCGGCGGGGTCGGCACCATGGCGGCGTTCGGCCCGGACGCCATGCCGATGCTGGATCGTTTTGCCCAGCGCTTGTCGCTGCAAGTGCCCCTGACGGGCTGGCATGTGTCCCGTGACCGCGTTGCGGAGTTCGTCAGCACCCTGGCCATGGTCACCGCCTCGTTGGCCCGCGTAGCCGATGAAATCCGTACGCTCAATCGTTGGGAAATCGCTGAAGTGGAAGTGGGCTGGAGCGACCAGCAGATCGGCAGCAGCACCATGCCGCACAAACGCAACCCCGAAGGCTGCGAGCAGGTGGTGGTGTTGGCACGGCTGGCCAAGGCCCAGGTCATGCTCGCGCTGGACGCGATGATTCTTGAGCATGAGCGCGATTACCGCGGTACGCGGTTGGAGTGGTGCGCGGTCGCGGACGTTTCCCACTATGCACTGATGGCGCTCTCGATTCTGACCGAGACCATCGATGGGCTCACCGTGAATGTGCAGAAGATGGAAGGCACCGCACAGGCCTATGGCGATGCCATCTGCACCGAAGCGGTGGTGTTCGAAATGGCGCGCAAGCTGGGCAAGAGCAGCGCCTACCAGATCATCTTCGAAGTGTCCCAGGCCAGCCAGCGCAATCACGTGTCGATCCGCGAGGCAATCGAGGCCGATGCGCGGGTGCTTGCGGTCATGAATGACGGCGCCCTGGCCCGGCTGTTCGAGCCCCGTACTCACTTGGGCATGTCCGAACGCATCGTTGACAACGTGCTGGCCAAACTCGCCGGCCACTGATCCCTTAACAGATTTGCATATTCATCAAGGAGCGACAGATGTCCAACGTTATGGAAGTTGATAAAGCCAAGGTCCAGCAATTTTCGGCGCGCATCATGGAGGATTACGGCAACACGCTGCGCGGCGCCATGCTCTACATCGGCGACCAGCTCGGTTTGTTCAAGGCTTTGGCCGACGGCCAGGCGGTGACCCTGGAAGAGTTGGCGCACAAGACCGGCTACAACGCACGTTACTTGCGCGAATGGCTGGGCAGCATGGCCACCGGCAATTATGTGACCTACGACGCGCAAACCCGCCGCTACCAAATGCCCGCCGAGTTTGTGCCGGTGCTGGCTGATGAAGATTCGCCGTATTTTGCCGGTGGCATTATCCAACTGAGCGTGCCGTTCGTGAGCATGGCGCCCAAGGTCATCGAGGCCTTCCGCCATGGTGGTGGTTGCGCTGAAGAGGCGTTCCCGCTGGAAACCTGGAAAGGCATGGAGCGCATGACCATGCCCTGGTACAAGCACTACCTGGTCCAGCACTGGATTCCATCCCTGGACGGCGTCGAAGAGAAGCTCAAGACCGGCGGCAGTGTGCTGGATTTCGGCTGTGGTGCGGGCCTGGCGGCGATCACCATGGCCAAGGCCTATCCTGAGGCGCGCATTGTCGGCTGCGACTTCCACCTGCCTTCCATCGAGTTGGCGCGGGCCAACGCCGAGGCGGCTGGTGTGGGTGACCGGGTGCAATTCGAGGTGAACGACTCCGATGCGTTGCGCGGCCAGCAATTCGACTTCGTGACCACCTTTGTGGTGATCCACGATGCCACCGACCCTCAGCAGATGCTCAAGGATTTGCGCGCCGCCACGGCCGAAGACGGTACTTACCTGATGGTGGAGCTCAACCTGTCCGAGGAACTGCACGAGAACATGAACCTGTTCGGGCGCGTCATGTACCCGCAGAGCACCCTCTATTGCATGACCTGTTCGCTGTCCCACGGTGGGGCAGGGCTGGGGGCGTTCATGGGCGAGAAGCGTGCCCGCCAGATGGCTGAGGCAGCCGGGTTCAGCCGCTTTCGTAAAGTGCCTTCGCAGTGGCCACCGATGCCGGCGCTGTTCGAACTCAAGCCTTGATAGGAAGCATCCGCGAGTCGCTTTGCGCAGTAAGGCAATTTAATGGCCCCTTTGTAACAAAATCCTCGCCAAAATCACTTTTATTTTCAGGTGGTTAGGTGAGGATGCAAATGCGCTCTGTGGGAATGATGCTGATTGCCTGCTCCCTGGCCGGCGGCGCGACTGTCGCGCAGGCCAGGGAATTGCGCGAGGGTGACAAGTACATGTGCAGTTGGGGCGCAGGCACGGCCGCCAGGGCCCAGGAGCTAAAGTTATCCGGCGTTTCGCTATACGCGGCCCGGCAGAAGATCCAGACCCTCAAGTTCAGCAAATCGTGGATGCGCATGATGGCCATGGGCATCACCGAGCAGACCTATGACAGCCGCTCAAGGCTCAAGCCCGAGGCGATTCGTCAAAGCTTTTACCAGGATTGCCTGCGCTACAAGGTCGCGCGCAAGTAATCCGTAGCCCGCACCAGCCGTGGGGCCTTTACAAATCCACGACAAACCCCGTGTGAGTATTTGCATACAATTGCGCACTTCTTGATGGAGGCGGGTATGCAAGTGCTGATTCGAACGGCGACACCTGATGACGTCGACACGCTGTGCGCGATTCGCACCTCGGTGGTGCAAAACCACCTGAGCCTCGAACAGATAGCTGGCCTGGGGATTACCCCGCAGGTATTGAGCGATACGTTGCGCGCAGCACCTTGCGGCTGGATCGCGGAAGTGGACGGCCAGGCGGCGGGGTTTTCCATGGTCGACCTGGATGAAGGTGAAGTGTTCGCAATGTTCGTGCTGCCCTCGCACGAGAAGCTTGGGCTGGGCTGTCAACTGATGGCGGTGGCCGAGGCGGCCCTGTTTGAGCACCACGACACGCTCTACCTGGTGACTGATGGGCGTGATGAAATCCGCGCCAATGGGTTCTATCAGCGCCTGGGCTGGTCCGTCGTGGGCCCGGTCGATGGTGATGACGTTCGTTATGAAAAGCGCAGGGCGCCATAAGGCCATGAATGCCCCAGAGCCTCCATCGTCCAACGGCTTGCGCTACCTCGCGGTGGGTGTGCTGGGCATCGCCGTGCTGCTGGGGCTCTATTTCATTCAACTCAACGCCAAGGTCGACCGCCAGCGCGAAGAGGCGGCTGAACGCCTGACGCTGTGTCGTCATCTGGAGGCCGTGGTGGGCGCCACTGCTTCCAGTCGTGAGGCCCTTCAAGAAACATGCAGGCAGTTAAGTGAACAGTTACTTGAAAGCGCTACGCCCGATTAATAACCATTTTTTATACAGGGACTTACTGTCGTTACTTGCACCAAAAAGTAGCACGACTACTGCCTTCTACCTTAAAAAATATGTGGTTATTGAATGACTTACGACGCTTTCAATCCGACGAAAGGATTAAAATAATCTTGTTACATGTTTTTACAATAGCTACTATAGCCGGGCGTTCACCTCCCACGGTTTATGCATTTTTAAATCCCAAGTTTCCATCAGCTACTTGGGATTTTTTTTGCCCGCGATTTAATCTCGGCCTGTCGTTCATTGCCGGTGACGCCCTACTAAAGTGAGGGCTGGCTAACACTTTTGCATTAATTGTCCGGCGGCCGGCAAAACCTTATCTATGCTGCTTGCATCACCTCAATCGGGTAGAACCCAGGGACGGGGGGCTGATCATGATTTCCATCACCGAATTCAACCGCATCATGGCCTCAGGCTTCCTGCCGCTTGCGTGTGAGTGCTGCCTCAATAGTGACGGCTCGCTGCGCATCTGCGTGTTCGAGCCTGCGTCCGGTCGTGTCGACTTGCTGCTGACCCGCGTATCACCCGAAGGCCTGGACAGCATCCGTGCCATCTCCAACCTGATTGGTGAGTTGCGTACCGAGATAAAGGCCGGGCGCCGTGGGTTTGCTGCGGTAGGTTAACGGCCGTCCAGCGCGTCAGAGGCGCCGCAGGAAGGATTTGACGATGTGGCGGGTGGCGTCCGTGGTGTCCAGCTCGTCCAAGGCGCTGTAGGCATACCACTGGCAATCGACAATCTCGTTGCACGGCCGTGCCTCGTCGATATTGATCACCGAGGCCTCAAATACATGGTGGACGGTGTCGCGGGCCTTGAGCTCCTGCAGGTACAGCAAGCCGTCCACATTTAAACCGGTTTCTTCTTCCAGCTCGCGTTCCGCCGCGCCTACCGGGCGCTCGTGCGCTTCTACTTTCCCGCCGGGCAATGCCCATTTAGATCTGGCCTTGCGTACGAAGAGGATATGCCCCTCATGTTCGCAAATGACGGTCGCCCTAATTTTCATCGAATGTGCCCCCGCGCCGGATGAATGTCATAAAAGTGTAATGCAATTGTCATGCTAAGTGGTTATGGCGCGCCAGGGCCTGTATGTGGATACTGCCCGATTGACGAATACGACCGAGGACATTAGATGAAGACCATACGCTGGGGCATGATCGGCTGTGGCAGTGTTACTGAATTGAAGAGTGGACCGGCTTTCTATAAAGCGCCAGGTTCGGCATTGGTCGCGGTGATGGGGCGGCGTGCCGAGGCGGTGCGCGATTATGCGGCGCGCCATGGCATTGCCCGTTGCTATACCGATGCCCAGGCCTTGATCGATGACCCCGAGGTGGATGCGGTCTACATCGCCACTCCGCCCGACAGTCACCTTGAGTACGCCCTGAGAGTGGCCGCGGCGGGCAAACATTGTTGCGTCGAAAAGCCGATGTCGCTGAATGCTGAACAGAGCGCGTTGATGCAGCGCACATTCGAGCGTGCCGGGCTGCATCTGTTTGTCTCCTACTATCGGCGTTCATTGCCACGCTTTCAGCAAGTGCGCACCTGGCTGCAGGAAGGCCGTATCGGTGAGTTGCGCCACCTGACCTGGACCTTGTGCAAACCCGCTGCCGTAACAGACTCCGACGCCACCAATTGGCGCACCGATCCGGCCATTGCCGGTGGCGGTTACTTTGCCGACCTGGCGAGCCATGGGTTCGACCTGTTCCAGTACCTGGCCGGGGACATCGTCGAGGTCTCAGGCTTTTCGGCGCGACAGGCTGGGCGCTACGCGGCAGAAGATGCCGTGACGGCCTGCTGGACATTTGCCAGCGGTGCATTGGGCATGGGCTGCTGGAATTTTGTGGCGGACCGACGCGAAGACCGGGTCGAACTGATCGGCAGTCGCGGTCGTATTCAGTTTTCGGTGTTCGAGGACCAGCCGCTGCGTCTTGAAGGCGAGACCACCGAGGTGTTGGACGTGCCGTGTCACACCCATATTCAATGGCACCACGTCCTGAACATGAACGCGCATATTCGTGGCGAGGCCGAGCATCCGTCGCTGGGCATCGAAGCGCTGAAGACCGATATCATCTTGGACAAGGTGTTACACCGTTACTCCCAGCATCCCTAGGCGTGGCAATAGCGTAAGGCTTTACTCTTTTAAAGGAATACCGGGATGAAATACTGGATGGTGATGTGGCTGCTGATGGCCACCGCGGCAACGGCGGCGCCACGCAGCCAAGGGCAGGCGGGTGAGTTTGATTTCTATGTGCTATCGCTCTCGTGGTCACCCACGTTTTGCCTCACGCACTCAGGCAACGAGCAATGCTCAGGTAAAGGCTACGGCTTTGTGCTGCATGGTTTGTGGCCGCAATACGCACGGGGAGGGTGGCCGGCGTCCTGTACACCGCAGACGCGCTTGAGCGAGGCAGAAATGGACAAGGGCGCGGCGCTGTTTCCCACCCGCACGCTGCTCAAGCATGAGTGGGCCAAGCATGGCACCTGCAGTGGGCTGGAGCCGTTGGAGTATCTGGAGAAGACCGATGTGGCGCTCGGTGCGGTTGCCATTCCGCAGCAACTGCAGCCGTTCAATACGCCGCCGTCATTGCAGGCCAACGAGATCGAGGCGCTGTTTCGCGAGAGCAACCCACGCATGGGCAACCACGGTATGGCGGTGATCTGCAAGGGCAAGGTGCTGTCGGAAGTGCGGGTGTGCCTGACCAAGGATCTCGCGTTCGCCGGTTGCCCGCGCAGTGTGAAGAGCCAGTGTCGGGGGGGCGATATTCGTATTCCCACCCAGCGCTGAGAGGTGCCCTGGATCCCACTATGAAAGCTGGCTTGTTGGGTCGCCGTATCGCTGCGATGGCGACGTGCCAGCCGATGGCTATCTACCTGACGCCCCCGCGATCCAACTGTGGGAGCTGGCTTGCCTGCGAAGACGGCCTCACAGTCGACACAGTTATACCGAGTACATATCCATTCCTGCGGTAACGGCCACTTAGGGTTCCGCCCTGACGGCGTCTCACTTTTGAAAAGCCGGAATGCCGGCCCAGACAAAAGTAAGCAAAACGCTCTTGCCCCACCACGTTACCCACGAATTCAAGCCTGCGTTCGGCCAGCGTGGTTTAACGGGGCGCCTGAGATCAAGATCACAAGCAGATCAAGATCAAGAGCGGCTGGCTCGCTTCGCATCGTGGTTACCTGTGGGCGGCACATTCGACATCTCTGTCGATTGAACGGCCGCCATCGCAGGCAAGCCAGCTCCCACAGTTGATCGCGGGGGCACTAATCAGATCGGCGTCCGTTTCTGAAGTACCCAGGGGCATTTTCTTCAATACCCTCGTGTCCCTGCGCGGTACCGTGATCTAAACCTCGTTTGGGATCACAAAAGGAACTGCAATGAGCTTGATTCTCTCCATGGCCGCCTTTGCCCTGGCCACGTCCATCACGCCGGGACCGGTGAATGTGGTCGCTTTAAGTTCTGGCGCACGTTTTGGTTTCGTCGCCAGCCAGAAACATGTCTTCGGCGCCGCCGTGGGTTTTACCTTGTTATTGGTGTTGATCGGCCTGGGTTTGCATGAAGTATTGGTGCGCTGGCCGATCCTGATTCAATTGATCCGCTGGGGCGGCGTGGCGTTCTTGTTGTATATGGCTTGGAAGCTGGCCGTGGATGATGGCCGGCTGGACGCTGACGGTGCGCACACCGCGCCGTCGATGTTGTATGGCGCGATCATGCAGTGGCTCAACCCGAAAGCCTGGCTGGCGTGTGTGGCAGGCATGGGGTTGTTCGTGGCCGATGGCGATGCGGCGCAGGTGTGGTTGTTTGCCGCGCTTTACCTGGTGATCTGCTACCTGTCGGTGGCGTGCTGGGCGTATGCGGGGACTTTTTTACGCCGCTACTTGAACAATCCCAAAGGTGTGCGCCTGTTCAACCGCTCAATGGCCGCGTTGCTGGTGGCCAGTGTGGGTTATTTGCTGATGGCTTGAGGTTCTCGCGGTATTGCCCCGGCGTGGCCGCGAAGTGTTGTTTGAAGGTGCGCTGGAAGTGTGCCTGGTCGGCAAAGCCCGCGGCCAGGGCGACGTCGGCAATCAGTGCGCCATTGCGCAGTTGGCTGCGGGCGAACTGGATGCGTCGGTTGACCATGAAGGCGTGGGGCGTCAAGCCGTAATAGTGCTTGAATGCGCGGATCAGATAAGACGGCGACAGTTCGGCGGCCTGGCAGATGTCTTCGAGTTTCAAGGCCTGCGTGCAGTGGGCGCGGATGTAGTCGGCGGCGCGTTCCAGTTTGTGGTTGACCTCGCGTACCGGCGTCAGCGAAGGGTTCAGGCGCTGTTGCACCTCGGTGAAGTAACTCACTAGCGCGCTCTGTTTTTGCAGCAGTTCGGCCTGCTCATCCAGCAGTGTCCGGTACAGGTCGAGCAAACCGTGGTACAGCACCGGCTCGCGCGTATGGGGCGTGTCGAATGCTCGGTAGCCCTGGTCGGTACTGAATCCCAGCTGGTATTGCAGGTCGGTCAGCCACGGCGTGTCCAGGTACAGCATGTGGTAGGACCAGGGCTGGTCATGGATGGGGTTGCACGCATGCACATCGCCTGGGTTCATCAGCACCACGGTGCCGGCGCTGATTTCGAAGGTGCGCGCGCCGTAGTGGTAATAGCTGCAGCCGGTGGTGATCGCACCGATGGAAAAATGCTCATGGGCGTGCCGGGTGTAAGTGACCTTGCGCCCGTCGGCGATGGTACGCGCTTCGATGAACGGCAGGCGTTCGTCGCGCCAGAAGCGCGGCGTGTCTGCGGGACGGGCGATTGGGCTGAGCGACATGGCGTTATTTCTCCTGCATTTGCACCCGCGTGCCGTCAGGCCGGCACCAAAAAAGCCGCCTTGAGCAACTGCCGGGTATAGGCATGTTGCGGGTCAGCAAAAATAGCCTGGGCATCGCCTTGCTCCACCACCTGGCCTTGCTTGACCACCATCAACTGGTGACTCAGCGCCTTCACCACTGCCAGGTCATGGCTGATAAACAGGTAGGTCAGGTTGTACTTGGCCTGCAAACCACGCAGCAACTCTACCACCTGGCGCTGTACCGTGCGGTCCAGGGCCGAGGTGGGTTCGTCCAGCAGGATCAGGCGCGGCTTGAGCACCAGCGCTCGGGCGATAGCGATGCGTTGGCGCTGGCCGCCGGAAAATTCATGGGGGTAGCGATGCCGGGATTCGGGGTCCAGGCCCACTTCCTTGAGCGCCGCGATAATCGCCGCTTCCTGTTCGGCGGGCGTGCCCATCTTGTGGATACGCAGGCCTTCGCCAACGATCTCGCTGACGCACATGCGCGGGCTCAGGCTGCCGAACGGGTCCTGGAACACCACCTGCATTTCCCGGCGCAACGGGCGCACCTGCTGTTGGCTGAGGCGGTCCAGTTGCTGGCCTTCGAAGCGAATCCCGCCCTGGCTGCCGATCAGGCGCAAAATTGCCAGGCCCAAGGTGGACTTGCCCGAGCCACTTTCGCCAACGATGCCCAGGGTTTGGCCCTGGGGCAGGCTGAAGTTGATGCCGTCCACAGCCTTGACGTAATCGACGGTATTGCGCAAAAAGCCTTTCTTGATCGGAAACCAGACTTTCAGGTCGTCCACTTCCAGCAGCGGAGGGCCGACATCATTGTTGGCTGGCCCACCGCTGGGCTCCGCCGCGAGCAACTCCTGGGTATAGGGATGCTGGGGCGACTGGAACAGTGTCTCGCAATCGGCCTGTTCAACGATGCAACCTTGCTGCATCACACACACACGGTGGGCGATGCGCCGTACCAGGTTGAGGTCATGGCTGATCAGCAGCAGCGCCATGCCCAGCCGCGCCTGCAGCTCCTTGAGCAATTCCAGGATCTTCAACTGCACGGTGACATCCAGCGCCGTGGTCGGCTCGTCGGCAATCAACAACTCCGGCTCGTTGGCCAGGGCCATGGCGATCATCACCCGCTGGCGCTGGCCGCCGGACAGCTCGTGGGGCAACGCCTTGAGGCGTTTGTGTGGCTCGGGGATACCCACCAGCTCCAGCAATTCCAACGTGCGCTGGGTGGCGACCTTGCCGGTCAGGCCCTTGTGCAGGCCGAGCACTTCGTTGATCTGCTTTTCGATGGAATGCAGCGGGTTCAACGAGGTCATCGGCTCCTGGAAGATCATCGCAATGCGGTTGCCGCGTATATGCCGCAGGGTTTTCTCTTTGAGCGTCAGCAGGTCTTGCCCTGAATACTCGATAGTGCCAGACGGATGCCTGGCCAACGGGTAGGGCAGCAGGCGCAGGATCGAATGGGCGGTGACCGATTTGCCTGAACCGCTTTCGCCCACCAGCGCCAGAGTTTCGCCGCGCTTGATGTCGAAACTGACGTGGTTGACCACCCGGTGGTGATGCTCGCCGGTGACGAACTCGACACTGAGGTCGCGGATTTCGATCAGGTTGTCCGGATTCATCTCATTTCCTCGGGTCGAACGCATCGCGAGCGGACTCGCCGATAAACACCAGCAGGCTCAACATGATCGCCAGCACCGCAAAGGCACTCATGCCCAGCCACGGCGCTTGCAAGTTGGATTTGCCCTGCGCCACCAGCTCACCCAGCGACGGCGAACCTGCCGGCAGCCCGAAGCCTAGAAAGTCCAGGGCGGTGAGGGTGCCAATGGCACCGGTGAGAATGAAGGGCAGGAAGGTCATGGTCGAGACCATCGCATTGGGCAGGATGTGACGGAACATGATCGCACCGTTCTGCATGCCCAGCGCCCGCGCCGCGCGCACGTATTCCAGGTTGCGCCCGCGCAGGAACTCGGCGCGCACCACATCCACCAGGCTCATCCAGGAAAACAGCAGCATGATCCCCAGCAGCCACCAGAAGTTGGGTTGCACGAAGCTGGCCAGGATGATCAGCAGGTAAAGCACCGGCAAGCCGGACCAGATCTCCAGGAAACGTTGCCCGGCCAGGTCGACCCAGCCGCCATAAAAGCCCTGCAAGGCGCCGGCAATCACGCCGATGATCGAGCTGAGTATGGTCAGGGTCAGGGCGAAGAGCACCGATACACGAAAGCCGTAGATCACCCGCGCGAGCACATCGCGCCCCTGGTCATCGGTGCCCAGCAGGTTGACCGAGGACGGCGGCGCCGGGGCCGGGACTTTCAGGTCGTAATTGATGCTCTGGTAGCTGAACGGAATCGGCGCCCACAAGGTCCAGGCGTCCTTGGCCTTGAGCAGTTCCTGGATGTACGGGCTCTTGTAGTTGGCTTCCAGCGGGAATTCACCGCCGAAGGTAGTCTCCGGGTAGCGCTTGAGCGCCGGGAAGTACCAGCCGCCGTCGAAGTGCACCGCCAGGGGCTTGTCGTTGGCGATCAACTCGGCGCCCAGGCTCAGCACGAACAGCACCAGGAACAGCCACAGCGACCACCAGCCACGCTTGTTGGCCTTGAACCGCTCGAACCGGCGGCGATTGAGGGGGGACAGGTTCATCTCAATGCTCCCGGCTGGCAAAGTCGATACGTGGATCGACCAGGGTGTAGGTGAGGTCGCCGATCAGTTTCACGATCAGCCCCAGCAGGGTGAAGATAAACAGCGTGCCGAACACCACCGGGTAGTCACGGTTGATCGCCGCTTCAAAGCTCATCAGGCCCAGGCCGTCGAGGGAGAAGATCACCTCCACCAGCAACGAGCCGGTAAAGAAGATGCCAATGAAGGCCGAAGGGAAACCGGCGATCACCAGCAGCATGGCGTTGCGGAACACGTGGCCATACAGCACGCGGCGATTGGTCAGGCCCTTGGCCTTGGCGGTGACCACGTACTGCTTGTTGATCTCGTCGAGAAAGCTGTTCTTGGTCAGCAGGGTCATGGTCGCGAAGTTGCCGATCACCAGGGCGGTGACGGGCAGCGCCAGGTGCCAGAAGTAATCGAGGATCTTGCCGCCCCAACTCAACTCCTCGAAGTTGTTGGAGGTGAGCCCGCGCAAGGGGAACCAGTCGAAATAACTGCCACCGGCAAACACCACGATCAGCAGAATCGCAAACAGGAACGCCGGTATCGCGTAGCCGACGATGATCGCCGAGCTGGTCCACACATCGAAATGGCTGCCGTGGCGCGTGGCCTTGGCGATCCCCAGGGGGATGGACACCAGGTACATGATCAAGGTGCTCCACAACCCGAGGGAAATGGACACCGGCATCTTCTCCTTGATCAGGTCGATGACCTTGGCGTCTCGGAAAAAGCTGTCACCGAAGTCCAGCTGGGCGTAGTTCTTGACCATGATCCACAAGCGTTCCGGCGCCGACTTGTCGAAGCCGTACATCTTTTCGATTTCCTTGATCAGCGCCGGGTCCAGGCCCTGGGCGCCACGGTAGCTGGAACCGGCCACCGCGACTTCGGCGCCGCCGCCAGCAATGCGGCTGGTGGCGCCGTCGAAGCCTTCGAGCTTGGCGATCATCTGCTCCACCGGGCCGCCGGGAGCGGCCTGGATGATGACAAAGTTGATCAACAAGATCCCGAACAGCGTGGGAATGATCAGCAACAGGCGGCGAACAATATAGGCCAGCATTTAATCGCCTCCGCTCGCCGCATCGGCGCGTGTGTCCAGGGGTACGGCAGGTGTGACGTCGGGTTTGCTCCACCAGGTCGCGGTGCCGACGTCGTAGCGTGGCGAGACCTTGGGGTGGCCCAGGTGGTCCCAGTACGCGACGCGAAAGGTCTTGATGTGCCAGTTGGGAATCACGTAGTAACCAAACTGCAGCACACGATCCAGCGCCCTGGCGTGGGCGATCAGGCTTTGCCGCGAACCGGCGTCGATCAGCTCTTCCACCAACTGGTCGACCGCGGGGTCCTTGAGGCCCATGTAGTTGCGGCTGCCGGGCTTGTCGGCGCTGGAGGATTTCCAGAACTCGCGCTGCTCGTTACCCGGCGAGGTGGATTGCGGGAAGCTGCCCACCAGCATGTCGAAGTCGCGCGAGCGCAGGCGGTTGACGAACTGTGAGACGTCCACGCGACGAATCACCAGGTCGATGCCCAGGTCTGCCAGGTTGCGCTTGAACGGCAGCAGGATGCGCTCGAACTCGGTCTGGGCCAGCAAAAACTCTATGTTCACTGGCTTGCCGGCGCTGTCGACCATTTTGTCGTCAACAATCTTCCAGCCCGCTTCCTGCAGAAGTTGGTAGGCCTCGCGTTGCTGGGTGCGGATCATGCCGCTGCCGTCGGTGTGGGACGGTTCGAATGCCTGGGTGAAGACTTCGCCAGGGATCTTGTCGCGCAGCGGCTCGAGAATCGCCAGCTCGTCCGGACCGGGTAGGCCGGTGGCGGCCATTTCCGAGTTTTCGAAATAGCTGCGGGTACGGGTGTAGGCACCGTTGAACAGCTGTTTGTTGCTCCATTCGAAATCCAGCAGCAGGCTGATGGCCTTGCGCACCCGCACGTCCTGGAACATCGGCTTGCGCATGTTGAACACAAAACCCTGCATGCCGGTGGGGTTGCCGTTGGGAATTTCTTCCTTGATCAATCGGCCTTCTTTCACCGCTGGAATGTTGTAGGCATTGGCCCAGTTCTTGGCGCTGAATTCCAGCCAGTAGTCGAACTGCCCGGCCTTCAAGGCTTCCAGGGAGACAGTGCTGTCGCGGTAGTAATCGGTGATGCGGGTATCGAAGTTGTAGAAGCCCTTATTGACCGGCAGGTCCTTGGCCCAATAATCCTTGACCCGCTCGTAGCGAATCATGCGGCCCGGCTTGACCTCGGCCACTTGGTAAGGCCCGCTGCCCAGGGGGATTTCCAGGTTGCCCTTGGAAAAATCCCGGCTGGCCCACCAGTGTTTGGGCAGTACTGGCAACTGCCCAAGGATCAACGGCAACTCGCGGTTGTTGGTGCGCTTGAACTTGAACAGCACGCGCAACGGGTCTTCGGCCACGACTTCATCGACGTCGGCGTAGTAGTTGCGGTACAGCGGGTTGCCTTCCTTGATCAGGGTCTGGAAGGTAAACACTACGTCTTCGGCGCGTATCGGGTGGCCGTCATGGAAGCGCGCTTCGGGGCGCAGATAGAAGCGCACCCAGCTGTTGTCCGGGGCTTTTTCGATCTTGCCGGCCACCAGGCCGTATTCGGTGATGGGTTCGTCCAGGCTTTGCATGGCCAGGGTGTCGTAGATCAGTGGCAGGTTGTCTGCCGGTACGCCCTTGCTGATATAGGGGTTGAGGCTGTCGAAGCCGCCCATGGCTGATTCACGGAAGGTTCCGCCCTTGGGGGCGTCGGGGTTTACATAGTCAAAATGCTTGAAGTCGGCGGGGTACTTGGGGGGCTCGTTGTAGAGAGTCAGCGCATGCTGAGGCGCGGCGTGCGCCGCGGTGCACAGCAACAGGCTGGCGAGCAGGGTAGTACGCAAGGACATCATTGGGCTTTCTCCGAAGCTTTCAGCCACCATGCGCTCAGGCCCAGGCTGTAGGGCGGCGTGGTGACGAAGGCGAACCGGTTGCGGTACGCCAGGCGATGATAGTTGAGGTACCAGTTGGGGATGCTGTAGTGCTGCCACAGCAGCACCCGGTCCAGGGCGCGGCCGGCAGCCAGTTGTTCTTCGCGGGTCTGCGCCGCCAGCAGTTGGTCCAGCAGGTGGTCGACCACCGGGTTGGCGATACCGGCGTAATTCTTGCTGCCTTTGATTGCGGCCTGGCTGGAGTGGAAGTACTGCCACTGCTCAAGGCCGGGGCTCAAGGTCTGGTTGAGAGTCATCAGAATCATGTCGAAATCGAATTGATCGAGGCGCTGTTTGTACTGTGCGCGGTCAACGGTACGCAAGCGGGCGTCGATGCCGATGCGGGTCAGATTTTCGACATAGGGTTGCAGGATGCGCTCGAGGTTCGGGTTGACCAGCAGGATTTCCAGGCGCAGCGGTTGCCCGTCCTTATCCAGCAGGCGCTGCCCCGACAGTTTCCAGCCGGCCTCGCTGAGCAGGGCCAGGGCCTGGCGCAGGGTTTCGCGAGGGATGCCGCGACCATCGGTGTGCGGCAGGCTGAACGGTTGGGTAAACAGCGTGGCCGGCAGTTGGTCGCGGTAGGGCGAGAGCATTAACCACTCATGGCCCACGGGCAGGCCGGTGGCCGAGAATTCACTGTTGGGGTAATAGCTCACCGAACGCTTGTAGGCGCTGCTGAACAGCGTGCGGTTGGTCCATTCAAAATCGAACATCAACCCCAGGGCTTCACGCACTTTGGCCTGGCTGAACGCCGGTCGCCGGGTATTCATGAACAGGCCCTGGCTCTGGGTGGGGATCTGATGGGCGATCTGCGCCTTGATCACATCGCCGCGGTTGACCGCCGGGAAGTTGTAGCCGGTGGCCCAGTTCTTGGCCTGATGCTCGATATAAATGTCGAATTCACCGGCCTTGAAGGCTTCAAAGGCCACGTCGCTGTCGCGATAGAACTCCACTTCGACCTTGTCGTAGTTATAGAAACCCTGGTTGACCGGCAGGTCTTTGCCCCAGTAATCCTTGACCCGTTCAAACACCAGTTGCCGCCCAGGCGCAACCTTGGTGATGCGGTAGGGCCCACTGCCCAGGGGCGGCTCGAAGGTGGTGGCCTTGAAGTCACGGTTTTTCCAATAGTGCTGGGGCAGCACCGGCAACTCGCCCAGGCGCAGGATCAGCAAGGGGTTGCCGGCGCGCTTGAACACAAAGCGGATACGGTGAGGGTTGAGGATATCGACCCGGGCCACTTCCTGCAGGTTGGTGCGGTACTGCGGGTGGCCTTCGGTCAGCAGGGTGCGATAGGAGAACGCCACGTCATCGGCGGTGATCGGCTTGCCGTCGTGAAAGTGCGCTTCGGGGCGCAGGTTGAACACCACCCAACTGCGGTCCTCGCTGTATTCCACCGATTGGGCAATCAGGCCGTAACTGGAGGTGGGTTCATCGCCGGACGGCGCGTATTGCCCAGTGCCCACCATCAAGGGTTCATTGAGCTCGTTGACACCGTACTGCAGGAAATTGGCGGTGGAAACCGGGCTTGAACCTTTGAAGGTGTAGGGGTTGAGCGTATCGAAGGTGCCAAATGCCATCACCCGCAATGTCCCGCCTTTGGGCGCTGCAGGGTTTACCCAATCGTAATGGGTGAATTTGGCCGGGTACTTGAGTGTGCCGAACTGCGCATAACCGTGGCTTTCGGTGATCGTCGCGTTCGCCGCAAAGCTCAAGGCCAGGCTTATTAATAGAAGGAGGGGACGCTTCAAGTCAGAGATCCGATCCAGGCGGCTTGGGCTTTATGATCGGTACAGTAACAGCTTGTTCCGGTTGGAAAAAGGCTGTCGGGAAGGCCATTTTGCGGACTGCAAGCTATTGGACGGTGTGAAGGTCAAATGTGGGAGCTGGCTTGCCTGCGATAGCATCACTGCGGTCTGACTGATAGACCGAGGTGCCTGCATCGCAGGCAAGCCAGCTCCCACACAAGCCAGCTCTCCCCGAGGTATTAGCGCGGCCCGGAAACCACCAGCATCTGCCCAGGCTTCAATGCCTGGCCGGTGCGCGGGTTCCAACGCTTGAGATGTTGCATCTCGACATTGAAACGCTTGGCCACCATGTACAGCGAGTCACCTTTCTTGACCTTGTACTGCACCGGTTTTTTCGCCGCGACTTTACGCGTGTCCTGCATCACCAGGGTCTGGCCGACCTTGAGGGCCTGGCCGTTGAGCTTGTTCCAGCGCTGCAGGTCATGCACATCGACCTTGTTGACCTTGGCGATCAACGTGAGGTTGTCGCCACTGCGTACCTTGTAGCTGCGGGTCCGCCCGGCGACCGCCTTGGTCTCGACTTCGTCGAACACCGGCTTTTTCGGGCGCATACTCAGCAATTCTTCCGGCTTCATCGTCGAAAGGGTGCTGGTCAGCAGTTGGGCCTTGGAGGTTGGTACCAGCAGATGCTGGGGGCCATCCAGAGTGGTGCGTTGTTTCAAGGCTGGGTTGAGCTGGAACAGTTCGTCTTCGTCGATCTCGGCCAGCGCGGCAACCCGTGACAGGTCCATGCTTTGCTTGACTTCAACGACCTCGAAGTACGGCGTGTTAGCAATTGGGTTCAGGTTGACGCCATAGGCCTCGGGCGCCAGTACTACCTGGGACAAGGCCAGGAACTTGGGCACATAGTCCTTGGTTTCCTGAGGCAGGGGCAGGTTCCAGTAGTCAGTGGGCAGGCCGAGCTTTTCGTTGCGCTCGATTGCCCGGCTGACCGTGCCTTCGCCGGCGTTATAGGCCGCCAGGGCCAGCAGCCAGTCGCCGTTGAACATGTCATGCAGACGCGTCAGATAGTCCAGGGCGGCGGTGGTGGAGGCCGTGATGTCGCGGCGGCCATCGTAGGCGCGGGTCTGGCGCAGGTTGAAGTAGCGCCCGGTGGAGGGAATGAACTGCCACAAGCCCACCGCATCGCTGCGCGAATAGGCCATTGGGTTGTAGGCACTTTCAATCACTGGCAGCAGCGCCAGCTCCAGGGGCATGTTGCGTTCTTCAAGGCGCTCGACGATGTAATGAATGTAGAGGCTGCCGCGTTCGCCGGCATTCTCCAGAAAGGAGGGGTTACTGGCGAACCACAGGCGCTGTTGCTCGATGCGCGGGTTGACGCCGACACCGTCCTGCAATTGAAAGCCCCGACGCATGCGTTCCCAGACGTCCTGGGGTACTTCGGGGCTGGGCTTCTCTGATAGCCAAATAGGTTTTTGCTTGATCTTGGCAGCAAGATTCGGTTTGGGTTGCACGGTGGATTGTGCAGCGTAATTGGTCGATTGGCAGCCCGCCAGAGTCGCGGAAACGGCCACCGCCACGGCTTGAGCCAGGCGGGTCAATGCGTCTGAAGAAATGGATTTACGAATAGATGACGACATTGGCTGGAAGTAAGTTCCGGGCAAAAATGTCGGGCGATTCTAGAAAGCGCTTTGGTTCCGGTCAACCATTCAGAAATTACGTATCAGATTGCATCTGGTTAGAACTTATCTTTCCAAGCCCTCAAGCTAGCAAACACCTCGGCCCCAGAGCGGTTGTCGCGGCCGTTCCGTTCGTCCGCTTTTTGTTTAACGGATGTTTCAGCGGTGCGCAGAAAAGGGTTAGTACGTTTTTCCAGGGCCAGGTTGGAGGGCAGCGTCATCTCGCCACGGGCGCGAAGTTGGGCGACATTTTCCACACGTTCGGCGATGTCGGCATTGTGCGGTTCCACGGCTTGGGCAAATTTCAAGTTACTTTGCGTGTATTCATGGGTGCAGTACACCTGCGTATCGCCGGGCAGGGCGGCCAGGCGTTCCAGAGAGTTGTACATCTGTTCGGGTGTACCTTCGAACAGGCGACCGCAACCGGCGGCGAACAAGGTATCGCCACACAGCAATACGCCTTGGTGATAAAAGGCGATGTGGCCGAGGGTGTGGCCTGGCACGGCGTACACGTCGAAGTCCCAGCCCAGCACGCGGATATGGTCGTTATCGTGCAAGGCCACATCCCGCGCCGGGATCTTTTCGTTGGCAGGGCCATAAACCTTGGCGCCGGTGGCATTTTTCAGTTGCTCGACACCGCCTACATGATCATGGTGATGATGGGTAACCAGTATGTCGCTGAGGCGCCACTCGGCATTCTGCTTGAGCCAGGCCAGTACTGGCGCGGCATCGCCGGGGTCGACCACGGCGCAGCGCCGGGTCGTGGGGTCTTGTAACAACCAGATGTAGTTGTCGGTGAAGGCGGGTAGGGCACTGATCTGTATCATTCTTCGATTCGCCAAGCTGAACACATTGGTGCATCTTAGAACGTCTAGGCGAGTTGGAGAATGCAATGACTGATAAAGCGTTCGCCCAGGCCGATCCTGAGTGGCTGGCCCTGATCAGCGCCGCCCGCGAATGGTTGTCCGGGCCGATTGGGCAGTTTTTGCTGGAAGAAGAGCGGCGCATGCTCGAAGACGAGCTGGGCCGGTTCTTTGGTGGCTACCTGGTGCATTACGGGCCGTCGGCCGACACGCCGCCCTCGGCACCGCAGGTGCAACGCAATGTGCGCCTGGGTGCACCGTTGCCGGGCGTGGAGATCGTCTGCGAGGAACAGGCCTGGCCCTTGAGCGAACACGCCGCCGATGTAGTGGTGTTGCAGCACGGCCTGGATTTCTGCCTGTCGCCCCACGGTTTGTTGCGCGAAGCGGCGAGCAGCGTGCGCCCTGGTGGCCATTTGCTGATTGTCGGCATCAACCCCTGGAGCAGTTGGGGCCTGCGCCGTGTGTTCGCCCATGACGGACTGCGTCAGGCGCGTTGCATCGCGCCATCACGGGTGGGCGACTGGCTCAACCTGCTGGGCTTCGCGCTGGAGAAACGCCGCTTCGGGTGCTATCGTCCGCCGCTTGCGACGGCCAAGTGGCAGGGCCGCCTGGCCGGTTGGGAACGCCGCGCAGGGGCCTGGCAGCTGTCGGGTGGCGGCTTCTATTTGCTGGTTGCACGCAAGATCGTGGTCGGGCTGCGACCGGTGCAACAAGTGCGCCGCGAGCCGATCGGCAAGCTCGTGCCAATGCCGTTGGCCAAGGTCAACCGCGAACAACGCGAACCGTAAAACCTCTTTTTGATTTCAGGCCGAATAACCGATGACCGATAGCGTAGAACTCTTCACCGATGGAGCCTGCAAGGGCAACCCCGGCCCGGGCGGCTGGGGCGCCTTGCTGGTGTGCAAGGGCGTGGAGAAGGAACTGTGGGGCGGCGAAGCCAATACCACCAATAACCGCATGGAACTGATGGGCGCGATTCGCGGCCTCGAAGAACTCAAGCGGCGCTGCAACGTACTCCTGGTGACCGACTCGCAGTATGTGATGAAGGGCATCAACGAGTGGATGGTCAACTGGAAAAAACGTGGCTGGAAGACAGCGGCCAAGGAGCCGGTCAAGAACGCCGACCTGTGGCAATTGCTCGATGAACAGTGCAACCGTCACGACATCACCTGGAAATGGGTACGCGGGCACATTGGGCACCCTGGCAACGAGCGCGCCGACCAGTTGGCCAACCGTGGCGTGGATGAAGTGCGCGGCTACAAGCAGAGCTGAGTCAGCGACACCGCAGCGGCCGCTCGAGCCGCTGCTTCACCGCCGCCATCGCGTGTGGCGAATCTACCAGCACGGCATTGAGCTTCAGGCAGGCAGACGTTGGCCTGATCACAAACATCCCGTGATTGTTGTCGCTTACAGAGCCAGGATCGCACGGGCGAGTTGTTCGTCCGTGTATCGCAGATCCACTCTCGTCTGGCGAATATGCCGCAAGGCTGACTCTAGTTGAGCACCGCGTATTGCACCTTCGCTTGCGACGAACGATGCGGCATCGGCCTTGGCCGCCAGCACAATCTTGTCGTCCTTGAAGCTGCTGCTGGTGCCGCCCGTGGCACTCATCGACAGGCTCACCAAGGCGTCAGTGGTCATCACGAAACTGGTGGCTTGCGCACCGGCAGCGCTGAACAGGCAGGGGATGAACAGCCATTTCAGGTTGAACATGAGTCAGTGAATTCCGTATCTGGAGGAGGCGCGCAGGTTAGCGGCGAGGGACGTAGAAAACCGCAGCAAGTTTGCGAAACCTTGTAAATAACTGTTGGGTGTCCACCGGTGATTGGGTGCCATGGGCGCTTCGTTTACAGAGCGTGCTAATATCCCGCCCCTTGAACTGTACCGAACCGTTGAGAGCTGAACCCTGATGGCCATCCGATCTGTTGTACTCGATACCGAAACCACCGGCATGCCGGTGACCGATGGTCACCGGATCATCGAAATCGGCTGTGTCGAACTGATGGGGCGCCGCCTGACCGGCCGCCACTTCCACGTCTACCTGCAACCGGACCGCGACAGTGACGAGGGCGCGATTGGCGTCCACGGCATCACTGACGAATTCCTCAAGGGCAAGCCGCGCTTCGCCGAAGTGGCCGATGAGTTCTTCGAATTCATCAATGGCGCCCAGTTGATCATCCATAACGCGGCGTTCGACATCGGCTTCATCAACAACGAATTTGCCCTGATGGGGCAGGCCGACCGTGCAGACATCTCCCAGCACTGCACGATCCTCGATACCCTGATGATGGCCCGCGAGCGTCACCCGGGCCAGCGCAACAGCCTTGATGCCTTGTGCAAGCGCTATGGCGTCGACAACTCCGGCCGTGAACTCCACGGCGCCTTGCTTGACTCCGAGATCCTGGCCGACGTTTACCTGACCATGACCGGCGGGCAGACCAGCCTGTCCCTGGCCGGTAATGCATCCGATGGCAGCGGTTCGGCTGAAGGTTCGGGCAACCGCCCTTCGGAAATCCGCCGCTTGCCGGCTGATCGCAAGCCGACGCCGATCATCCGCGCCAGCGAGCAGGACCTGGCCGAGCATGCGGCGCGGCTGGAGGCGATTGCCAAGGCGGCCGGTGCGCCGGCGTTGTGGACTCAACTCACCCAGCAATAACCGCTCATGTAGGAGCAGGCTTGCAGCCATGGGTACTTACACAGTTGCATCTGTGGCGAGGGAGCTTGCTCCCGTGACGGCCTGCCAGCCAACACCTATCTACCTGACGCTGCGCGATCAAACTGTGGGAGCTGGCTTGCCTGCGATAGCGGCCTGCCAGCCAACGCCTATCGACCTGACGCCCCGCGATCAAATTGTGGGAGCGGGCTTGCTCGCGAATGCGGCCTGACTGTCAACACGGTTGGATTGAGTACATATCCATTGCTGCGGTAACGGCCATTTAGCGTTCCGCTCTGACAGCGGGTCACTTTGGAAAAGCCGGAATGCCGGCCCAGCCCACCGACATTTGGATTGCGGAGCCTCAGGTAGATAAGTGTCGGCTGGCAGGCCGTCATCGCAGGCAAGCCAGCTCCCACAGTTTGATCGCGGGGTGTCAGGTAGGTATGGCCCAGCTGGCAGGCCGTCACGGGAGCAAGCTCCCTCGCCACAGGTTCAACGCCGTACCGACGGTTATGCAGGTACCTCTCGACCACCTGTGAAATCTTCATTCGCCACTTTTGCTTCCAGCTTCTACCCTTGTGCAAAGCCTCCGGAGTAAGAGTGCTCATGTACAAAGACCTGAAGTTCCCTGTTCTGATCGTGCACCGTGACATCAAGGCCGACACCGTTGCCGGTGACCGGGTTCGAGGCATCGCCAGGGAGTTGGAACAGGAGGGCTTCAGTATTTTTTCTGCGGTGGACTACGCCGAGGGGCGGCTGGTGGCCGCTACCCATCACGGTCTGGCCTGCATGCTGATAGCCGCCGAAGGCGCCGGGGAAAACACCCATCTGTTGCAGAACATGGTGGAGTTGATTCGCTTGGCGCGCCTGCGCGCACCCAACCTGCCGATTTTTGCGCTGGGCGAGCAAGTCACCCTGGAAAACGCGCCCGCCGATGCCATGAGCGAGCTCAACCAGCTGCGCGGCATTCTTTATCTGTTCGAAGACACCGTGCCGTTTCTGGCGCGCCAGGTCGCCCGCGCCGCACGCACGTACCTGGATGGCCTGTTGCCGCCGTTCTTCAAGGCGCTGGTGCAACACACCGCCGATTCCAATTATTCCTGGCACACCCCCGGTCATGGCGGTGGCGTGGCCTATCGCAAAAGCCCGGTGGGGCAGGCGTTTCATCAGTTCTTCGGGGAAAACACCCTGCGCTCTGACTTGTCGGTGTCGGTGCCCGAACTGGGCTCGCTGCTCGATCACACCGGGCCTTTGGCCGAAGCAGAGGCACGCGCCGCGCGCAACTTTGGCGCCGACCATACGTTCTTCGTGATCAACGGCACGTCCACCGCCAACAAGATCGTCTGGCATTCCATGGTGGGGCGCGATGACCTGGTGCTGGTAGACCGCAATTGCCACAAGTCGGTGTTGCATTCGATCATCATGACCGGCGCGATCCCGCTGTACCTGTGCCCGGAGCGCAACGAGCTGGGGATCATCGGCCCGATCCCCCTGAGCGAATTCAGCCCTGAGTCGATCCGCGCCAAGATCGACGCCAGCCCCTTGACCCGTGGGCGACCACCGAAAGTGAAATTGGCGGTGGTGACCAACTCCACCTATGACGGCCTGTGTTACAACGCCGAACTGATCAAGCAGCAACTGGGCAACAGTGTCGAGGTGCTGCATTTTGATGAGGCCTGGTATGCCTACGCCGCCTTTCACGAGTTCTTCGCCGGGCGTTATGGCATGGGTACCTCGCGCACGCCGGACAGCCCCTTGGTGTTCACCACCCACAGTACGCATAAGTTGCTGGCGGCATTCAGCCAGGCGTCGATGATCCACGTACAGGACGGCGGCGCACGGCAACTGGACCGTGACCGCTTCAATGAAGCCTTCATGATGCATATCTCCACCTCGCCGCAATACAGCATCATCGCGTCGCTGGATGTGGCCTCGGCAATGATGGAAGGCCCGGCCGGACGCTCGCTGCTTCAGGAAATGTTCGACGAGGCCTTGAGTTTTCGTCGCGCCCTGGCCAACTTGCGCCAGCATATCGCGGCGGAAGACTGGTGGTTTTCCATCTGGCAGCCACCCTCGGTCGCGGGTATCGACCGGGTCGCCACTGCGGATTGGCTATTGCACCCTGGGGATGAGTGGCATGGCTTTGGCGACGTTGTTGAAGACTACGTGCTGCTGGACCCGATCAAAGTCACACTGGTGATGCCTGGCCTCAACGCCGGTGGGGCATTGAGCGAGTGTGGGATTCCCGCTGCAGTGGTCAGCAAGTTCCTCTGGGAGCGCGGGCTGGTGGTGGAGAAGACTGGGCTGTATTCGTTTCTCGTGCTGTTTTCCATGGGCATTACCAAAGGTAAATGGAGCACCTTGCTCACCGAGCTGCTGGAGTTCAAGCGTAGCTACGATGCCAATGTCAGCCTGGCCACTTGCTTGCCGTCGGTGTATGCCCAAGGCCCGGCACGTTATCAAGGCCTGGGGCTGCGCGACCTTTGCGACCAGTTGCACAGCTGTTACCGTAGCAATGCCACGGCCAGGCACCTCAAGCGTATGTATACGGTATTGCCGCAAATCGCGATGAAACCCGCCGATGCCTACGACCAGTTGGTCAGGGGCGAGGTGGAGGCGGTCTGCATCGATGCCTTGGCAGGACGCATCGCTGCCGTGATGCTGGTGCCTTACCCTCCGGGCATACCACTGATCATGCCCGGCGAACGCTTCACCGAGTCAACCCGTTCAATCATCGATTACCTGGCATTTGCCCGCACGTTCGATAGCAGTTTCCCCGGTTTTGTCGCGGATGTGCATGGGCTGCAACACGAAGATGACGGCAGTGGCCGTCGTTATACCGTCGACTGCATCAAGGGTTAAGGAAGTCTATGCAAGCTGTAATGAACCCGAAGTATCCAGGGCTCAGTGTGCGAGTCGCCGACGAAGGTTTTGATGCCTATGTGTGGGGCAATGATTTCAGCTTTGAAGTCAGTGCCTATGGGGTGCCGCAAATGGGCCAGCGCGTCGAACAATGGCCGGTGGAAAAAGTGCTGCCGTACCGCAAGTGCTATGGCATCGACCCGGAAGAGTTCGCCAGTTTCCGTGATGCCGCCGACAGCTCGATCTTCATGGCGTACCTGGATGACCGCGCAGTGGGGCATATCGTGGTCAGCACCAACTGGAACGGTTTCGCCCATGTTGACGAGTTGGCTGTGGCGTTGCCGGCGCGCCGACATGGCGTGGCCAAGTCGTTGTTGGACGTGGCGCAGTTCTGGGCTCGCAAGAAGAACCTGCCGGGCATGATGCTTGAGACCCAGAACAACAACCTCGGCGCCTGTCGCCTGTATGAGCGTTGTGGCTATGTAATGGGCGGCATCGATCACCTGCGTTATCGCGGGATTGACCCGCAAACCCGCGAGGTCGCGATTTTCTGGTATCGGTTGTTCAAGGCGCAGGTGGAGGCTGTCTGACCCCTGTAGGAACGAGCTTGCTCGCGAAAAACGCCAAGGCGCCGCGTTGCATCAGGATGAGCGTGTGATCGTTCACGTTCTTCGCGAGCAAGCTCGCTCCTACGGGGACTTGGTGTCGTTGCCAAGCAGGCTTTCGGCTTTCTGGATGACGATTTCCAGCAGCGCATTCAATGCCGGGGAGGGCGCAGCGTCTTTCAAGGTCAACGCATACAGGCTGACCACTATCGGTGGTGACACCGGGCACGCATCAAGCCCGGACTCTCGTGCACCCAAGGCAGTGAACGGGTCGACAATCGCCAGGCCTTCTCCGGCCTCCACCAACCCGCGCATCATCGGGTAGGTTTGCACCCGCGTCTGCACCACGGGCAGCGGCCGCAGGGCGTGCAGCTTGGCATCCAGCAAGCGGCTGAGCGGGTCATGGCCTTCAAGGCCGATCAGGGACTGGCCGGCCAACTCCTGCAGCGCAATGTATTTTTGCTTGGGCTTTAGCCAGCCATGGGGGGCCAGCAACTGCAATTTGCCTTGGGCCAGCACCGTGCTCTGGATATGGGGATGTTCTGGGTCATGCAGGCTCAGGCCCACATCGGCTTCATGCAACAGCAGGCTGTTGATGATCTCGCCAACTGGCTGGCTCGACAGGTTGCACGGCATGTCCTGGAAGCGTCGACGCAGTGCAGCAATGCTCTGGGGCAACAGTTGGTTGGCCAACGGCGGCGTGCACAGCGCGCGCAGGGGCGGCGCATGATGGTGTTTCAAGCGGCTGGCAAGGCGTTGCAACGGCTCCAGGGCTTCATACAGAGCAGTGATTTGTGCCTGCAATTCCAGGGTTTCCCGGGTGGCCTGCAAACGCCCGCGCACGCTGGCGAACAGCATGAAGCCCAATTGCTGCTCAGCATCCTTGAGAGTGGCGTCTACTTCGCCCACGGGGAGTTGCAACCACTCGGCGGCGGTGCCGAGGTGGCCGGTCTGCAAGATGGCCTGAATCACTTCGATATGACGTAAACGCATGGCCGGAGTCTATGTGCAGTGCGCAGGGGATTCAATGGCGCAGGCCTTCGTGCGCAAAAAAGACTGCCGGGGTCGTCCCGGCCTATGGCGCTCAGCCAGGACCCATTAGAATGGCGGGTCCGATCAGCAACGACCCCTGCCGGTTTCCCGGTACTTAAAATAAAAAACAGGTCTGGTCTCATATGCCTCTACCCTCGACGTTCTTCGGGGTAACGGCCAAGCAACTCGTGGTCCTGGTGACCGTGGGAGGCCTGGCGGCTTACTTCTTCAATCATCAGGATGAACCGACGCCGGACAATCTCGCACTGGAGGCCTTTATTCGCTCGCAGCAACAGGTGGGCGAGCAGGTGGGCGCAGTCGTGGGGATCACACTGGTCAGGGAAGTGGAGGCGTACCCCGCGTACAATGCGGCAGGTTACAAGCGCTCGATGTTTACCGTGCAAGGGGAGCACGGCCAGGTGCTGGTGACGCTCAAGCAAGACGAGCAGGGCATAGAGGTGACGCAGATCCGCCGCCCATGAACGTCCCCAGCCCAGCCGCCAGGACTGAGCAGGTGAACAAGGCAAGCGCTTACGATGCCAGAGTGGTTTCGGACTCGCGCACGAGAATGGTGCCCGACTGGATCAGTTTGAATTCATCACCTTCCAGCTTTTCTACACGGTCGCCAATGGCCAGCTTGTAGGTCGTGGTGGGCGTCGATCCGGCCAGGTCGCCTTGCGCCGGGTTGGATTCTTGAAACTCATGCACCGAATAAACGCGGCCTTCCGCGTCTCTGGCATGAAACTGTCCAACAAGTACTGCAGCCATCTGTTTAGAACCTCTGGAGATAAACACTCGATTTGCGGTTCTGTAGACCGTCAGGGAGCGGGGTAGTTTACCTATAAGAAAAAAATACTATTCGCTGATATTTTCAGACGCTTCCTACGCAAGTGCTTGCACGGAAAACGGCGAGGGAATCCGCACAACCCTCTGGTGAACGCGTCGCGAAGCCTCTATAACTACAAGCTCCTTTATTCAGAAGTCGGGAAACCTCAATGAGCAAGGTCTACACGATTGCCGTCCTGGTGGGCAGCTTGAGAAAAGAGTCGATCAACCGCAAGGTCGCCCTGGCCCTGGCCGAACTGGCCCCTGCCAATCTCAAGTTGAACATTGTTGAAATCGGCGACTTGCCGCTCTACAACGAGGACATCGACGGTGCAACACCGCCCGCAGCCTACAGTACTTTCCGCAAACAAGTGAGTTCATCCGACGCGGTGCTGTTCGTCACCCCCGAATACAACCGCTCCGTGCCGGCGGCCTTGAAAAATGCCATTGACGTGGGCTCGCGCCCATACGGGCAGAGCGCCTGGAGTGGCAAGCCGGGGGCGATCATCAGCGTGTCGCCGGGTGCCATTGGCGGCTTTGGCGCCAACCACCATTTGCGCCAGTCCCTGGTGTTCCTGGATGTGTGGTGCATGCAACAGCCGGAAGCCTATCTGGGCGGGGCAGGCAGTGTGTTCGATGAGGCGGGGAAGGTGTCGGACAAGACCAAGCCGTTCCTGCAGGCATTCATCGATGCCTACGGCAAGTGGGTAGAAAAGCAGAAAGGCTGAAATTAGCCCGGCACCTGTAGGAGCGAGCTTGCTCGCGAAAAACTCGACGACAACGCGTTCATTCAGGATGTCAGCGTTACCGTTAGCGATCTTCGCGAGCAAGCTCGCTCCTACAGTAGGGGGTTATCGCAACCAGTTGGTGCGTGCCAGTTCGATAACCTCATCGCCACGCCCGCTCATCACCGCCTTGAGCATGTACAGGCTGAACCCCTTGGCCTGTTCCAGCTTGATGCTCGGCGGCATCACCAGTTCCTGAGTGGCGGTCACCACATCCACCAACACCGGGCCATCGTGGGCCAGGGCTCGGCGCAGTGCCGGTTCCAGGTCTTCGGATTGCTCCACACGTATGCCCAAAATGCCCATGGCATTGGACATGGCCGCGAAGTCCGGGTTTTTCAGCTCGGTGCCGGTGTCCAGGTAACCCGCAGCCTTCATCTCCATGGCGACAAAGCCCAGGGACGAATTGTTGAACACCACGAGTTTGACCGGCAATTGCAGTTGCGCCAGGGAAATGAAATCCCCCATCAACATGGTGAAACCACCGTCCCCGGACATCGAGATCACCTGCCGTCCAGGGAACGCCGCCTGGGCGCCGATAGCCTGAGGCATGGCGTTGGCCATCGAGCCATGGTTGAACGAGCCGATCAGCCGGCGCTTGCCGTTCATCTTCAGATAACGCGCCGCCCACACGGTGGGTGAGCCGACATCGGCGGTAAAGATCGCATCATCATCGGCCAGTTCGCTGAGCAAGCGCGCCACATACTGGGGATGGATTGGCCGGCCGGCCTTGGACGGTTGCGCCAGGTCATCCAGGCCTTGGCGGGCTTTTTCGTAGTGCTTGAGGGAGGTTTCGAGGAAGCTGCGATCGGTCTTGCGGGTCAGGCGCGGCAACAGCGCGTCGATGGTTTCACTGACGTCGGCGGCGATGCCCAGGTCCAGGGTCGCACGGCGCCCCAGGGCTTGGGGGTTGCGGTCCACCTGGATGATCCTGGCGTCGGTCGGGTAGAACTGGCGATAAGGGAAGTCGGTGCCGAGCATGACCAAGGTGTCGCAATCGAGCATGGCGTGGTAGCCGGAGCTGAAACCGATCAGGCCGGTCATGCCGACGTCGAACGGGTTATCCCACTCCACGTGCTCCTTGCCCCGCAGTGCGTGCACCACCGGCGCGCCGAGGGCGTCGGCCAGCGCCACCACTTGATCGTGGGCACCGGCACAGCCGCTGCCACACAGCAGGGTGACTTTCTCGCTGCTCTGGAGCATGTCGGTGAGGCGCTGCAAGTCCTGCTCAATCGGCACGGTGCGCGGTGCGTGCAAGGCCGGCCACGGCTTGAGCTTATCTTCCACCTCCAACAGCGACACATCCCCCGGAATCACCACCACCGCCACGCCTCGGTTGAGGATCGCCGAACGCATGGCACGGTGCAGCACCTGAGGCATCTGCTCGGGGTTGCTCACCAGCTCGATAAAGTGGCTGCATTCCTTGAACAGCTCCTGGGGATGGGTTTCCTGAAAGTAATTCAGGCCAACCTCCGAGGACGGAATTTGCGCGGCAATCGCCAGCACCGGCACATGGTTGCGATGGCAATCGAACAAACCATTGATCAAATGCAGGTTACCCGGCCCGCAACTGCCGGCGCACACCGTCAACTCGCCGGTGGCCGCCGCTTCGGCACCGGCAGCGAAGGCGGCGACCTCCTCGTGGCGCACATGCATCCACTCGATGCTGTCCATGCTGCGCAGGGCGTCGGTCAGGCCATTGAGGCTGTCGCCGGTGAGCCCCCAGATACGCTTGATACCCGCTTGTTCCAGGGTGGTCGCCAACTGCTGGGCCAGGTTGATTTTCGCCATGAGGAACTCCAATCGTGAGTGAGGTTGAAAAACTGCTGATCAGTAGGGGACAGTTCAATCACGGCGAATGCTCCGCCATTAATGTGAAGATTGCGTCATGCTCGCGCGATACTGCCGCGTACGCCGCGCGATAAACCACTGGTCACAGGCCAATGCCAGCCAGGGCGCAACGTTGGGGTTGGGCAGACGGCCGCGGCTCAGGCGACGCATCTGGTCGCGCACCACGGCGAGGGTGGCGAGGGCGGCCAGCGGTTTGCGCTTCCATTCCATGGGCCGCAGTTGTGGGTTGAGGTCGCGACCTTCACGCCACTGTTTGATCAGTTGCGGCTCCAGGGTCAGGGCGGTGGCGATGCCGGCCATGGCGATGCCGCTGTCCAATACTTGCTGGACCACCGGCAAGCGGCGAATACCTCCGGTCACCATCAGTGGCATGGTGGCGATGCTCGCCATTTGCGTGGCGAAATCCAAAAAGTAGGCTTCACGGGCCAAGGTGCGGCCGTCCCGCGCTTCACCTTGCATGGCCGGCGCTTCATAGCTGCCGCCGGACAACTCAAGCAAATCGATCGGCAGTGTATTGAGCATTTCCACTACAGCGCGTGCATCGGTCTCATCGAAGCCGCCGCGCTGGAAGTCTGCGGAATTGAGCTTCACCGACACACAAAATGAAGGGCTGACGCTGGCACGTACGGCACGGACGACCTCCAGCAGCAGGCGTGCGCGGTTTTCCAAGGGGCCGCCCCAGCGGTCGGTGCGGTGGTTGCTCAAGGGCGAGAGGAACTGACTCAACAAATAGCCATGGGCGCCGTGGATCTGCACCCCGGTGAACCCGGCTTGCTCGGCCAGGCGGGCGCTGGTGGCGAAGCGCTTGATGACGTCCTGGATGTCGTCTTCGGTCATGGCCTTGGGTTTGGCGAACATCTTGGAAAAACTGCCCACATCCAGCGCAATAGCCGAGGGTGCCAACGCTTGTTGACCGAGGTTGGCCATGGTCTGGCGTCCCGGATGGCTGAGCTGTACCCAGAAGTGCACACCTTTGGCCCGGGCTACGTCGGCCCATTCACGAAAACTGGCCAGGTGTTGCTCGTTTTCCAGCGCGACACCGCCAGGGCCGGTCATGGCGCGGCGGTCGATCATCACGTTACCGGTCAACAGTAAGCCGGGCTCGCCGTCGGCCCAGGTCTTGTATAGCTGCTTCAATGCTTTGGACGGTGCCTGATGCAGGTCCGCCATATTCTCTTCCATCGCGGCCTTGGCGATGCGGTTGGCGATGACTTGGCCGTTGGGCAGTTGCAGCGATTCGAACGGTGACATGGGTTAACTCCTGAGCAGGGGAGGTCTCAGGCTAAGCTTAAAGTTAACTTTAATGTCAAGCGGGAGTCGATCACGAAGGATTAACGGGCGACGGAACTGTAGGAACGAGGGGGACGCCCAGTTCTTGCTCGCGAAGAACGGGAGGGCGCCGCTACAGCCAGGCGACCTGCGTTATCGTTCAGGTTTTTCGCGAGCAAGCTCGCTCCTACAGGGACAAGGTGTCAGCGGCGGCGGAACAGCGGCAGTGGTTCATCGGTGGCCGCTTGATAGGTCACCGAGAAATCCTTGAGACTTTCCAGCGCTTCGTACGGGTCTTTGTCCGCGCGCAAGGCGAAGGCATCGAACCCGCAGCGGTGCAGGTAGAACAACTGGTCACGCAGCACGTCGCCAATGGCCCGCAGTTCACCCTTGTAGCCATAACGGTCACGCAGCAGGCGGGCGTTGGAGTAGTTGCGCCCGTCGGTGAAGGCCGGGAAGTTCAGGGCGATGACCTGAAAATGCTGCACGTCATCACCGATTTCTTCGGCTTCTTCATCGGCGTCCAGCCATACACCCAAACCGCCGTCGCGGGCCTTGAGGGCGTGGCCGTGCTCGCGCCACAGGGCCAGCGGCACGATCAGGTCGTCGCAGTTGGAGATGCCGTCGAAGCTCGCGTCCTTGGGCAGCAGGTGCCAGGTTTCGTCGACGACTGCGTTGTTCTTAATGATTCGCTGCATAGACACGCTCCTTGAACAGGTCGATGCCGATGCGCTGGTAGGTGTCGATGAAGCGCTCATCTTCGGTACGCTGTTCGATATACACGTCGATCAGCTTGCCGATCACCTCCGGCATGGCTTCCTGGGCGAAGGATGGGCCGAGGATCTTGCCCAGGCTCGCATCGCGGCTGGCGCTGCCACCCAGGGACACTTGGTAGAATTCTTCGCCTTTCTTGTCCACGCCCAGGATGCCGATGTGGCCGACGTGGTGGTGACCACAAGCGTTCATGCAACCGGAGATGTTCAGGTCCAGCTCGCCGATATCGAACAGGTAATCCAGGTCGTCGAAACGGCGTTGGATCGACTCCGCAATCGGGATCGACTTGGCGTTGGCCAGGGAGCAGAAGTCGCCGCCCGGGCAGCAGATGATATCGGTCAGCAGGCCGATGTTCGGCGTAGCAAAGCCGCCTTCGCGCAGTTCGCCCCACAGGGTGAACAGTTGGCTCTGTTCAACGTCCGCAAGAATGATGTTCTGCTCGTGGGAGGTGCGCAGTTGGCCGAAGCTGTAGCGCTCGGCCAGGTCGGCGACCGCGTCCAGTTGCTTGTCGGTGATGTCGCCAGGTGCAACGCCGGTGGGCTTGAGCGACAGGGTCACTGCCACGTAGCCCGGCTTCTTGTGCGCCAGCGTATTGCGCGTGCGCCAGCGGGCGAAGCCTGGGTGTTGCTGGTCGAGTGCGGCCAACTCGGCGTCCTGATTGCTCAGGGCCTTGTACTCAGGGTCGACGAAGTGCTTGGCGACGCGGTGCACTTCGGCTTCGGTCAGGGTGGTCTGGCCGCCGCGCAGATGTTCCATTTCGGCATCGACTTTCTGGGCAAACACCTCAGGGGTCAGCGCCTTGACCAGGATCTTGATCCGGGCCTTGTACTTGTTGTCGCGACGGCCATAGCGGTTGTAGACCCGCAGGATGGCGTCGAGGTAGCTCAACAGGTCCTGCCACGGCAGGAACTCGTTGATGAACGCACCGACCACCGGCGTACGACCAAGGCCGCCACCCACCAGCACACGGAAGCCCAGCTCGCCTGCAGCGTTGTACACCGGCTCCAGGCCGATATCGTGGACTTCGATGGCGGCGCGGTCCGAGGTCGAGCCATTGATGGCGATCTTGAACTTGCGTGGCAGGTAGGCGAACTCAGGGTGGAAGGTAGTCCACTGGCGCACGATTTCGCACCACGGCCGTGGGTCGATCAACTCGTCGGCAGCGACGCCGGCAAATTGGTCGGTGGTCACGTTGCGCAGGCAGTTACCGCTGGTCTGAATGGCGTGCATCTGCACGGTAGCCAGTTCAGCCAGGATATCCGGCACATCTTCCAGGGCCGGCCAGTTGAACTGCACGTTCTGGCGGGTGCTGATATGGGCATAGCCTTTGTCGAAGTCGCGGGCGATCTTGGCCATCATTCGCGTCTGGCGCGACGTCAGTTGGCCATAGGGCACGGCCACCCTCAGCATCGGCGCAAAGCGCTGAACGTAAAGGCCATTTTGCAGGCGCAGAGGGCGGAACTCTTCTTCGCTCAGTTCACCTGCTAAGTAGCGTCGGGTCTGATCACGGAACTGCTTGACGCGGTCCTCGATGATGCGCTGATCGTATTCGTCGTATACGTACATATAGGTCCTGTTCTCGGCAAATCTGCGCGCACGGCCGCGCACTCCCAACGGAGCCGGCGCACGATACCAGTTTGCGTATATGCGCAAAAGTGATGTTTGGGTATATGCACATAACCAAACTGACTAATGAGAACAGTTATCGCGATACCCACATTTGTCATGGGGGCAAGACTGGTCTTTACTGTGGACGAGTCTTAGTGCAGTCACCTATAAAATCGACAAGAGGCGATGCGATGAGTAATTCCACCAAAGCCCGTAAACCTGATAGTACCGTTGATGCCTGGGCCATTTTGTTTCTGATTATTCTCGTGGTTGGCACCGCTGTATTTTGGGTCAGCCACCAGTAATAAAACCGTTGATTGAGCAGCGATTGGTTGTCGAGTAGCCAAGATGATGGCGGTCGATATTCAAGGTTCATCTGAGCGCCTGCATTTGTCAGCGCCGCCAGCGCCGGTGGATGCCGTGCGCTGGCGGTCGTTGGCAAACCGGCGTCCTGTTTATGCGTTCAGTCTGCATCGGCGGCGGCGTTAAACACCGGCCAGGTACAGCACCAGCTTGACGATGCCAAACAGCGTCAAGGCAAACACCACCGTGAACGCAACTCCCAGGATCACAAAGTGGCTGGGTTTGCCATGGGTGAAATCGCGGGCGCGATTCTTGCCGCTTTGCACACCGAACGCGGCGGCCGTCACGCTGTGCAGCATCTGCCGGAAGGTCGGTGGTTTGTCATCGATTGGATCGTCCATAAACCCCTCGTCAACAAGGTTCTCATGCAGAGTATAGACAGTCTGTCGAGGCTCATTTGGAAGCCAGTACCTCCAACCCCAGGAATAGCCGCTGATCAAGCGGTGGCTTGATCTCGGCTTTCTCCAGGTTGACCACGGCGCGGTTGTCGGCACGCGCCTGTTCAATCAGTTCCCGGCGCGTATATCGCTGTTCACTCGGGGTTTTAAGGTGACCGAAATCAGGTTGGGAGGGCGCTTGATCGACGGCCGAATAATGAAAATGCGCGTACCACAAAACATTGTCCTTTCCCTTTATACCCGCCCTGATTTTGCTTTTATCGCGTACTGCATACTCGGTGAGAAAGTCACCGGCCTTCAACGGCACGCGGCTCTTCACCAGGTTGATATCGACAAAACCGTGTTTCCACAAGTAATCGACGTGGGAGGCTTTGGGGCGTTGCAACTTGTACCCTTCGCTGCAACGCTCACGTGCCTGTTGCGTTGCCTCGGCCGCCAGGCTGCGGTACTGATCGATCAACGTGCGAGCGCCGGGATCGTTGGCGTGATCGCGCTGGAGTTCTTCGGCAAGGGTTGTGAACTTCGCTGCGTGCTGGGTCAGTATCACATCCCACTCAAGGGGATCGAGGCTTTCCAGTCGGCCCGGGTCGCGTAACTTTCGTTGTTGGAAGGCGATGCTGCTGTCAATGCCGGTGCGCTCGTCCCTGACGGTTTGCGCCTGTGCTTCTATGGTCTTCAGCGAACGCTTGATTGCCGTCGGCGCGGGCGCTGAGGGCCCGACCTCTTCAACCACGTTCCATACACCTTCGCCGGGGTGTTCAAGGTAGGTGGCGAGGGTTTTTCCGGTGAGCGGGTCCTTGATATCGACGAAGTTACCCGGTGTGTCGCGCTGGGTAGGGCGCACTTCACCCACCAGGGTCCTGCGGTCACGGGTCTTGATCACTCTTCGGTTCGGTGCTTTCTGCCGTGTGATGCGCTCGGGCGTTGGCAGTGGCGCGAAGCCTTCTTCCACCAGAATCAAATTGGCCAACTGCGCCTCAAGGCTGGTGCGGGCATAAGCCAGATAGTCCAGAAACGGTTGGCGATGCTCCTCGCGAATGAAGCCGGAATTCATTTCAGCCAGCGACGTGACAGCGTTTTCCAATTGCTCATATCGCTCCAGAACGTCCTTGAGGACGTCTATCTGCTCTCGGGCCGAATAGCCGGTAGTGGTGAGCATTTCCGTATGCGCCATCAAGCTGGTTGCGGTTCTCTTGTCGGTCAGCTCGCGTACGAATGGAAATTCCGTTGGGTTGCGCGAGTCATTCATGCGATTGAACACCAAGTCCATGAACACCAGCAGGGCGTGCTGTTTGATCGCGACCGAGCGGATGTTTTGATCAGAGGGCTTGCCTTGCAAGAGTATCTGGCGCAGGGCCGGGTCTGCCTCTTTGAGTAACGTCTCGATCTTTTCAGCGGGCTCGACCATTTCCGTAAGCGCGGCAAGCTGGCGTTTTTTGGTGATGATGTAGTCGTCGTAGGCGCCGCTGATGTTTTGCGGCAGCTCCCGTGATGCGCGGGCGCTGAGTTCAGCGTCGGTTTCGCCACGATCGGTTTCCAGGGCGTCTGCCATTTTTTGCGACACCGATTCGTAGATGCCTGCCCAGAAGTCAAAATTGCTTTTGCTTGCCCTGTTTCGCTCCCTTACATAAGTGGGGTCAGTCCTGTCGACAGCCATCAGTTCGCTGGTCTTGGCTTCGACTTTTTTCATCAGCGTCATTACCTCGCGGCCGTACTGCTGGAAGTTATCGAGGGCGATATTCCACTGCGTCCTGGCTTGGGCCGCCGCGACGCGCCGTTTCTCATGACGGATAAGAACTTCTGCGTGCAACTTCGGTATGTTCGCGGAACTGGCCAGCAATAACCAATCCTTGCGCAGGCTTTTGCTTTGTTCAACAAGTTGGGCACGGGCTGCGTTCAGAGTGCTTTGTAGCGAAAGCGAAGTGGGTATCAGCGAGAATATTTCGGCATTCAGTGCTTGCAATTCGGCCTTTAATACACCCAGTTTTTCGGCACGTTCCTTCTGCCATTTACTCAAGCGTTCCCGGGGCATTCCGCCCTCCAGCCTGGCGTGAGTGTCCAGGCGCCAGTGCCCCTGGTGGTCGCTTATCAGCTTGAAACCGGGGTGTTGCGGATATTGCGGGTGTACCAGATAGACCTCGTTGAATCCCGGCACCACATTGACCTGGAACAGCAACCCGCCGAGGCTGGCGTGCGAGGTGCCATTTATGCGGTAAAGGCCTTTGAGCGGGCCGCTGCCTTGCGCAGTCGGCAAGGGTTCAGGCCATGGCACATTGATGTCCAGCATCGCCCTCAGTCGTTCGCTTGCGTGTGGGCTTGCCAGCGAGCGAATGAAGTCCAGGGCGGTGTGACCTGATGCCGGGGGTTCTCCCGGCAATGACACTGCGCCAGAACGTATCACTGGCGCATCCTGTGGTGGCGGCAGGCCTGGTGCACGGCGCCAGGTTTCAAGGCGCAACGCGCTGTCGGTTGCACTCGGTGGCGACAACGGTTTGGCAGAAGGCGATGCGCCATGCAGCAACACCATCGCAGTATTGAGCAGCAGATCAATCAGCGCCAACTCGCGGGTGGTGGGATCGTTGCTGTCCAGGCCCGCCAAGTCCTGCTCCAGGCTGGCAACCAGCACCAGGAACCAGCCGGCCAACATGGCTGGGCCCTGTACCAAGGGCAGCAGCAGTGTATTGAACAACAGCCAGGCACCCTCCATCACAATGGCCCATCGGCTTTCGGTGTTGGAGATCGACTCGCGGTCCGCCAGGTCGACCAGTGCCCGTGCGGTGCTGCCAAACAGATGGTTGGGCAGTTGGCCGTTGAGCTGGGACTGGAGCCATTCACCGGCGCCGTCATCGACGGCCAGGGTCGCGGGCGCTGGTTTCTCGGGTCGGTTGAACTCGTCGCCGGGCAAGAAACGGATGAGGTGCGGCTCTTTGATGCCGCCGTGTGCATAGATGGGGCGCGCCTTGTCCGACAGCCAGGTCAGCACGCTGTCCTGCAACGCACCCGGTTCGGCGATGGCCTCCAGCAGCGCCTGGCGCGTGGGGTATTCGTTGAGGGACTCGGCGTACAGCGGTCGGTACAGCAAGTGTGGGCCGACCTGGGAGTCGCGAGGCTCAATGATAAACATATTATTCACTTCGTCCGGCGTGGCCCCGGCTT
Organism: Pseudomonas sp. NFPP02; assembly: GCF_900119355.1. NCBI lineage: Bacteria > Pseudomonadati > Pseudomonadota > Gammaproteobacteria > Pseudomonadales > Pseudomonadaceae > Pseudomonas > Pseudomonas sp. NFPP02. The sequence continues at coordinate 80,732 of NZ_FPJI01000015.1, forward strand.
TACGGCACAACGCCAGGGGGCGCAGGACGATTTCCTGATCGTTGACGAGTCTGAGCGAAGGCGTTTCTCCCATGAGCGCCTTGACATACTGATAACCCGTCACGGTCATGCCATGCTGCTGGCGGACCTTGAATTCCAGCGCCTGCATCGGCAGATGAGCCTTCAGTTCGCGAGTAAACAGCAACTCGCGGCGACGCGCCTCGACGGTATCGGACAGCAACAGATCTTTGAGGGCATTAGGGTAGGTGGTGCCGATATCGACGCGCTGGATCAGGCCGTTGCTGCCCATCAGATAGTCTTCATTCAACCAGCCAGGCAGTGGCGTGGCTGTTGTGGAAGACAGCTTCAACGTACCTTTGGGCTTGCCGGCCAGATTCTTCAGGGCCAGCTCCGTCAGCGACATGCGCACGTGCTCGATGATTCCCGCGCCGCCCGGATAACCTGCCGCTACGGCAAAGTCCAACAGCACCGCATCAGGGTCGAAATCGCCGTGATCGGCTTGCATCTGCTTGCGCAATGCGCTGCGGCTGAATGTGTGGATGTTTTCAATACCCTCGTTGAACGATCGCCCCTGGTTTTTTTGCAGAACATGCGCCATATCCTGCAAGTGGCGGTGATAGGCGAAACGATCCGCGGGCTCGGCTTGCTTGAGCCATTGCGGCAGTTGCTGGCTCACAGTGCCAAGGCGCTCGGTGTCGGGCAACTTGATGTCGGTAAAATACCTGGCCGGGTTGGTGATCATGTCCAGGCGTTGATCAAGTTCTTTTTCGTCTTGCCCCTGGAACGATAGGGCTGCCAGGTCTTCGAGTTGTTGGTTGAGGATCAGCCCGGCCTGTTGTTCAAACACGTTGGCGGCAGTTTCGTTGCGTTGCCAAGTGAGGCTGTCGAACTGAAACTCGCGTTGCATCCTGCTCCCCCAGGCCTGGCTGAACGCCTCCAGCGAATCAAACGCCTGGATTGCGCCGGCTACGCTGTAGAGCAACACCTGTTTATCGCGTACCAATAACAGGTCCGGGGTCAATACCCGCACCGTCTTGCCGAGGCGGGTGAGTGTGCTCTCTATGAAATATACATAGGTGGCGGGTGAGGAACGGGGCAGGCGCTCACGTTGCGCTGGCCAGGCGGCGACTACCGCCAGCATATCGCGCTGCACGTCGCTCAGCGGTGACTGGCTGGCCGCAGTGGCAATCATCTGACCATTGAGAAACTCTGCAAGCCACTGCCAGCGGCTGTTGCCATGATTGTCGACCTGGCTCCAGTAGTCGGCCAGATCGTGTTGCATGTACAAGTAAAGGGACGCGGGAAATTCGTCAAGAATCTGGGCGACCACCTGCATGTCGAGCGGCTGGCCATCCCCGGTCTTGAGCGCGGCGGGGGGCTGTGTCGTGAGGAAGTACGGACGCTCGCGTACGGCGCGCAGGTCAAGTAACTGTGGGTTCAGTACATGGGCGACAGCCACCTCCATGAGTGCGGGGTAGGTGTATTCGCCATTGGGCTGAGGGCTGGCAAGTTTGACCGCAAGCCAGTCGAGGTTCAGCGACGGGTAGTGCTCCAGCATCCGGCTGCGCAATGCCTTGAAGACGACGGAATACAGCGCCGGCCGCGTAGCGAAGCGCTCATGCACTGCCTGGGCGGGCAGTTGGCGAAAGGCTGAGTTTGACGAGGGAGTATTGGGTTCGGTCATGATGACATGCGTTTCCTGTATAAAACCGGTTGTGCTGAGCTGCCGGTTCAGCGGACCGAGAATCGGTCCGACACAGGAAATCGCATTGAGTCATCGTAGGTGCGGTAAACGGTTACCGCAGCCAGTAGCAGCGTTACCTCAGTTGTCGTAGCCCAGATTCGGCGCCAGCCAACGCTCCGTCACGCTCAGGTCCTGGCCTTTGCGTGCCGTGTAGCTGGTGACCTGATCCTTGTCGACCTTGCCCACGGCGAAGTACTGCGCCTGTGGGTGGGCAAAATACCAGCCGCTGACCGCTGCCGCCGGGAACATTGCGTAGTGCTCGGTGAGGAACACGCCGCTGCGACCAGCGTGCATTTCGCGGGCTTCGGGGTCGAGCAGTTGGAACAGCTGGGCTTTTTCGGTGTGATCCGGGCACGCCGGGTAGCCGGGGGCAGGGCGTATGCCGCTGTATTGCTCCTTGATCAGCGCCTCGTTGTCCAGTTGCTCGTCCTTGGCGTAGCCCCAGTGTTCTTTACGCACTTGCTGGTGCAGCCATTCGGCGCAGGCTTCGGCCAGGCGGTCGGCGAGGGCCTTGACCATGATCGAGTTGTAGTCATCGCCCGCGTCCTGGTAAGCCTTGGCCACTTCCTCGGCACCGATGCCGGCGGTGGTGATGAACCCACCGATGTAATCGGTCACGCCGCTGTCCTTGGGGGCGACGAAGTCGGCGAGGGAGAAGTTCGGTTTGCCGTCGGTCTTGATGATCTGCTGGCGCAGGTGGTGCAGCCTGGCAATAGGCTGGCCGTCGTCGCCGTAGACTTCCAGGTCGTCATCCTGCACTTGGTTGGTCGGCCAGAAACCGAACACCGCCCGGGCGCTGATGAGTTTCTCGTCGATCAACTTCTTGAGCATTTCCCGGGCATCGGCATACAGCGCGGTAGCCGCTTCACCTACCACCTCATCGGTGAGGATGCGCGGGAACTTGCCGGCCAGGTCCCAGGAGATGAAGAACGGCGTCCAGTCGATGTACTCGGCCAGGACGTTGAGGTCGATATTGTCCAGTACCCTGGCGCCGGTAAAGGTTGGCACCACCGGGGTGTAGCTGCTCCAGTCGAACTGCGGCTTCTTGGCGATTGCCGCCGGATAGCTCAGGCGCTCGGTGCGCGCACTGCGGTTGGAGGTGCGCTCACGTACGTCGATGTATTCCAGGCGGGTCTTCTCGACGAAACCGGCCTTCAATTCCTTGGACAACAACTGGGTGGCCACGCCCACGGCGCGGGAGGCGTCGGTGACGTAGATCACCGCGTCATTGCTGTACTTGGGCTCGATCTTCACCGCCGTATGCGCCTTGGAGGTGGTGGCGCCACCGATCATCAGCGGCAGGTGGAAATCCTGGCGCTGCATCTCGCGGGCCACATGCACCATTTCATCCAGGGACGGCGTGATCAGGCCGGACAGGCCAATGATGTCGCATTTCTGCTCCTTGGCCACCTGCAGGATCTTCTCCGCCGGCACCATCACGCCCAGGTCGACAATGTCATAGCCGTTGCAACCCAGCACCACGCCGACAATGTTCTTGCCGATGTCATGCACGTCGCCCTTGACCGTGGCCATCAGGATCTTGCCCTTGGCTTCGGGTTTGTCGCCTTTTTCCAGCTCGATGAACGGAATCAAGTGCGCCACCGCCTGCTTCATCACCCGGGCGGATTTCACTACCTGGGGCAGGAACATCTTGCCGGCGCCAAACAGGTCGCCAACGATGTTCATGCCCGACATCAACGGGCCTTCGATCACTTCGATCGGGCGTGCGAACGACAGGCGCGACTCTTCGGTGTCTTCGACGATGTGCGTGGTGATGCCCTTGACCAGCGCATGTTCCAGGCGCTTGTTGACCTCCCAGCCGCGCCATTCCTCGGTCTCGGCTTCCTTGACGCTGCCGTCGCCCTTGTACTTGTCGGCAATCGCCAGCAGGGCGTCGGTGCCCTCGGGTGTGCGGTTGAGTACTACGTCTTCGACGGCGTCACGCAGCTCGGCGGGGATCTGGTCGTAGATCTCCAACTGGCCGGCGTTGACGATACCCATGGTCAGGCCCGCACGGATCGCATGCAGCAGGAACACCGAGTGGATCGCTTCGCGCACCGGGTTGTTGCCGCGGAACGAGAACGACACGTTGGACACGCCACCGGAGGTCAGCGCATACGGCAGTTCGTCGCGGATATAGGCACAGGCGTTGATGAAGTCGACGGCGTAGTTGTTGTGTTCTTCGATGCCGGTGGCGACCGCGAAGATGTTCGGGTCGAAGATGATGTCTTCCGGCGGGAAGCCCACTTCATTGACCAGGATGTCGTAGGAGCGCTTGCAGATTTCTTTTTTGCGCGCTTCGGTGTCGGCCTGGCCGGCTTCGTCGAACGCCATCACCACCACTGCCGCGCCGTAGCGCTTGCACAGCTTGGCGTGGTGAATGAACTGCTCTACGCCTTCCTTCATGCTGATGGAGTTGACGATCCCCTTGCCCTGGATGCACTTGAGGCCCGCTTCGATCACTTCCCACTTGGAGGAGTCGATCATGATCGGTACGCGGGAGATGTCCGGCTCGCCGGCGATCAGATTGAGGAAGGTCACCATGGCCTTCTTCGAATCCAACATGCCTTCGTCCATGTTGATGTCGATCACCTGGGCGCCGGCTTCCACCTGCTGCAGGGCGACTTCCAGGGCTTCGGTGTAGTTGTCTTCGCGGATCAGGCGGGCGAACTTGGCCGAGCCCGTGATGTTGGTACGTTCGCCGACGTTGACGAACAACGAACTGCGGTCGATGGTGAAAGGCTCCAGGCCCGACAGGCGGCAAGCCTTGGGAATATCCGGGATCGAGCGCGGCGCGTAACCGGCCACAGCCTTGGCGATGGCTTCGATATGCCCAGGCGTGGTGCCGCAGCAACCGCCGACGATGTTCAGGAAGCCGCTTTGGGCGAATTCTTCGATGACCTTGGCGGTTTCTGACGGCAGTTCGTCGTACTCGCCGAATTCGTTGGGCAGACCGGCGTTGGGGTGCGCCGAAACGTGGGTGTTGGCCTTGTTCGACAACTCTTCCAGGTAGGGGCGCAGCTCGCTGGCCCCCAGGGCACAGTTCAAACCGACCGAGATCGGCTTGGCGTGCGCCACGGAGTTCCAGAACGCTTCGGTGGTCTGGCCCGACAGGGTACGGCCGGACGCGTCGGTGATGGTGCCGGAGATCATGATCGGCAGTTCCACGCCCAGTTCCTCGAACACCCCTTGCACGGCGAAAATCGCGGCCTTGGCGTTAAGGGTGTCGAAGATGGTTTCGATCAGGATCAGGTCGGCGCCGCCTTCGATCAGGCCCTTGGTGGCTTCGGTGTAGTTTTCCACCAGCTCATCGAAGGTCACGTTGCGGTAGCCGGGGTTGTTCACATCCGGCGACAGCGAGCAGGTACGGCTGGTCGGGCCCAGTACACCGGCGACAAAACGCGGCTTGGCCGGGTTCTCGTGGGTTTTGGCGTCGGCCACCTTGCGCGCCAGGCGTGCGCCTTCCACGTTCAGTTCATAGGCCAGTTCTTCCATGCCGTAGTCGGCCATGGAGATACGCGTGGCGTTGAAGGTGTTGGTTTCAAGAATGTCGGCGCCGGCGTCCAGGTAGGCTTTTTCAATGCCGCCGATCACGTCCGGGCGGGTCAGCACCAGCAGGTCGTTGTTGCCCTTGACGTCGCTTGGCCAATCGGCGAAGCGTTTGCCACGGTAGTCCTGCTCCTCGAGCTTATAGCTCTGGATCATCGTGCCCATGCCACCGTCCAGGATCAGGATACGTTCCTTGAGGGCTTGGTGAAGGGCTTGCAGGCGAGCGCTACGATCGGGCATGGGACTACTCTGGTCAGGCATTACGGAGGGCGTGAATCATAGCAAACCTGTGCCGATTTGGAGCATGTCCGGGTTGTGCATGAATATCGCTCATGTTGCTGGCGGTCATGGCCCGGTAGAATCACCGCCATTTCACAGACCGCACGCCTTGAATCGGGACCCGATACATGTCACTTCGTTTGATCGTCAGCGCCGTCCTGGCCTTGATAGCCAGTACTGCGCAGGCAGAGGGTCCCGCTTCGGCGATTTCCTATACCCGCGATATCCAACCGATCTTCACCGAGAAATGCGTGGCCTGCCACGCCTGCTACGACTCCGCCTGCCAGCTCAACCTCGGGAGCGCCGAGGGCGCCGCACGCGGGGCAAGCAAAATGCCGGTGTATGACGGCGAGCGCAGCCAGGCCACGCCAACTACGCGGTTGTTTTATGACGCATTCGGTAAGCAGGCGTGGCAGCAGAAGGGCTTCTATTCGGTGCTGGACGCCCAGGGCAGCCAGGCTGCGCTGATGGCGCGCATGCTGGAGCTGGGGCACAACGCGCCGCTGGCGCCCAATGCCAAGCTGCCCGACAACATTGTGCTGGGGCTCAACCGCGAAAATATGTGCGCAACGCCCGGCGAGTTCAATGCCTATGCCGGCGCTCACCCCAAGGAAGGCATGCCGCTGGCGGTCACCGGCCTGACCGATCAGCAGTACCAGACTTTGCAACGCTGGCTGGCCTCCGGCGCGCCGATTGACGAGCAGGGCCTGGCGCCGAGCGCCAGGGAAGCGTTGCAAGTGCAACAGTGGGAAAACCTGTTCAACCAGCCGGGCGCCCGGGAAAGCCTGGTGGCGCGCTGGCTGTTCGAGCATTTGTTCCTGGCGCATATCTATTTCGAGAACGGCGAGCCGGGGCATTATTTCCAGTGGGTGCGTTCGCGTACGCCCAGTGGCCAGCCGATTGACCTGATCGCCACCCGTCGCCCCAACGACGACCCCGGCACCCAGGTGTACTACCGCCTGTGGCCGGTGCAGGGCGTGATCGTGCATAAAACCCACATCACTTACCCCTTCAGCGCGGCGAGGATGGCGCGGATCAAGGCGTTGTTCTACGCAGGCGACTGGCAGGTCACGGCCTTGCCAGGCTACGGCCCCGGCAGCCGCGCCAACCCGTTCGCGACATTCGAAGCCATCCCGGCTAAAGCGCGCTACCAATTCATGCTCGATAACGCTGAGTACTTCGTGCGTACTTTCATTCGCGGGCCGGTGTGCCGTGGGCAGATCGCCACGGACGTGATCCGCGATAACTTCTGGACGCTGTTCCAGGACCCCGACCACGATCTGTACGTCACCGATGCGCGTTATCGCGGCCAGGCCACGCCGTTGCTGGCCATGCCCGGGCAGAATGACGACGTGGGCAGTGTGCTGAGCCTGTGGCTGGCCTATCGCGACAAGCGCAACCAGTACGAAGCCTTGCGCCGTGACAACTATGCAGACCTGCCGGCGCCGAGCTGGTCGACATTGTGGGCGGGCAATGACAATGCCTTGTTGAGCATTTTCCGCCATTTCGACAGCGCCTCGGTGACCAAGGGCCTGATTGGCGAGGTTCCGCAGACGATGTGGCTGTTCGACTACCCACTGCTGGAACGCACCTATTACCAGTTGGCGGTGAATTTCGATGTGTTTGGCAACGTCTCGCACCAGGCCCAGACCCGCCTGTATTTCGACCTGATCCGCAACGGTGCCGAGCAGAACTTCCTGCGCCTGATGCCCGCCGACACCCGCGAAGACTTCATGGACGACTGGTACCAGAACAGCGGCAAGCTCAAGCTGTGGCTGGACTACGAAGCGATTGACGATGACAAGGCCAGTGGTTTGCACCTGAGCGAAAAAGACCCCAAGCGTGACTTCGCCAACCAGTTACTGACCCGCTACGGCCATTTGAACGCCAGCCCCGACCCGATCAACCGCTGCAGCGGCGCGTTCTGCTCCCGCGACGGCATCGACCCGGCCTTGCAGGATGCCGAACAAGCGCTGAGCCGCCTGACCTCGCGGCCGGCCGCGGGGCTCAAGGTGATCGAGCAATTGCCCGAAGCCACGATGCTGCGCATCGACACGGCCAGTGGCAAGCGCGAGGTCTACAGCCTGCTGCGCAACCGTGCCCACAGTAACGTGGCGTTCCTGCTGGGAGAGGCGTATCGCTATCAGCCGGGCCTGGACACTGTGACCATTTACCCTGGCGTGCTCAGCAGCTACCCGAACTTCATGTTCAATATCCCGGCTCGGCAAGTGCCTGAGTTTGTCGCGCAGATGGAGCAGGCCAAGGACGCCAAGAGCTTCGAAAAAATCGTCGACCGCTGGGGTGTGCGGCGCAGCCATCCGTTGTTCTGGCAGTATTTCCACGACTTGTCGCAGTACATCCGCGAAACCACGCCGGTGGAAGAGGGTGTATTGGACATGAACCGCTATGAGAACCTATAACGAAGTGCATTGATCCGGTCATTTCTCCATGTGGGGCTGAAGCAGTCGGATATTTACCTACAGATTGGAAAGGGGTAGGCCGATGCTGATTTCAGTGCAGTTGTTGCGCGCGTTGGCTGCATGGGTGGTGGTGGGTCACCATGTCATGCAGCTGTTTTTCAACTTCGAGGCCCACAACGCCTTCGAGGACCTGTTGGTCGAAAAGGGCGGCGCCGGGGTGGACGTATTCTTCGTCATCAGTGGCTTGGTGATTTTCCTCGCGAGCGCCGATAAAGCGCTCACGCCCTGGCGCTTCATGCTGATGCGCGTGGCCAGGATTGCTCCGGCGTACTGGTTCTATACCGTGCTTTTGGCTGTGCTGGTCACGGTCATGCCCTGGATGTTTCCAGACGTTCAGCTAGAACTGGGTCATGCGCTCCTGTCGATGCTCTTTATTCCCGCGCAAAACCCGGCGGGCTACGGCGTGTATCCACTGCTGGATGTGGGCTGGACACTGAATTTCGAGATGCTGTTCTACTGCCTGTTTGCTGTTGCGCTGCTGGTGCGTGAAGCCTATAGGCTCTGGGTGGTGGCGGTACTGCTGTATCTGCTGTGCTACGTCATTGGCCCCGCCTTTGACTTGGCCGATGGGTTTTACCGTAATGACATTGCTCTGGAATTTCTCATGGGCATGGCAATCGGCATACTTTACCGCCGCGGTCTGTGCCGAGCCAGGCCTTGGCTGGCGTTGCTGGGTGTCGTCGCGGCATTGGCAGCGATTTACCACGGCGCGGATGTACCCCGAGTATTGGAATGGGGAGTGCCCAGCGCCGTGTTAGTGATCAGTTGTGTGGCGCTGGAGCCTTACTTCCATGGTTCGCGCTTGATAAAACTGCTGGGGGACTGCTCCTACTCGGTCTATCTGCTTCACGTACTGGTGCTGTGTGCTGGGCGCTGGGCCATCGAACACAGGGCAATAGACCCCTACGCAATGATACCGGTGTGCATCGCCGTCATTGCGCTGGGCGCCTTGGCCAGTTATCAAGTGTTGGAGCAGGCTACGCATCGCAGGCTCAAACATTGGTTTGGCATTGATGATGCGTTACCCATAAGGCAAAAGCATTAGGACTGCTGTTTGGCGGCTCAGGGCCTCACGTACTTCCAGTAGGCTTTCCCATAGTCCATCAGCAACTCGGTCCCGGCAGGGATGTCCCGCCAAGCGACTATAAACACCATGTATTTGCCTACGTACAGGGCGCCGACATTTTCGATGCCAACGTCGGGCAGGTTGGGCACCTTGACCGCATTGATCAGGCTCAGCGTATTGCTGTTACCGTGGCCGCTGATAGTCGCGCCATGAGTGTGGGTTTGGAATAAGTACGTGCCGACGGCCGCTTCACCTTTTTCCAGTATCTCGGTATTGAGCGAGGCTTGATTCAAGTGCACCTTGCCGGTGTACGGCCCAATGACATCAAAACGTTTTATATCGGTTCGGGCCACCACCGACAGGCCACGCTCCGGGCCCTCGGCCAGTTTCCTGACCTCCAGCAGTCGATCGAGTCTGCGATGATGGTTGCCTTCTTTAGAGATCCAGTCGCGGATACTCTTGGTTGCAGCCTCTTTGACTTCGACGTGTTGCAGCCCTGTGAACTCGTCAAAAAACTGGTTGGCGTCGGTGATCTCTATGTTTTGCAACGGACCTTCAAGTTCAAGGGTCAAGCTGCGCCTGACGTCGTTGGGGTCTTGCAGAATTGGCGCATTATTGTTGATTTTATGATCAAAAGACGCGGTGATTGAAGTGGATCGGCGCCGCGTGGTTGCGGTGTCGTCCTCCAGGCGCGGACGTTTTGAGCTGCTTGCGGTGGGCGGCGCAGGCCGCTTCCTGGCCACAGGCTCGTCCAGCGGGCTTCTTTGTCCGAACAGCCACCTTTCTCTACCGGCGCGGGTCATGCTGCCATTGTCATTGACGTAGTTGCTCCAGATAACCGGATTGAGGTTGTTCTGCTCGACAAATGCGTGCATGGACACCCTTGAATTGGGGGCGTTGTAGTGCTTGTTCCACTCTTGCAGGTGTTCGGGTTTCAGGTCGTCGAATTGTTCACCCCTGGCGTATTTGGCCAGTACCTTGCCTGCCGCTCTATAGGTGCCATCAAGGTTTACATGCTCGGCAAGGGCCACCGGGTCCAGGTTATGGTCGGCGGCGAAGCCCTCAAGGGTGAGGTTGTTGCGCTCGCGCTGGGACGCCTTGCTCCAGTGCTCCATATGCTCGTAAGTGACGCTGGTGCGGGCGGTTCCCGCGCGGTCTAGCATCTTTAGCCCCCGAGGTGTCAGGGTGTTGCGGCTGTTGACGAACTGCCGAAAGGCGCTGGGGTCCAGGTTGTAAGTGCTGACGAACTTGTCCATGGTTTTTTTCAGGGCGTCTTCACTGGCTTCGGTCCATTTCAACAGCACTGAGGGCGTTACAACGCTTGGCGCATCCGGCGCGCCGCCCGTGAGCTTGATCGGGCCTGAATACCAATGACCGGGTTCCACCGACGACAGCGTGATCGACAAATCCCGGTTGGTCCTCGGATTGACCAGCACGATAGAAAAGCTGTTGTCGGCGCTCGTGGCGGCCTCCTGAATGAACCCATAGGAGTTGTCGCGGATCTGGTACACCGCGATTTTGCCCTTGTCATCGACATTACAGATGAACTTCTGGTTGTAGTCCGCCCGGGAGAAGATACCGCGCGCGTCGGGCTTGAGGCCTCTGATCAACTCTGGGTCAACCGCGTACTGACGGATCAACGGGCTGCTGTTGCTGATGACCGTGATCGGTTCTCTAAAACGCGGCCCGAAGGCTTGGTTGGACGCGGTATCGATCAAGCGATAATCCGGCGCCTCGAGGCTGCCGACGTTGCGCATTGGGACATTGGCGAAGCCGTCCACGGTAAACAGTTGATCGCCCGCCTGCAGCGGCTTCCAGCTGTCAGGGTCGACCGAGCGCATATGCCTTGCGGCGATCGCCCCATCTCGCAGTTGGGCGATACCCCGTTGTGCATGGCGCATCAGTTTGTGGCCCAGCTTGAGCAAACCAAAGCGCGCGAGCCTGAGCAGGCTTGGTAGGGCGGCCAGGGGGTTGAGTTCCTGGAGTGTGGCGATCACCAGTTTTCCGGTCAGTTTCGCCAGTTTAGGCAATGCCAGGCGTAGCCCGGTTTTACCCGCCTGGATGAGCAAGCGAGTCGAGCCAGCCACATACCGCCCCACCGGCAGCGCGAAAGCCACGATGTCGATGAACAGGCTGGCGACGCCGGATTTGATGCGCTGAGGATCGCCGGAAGCGATGTCGTCGATGCCGCCCCAGAACGGCACAAATATCTTGCCCCAGAACGCCAAGTCTTCGAGTACCTCAGTGGGGATGTCCACTTCCCGCGTGTCTTTACGGGTTTTTTCCAGCAGGGCCTGTTCGTCGCAGAAAAACAGCTCGCGGGCAATCATGCTCGCCAGGGTTTCACTACGCGGCGCATACAGCGTGTTGGGCGCGAACGATTGGATGCGCGGCCCTGCGTCGATGCCAGGCAGTGTCTCGCCGACTTGTTCAACGATCAACTCGGCTTTTTTGCCTGGTCTGGGCGCTTTGTTCTCGCGGTAGGCCTCTTGATCAAACGGTACTTCGGTAGCCAGCCTGTACTTGTCCCAGCTCATGGCGTCGCGTAGCTCTACCACTTTGCCGTTTAGCGGTAGGCTTTGCAGGTCTTTACGTCGACGCAGCAGACCGGCGAAGGGGAATACCTCGATGTAAATGGCATGGAAGGGCGAGCGGGTCTTGACGATGCGTAGGATAAAACCTGTCCGGTAACGAATGGCATCGGTCTTGGCTTTGGTTTCATATTCGATGGGCACCTTTTTCAGGGCCTCTCTTAATGAATACACGGTGATCTCGTCCTGATCCACATTCAGAGTCGCGCTGCCCAGGTGGGCAAGCAGTGATTGGATTAAGGTCTTATAGGCGTTTCTCGGCACCTGGAGGGCTTCGTGAAAGGCTTTGTCGTACTCCGTGTCCGAGGCAAAGCGCCAACGGCTGGGCAGCTTGAGTTTGAGGTTCTGAACCGCGTTGAACATCTCATATTCATGCTGCTCCAGTGCAGTGACGGCCTGGGTGAGCTCGTCGCGGGAGTGGCCCGACGATCGGTTGGCGATCAGGCCGTTGGCCTGTGCCCATTGCACGGTGGGGGCCAATTTGGCCGCTGCGACCAGTGCCTGTTGTTTGATGTCATCGCCACTGGCGCGAAAGTGTTCCGCCGCCAGGTTGAGCAATTGTTCGAAACTCATGTGGCGCGATGAACCAGGTGCAATCGTTTCGGCCAGCAGAAAGCCGCTTCTGAAATTGACCCAGGTACTGGTTGCAGCGTAGGGCAGGTCATCGGGAATATCGGCCACCCACACTTCACTGGCGACATTGGCCTTGATCACGCACACGGCCAATAGCGCTGCGTCAGTGCTGATCGACAAGTCGTGGTGATAGCGGCTGATCAGGTGTTGGCGGATCGTCCTATAAGATGCCCCCGGCGAGATGAATAACTTCAATTCGTTATCCACCGGCGAGTCGGGGTTGGGGATGATCGTCAGCCACAGCGCGCGCCACAGTAATTTCACCCGTACCGGGTCTGGGCAGATTTCGTCCTGTTGGCTGCCATACCAGTCCAAGGCCTTGGCGATCCGTTCGCCCAGCGCCAGGTTATCGGGGCTATTGAGCAATTGCTCAAGCAGCACGGTGGGGGTGGTGGTGAGCATGTCCTGTTGTGAGGCGGTAAATGTTTCGGGCAATACATGACGGAACAGCGATTGACGTGTTTGTGTTTCGATCTGGCGGATAACCTCTTTGATTTTCTGGTCGGCAGGCGCATCCAGCAAGTGCTGCAAATCGCTGAGGTCGCCTTCGTGTCCGAGTTTTCTCAGAGTGTGGTGTTCCTGCAAGCCAGCTAGAACCGCTTTCCACTGTTCGCGGGTTTTGGGCTGTGCCGGGATAATCGAGTAATACTTGAGCGCCAGGTCAAACCGCACCGAGCCATCACTTTTAAGGCCGTTACCCACACGCCGGTTGATATCCAGCAACACGTCGGCGTCGATGTACCAATAGGTGGGTATATGGCGCAGGATCACCGAATGGTCGGCGATGCTGAACGTCTCGGCAGGGTCGGGTATCGGTGCGCGCACGCTGCTGAGCATGGTGGAGAGCAGGTCGTAAAGAAAGTCCCGGCCGAGAATGGAAGCATCTGGTTCGGGCTTTTCCCGCAGGAACTGCTGAAAGTCTTCATCGGCTTCCAGCTTTGCCAAGACACGAAAGGCTTCCTTGCATTCGCGATGCAGTTCGCTGTTGTGCGGCGGGGAGTAGTACACCTCGGCGGCGGATGCCGTCAGCGAGCTTTGTGCCGTCACGAAATCAATCAGATGGTCCAGATGCGCTTGCTGTTCCGGCAAACCCTTGAAATAGAAACTCTGCAACGCGTTATTCATTCAATCCTCACAATCCGTAGTCGAAGAGGATTCACTCTATTGAGCCGGGTTTTGCGGGGGGGGCTATATAGGTAGGCACAGGTTTTTGCTGAAATGGCCAGGTGTCACGATGCGTCAGGTCAACAGAGACAAGTCTTTCCCGACAAAAATACTAGGACTTTGTACCTGCGTAATAATTTGGCGTAAACTGCGGGCAAGCCTGTGAGGAGTTTCCATGACTGCCATAACCATTACCGACGCCGCCCACGATTACCTGGCTGACCTGCTGTCCAAGCAGAACACCCCGGGTATCGGCATCCGCGTCTTTATCACCCAGCCCGGCACCCAGTACGCAGAGACCTGCATCGCGTATTGCAAGCCCGGCGAAGAAAAGCCTGAAGACACCGCGCTGGGGCTCAAAAGCTTCACCGCGTATATCGACGCCTTCAGCGAAGCCTTCCTTGACGACGCAGTGGTCGACTACGCCACCGACCGAATGGGTGGCCAGTTGACCATCAAGGCACCCAACGCCAAGGTCCCGAACGTCAACGCCGACAGCCCGGTCAATGAGCGTATCAACTATTACCTGCAAACCGAGATCAACCCGGGGCTGGCCAGTCATGGCGGCCAGGTAAGCCTGATCGACGTGGTGGATGACGGTATCGCCGTACTGAAGTTCGGCGGCGGCTGCCAAGGCTGCGGCCAGGCGGACGTAACCCTGCGCGAAGGTATCGAGCGCACCCTGCTCGAACGCATTCCGGAGCTCAAGGGTGTACGTGACGTGACCGACCACACGCAGAAAGAAAACGCCTACTACTGAGCAAGGTGTTCACTGCGAACATAAAAAACGGCGCCCCGTGAGCGCCGTTTTTTTATGCGCTCTTTGTAGGAGCGAGCTTGCTCGCGAAAAGCGTCAACGATAATGCATGCTTGCTGAATAAGCGCGGCGCCTATGGGGTTTTCGCGAGCAAGCTCGCTCCTACGGGGATTAGGGCAAGCCACCCCACATAATCAGGGTCTGTAAAGGTGGGCATGCCCGGCCCGATACAGCGACGACTCGCCGAAACTGTCGCTGGCCAGCACCCGGCCCACCACAATCAGCGCCGTGCGCCGGAACCCCTTGGCTGTGACCTTGGCGGCAATATCTGTCAGGGTGCCGACAACCCAATCCTGATCCGGCCAGGTCGCTCGGTGCACCACGGCAATTGGGCAATCAGCGCCATAGTGGGGCAGCAGTTCGGCGACGATCTTTTCCAGGTGATTGACCCCCAAGTGAATCGCCATGGTCGTACCATGGCGGGCCAGGCTGTCGAAGCTCTCACCGGGCGGCATGTTGGTTTTGTCGGCGTAGCGGGTCAGGATCACGCTCTGAGCGATGTCCGGCAGAGTCAGCTCGGTTTCCAGCAACGCGGCGCAGGCCGCTACTGCCGTAACCCCGGGAATGATCTGAAAAGGAATACCCACTTCCCGCAAGTGGCGGATCTGCTCGCCAATCGCGCCATACAGGCTCGGGTCGCCCGAGTGCACCCGCGCCACATCCTGGCCTTTGGCATGGGCCGTCTTGATCAACTCCATGATCTGTTCCAGGTGCAGCTCGGCACTGTTGACCACCTGGAGCGCCTGATGACCTTCCAGTACGGCGGCGGGCACCAGCGAGCCGGCGTAGATGATCACCGGGCAACTGCGGATCAGCCGCTGGCCCTTGACGGTGATCAATTCCGGGTCGCCGGGGCCGGCGCCGATAAAGTAGACGGTCATGGAGAAGTCCTGTTCAGAAACGGGTGAGCATGAACACGGCTCATGCTCAAAAGCGGCAATTATCGGGATTTTAGCCCGCGCAGGCCAACGCAAGGGTGGCCTGTGCGCTTTTCTGGCGGGTGATCAGCAGGAGCGCGGGGCCGTTGGACAGGTGCTCGGCCAGGGCCAGGGCGGCGCTTTCGGCCACCCCATAACAGCCGGTGTGGGCAAAAGCCAGCGCTGAGCGATGGCTCAGCCGATGCTCATAGCCTGCCAGTTGCTCGGCGCTGAAGCACTGCAAGGGCAGGTTCAACCGCTGGGCCAGCGCCAGCAGCCCAGGTTCATCGCGCTTGCGATCAATGCTTGCCAGCGCAGTTATGCGTGAGCGATCAATGCCTGCCGAGGCCAGGGCTCCGTCCAGCAACGCCAGCAGGCTGTGAACCTCACAGCCACGCTGGCAGCCCAAACCGACAACCAGCATCATGCCGAGTATTGGTCGTCGCGGTTGCGGCGGAACAACCAGGCGCTGATCAGGCCCAGGGCCAGCCAGAAGGCGACGTTGGTCAATTGCGCGGCGATCTTGAACTGCGCTTCGAGCGCCTCCGGGGCCAGCATCGAATGTACCTCAGGTTGCGGCGCGCCGATGACGTGGGGTACGGCAAGGATCGCCAGTCCAAGGCCTTTCAACAGCCAGTTGCGGCCGAACACGATCAGCGCCAGGCCTACAGCGGTGGAGGCTGCGGTGCCGATCCACCAGGTCTGGCGTAGCGTCAGGTCAGCCGCCGCAGTGCCCGGCAGTTCCGGCGGCAGGCCCAGGGTGGGTGCCAGTACAAAGGTCGCGTAGCCGGCCAGGCCCCAGAGCAGGCCTTGGGCAGTGCGGGTCGGCGCACGCAGCGTGTAGAGGCCGGCGAGCATCAGTGCAAAGCCTACGGCCACCACCAGGTTGCCTCCAGTGGTGGACAACACACGCTGCCAGCCATCTTCCGGCTCCCAGGCTTGGGCATCGTGGCTGTGGGCAGCAGCGCCAGCGGCGTGCTCGTGCACCACTTCAGCGGCTGGCGGGGCTTTTTCAAAGCTTTCCGCCTGCAGGATCAGCGGTGCCACCCAGAAACTTTGCAGCAGGGTCAGCAGCAAGGCAGCCAAAAGCCCAGTGAACCCTGCGGTTTGCGCAATACGCTTGATCATGTCGGCAGCTCTCAATGGCACGGGAACGCGGCGCTGTGGCGGGTATCGTGGGCGGCGTTGTGCACCGCCTCGATATGCGAGAACCCGGCGAAATACACCAAACACGCGCCGAGTATCGACGCACCGATGGCGGCGGTCAGGCGTTGGCTGAGGGTGGCGGTGCTAGTAGCGGTGTGCGAAGTGCTGCTGATGATCGACATGGCGCGTCCCTTTCAGGTGTCAGGGTGAAACGAGCGCATGAAAACCCCACGCGCCAGGCACGCGGGGTTCTGAACAGCGCCCGCCCACCGCGGGTTTGTTATCTGAATTTTTCGGGCCGGTCTCCGGGCTTGCGAGGGGCGGCTCTTGAAAGAGTCCTCCTGAAAGCATCGCCTTCCCATGCAAAAGCACAGTGGCCGTGACGCTTCGCTCGCTTACCGTTGCGGGGGCAGCACCGGACTGGTCATAGGTCTATGACGCACCGGTTTCCCGTTTCACCCTGTGAAGGGCACCCGAAACAAGGCGTGTAGGAGAGCATGGGCCGGGACGGTAGTCAAATGCTGCAAGCCACTGTAGCCTTGCACCTTCGAGGTTCTTCGGCCCAGGCCGAAGCTAAGAAGGGAACGCGGTTCAAGCCGCGGCTGCCCCCGCAACTGTGAAGGGTTCAGTTGACTGCCACGCCACTGCCGATAGGGCGGGAAGGCGCAGTCAGCATTGGTCGCAAGACCTGCACACCCCAAGCCAGGAGACCTGCCTCGCAACCGATTTTCCAATTCAACCGGGCGGGGTGATCCGGTGACGAATCCGCTGCTGCGCGCTGCCGCAGGGCCTGTCGTCCCGTATGCCCGCCCCAAAGGGCATCCGATGAAAACACTGGCCAAACTCCCCGTCACCATCGTTACCGGCTTCCTTGGCTCGGGCAAAACCACGTTGTTGCGCCATATGCTCGACAACGCCCAGGGCCGTCGCATTGCGGTGATCGTCAACGAGTTCGGCGAGCTGGGCATCGACGGTGAAATCCTCAAGCAGTGTTCTATCGGTTGCACCGAAGAAGAGGCCAATGGCCGCGTCTACGAGCTGGCCAACGGTTGCCTGTGCTGCACCGTGCAGGAAGAGTTCTTTCCGGTGATGCGCGAACTGGTCGCCCGTCGCGGTGACCTGGACCATATCCTCATCGAAACCTCGGGCCTGGCCCTGCCCAAGCCGTTGGTGCAAGCCTTCCAGTGGCCGGAAATCCGCAGCGCCTGTACCGTTGACGCGGTGATCACCGTAGTCGACAGCCCAGCCGTGGCCGCCGGTACCTTTGCCGCCTTCCCGGACCAGGTCGACGCCCAGCGCAAACTCGACCCTAACCTGGACCACGAATCACCCTTGCACGAACTGTTCGCCGACCAACTGGCCAGCGCTGACCTGGTGATCCTCAACAAATCCGACCTGATCAGCGCCGAAGACCTGGCCCGCGTGCGCCTGGAAGTCGCCGAAGAACTGCCGCCCGCGGTGAAGATCATCGAAGCCAGCAGCGGTCGTCTGCCCCTGGACGTGCTGATCGGCCTGGGCGCCGGTTCCGAAGAGCATATCGACGGGCGTCACAGCCATCACGACCATCACCACGAGGGTGAAGACGACCACGATCACGATGCCTTTGACTCCATCTCCATCGACTTGCCCCAAGCCGATGAGGCGCTGCTGCTCGACGCCCTGACCCAATTGGTGGTGCAGCACGGCATCCTGCGGGTGAAAGGTTTCGCCGCGATCCCCAACAAACCGATGCGCCTGCTGATCCAGGGTGTGGGCACGCGCTTTGACAAACACTTCGACCGTGCCTGGGGCGCTGACGAAGCACGCACCACGCGCCTGGTGCTGATCGGCCAGGAACTGGACGCCGCTGGCCTCGAAGCGCAATTGCGCGCTGCCCTCAGCGTTTAACCATGCACCTGCTCAGGACCCAACCCGGTGGTTTCGTCGCGGACGACAATATTGCCGACCTTGGCCAGACCCCCGCTGAACTGGTGATCCTGTGCAGCGGCGATTCCAGCCTGGCGCTGCTCGCCGAAGCCGCCCAGCAATTGCCCGAGGATTACCCCAGCCTGCGCCTGGCCAACCCGATGCAGGTGCAGAACCATGCCTCGGTTGACCTGTACGTCGACGAGGTATTGCGCCACGCCAAGGTCATCCTGCTGTCATTGCACGGCGGTATCGGGTATTGGCGCTACGGCATCGAGCGCCTGGTGGAGTTGGCCGAACGTGGCGTCACCCTGATCCTGGTGCCGGGTGACGACCGTCCGGACCCGGAACTCAGCGGCCTGAGCACTGTTGCTGCCGAACACCGCGAGCGTCTGTGGCACTTCCTGCGCCAAGGTGGCCTGGGCAATGCCCTGGATTTTTATCACTGCCTGGCCAGTGTCCACCTGGGCTGCGACTATGCCTGGGCCGAGCCACAAGCGCTGCCGCGCACGGCGATCTATCACCCGCACAACGCCAATGCCCGCCTCAATGACTGGCAGGCCGATTGGCAGCCCGATTGGCCTGTGGCTGCGGTGCTGTTCTACCGCTCCCATTTACAGGCTGCCAATACCGGTTTTATTGATGTGTTCCGCCAGCGCTTACAGGCGGCGGGCCTCAACCCGTTGCCTGTCGCGGTGGCCAGTTTGAAAGAACCCGGCTGCCTCTCGGTGGTCGAGGACCTGTTGGATGACGTGCAAGCCGCGGTAATTCTGAACACCACCGGCTTTGCCCAATCGAGCCCGGAAGCGCCGCATTTGCGCCCGTTTCGCCGCAATATCCCGGTGATCCAGGCGATCTGCGCCCAGGACAACCAACCCGGCTGGCAGGCCAGCGAACAAGGCCTGGGGCCCCGCGACCTGGCGATGCACATTGCCTTGCCGGAGTTGGACGGGCGCATCATCAGCCGGCCGATCAGCTTCAAGGACCTGGCCTGGCGCAGCGAGCGCAGCCAGTCGGACGTGGTGTGCTACCGCGCAGCGCCCGAACGCATGGATTTTGTCGCTGAGCTGGCACGCCGTTGGGTCGAGTTGGCGCGGGTGCCCAATGCCCAGAAAAGGATTGCGTTGATCCTCGCCAACTACCCGACCCGCGACGGTCGCATCGGTAACGGCGTGGGCCTGGACACCCCGGCGGCAGCGCTGAATATCCTGCGCGCCTTGCAAATCGAGGGCTACCCGGTAGCGGAGCGGCTGCCCGACAGCGGCACCGCGCTGATCCAGGAACTGCTCGGCGGCGTCACCAACGATCTCGACAGCCTCGACCTGCGCCCCTGCCATCAAAGCCTGAGCCTTGTGGAATACCAGGCGATGTTTGATCGTTTGCCAGCCTCCAATCGCCAGGCCGTGCTGGCGCGTTGGGGCGCCCCCCAAAACGATCCGATGTGCCGCGATGGCCGCATGATGATCGCCGGTCTGCGCCTGGGCCTGACCTTCGTCGGCATCCAGCCGGCCCGGGGTTACCAGGTCGATGCCAGCGCGGTGTACCACGACCCGGACCTGGTGCCGCCCCATGGCTACCTGGCGTTCTATTTCTGGCTACGCCATACCTACGGCGCCCACGGCGTGATCCATGTGGGCAAGCACGGCAACCTGGAGTGGCTGCCCGGCAAAGGCGTGGGCCTGTCGGAGCACTGCTGGCCGGATGCATTGCTGGGGCCGCTGCCGAATGTCTACCCGTTTATCGTCAACGACCCGGGTGAGGGCGCCCAGGCCAAGCGGCGCACCCAGGCGGTGATCATCGACCACCTGATGCCACCGCTGACCCGCGCCGAAACCTACGGCCCGCTGCGTGACCTTGAGTTATTGGCCGACGAATATTACGAGGCGCAATTGCTCGACCCGCGCCGTGCGCTGGAGCTGCAAAAAGACATCCTCAAGCTGGTGCGCGAAACCCGTATCGACCAGGAGCTTGAACTGGGCAGTGAGGCGGACGCGGCGGTGTGGCTGCCGCGCCTGGATACCTACCTGTGCGACTTGAAGGAATCGCAGATCCGCGATGGCCTGCATATCTTTGGCGAGTCGCCCGAGGGCCGTTTGCGTATCGACACCTTGCTGGCGCTGTTGCGCATTCCCCGTGGCGATGGCCGGGGCCCGCAGTCGAGTCTGCTGCGTGTGTTGACCAAGGCATTCGACCTGGGGTTTGATCCGCTCGATTGTGCACTGGCCGAGCCCTGGACGGGGCGGCGCCCGTTGGTGTTGCAGAAGATTGACGATCAGCTGTGGCGTACGGCCGGGGATACCCGTGAACGTCTGGAGTTGTACGCGGCGCGCTTGATCGAGCAGGCATTGGAAGGCCCCATCGAACAGTTGGAAGAGCCCGGCTGGCAGGAGGTGAAGTCGGTGATCGAAAGCCTGCGCATTGTCGTCGCGCCACGCCTGGATGCTTGCGGCCCCGCAGAGATGCGCGGCTTGCTCGATGCCTTGAATGGGCGTTTCGTCCCGGCCGGGCCCAGCGGTGCGCCGAGTCGCGGTCGGCTGGATGTGCTGCCTACGGGGCGTAACTTCTTTACCGTGGACGTACGCAACCTGCCAACCACCACGGCGTGGCGTCTCGGATTCCAGTCGGCCAACCTGATTCTTGAGCGGCACCTGCAAGACCATGGCGACCACTTGCGCCAACTCGGCCTGTCGGTATGGGGTACCGCGACCATGCGCACCGGCGGTGACGATATCGCCCAGGCCATGGCACTGATGGGCGTGCGCCCGGTATGGGCCACTGGCAGTCAGCGGGTGGACGATTTCGAGATCCTGCCGATCAGCTTATTGGACCGCCCGCGGGTGGACGTGACCCTGCGCGTATCCGGGTTCTTCCGCGATGCGTTTGCCAACCTGATCCGCCTGTTCGATGCGGCGGTGCAGGCGGTGGCCGCCCTGGATGAACCCGATGACATGAACCCGCTGGCCGCCAAAGTACGCAGTGAACGCCAAGCATTGCTTGAGGCGGGCCTGGATGAAGGTGCCGCGGCCAAGCAGGCCGGCTGGCGCATTTTCGGCGCCAAACCGGGTGCCTATGGCGCGGGCGTGCAGGGCGCGATTGACGGGCGCTTATGGCAGAGCCGCGAGGACTTGGCCGAGGTCTACCTGAACTGGGGTGGCTACGCCTATGGGGGCGCTGACGAAGGCACTGCGGCCCGCGAGCAATTTGCCCAGCGTTTGAGCCAGGTGCAGGCGGTGTTGCAGAACCAGGACAATCGCGAGCACGACTTGCTCGACTCCAACGACTACTACCAATTCCAGGGCGGCATGCTGGCCGCCGTGGAAACCCTGAGCGGCGAAAAGGCCGCCAGCTACCATGGCGACCACAGCCAGCCGGACGTGCCGAAAATCCGCACCTTGAAGGAAGAGCTCAACCGGGTGATCCGTTCCCGTGCGGCCAACCCCAAGTGGATCGAAGGCGTGAAGCGCCATGGCTATAAAGGCGCGTTTGAAATGGCCGCGACTGTGGACAACCTGTTCGCCTTCGACGCTACCACCGCGCTGATTGACGATCACCAATACGCCTTGCTCGCCGATGCCTACCTGCTGGACCCTGACACCCGTGCCTTTGTGCAACAGCACAACCCCGATGCCCTGCGCGACATGACCGAGCGCATGCTCGAAGCCCAGCAACGTGGCTTGTGGCAGGCACCGGGGGCGTACCGCGAAGCCTTGGAAAACCTGTTGCTGGACATAGAAGAAGACAGCTGAGTGATCATTCCCTCGCTCCGCTGATCATTCCCACGCTCCGCTGATCGTTCCCACGCTCCGCGTGGGAATGCAGCCCGTGACGCTCTGCGTCACAAGAACGGACGCCGAGCGTCCAGCGAAGCGTTCCCACGCGGGAGCGTTGGAACGCGTTATTAAGAGTTGACTATGACTGATATTCCCCATTTTCCGCTGGCCGCTGTGGTCGGCGCTGATGACTTGAAGCTCGCGCTGTGCCTGGCCGCCATCGACCCGAAGATCGGCGGCGTGCTGATCGAAGGGCCACGGGGCATGGCCAAGTCGACTCTGGCCCGTGGGCTGGCAGACCTGTTGGCCAGCGGGCAGTTTGTAACCTTGCCCCTGGGGGCGACCGAAGAGCGCCTGGTCGGCACCCTGGACCTGGACGCAGCACTGGGCGAAGGCCGCGCGCAATTCTCCCCCGGTGTGTTGGCCAAGGCTGACGGCGGGGTGTTGTACGTGGATGAAGTCAACCTGCTGGCCGACCACTTGGTGGACCTGCTGCTGGACGTAGCCGCCAGCGGCACCAATTTGATCGAACGCGACGGGATTTCCCATCGCCATGCGGCGCGCTTTGTACTGATCGGCACCATGAACCCTGAGGAGGGCGAGCTGCGCCCGCAGTTGCTCGACCGCTTCGGCTTCAACGTGGCCTTGAGCGGGCAGACTCTGCCCGCCGAGCGCGGGCAGATTATCCGGCGTCGCCTGGATTTCGACACTGACCCGGCTGCGTTCTGCGCGCAGTGGGCGCCAGCGCAAGCTGCCTTGCGCGAACGCTGCACCCTGGCGCGGGCACGGCTAGACAGTATCGCCCTGGATGACCAGGCGTTGTCCCGCATCACCGAGCGCTGCTTTGCCGCAGGGGTCGACGGCCTGCGTGCCGACCTGGTCTGGTTGCGTGGCGCCCGCGCCCATGCGGCGTGGCGTGGCGCCGCTGCTATCGAGCAGGAAGATATCGACGCGGTGGCGGAGTTCGCCTTGCGCCATCGCCGCCAGCAGCAAACCCCGGCAGGCGCGCCGCCCCAGCCGGATGACGGGCCGTCATCGTCACCCTCTGACACCTCACCCGGCCAAGGCCAGTGGGGCGATATGCCCGCACCCGCCTTGCCCACGGGCGCACGCCGCGATGTACCTACCTGGCCAAAAAAGCCCTAGGCATCCGCCCCCGACCTGACGCGGGGGCGGATGCCCGGCCCCAGGCGGGGCGATTGAACACCGGCCGGCAGGGCAAGGCCCGCAGCGCACAGCGCGGGGCGATCAATTGGCCGGGCACGTTGCTGGGTGGGCGGCCGCAATGCCGTGAGGACCTGCTGTTCCACCTGCGTAGCCGGTCGGCTCCTGAACTGTGGCTGGTGATAGTCGATGCCTCGGCATCCACTCGGCGCCACCACGCACTGACCGATGCCAAGGGGCTGCTGGCCCAGCTGTTTGACGATGCTTATCGCCAACGGGCGCGCATGGCGTTATTGACGGCCAGCGGGCAATCGCCGAAGTGGCAGGTGCAAGGTTTGAAGGCGGCGAAAGGCTTGGCCGATTGGTTGGAGCAGTTGGGAGCAGGCGGCGGGACGCCGTTGCTGGCTGCGCTGACCGAGGCGGGGCATTGGTTGGCGGCACGGCGCAAGCGCTATCCCGCCGAGCAACAGAAGTTGCTGGTGGTGACCGACGGGAGGCTCAAGGCGATTGGCGCGCTGCCCCGATTGGAGTGTCCAGGCATGTTGATTGACATCGAGCGTGGGCCGATCAGGTTGGGGCGGGCTGAGGAATTGGCGGTGGGGTTGCAGTTGGAGTATCAGCACATCGATAAGCTGTAGCGCCTGGGCTATCGCCATCGCAGGCAAGCCAGCTCCCACATGGAATCGGCGCTGCGGTCAATTCTGTAGGAGCGAGCTTGCTCGCGAAAAACGTCAACGATAACCCGTGTTTGCTGAATGAACGCGGAGTCAGTGAGTTTTTCGCGAGCAAGCTCGCTCCTACAAAAGGCAAGCCAGCGGCGCGGTCAAACTGTGGGAGCTGGCTTGCCTGCGATGAGGCCCTCAAACACCCCACACCTATCAGCCTGTCCCCGGTACATTCGGCCAAAGATCGGCCACCAGAAACAACCGCTCGGCTTCTTCCCACTCCTCACCGTTCGGCACCATGCGTACCAGCAACTGCGCCGGGGCCATTGGGTCCAGGTCTGCCAGCCAACCTTGCATCTGCACCTCACTCCACACTTCATCGGCCGGGTAATGCGCGGGCGCCAGCCAGGCATGGCGGGGCAGGGGTTGCCAGCGGCCCGCCGGGCGGGTGCTGACAAAGTCTGTCCAGTCGCGCTGATGCAACCAGCGCCCACGCAGATGCTGCGGGTGAGCGCCGAGGGGGGAGTGCGCCGCGCCGGGCCAGGGGTAGAGCAGATAGCCGCCGAGCCACAAATGCGCATCGAACGCTTGGATATCCAACGCCGCCAATGCCTCGCGGCTTTCTGCCCGCGCGGAGATTGGCAATTGATGCTCGGCCAGGTGCGCGAGTTTGCGGTCCAGCCGATCATGGCAGCCAGGCCCCAGCCATTGCGTAGCGTCCTGGCCGTTGCCGTCCTGCGGGCCGAGGTAGAGTTTGATCGCCAGTTCCAGGTGGTGCACCCCATCGCGGTCGCGCAGCAGCATGTCCAGTTCGCCCAGCGTGTGCCCGGCACGGCGGATCGGCAGGTTGGCGGCCAGCAACTCCACACCCGGCGCCTGCTGCACCGCAAATTGCCACAAGCGCTCGTAGTACAGGCCCAGGCGCCGGGTACGTGACAGGCTCAGCCACTGCTGCAACGCGCTGCTGTCCTGGTCCAGCTGGCGCAGCCAGGCTTCGAGTTGGTGAGGGGCTTGCACCCAGTCACTGCCCGCCAGCGGATGGCGCTGCGGCCAAGGCGTCTGCGCCAGCATCGGCGGCGCGAGCATCACCCACGCCAGGTCGCGCACCTCGGGGTGGCGCAGTTGGCGGGGCAGGGTGTGCAAGTCGGGGAATGGGGTCATGGTCCGAGCATAGCCTTTTCAGCGTGCAGAAGGTGCCTGAGAACCATTGTCATCAAGGCTTGGCGGCGACAAAGGATTTTGCCTGAGACGGCCTTTCGCCCATAATCGCTCTTTTTGCCTCACCCCAGATCCCGCAGGAGCCCCATGGAGCAATTTCGCAATATCGGCATTATCGGTCGCCTGGGCAGTACCCAGGTGTTGGACACCGTCCGCCGGCTGAAGAAGTTTCTGCTCGAGCGCCACCTGCATGTGATCCTCGAAGACACCATCGCTGAAATCCTCCCCGGCCACGGCCTGCAAACCTCGTCGCGCAAGATGCTCGGCGAGGTGTGCGACATGGTCATCGTGGTCGGTGGCGATGGCAGCCTGCTCGGCGCTGCCCGGGCACTGGCGCGGCATAACGTGCCGGTGCTGGGCATCAACCGTGGCAGCCTGGGCTTTCTGACCGATATACGCCCCGATGAGCTGGAAGTCGAAGTGGCCAAGGTGCTCGACGGCCATTACCTGGTGGAGAACCGCTTCCTGCTGCAGGCCGAAGTGCGCCGCCATGGCGAGGCGATCGGCCAGGGCGATGCCCTCAACGATGTGGTGCTGCACCCGGGCAAATCCACGCGGATGATTGAGTTCGAACTGTATATCGACGGCCAGTTCGTGTGCAGCCAGAAGGCTGACGGCCTGATCGTCGCCACGCCTACCGGCTCAACCGCGTATGCGCTGTCGGCGGGAGGCCCGATCATGCATCCCAAGCTCGATGCCATTGTGATCGTGCCGATGTACCCCCATATGTTGTCCAGTCGGCCAATTGTGGTCGATGGCAACAGTGAGCTGAAAATCGTGGTGTCCAAAGACATGCAAATCTACCCGCAAGTCTCCTGCGACGGGCAGAACCATTTCACCTGCGCCCCCGGTGACACCATCACCGTGAGCAAGAAGGCACAGAAGTTGCGCTTGATCCACCCGCTGGATCACAACTACTACGAAGTGTGCCGTACCAAGCTGGGCTGGGGCAGCCGCTTGGGAGGTGGAGGCGACTGATGCTCGATCCCGCGCGTAGCTACGACCTGATTGGTGACGTGCACGGTTGCGCTCATACCCTTGAGCACTTGCTCGACCAATTGGGTTACCACAAGCAGGGCGGCACTTGGCGCCATCCGTCACGCATGGCTGTGTTCCTGGGCGATATCATCGACCGTGGCCCACGCATCCGTGAGGCGCTGCATATCGTCCACGATATGACCGAGGCCGGCCAGGCGCTGTGCATCATGGGTAACCACGAGTTCAATGCGTTGGGCTGGACCACGCCGGCCCCGCCGGGCAGTGGCAAGCAGTTCGTGCGTGAGCACAACCCGCGCCACGCCCGCTTGATCCAAGAGACCCTGACGCAGTTCGAACACCACCCGGCCGACTGGCACGACTTCCTCGGCTGGTTCTACGACATGCCGCTGTTTGTCGACGCCGGGCGTTTTCGCGTAGTGCACGCGTGCTGGGACGACAGTTTTATCCAGCCGCTGCGCGCCACCTTCCCGGACGGCTGCATCGACCAACACTTCCTGCAAGCCGCCGCCGTACCGGGCAGTTTTGCCTGCAATGCATTCGATCGCCTGTTGCGCGGCACCGATATGCGCCTGCCCGATGGGCTCACCCTGACCGGTGGCGATGGCCTGACGCGGTCGTTCTTTCGCACCAAGTTCTGGGAAGACGACCCCAAGACCTACGGCGACATCGTGTTCCAGCCCGACGCCTTGCCAGAGCCGGTGGCACGCACGCCATTGTCGTCCACGCAAAAGAATTCCCTGCTGCGCTATGGCGTCGATGAACCGCTGTTGTTCGTCGGCCACTACTGGCGCAGCGGCAAACCGGCGCCGATCCGCCCGAACCTGGCCTGCCTGGACTACAGCGCGGTGCTGTACGGCAAGCTGGTGGCGTATCGGCTGGACCAGGAAACCCAGCTGGATCCGCGTAAATTCGTATGGGTCGACGTTGAGCGACCAGAGGCCATTCCATGAGTACCGTAGCTGTATTGCGCTTGCCCCTGAGCGTTGACCTGGGTGGTTTCGTCAAGTTGCTGCACCGCATGCAGGTGCCGCACCGCGTCAGCGAGGAGGCCGGTGAACAGGTGCTGTGGGTGCCCGAGGCCATCAGCGACGATGTGCGCGTGTTGTATCAACGCTTCCCCGCTGGCGACCCCGACCAGCAACTGGATATTCCCGAGCAGGCGCCGGTTGCGCGGCCAGGCTTTGTCCAGCAGGTGCGCCACAGCCCAGTCACCGCACTGGTGCTGTTGGCCAGCCTGATTGTGGGTGCGGTGACCCTGCTGGGTGAAAACCTGCAAGCCATGGCCTGGCTGACCTTCCTGCCGTTCCGGGTGCTGGGCGAGTACATCCAGTTCACACCGTTGGCCGACACGCTGGCCTCGGGGCAGTGGTGGCGCCTGGTCACGCCGATGCTCATCCACTTCGGCATCCTGCATCTGGCCATGAACGGCATGTGGTACTGGGAGCTGGGTCGGCGCATTGAAGCGCGCCAGGGCAGCATCAACCTGCTGGGCCTGACCCTGTTGTTCAGCCTGGTCTCCAACTACGCGCAATACGCCTACGGTGGCCCCGGCTTGTTTGGCGGTTTGTCCGGCGTGTTGTACGGCCTGCTCGGGCACTGCTGGATCTTTCAGTTATTGTCGCCCAACCCGGCCTATCGCCTGCCCCGTGGGGTGCTGGTGATGATGCTGGTGTGGTTGCTGCTCTGCCTGTCGGGGCTGGTCTCGATGATCGGTTTCGGCGAAATCGCCAACGCGGCCCATGTGGGCGGGTTGGTCATCGGTTGCTTGACGGGTTTGCTCGGTGGTTTGTACAACCGTCGCAAAGCGTCTCTTTGATAAGGAAGAGCCTTATGTCCTCTTTTGCTGAAATGATCGAAAACATCACCCCGGACATCTACGAGAGCCTCAAGCTCGCGGTAGAGATTGGTAAATGGTCCGATGGCCGCAAGCTCACCGCCGAGCAGCGCGAATTGTCGTTGCAAGCGATGATCGCCTGGGAGATCCAGAACCTGCCCGAAGAACAGCGCACCGGTTATATGGGCCCGCAGGAGTGCGCGTCCAAATCCGCGCCAGTACCGAATATCCTGTTCAAGTCGGATGCGATCCATTGATTGAAATTGGTCGCGGTGCAGTCAGCAAAATGTCGGCGCAACTCGGTGAGCCGACCGTTCAATACGCCTTTCGCCTGGGCGACACCGAGGTGCCGGTCAATCCGTTGATCGGCACCCATGTACGCCTGGAATACCTGGGCGCGATTCATTGCAGCCATTGCGGGCGCAAGACCAAGACCAGCTTCAGCCAGGGCTACTGCTACCCCTGCATGACCAAGCTGGCCCAGTGTGACCTGTGCATCATGAGCCCCGAGCGTTGCCATTACGACGCCGGTACCTGCCGCGATCCGGGCTGGGGCGAGACATTCTGCATGACCGACCACGTGGTGTACCTGGCCAACTCGTCGGGCATCAAGGTCGGCATTACGCGTGCTACGCAGTTGCCCACCCGTTGGCTGGACCAGGGCGCCAGCCAGGCGCTGCCGATCATGCGCGTGGCGACACGCCAGCAATCGGGCTTCGTCGAAGACCTGTTCCGCAGCCAGGTGGCCGACAAGACCAACTGGCGCGCCTTGCTCAAGGGCGACGCGCAAGCGGTGGACCTCAAGCAGGTGCGTGATGAGCTGTTCGCCTCTTGCGCCGAGGGCTTGCTGGGTTTGCAGGAACGCTTTGGCCTGCAAGCCATCCAAACCATTGCCGACATCGAGCCGATTGAAATCCGCTACCCGGTCGAGCAGTATCCGACCAAGATCGTCAGCTTCAACCTGGACAAGAACCCGATTGCCGAAGGCACGCTGCTGGGGATCAAGGGCCAATACCTGATCTTCGACACCGGCGTCATCAACATTCGTAAATACACGGCCTATCAGCTCGCCGTGCATCAGTAGAAGGATCCCCAGCATGCGCACCGAACAACCGAAGATGATTTACCTTAAGGACTATCAGGCGCCGGACTACCTGATCGACGAGACGCACCTGACCTTCGAGTTGTTCGAGGACCACAGCCTGGTCCACGCGCAGCTGGTGATGCGCCGCAACCCCGAGCGCGGCGCCGGTTTGCCGCCATTGGTGCTCGATGGCCAGCAACTTGAGCTGTTGAGTGTCAACCTGGCCGACCAGCCGTTGACGGACGCTGACTACCAGCTGACCGACAGCCACCTGACCGTGCAGCCCAAGAGTGAGACCTTCACCCTCGACACCACCGTCAAGATCCACCCGGAAACCAACACCGCCCTGGAAGGTTTGTACAAATCCAGCGGTATGTTCTGCACCCAGTGCGAGGCCGAAGGTTTCCGCAAGATCACCTATTACCTCGACCGCCCGGACGTGATGAGTGTGTTCACCACCACGGTGATCGCCGAGCAACACAGCTACCCGGTGCTGTTGTCCAACGGCAATCCGATTGCCAGCGGCCCTGGCGAAGACGGCCGGCATTGGGCGACCTGGGAAGATCCGTTCAAGAAGCCGGCGTACCTGTTTGCGCTGGTGGCCGGTGACCTGTGGTGCGTCGAAGACAGCTTCACCACCATGACCAACCGCGAAGTCGCGTTGCGCATCTACGTCGAGCCGGAAAATATCGACAAGTGCCAGCACGCCATGACCAGCCTGAAAAAATCCATGCGTTGGGACGAGGAGACCTACGGCCGCGAGTACGACCTCGACATATTCATGATCGTGGCGGTCAACGATTTCAACATGGGCGCCATGGAGAACAAGGGCCTTAACATCTTCAACTCCAGCGCCGTGCTGGCCCGCGCCGAAACCGCTACCGATGCCGCCCACCAGCGCGTCGAAGCCATCGTCGCCCACGAATACTTCCATAACTGGTCGGGCAACCGCGTGACCTGCCGCGACTGGTTCCAACTGTCGCTCAAGGAAGGCTTCACCGTGTTCCGTGACTCGGGCTTCTCTGCCGACATGAACTCGGCCACGGTCAAACGCATCCAGGACGTGGCGTACCTGCGTACCCACCAGTTCGCTGAAGATGCCGGCCCCATGGCCCACGCCGTGCGCCCGGACAGCTTTATCGAGATCTCCAACTTCTACACCCTGACCGTGTATGAAAAGGGCTCGGAAGTGGTCGGCATGATCCACACCTTGCTCGGCGCCGAGGGCTTTCGCAAAGGCAGCGACCTGTATTTCGAACGCCATGACGGCCAGGCCGTGACCTGCGACGACTTCATCAAGGCCATGGAAGACGCCAATGGCGCCGACCTCAGCCAGTTCAAGCGCTGGTACAGCCAGGCAGGTACCCCGCGCCTGGCGGTAAGCGAGGCCTACGATGCGGCGGCCAAGACCTACAGCCTGACCTTCCGCCAGAGCTGCCCGCCGACTCCGGACAAGGTCGAGAAATTGCCCTTCGTGATCCCGGTGGAGCTGGGCTTGCTGGACGGGCAGGGCGCCGGCATTGCCTTGCGCCTGGCCGGTGAAGCGACGGCGGGCGACACTTCGCGGGTAATCTCGGTGACCGAAGCGGAGCAGACGTTTACCTTCGTCGACATCGCTGAAAAACCCTTGCCTTCGTTGCTGCGTGGTTTCTCGGCGCCGGTGAAGCTCAGCTTCCCGTACAGCCGCGATCAACTGATGTTCCTGATGCAGCACGACAGCGACGGTTTCAACCGCTGGGATGCTGGCCAGCAGTTGGCCGTGCAGGTATTGCAGGAACTGATCGGCCAACACCAGGCTGGCCAGCCGCTGAAGCTTGATCAGCGCTTGATCGACGCGCTGCGCACGGTGTTGAGCGATGAAAGCCTGGACCAGGCCATGGTCGCCGAAATGCTCTCGCTGCCGAGCGAAGCCTATCTCACGGAAATCAGCGAAGTGGCGGATGTGGATGCCATCCACGCTGCCCGCGAGTTTGCCCGCAAGCAACTGGCCGACAACCTGTTCGAAGGCTTGTGGCTGCGCTACCAGGCCAACCGCGAGCTGTCCAAGCAAACGCCTTACGTGGCAGAGGCCGAGCACTTCGCCCGCCGTGCGCTGCAGAACATCGCGCTGTCTTACTTGATGCTCAGCGGCAAGCCAGAAGTATTGGCGGCCACCCTGGATCAGTTCGACACCAGCGATAACATGACCGAACGCCTGACGGCGTTGGCGGTGTTGGTGAACTCGCCGTTCGAAGCAGAGAAAGCCCAGGCCTTGGCGGTGTTTGCCGAAAACTTCAAGGACAACCCGCTGGTCATGGACCAATGGTTCAGCGTACAGGCCGGCAGCACCTTGCCGGGCGGGCTGGCGCGGGTCAAGGCGTTGATGGAGCACCCGGCGTTCACCATCAAGAACCCCAACAAGGTGCGCGCACTGGTGGGCGCATTTGCCGGGCAGAACCTGATCAACTTCCATGCGGCGGATGGCTCGGGCTATCGCTTCCTGGCGGACCTGGTGATCCAGCTCAATACCTTGAACCCGCAGATCGCCTCGCGCCAACTGGCGCCGCTGACACGCTGGCGTAAATACGACAGCGCACGGCAGGCGCTGATGAAAGCGGAGCTGGAGCGCATCCTGGGTGCGGGTGAGCTGTCCAGCGATGTGTTTGAGGTGGTCAGCAAGAGCCTGGCGTAAACCTCATTGCTTTATGTAGGAGCGAGCTTGCTCGCGAGGAACTCACAGGCGCCGCGTTCATTCAGGAAGCACGCGTCATCGTTGACGTTTTTCGCGAGCAAGCTCGCTCCTACAGGCGGCAGGATTGATCCCTGGCACTAGGCCGATTCATAGCTGCGGCGCGTGCGCTCTATCTCTTCGACCAACCGGTCAATGCCCGCCAATCGTGCCCGGTTGTCATGATCCCAGGGATGAAAGCCCGGCTTGAAGTAATGCAGCCACGGCCGGAACATCCGTGGAAACACCCCCTTGGGCCCATACAAGAATTTAACCATGCGCCACAGCCCCTTCAGCGTGCCACCTGCAGTGCGGTCGGCAATCAACAGGCGCACGTGAAAATCCAGCACCACCACCCAGAACAGCACGCTGGTGGTCAGCATGGTCCCCGTGCGCAGCAGGTAACGTGCCGGCCCTGGCTTGATCACGGTGTTCCACACATCGAACGCCACGGCTTTATGTTCGGTTTCTTCCAGGGCGTGCCAATACCACATCTGCTGGTAACCCTTGAGTGAGTCGCCAAAGCGCGACGGGTCGCTCAGCAGGATTTCTGCGAGCATGGCGGTGTAGTGTTCCAGGGCGATGGTCACCGCCAGGTTGAACGACGGCGGCAGGTGTTTTTTCTGCAGGTCGAGGAAGAACTTCAGGCGTCGGTCAAGGGTGTGCGCCGGCAGGCCGGCCGCTTGCAGCAAGTCGTTATACGCCACGTGTTCACGGCTGTGCATGGCCTCCTGGCCGATAAACCCCTGGATCTCTTTTTTCAGTTCGGCATCGTCGATCTGCCCACGGTAGTGGCGCACGCTGTCCATGAAGAACAGTTCGCCCTGGGGAAACAGCAACGACAGGGCATTGAAGAAATGGCTGACCACAGGCCCTTGTTCGTGCCAGTTCTTGATGCGCTCGGCAGGCAAGGCAAAACGGATATCGCGACGGATCGGCAGCATGGTGCGTTCTCCTGTTCAGAGTCGAGGCTCGTCGTTGGTTTCAAACACCGGCGTGCGCGGCTTGGGCGCCATGCGCTTGCTGGCGAACACCACCAGGGCCTGATAGGCCGCCGGCAGGCAACGGGCGAGCAGGTCGAGGAAATAGGCATCGCGGCCAATCAGCACGCGACGCTTGTTTTTGCGTACGCCTTGCAGGATCACTTTGGCGGCCTGGTCAGCGTCGGTGATGAAGAGTTTTTCGAAATCGGCGCGGGCTTGTTGCTCGCTGTGGATGAGAAAGCCGGTCATGTTCGCGTCGATGCGGCTGCTGCGGCAGATGTCGGTACGAATGCCACCGGGGTGTACACAGGTGGCCGACACGCCGCAGCGTTGCAGGTCGAGTTCCTGGCGCAAGGCTTCGGTGAAGCCGCGTACCGCGAACTTTGTAGCGTTGTAGCCGCTCATGCCGGGCTGGGCGAACAGGCCGAACACGCTGGACGTATTGATGATATGCCCGTCGCCGCTGGCCTTGAGGTACGGCAGGAATGCCTTGGTGCCATGCACCACTCCCCAGAAGTTGATGCCGACGATCCATTCCAGGTCGGCGTAATCCACGCCTTCGACGGTGCTCGACAGCGCCACCCCGGCATTATTGAAGACCAGGTTGACCTGGCCGTGCTCGGCCGCGCAGCGTGCTGCCCAATCGTGCGTGGCCTGGCGGTCGGACACGTCCAGCACTTGGGTGGTGACAGTGACGGGCGACAAGGTCGAGGTGCGGATCAGCGCCAGGGTCTGTTCCAGGCCCTGGCTGTTTTTGTCTGCCAGCGCCAGATGACACCCTTCCCGCGCCAGGGCCAGGGCCAATGAGCGGCCCATGCCGGAAGCCGCGCCGGTGATCGCCGCAACGCGGCCGTTGAATGACTTCATGACAGGCTGCCTTCTGTGGTGGAGTGGGGCGTTGCAACCGCTCGCGGCAGGGCGGGCGCCGGCGCCTGGCTGACGCTGTAGTCTTTGAGGGCAAAATGCCGGGTGACCTGCTTGAAGCGCCAGGTCGAACCGGGCCACAGCGTGGTGTTCTTGCCGGTGCGCGGGTCGAGGTACCAGCTCTGGCAGCCGCCGGTGTTCCAGATGGTGCGCTTGAGCTTGTCCTGCAACTGCTGGTTGTAGGCGTGCTCCACGGCGGGTTTGACCTCTACCGTGGTAAGGCGCTGGCGCTGCATGTGTTTCAGGGCGTCGAGGATGTACGCGACCTGAGCCTCGATCATCAGGATCATCGAGTTATGCCCCAGGCCGGTGTTGGGGCCCACGATCAGAAACAGGTTCGGGTAGCCCGGCACGGTGGTGCCTTTGTAGGCATGGGCGCCATCGCGCCAGGCATCCATCAGGTCGATGCCGTCACGGCCGATGATGCAGCCACGGGGCAACGGGTCGCTGGCCTGGAAACCCGTGCCGAAGATCAGGCAATCGGCGGGGTGCTTGATACCGTCGGCGGTAATCACGCCGTCGGCTTCGATGCGCAGTACGCTGTCGGTGACCACCTCGACATTGCTGCGCGAGAGTGCCGGGTAGTAATCGTTGGAGATCAACACCCGCTTGCAGCCGATGGTGTAGTCCGGCGTCAGGGTTTTGCGCAGGGAAGGGCGGGCCACTTGTTTGCGCAGATGACGCAGGGCAATTTTCTGCACCATTTTCATCAGACGTGGATGCAGGGCAAAGCCCACCACACGGCCTTCCAGCGCCCAGTAAAGCGTAGCGCGCACCAGCTTCTGGGTGAGCGGTACATGCTTGAACAACCAGCGCTCGGCAGCGGAAATCGGCCGATCAGGTTTGGGCATGATCCACGGCGGTGTGCGCTGGAACAGGTCCAGGTGCGCTACCTGCGGGGCGATCTGTGGCACGAACTGGATGGCGCTGGCACCGGTGCCGATCACCGCCACGCGCTTGCCCTTCAAGGAGTACTCGTGATCCCACTGCTGGGAGTGGAAGCGCTTGCCCTTGAAACTGTCCAGCCCTGGGATATCCGGCATTGCCGGGCGCGACAAGCCCCCCATTCCCGACACCAGCACCCGTGCGCTGACGTGGCGGCCGTTACTGAAGGTCAGCTGCCAGCGCTGCTGCTGTTCATCAAACACCGCACGTTGCAGGCCCATGCCAAAGCGCAGGTAGGGCGCCAGTTCGAAGCGCCTGGCGCAGTCTTCCAGATAGGCGCGGATCTCGGGTTGCGCCGCGAACTGTCGCGTCCAGTTCGGATTGGGCGCAAAGGAAAACGAATACACATGGGACTGCACGTCGCAGGCGCAACCTGGGTAGTGGTTGTCGCGCCATGTACCGCCGAGGGTCTGGGCCTGTTCGGCGATAAAGAAGTCGGTGAGCCCGGCTTCCTTGAGTTTGATCGCCATGCACAGGCCCGCGAACCCGGAGCCAATGATGGCGATGTCGATTGAGTCACTGGGGGCATTCATAGGGCTGCCTCGTCAATAAAGCGCTTGGGCATCGGATGTGCTCCTGTTTTTGTTTTGTCTTTTAGATAGAACACCATTGCAAAGGAAAATTGAATTATTTATTTTAAAAAAGATTTTAAATAATCTACCTGAAAAATTCGCCTACGCTAGGGCCTTGTTGCGCATGAGCGATTTGTCCGACGGACGAACGTGGTATGCATGAAGTCTAGGTCCAGGGTGTGGACGATGGCTGGGGCCAGATCAATTCCGGTCGGGTCGCCAGCAGCAGGGAAGCAGAGGACCGAGCTATGGCTGTCGAATGGGTTGTCGCTGCGGGAGTGCTGGCAGGCGCCAGTGCTGCGTTGTGGGGCTTGAGTGCCTGGATGACGCGGCGCATTGAAGCGACTGTGCCGATCAACGGGCGCTTCGTCGAGGTGGATGGCGAGCGCTTTCATTATGTCGAAGAGGGCAAGGGCCCGCCGCTGGTGATGATTCACGGGCTGATGGGCAGTAGTCGCAACCTGACCTATGCCTTGTCCGGTCAGTTGCGTGAGCATTTTCGGGTCATCAGCCTCGACCGGCCGGGCTCAGGCTATTCCACCCGGCACAGCGGCACGCCGGCAGACTTGCCGGCCCAGGCGCGACAAATCGCGGCCTTCATCAATACGCTGGATCTGGGTAAACCACTGGTACTGGGGCACTCCCTGGGCGGCGCGATTGCCCTGGCGCTGGCCCTCGACCATCCCCATGCCGTATCCGGGCTGGTGCTGGTTGCGCCCTTGACTCACCCCCAACGCATGCTGCCGCTGGTGTTCCTGTCTCTGGCCGTGCGCCCGGCCTGGCTGCGGCGCTGGGTAGCGCACACCTTGACCCTGCCCATCGGCCTGCTGACCAAAAACTCGGTGGTGAAGGGCGTATTTGCCCCCGATCCTGCGCCGCCGGACTTCGCCACCCGTGGCGGCGGTTTGCTGGGCATGCGCCCCGACAACTTCTACGCCGCGTCCACCGAGATCAACCGGGTCAACGACCACCTGCCGGAGATGGTCAAGCGCTACTCACGATTGACCCTGCCCATCGGCCTGATCTACGGGGCGCAGGACAAGGTGCTCGACTTCCAGAAACACGGCCAGGCCCTGGCCAGCAAGGTGCCAGGGCTGAAAATGCAGGTGATTGAAGGCCGTGGGCATATGTTGCCGATCACCGCCACCGAGCGCGTGGCGGCGCTGGTGGAGCAGGTGGCCAAGCGGGCTCGACCCGGCGAGAGCGTCCGGCCGATAAACCCACCTGTCGCCCTGGCGAGCCAGTAACAGCGCCACCTGACTGCGGCGCCTGGCGTTGACGCCTGCCCCTGAGTACCTGACCAAACGGCTGAAAAGAGACTGCTCGGTCACGGAAAAAAGGGCTGGAGAAACTAGTTGACGACCTAACGATTCCGCGCTATTTATTTAAAAAAATTATTTCAATGTGTAATTTGAAATTATTTTTGAAATGCCTAAGAGCGAATAAAATAATGAAAAAAACGCCTTTTATCGCATGGTTGATTTCCAGGAGCAGTCAACGCTCCGTATATCTGTCGTCTGCCTCGTTGCCCACCGAATGCGTTCGGAGGCTGCCATGAACCAGACTCTGGCAGCCCCGCATGTCTGGGCCGACGGCAAACGCCACCTGTGGTGGCTCGGCATCATGCCGCTGGCGACGCCCTTGCTCTCCGGCGCCCTTGCCATCACCACAGGCGTGCAACAACTGTGGTGGGTGGGCGTACTCGTGATCTTCGGCCTGATCCCGCTGATTGACGGCCTGCTCGGCGAAGACGTCAGCAACCCGCCCGAATCTGCGGTCAGCCACCTTGAGTCCCAACGCTACTACCGCTGGATCGTCTACACCGGCGTGCTGTTTGTGATTGCCTCGGTGGTCATCACCGGTTGGCTCGCTGCGGGCGGTATAGACTGGATCATCAACGGCGGCCTGTTGCACGCCACGGCCACCCTGGAACCCTCGAACTGGCTGGCTAGGACCGCCGCGTTCATCACCGCCCGCACTGAACTTCACGGTGCAGTCAGCTGGTTGACTTATGTGGGCATGGCCATGTCCACCGGTGCCGCCACCGGTATTGCTATCAATACCGCCCATGAACTAGGGCACAAACCCAAACCCCTGGAAGTGTTCCTGGCCAAGGTCACCCTGGCGCCGACCTTCTACGGCCACTTCTACACCGAACATAACCGTGGCCATCACGTACGGGTCGCCACTCCGGAAGACCCAGCCAGCTCGCGCCTCGGTGAAAGTTTCTGGGCATTCCTGCCGCGTTCGGTGTGGTTCAGCGCTGTGTCGGCCTGGAACCTGGAGCGCGAACGCCTGCGCAAACTCGGCCTGCCGGCCCTGCACTGGAAGAACGCCGTGCTCAGCGCCTGGATGTACAGCGTGGTGTTGTGGGGCGCGATGATTGCCTGGCTGGGGGCAGCGGTAATTCCGTTCCTGATTATCCAGGGCATCTACGGGTTCTCGTTGCTGGAAGTGGTGAACTACGTCGAGCATTACGGCCTCAAGCGTCAGAAGTTGCCCAATGGCCGTTATGAACGCTGCTCGCCGCGCCACTCGTGGAACAGTAATCGGATTGTCACCAATATCTTTCTGTTCCAGTTGCAGCGGCACTCCGATCACCATGCCAACCCCACGCGCAGTTATCAGTCGCTGCGTCACTTTGATGAATCACCGCAACTTCCGTATGGCTACGCCAGCATGATTGTCTGGGCGTATGTGCCGTACTTGTGGCGGCGGCGCATGGACCATCGCGTACTGAATCACTATGCCGGTGATATCAACTTGACCAATCTTCAACCGTCAAAACGCTTGAAGTACCTGGAGAAGTACAGCGGCAGTGCCAAGCCGTTTTGAGATGAAGTAAGCCTTCAGGGTGTACTCGGGATCTGTGTATCGCGCAGGTTCTGATCGCCTGGAGTATTGAGTGCAAGCACCTGGTTTGACCCTACAACAATAATTTCAAGGGAAGGACGTACACCATGCAAAGTTCTGCCAAGTTCACCGCCCACATCCTGTTGGCGGCCATGGGCCTGATTGCTTACCACCAGGCCCAGGCTGCGCGTATCGAACCCGCCGGCAGTGCCTTCACCGCCCAGGGGCCTATCAGCTTTTCCAAAGGCAAGCTCATCAGTGCCGATTGCACCATCAAGGTAGCCGGCAAGGTTGCAGCCGATGGTTCATCGGTGAATGTCGACAAAGTCGAGTTCGACGGTGGCCTCAAGTGCAGCCGTGTCGAAGCCATCAACTTGCCTTGGGTGTTAATCGCCAAAGATACAAAAAGCGGCTCCATGTCGAAGATCAGCGTGGACGTGCATGCCTTTGGCCTGGGCGGCAAGTGTGGGCCGTCGACGGCCGACGGAACTTGGGATAACGCCACCGGCAAGTTGGAAGCCGCTGATGTTGCGATTGGCGAAGACTGCAAGATCAAGACGGTGTCGATCAAGATGCCGCCCAACTTCAAAGTTGTCGAATAACACGTTCCGACAGTTGTAGCGGTAAATGCATTGAAATTTGGCTGGAAAGGGAAGTTCTGCAGTTTCACCGTGACCTCTCGATCATGGCCATTACCCCCTGGCGAAATGAATCGCCATTACATGTGAGGAAAAACAATGAAAAGCTTGAAAACCCTCGTTTGTGCAACTTCGTTTGCTCTGTGCTTTGGTGCCGCCTCCATGGCGAGCGCGGCTTCCGTTTCTCCAGACGGTCCGTTCTCGACTAATGCCGGTACCATCGTGGTGAAGTCGCCCTCATCCTTTGGTGCGGCAGTGACTTGCGGCATTACCTTTACCGGCAACGTTAGCGGTGGCGTGGCTTCTATCAACGGTGCTTCCTTGACCGGCGGCGGCCTGTGCGCACTGCCCACGCTGACTAACCTGCCTTGGGTTCTTACCGCTGCGACGGGCACCACCGGCACCGTGACCAACGTAGGCTACAAAATCTCCTCGATTCCGGCCACTAACTGCGGCCCTACCACCATTGCCGTGGCTTGGACTCCTGGTACCAAAACACTTTCGGCTACCAATCAGTCGCTGACCGGCAACTGCACTGTCGTATCGCTGAATGTTGTTGCCCCGACGCTGACGGTTAACCCGTAAGCATGTGACTCCAGAGGGCTGATCACCCGTTGAAAGGCCGATGCCTCATGCGAGGCATCGGTTGGGCAGGGTACTTACGGTCTGCCTACGGCCACACGACCCACCGGCAGGGGCCGGGCGAAATAATAATAAGGAGCAGCGCATGAATAATAAGAAACAACACGCTCACACGTTACTGGGGTTGGCGCTGTTGGGAGGCTTGATGACCACAGGAAATGTGCAGGCGGGCGGCTTCTCCACGCCAACCTACGGTGCGCCTGGCTGGGGGCGCGCGTTTGGTGGCGGTTCATTGTTCAAGAACGACCCCAGTGCCGCGTACAACAACCCGGCGGCCATGGCGTTCATCGATTCAACCATCGTGCAGCAGACCGTCGATTACGCCCGGATCAAGATCAAATATTCTGGCCAGGCGTATGACCATAACGGTAACCCGGTGACCAATACGCCGGTGCTGGATGATCAGGGCAACCTGGGCGATCCGACGCTGAATACGAATAATGGCGGCCAGGGTGGTTTCACCGCATGGCTACCTACTGGCTTTATGGTCATGCCCATCGGCGACCGTTTTGCTTTTGGCCTGAGCCAAGTCGTACCGCAAGGCATGAAAAGTACGTGGAACGAAAACTCTAAGCTGCGAGATTTCGCCGTTGACACCAAGATCGAGACCATTGGCCTGACAGGCTCCTTGTCATTCAAGGTCAATGATGAGTTTTCCGTCGGTGCCGGTGCCATCGTTCAACGTAGCCAAGGGAACGTCAGCCAGAACGTTGACCTGTTGGCTGCTGCGGATGTCTCTCCCGGTCTGGGAGGCACCGGTTTTCCGACCGGCGTCGGGCATTCCTTGATACGCGTGAAAGTCGACAATATCTCAGTGGGCTGGTTTGGCGGCGTGGTTTGGAAGCCGACAGCGCAAGACACGCTGGGCGTGAATTATCACGCCAAGATCAAAAACAAGATGACGGGCAAGTACGACGTTTATACAGACGCGATTGGCCGTAACGCGATGACCAACCCGATTGGTCCGAACGGCGAAACGCTGGTTGAAATGGCCTACCCTGGTCTCAAACTGTTCCCGGATGGCGCGCATGCCAGTGCTCAATTGGATATCCCGGCGACGGCGGCGATTGACTGGGTCCACCAGTTCAATGATCGCTGGACGCTGGGCGTGAGTGCCCAGTGGACAGAGTGGTCC
The DNA here is from genome assembly GCF_900119355.1 of Pseudomonas sp. NFPP02. Taxonomy (NCBI): domain Bacteria; kingdom Pseudomonadati; phylum Pseudomonadota; class Gammaproteobacteria; order Pseudomonadales; family Pseudomonadaceae; genus Pseudomonas; species Pseudomonas sp. NFPP02. The sequence goes on from NZ_FPJI01000015.1 coordinate 121,156, forward strand.
TCGTTCAAGGACCTCACGCTCAAGTCACAAGGCTCGACCATCGTTGCCATACCCTACAACTACAAGAACGCGTGGATGACTTCTATCGGCGGCGACTACAAAGCGACCGACGAACTCACCCTCCGTGCCGGCGTGGCTTACGACCAGACACCGACCCGAAACTCCACCCGTGACCCTCGGATCCCCGACGGGGATCGCTACTTCCTTGCGTTCGGTGCAGGTTATGACATCAAGGCGGTGCCAGGCCTGTCGGTGGATGCCGCCTACTCGCACCAGTTTGTCGAAAAGGTCAATCTGAAGACCAAGAACGTTGACCGCCTTGGAGGCGCGCAGCTGGACGGCAAAGCTGAATCCTCAGGTGACGTGGTCAGCCTGTCGGCGACTTATAAGTTCTGAGGCGCGTGCAAGGCAGGGCACTCAGCGCATCTGGAGGCCTTGCCATGGCTGTTGTTTTCGGCGACGTGCGTTGATTCCTTCTTTCGTCAGGCTGACCCGGTCAGCCTATTTTTTCGGCAAGGAATTAAATAAAAATTTCAAAACAAAATTTGAATTAATGATTTGAAGTTTGTAGTGTGGTTTCACGTCCTGAATCAAGTAGAGGTCTCCCCCATGCTTATCTGGTTATTGGTGGGTATCGCAGCAGCGATTGCCCTGGCTTACCGACAAGCCGCCGCCGCCCTGTGGCTAAGCGCCGGCATCCTTTGGCTGGCGGTTGGTTACCTGTTCAACGCGGTGGCCGGCCTGGGCCTTACTGTCGCGGCTTTGCTGGTGGTGCTGCCCGCCTTGGTGCTGGCAATCAAACCCCTGCGCCGCAAGCTGCTGACCACCAAGGCTCTGGGCCTGTTTCGCACGATCATGCCGGCGATGTCCGATACCGAACGTGCGGCGATAGAGTCCGGCACCGTGTGGTGGGATGCCGAGCTGTTCAGCGGCAAGCCCGACTGGCAGCGCCTGCTGCAAGCCGCGCCGGCCAGCCTGAGCGCGGAGGAGCAAGCCTTCCTCGACAACGAAGTCGAAACCCTGTGCGACATCGCCAACGACTGGGAAACCACGCAGGTCTGGCAGGACATGTCCCCAGAGGGCTGGCAGTACACCAAGGATGCCGGGTTCCTCGGCATGATCATTCCCAAGCAGTACGGCGGCAAAGGCTTCTCCCACTACGCCCATTCCCAGGTGGTGATGAAGCTGTCGACACGCTGCTCGGCGGCAGCGATTTCGGTGATGGTCCCCAATTCCCTGGGCCCGGCCGAGCTGCTGCTGCATTACGGCACCGACGCCCAGCGCAACTACTACCTGCCGCGCCTGGCACGCGGTGACGACATTCCGTGTTTCGCCCTGACCAGCCCCTATGCCGGCTCGGATGCAGGCGCGATCCCCGACCTGGGCATTGTCTGCAAAGGCATGCATGAGGGCGAGGAAGTACTGGGTTTCAAAGTGACCTGGGACAAGCGCTACATCACCCTCGGCCCGATTGCCACGGTGCTGGGCCTGGCGTTCCGCGCCGAAGACCCGCAGGGCCTGCTTGGCGCGCCAGGTTCCCTGGGCATTACCTGTGCGTTGATCCCCACCTCCCATCCAGGGGTAAACAGCGGCCGGCGTCACTGGCCGTTGAATGCGGTTTTCCAGAATGGCCCAACCACCGGCAAGGATGTGTTCATTCCCTTGGAATGGGTGATCGGCGGCCGCGAACAAATCGGCAACGGTTGGCGCATGTTGATGGAATGCCTGGCGGCAGGTCGGGCGATTTCCCTACCTTCGGCCAACGTCGGCCTGGGTAAAGTGGCGGTGCGCGGTACCACAGCCTATGCGGCGATGCGCAAGCAATTCGGCCTGCCCATCGGCAAGTTCGAAGGTGTACAGGCGCCGCTGGCGCGCATGGCCGGGCATCTGTATGCCTGTGATGCGGTGCGCAAGGTGTCGGTGGCATCCCTGGACGCCGGCGAGAAACCGTCGGTGATCTCGGCCATTGCCAAGTACCACGTCACAGAGCGGGCGCGCATCATCGTCAACGACGGCATGGACATCGTCGCCGGCAAAGGCATTTGCATGGGCCCCAATAACTTCCTCGCCCGTGCCTACCAGCAAAGTCCCATCGCCATTACGGTGGAGGGCGCGAACATCATGACCCGATGCCTGATCATCTTTGGCCAGGGCTTGATTCGTTGCCATCCCTACGTGTTCCGCGAGATGGAGGCGGCGCACAACCCCGACCGGCGCAAGGCCTTGGAAGACTTCGACAGCGCAATGTTTGGCCATGTGAGTTTTGTCGTGGCCAACACCGTACGCGCAGCGGTGCATGCCCTGACCGGCGGGCGCCTGATCGCGGCGCCGGCCAAGACCGACCCGGCGCTGGCTGCCTACTACCGCCAGGCCAATCGGCTGTCGGTGGTGCTGGCGCTGATCTCGGATATTTCCATGGGCGTGCTGGGCGGTGCCCTCAAGCGCAAGGAAAGTATTACCGGGCGCCTGGGGGATATTTTGTCGCAGCTGTACATCCTGTCTTGCGTGCTCAAGCGCTTCGAGGATGACGGTAGGCCCCAGGCGGACTTGCCGCTGGTGCACTGGGCGGCCCAGGACGCCTTGTTGCGCGCCCACGAAGCCTTGGCCGAAGTGCTCGACAACTACCCTTCAAAACCCGCAGCAGCAGTAGTGCGCACCTTGAGCTTTCCGTTTGGCATCCCGCTGCGCAAACCGTCGGACCGCCTGTTGGCGCAGGTGGCGGAGGTGGTGCAGACCCCTGGCGAGACCCGCGACCGTTTGCTGGCCAACTCCTACATCCCACGTGCGGAAGTCGACAAGCTGGCCTACGGCGAATTGGGTTTCCGTTTGCTGCCCCAAGTGGAGCTGATCGAGGCGCGGCTCAAGCCCGCCATCAAGCAAGGTCTGCTCGGCCCGCTGCCGATTTCTGCCACGGCCTTCACCGATTGGCGCGTGAAGGCGCGGGCGCTGGATTTGATCAGCGACGACGAAGACGCCTTGCTGGCGCGCTATGTGGAATACGCCGACCACGGTATCCAGGTGGACGACTTTCCCCAGGACTTTGGTTTGCTGGAGGCTCTGCAGCAGCGTAAGCAGGCGCTCGAGCCGGTGGCCAAACGGCGCAGCGTCCCGGTCAATTAAGAGAAAACCCGGTCCACAGGTGGGAACTGCTTGCCTTGAATACCAGGCAGAAGGCTTTTTGTAGGAGCGAGCTTGCTCGCGAAGAACTCACAGGCGCCGCGTTGATTCAGGAAGCCAGCGTTATCGTTGACGTTTTTCGCGAGCAAGCTCGCTCCTACAGAGGGCGATCCAGTTCCCCACATTTGACCGGTTTATCAGGCAAGAACTGTGTTGTGAGTGGACTCCTTATGAGTGACAGCTACCTTTCGTTCGTCAATTCTCCCTGGGGCCGGCGTCTGGCCCAGGCGGTCGGCTTGCCGCAACCCTTGCCCCTGCAACGGCATCGCAGCGGCCAGGCCGGCCTGGCTAATCCTGTGATCATCGCCGGGGCAGGGCGCCTGGTGGCCTCGGTGCAGCGCGTGTTCAGCGCCACCGACACCGTCGCCGCGAGCCCGGCGACGCTCAAGGCACCGTCCACGGTCAAGGTGCAAGGCGCGGTGTTCGACGCCAGCGGCGTGACCGACCTGCAACAGTTGGATGAGCTTTACCTGTTCTTTCACAGCAATGCCAAGCGCCTCAGCCAGCATGGCCGAGTAGTGGTGCTCGGCACGGCACCCGAGCATTGCGACGACTTGCCCCAGGCCATCGCCCAACGCGCCCTTGAAGGCTTGGTGCGGTCGCTGGCCAAGGAGCTGCGCCGCGCGATCACCGTGCAACTGCTGTACGTGGCGCCGGGCGCGGAAGACGCGCTGGACAGCAGCCTGGGGTTTTTCCTGTCGCGCCGTTCCGCCTATGTCTCGGGGCAGGTGGTGCGCCTGGAAAAACCGGTCGATGGCCATGCCGCCATCAACTGGGACAAACCCTTTGCCGGCAAACGCGCCCTGGTCACCGGCGCCTCCCGTGGCATCGGCCTGGCGATTGCCCAGGTGCTGGCGCGGGACGGTGCCCATGTGGTGTGTGTGGACGTGCCCCAGGCCCAGGAAGCCTTGCAGCAGGCGGCGACCAGCGTGGGCGGTTCGGCGTTGCCTCTGGATATTACCGCCGCCGACACCGCCTCACTGTTGCAAACCCACGTCAGCCAATACGGCGCCTTTGATGTGGTGGTGCACAACGCCGGGATCACCCGCGACAAGACCATCGCCAAAATGACCGAGGGCGCCTGGCGCAGTGTGCTGGCGGTCAATCTCGAAGCACCGTGGCAGCTCAGTGAGGCCTTGCTCGACAGTCAGGGCTTGAACCCTGGTGGGCGCATTGTGTGCGTGTCGTCGATTTCCGGTATCGCCGGCAACCTGGGGCAGAGCAACTACGCCACGTCCAAGGCCGGTGTGATAGGCCTGGTACAGGGCCTGGCACCGCGTGCGGCAGTCCGGCAGGTCACGGTGAACGCGGTGGCACCCGGCTTTATCGAGACCCAGATGACCGCGAAGATCCCGCTGATGATCCGCGAAGCGGGGCGGCGCATGAATTCGTTGTCCCAGGGCGGGCAACCCATCGACGTGGCCGAGACCATTGCCTGGCTGGCGCATCCGGCGTCGGGCGGCGTCAATGGCCAGGTGGTGCGGGTGTGCGGCCAAAGCCTGTTGGGAGCCTGACCGATGGACTACGTGACGCAGATTATCGACCCACCGCCGTCGCGCACGCAGTTGTTGCTCGACGGCCTGCGCGCCTTGCGCAAACCCAAACTCGACGGTGCGCCGCCATTGCCTGCAGCACGCCTGGTGCGCAGCGCGGTGGAGCTTTCGTCGGCCGGTATCGCCGCTTACGCACGGGCGTGTGGCTTTCGTCGCGAACAGGGCGTGCCATTGTCCTATCCCCATGTGCTGGCGTTCCCTCTGCACCTCATGCTGCTGACCCGGCCGAGCTTCCCGTACCCGGCCAGTGGCATGGTGCACCTGGCCAATCGCATTCATCAGCACCAGCGCCTGCACGAGGGCCAGGCGCTGCGCCTGGAGGTGTATTGCGAGCGCTGGGTGGCCCATCCAAAAGGGCAGGCCTTGAGTATCGCCACCCGTGCCTACAGCCAGGAAACCCTGGTGTGGGAAAGCGACAGTCTGTATTTGCGCCGTGACGTCAGCAATCCGGTGGGTGAACCCTGGAATGACCCTCTGCCGCTACAGGAAGACGGTCTGTTACGCACCCAGCGCTGGGTACTGCCCGCCGACCTGGGGCGACGCTTTGCCAAGGTCTCGGGGGATTTCAATCCCATTCACACGTCGGTCATCGGTGCCAGGCTCTTCGGCTTTCGTCGCGCCATCGCCCATGGCATGTGGACCCTGGGCCGCGCATTGGCAGCGCAACAGCCGCCCGGTGGCCTGGACCAGGCCGAGGCACATTGCGACTTCAAATTGCCGATCTTCCTGCCCGGCCAGGTCGCCCTGTGGGGCCACCCGGCGAGCGGGCCACGGCGCGAGTTCGAAGTGCGCAATTTTGTCGGGGACAAGCCCCATATGCGCGGGCTATTCATTTGGAAAGAGAGCCAGCAATGAGTGATTACAGTTTTACCCCAGCCCCGACCCGCCGCGTGGCGATTATCGGCGGCAACCGTATTCCATTTGCGCGCTCCAACACGGTGTATGCCCACGACAGTAACCAGGACCTGCTGGTCGCCGCCCTGCAAGGATTGGTGGATCGCTACAACCTGCACGGCCAACGCCTGGGTGAGTTTGCTGCCGGAGCGGTGATCAAGCACTCGCGGGATTTCAACCTGGCCCGCGAGGCGCTGTTGTCCACCACGTTGTCTGCGCAAACCCCTGCCTATGATGTGCAACAAGCCTGTGGCACAGGGCTTGAAGCCGCGCTGCTGGTGGCGAATAAAATCGCCCTCGGCCAGATCGAAGTGGGCGTTGCCGGTGGTGCCGACACCACCTCCGACGCGCCCATTGGCATCAACGAATCCTTGCGCCATACCTTGCTCGCGGCCAATCGCGCCAAAAGCCTGGGCGACAAGCTCAAGGCCTTGATGAAAGTGCGCCCATCGATGCTGTTCAAACCATTGCTGCCGCGCAATGGCGAGCCGCGCACCGGGCTGTCCATGGGCGAGCACTGCGAAGAAATGGCCAAGCGCTGGCAGATCAAACGCCTGGCCCAGGACGAGCTGACCCTCACCAGCCACCAGCGCCTGGATGCGGCTTATAAACGTGGCTTCTTCGACGACCTGATCAGCCCCCATCGCGGCTTGGCCCGTGACAACAACCTGCGTGCCGATATCAGCCTGGAAAAGCTCGCCGGCTTGTCGCCGGCCTTCGACCGCCAGAACGGCACGCTCACCGCCGGCAACTCCACGCCCCTGACCGATGGCGCCTCGGTGGTGCTGCTGGCCAGTGAAGAATGGGCCGCCGCCAATGGCTGGCCGGTGTTGGCCTACTTGCGCACCGGCGAAACGGCTGCGGTGAATTTTGTCGACGGCACCGAGGGCCTACTGATGGCGCCGGCTTACGCCGTGCCACGCATGCTTGCGCGGGAAGGCTTGAGGTTTGCCGACTTCGACTTCTTCGAGATCCACGAAGCGTTCGCCGCCCAGGTGTTGTGCACGCTCAAGGCGTGGGAAGACCCGCAGTATTGCCGCGAGCGACTCGGCCTTGACGCCCCCCTGGGCGCCATCGACCGGGCCAAGATGAACGTCAACGGCGGCTCATTGGGCTGCGGCCATCCGTTTGCGGCCACCGGTGGCCGGCAACTGGCGGCGCTGGCCAAGGCCATCCATGAACGCGGTGGCGGTCGCGGCCTGATTTCGATCTGCGCGGCGGGTGGGTTGGGCATCACCGCCATCGTCGAAAAGTAGCGCTATCAAAAACAACAATAAGGACACTGCGATGAACGCTATCAGCCTGGAACACACCGAACGTATTTGGTTGAACACTTACCTGCCCGGCGTGCCAGCGGACATTGACGCCGGGATCGAGGATTACCCGTCGCTGCGCGAAGTGTTCCTGGAGCATCTGGAGAAGTTCCGTGAACGGGTGGCCTACGTCAGCATCGGCACGCAAATGACCTATGCCGATTGGCGCACCCAGGGCATTGCCTTTGCCGCCTGGCTGCAGGACCAGGGCGTGAAGAAGGGCGACCGCGTGGCCCTGATGATGCCCAACTGCTTGCAGTACCCGATCTGCCTGCTGGGCACGATCCTGGCCGGGGCGGTGGTGGTCAACGTCAACCCGTTGTACACCGCCCACGAACTCAAGCACCTGCTCAAGGACAGTGGCGCCGAAACCGTGGTGATCTTCGAAAATTTCGCGCATACCCTGGAAAAAGCCATGGTGGGCAGCAGCGTCAAGCGAGTGGTGGTCGCGGCCATTGGCGACTTGCTGGGCACCTTCAAGGGCGCGGCAATGAACTTCATCCTGCGCAGCGTGCAGAAGCAGGTACCGGCCTTCAGGCTGCCCGGTTCGCTGCGTTTCAACCAGGTGCTCAAACAGGGCAGGGCCATGCACCATTTGCCGGTCAGCCTGCACCGCGATGAACTGGCCTTCCTGCAATACACCGGCGGCACCACCGGCGATGCCAAGGGCGTGATGCTCAGCCATCGCAATATCATTGCCAACCTGCTGCAAGCCAAGGCCTGGGTCGGTGACCAGTTAAACCTGCACAAGCAGGAAACCAACGTGACCTTGCTGCCGCTGTACCACATCTTCTCACTGACGGTGAACTGCCTGATGTTCATGTGCCTGGGCGGGCGCAATATCCTCATCGCCAACCCTCGGGACGTGAAGCGCGTGCAAATGATCCTGCGCAAGGAACGCTTCAATGGCATTGCCGGGGTGAACACGCTGTTCAACGGGTTGCTGGAGAACAAGGAATTTTGTGCACGGGACTTTTCCGACCTGCGCCTGGTGATTGCTGGCGGCATGGCCACCCACACCGCCGTGGCCAAGCGCTGGAAAGAGGTGACCGGGCTGCCGATCATCGAAGGCTACGGGCTGACCGAATGCTCGCCCGTGGTGAGCATCAGCCCTATTGATATTTCCCGCATGCGCGAGATGGAATTCACCGGCAGCATTGGCGTTCCATTGCCCTCTACCTGGGTGCGCTTCGTACGCGAAGACGGCGAACTGGCGGATATCGGCGAGCAGGGCGAGTTGCAAGTACGTGGCCCGCAAGTGATGCAGGGCTACTGGCAACGGCCGAAGGAAACCGCTGAGGTGCTGGATGCCGAGGGCTGGTTGTCCACCGGGGACATCGGCGTGATGGACGCACGCGGGTATATCCGCCTGGTGGACCGCAAGAAGGACATGATCCTGGTCTCGGGCTTCAACGTGTACCCCAATGAAATCGAGGACGTGGTGGCCATGCACCCTGGGGTTGCTGAAGTGGCGGCCATTGGGGTCGAAGACCCAGTGACCGGGGAGAAGGTCAAGATCATCGTCGTGCGCAAGGACCCGACCCTGACCCAGGAGCAGATTCTTGCGCACTGCCGGGAGTACCTGACGGGGTACAAGCTGCCAAAGTATGTGGAGTTTCGCACCACGGAACTGCCCAAGACCACGGTGGGCAAAGTGCTGCGTCGGGCCTTGCGCTGATTGAATGGTTCAGATGACCAAATGTGTGAGCGGGCTTGCTCGCGAATGCGGCGGTTCAGGCACTGAAGGTGCCGACTGACACAGCGTATTCGCGAGCAAGCCCGCTCCCACTTTTTAAACCGTGCCCACTTTTACCCAGCGTTCCTCAAGGGCGGCCACTCGAATCGCCGTCGCCAACCGCTCCACCTCCCACGCCGCTTCAAAGTCCGTCCCCTGATCCCCTTGGCCGGCCAGCGCCATGATCAACTCGTGCACTTCCAACGTCTTCAATTCGTTGTAACCCAACTGATGCCCCGCCGCCGGGCTGAACGCCGCATAGCCGGGCAGGGCGGGGCCAGCCAGCAGGCGCTGGAAGCCGTCCTGGCCGATGCGGTGCAGGCGCAGTTCATTCAAGCGCTCCTGGTCAAACGCCAGCGTGCCTTGGGTGCCGCTGATCTCGAAACTCAGATGGTTCTTGTAACCGTGCTTGAGCCAACTGCTGCTCACCGTGCCGCGTGCACCGTTGGCGAAGCGCAGCAGGGCGTGCACCTGGTCATCCACGGCAATGGCTTTTGAGGTTGGGCTGCCGGCAGTGGCGGGGCGTTGGTTATGCACGGTCTGGGTATCGGCACAGACATGGGTCACGTCGCCCACCAGGTAGCGGGCCATTGACAGCAAATGGCTGCCCAGGTCAGCCAGGGCGCCGCCAGCATGCTCCACTTCGCAGCGCCACGACCAAGGGGAGGCCGGGTCCGCCATGAAGTCTTCGCTGAACTCACCTTGGAAACTGATGATCTGGCCCAGTTCGCCCTGGGCAATCATCTGCCGGGCCAGCACGATCATGGGGTTGTGCTGGTAGTTATAGCCGACACGCGTCACCACCCCGGCGGTATGGGCTGCGCGGCGCATGGCGTCGGCTTGTTCGAGGCTGACGGCCAGGGGTTTCTCGCAATACACGGCTTTGCCGGCCGCAATCGCGGCCATGGCCATGGGGTAATGCAAATGGTTGGGGGTGGTGATGGCCACGACGTCGACCTTTGGGTCGTTGATCAGCGCTTGCCAGTCACCATGGGCCTGGGCAAACCCCCAGGCGCTGGCGCAACGCTGGGCGCGTTCGGTGTCGGCATCGGCCAGGGCGGCCAGCTTGAGCTGCACCGGCAGTTCAAATACCGCCCGGGCGTTGTTGAACGCCAGCGCGTGGGCGCGGCCCATGAAGCCTGTGCCGATCAAGCCGATTCCGAGTTCACGCATCGTCGTGGTCCTTTGGATTATTGTTTTCAGGAAAGCTATTAATGGAATAAAAATTCACTGAATTCAATAGATAGAATAAAAAATTCATTTTTCCTGATCGTTCCCACGCTCCGCGTGGGAATGCCGCCCGGGCGCTCTGCGCCCCGCTGTTTGCGCGGTGAGGACGCAGAGCGTCAGAGGATGCATTCCCACGCGGAGCGTGGGAACGATCACGTCGATCACGTGGGGCCATCATTTCAGCTGATATAGCTATATTCAGCACATGGCCAAACGCCGCCAGTTAACAAAAGATAACGTAGCGCCGATTGTCAGACGATTCCAAAGCCCGATAGGATGGCTCCTGCTTCCTCCAGGCGCTCTAGATTGCAGGTTTCAAGGTCCTGGCAGAGAAGACGACCTAACAATAATAAATGGGAGAAAGGTCTATGAGTGAGCCTGTCATGGGTTGGGTTGTTTGCCGCCCACGCGCCGCACGCAGGGTTGCGTTGCTGGCCACAGCGCTCTCGCTGCTTGCTGGCAGCGCATTGTCGCTGCCGGTTCTGGCCGCCAGCGATACCTCCGCCGCCGCAGTCTTTGCAATTGAATCCCCCAAGGCCGCCAAAGGCTTGATGATCGACGTGGTTCACGCGGGCAAGCGCCTGGTGGCGGTCGGTGATCGGGGGCATATCCTTTATTCCGATGACCAGGGCAACACCTGGGCCCAAGCCAAAGTACCCACCCGGCAACTGCTCACGGCGGTGTTTTTCGTTGATGATCAGCACGGTTGGGCCGTCGGCCACGATGCGCAGATTCTTGCCAGTACCGATGGCGGCGCCACGTGGACCCAGCAATATCAAGACCTCAAACGCGAAGCGCCGTTGCTCGATGTGTGGTTCAACGACGCCAACCACGGCCTGGCCGTGGGTGCCTACGGTGCGTTGATCGAAACCACCGACGCCGGCAAAACCTGGAACGATGTGAGCGAGCGTCTCGACAACGAAGACCAGTACCACCTCAACGCCATCGCCCAGGTCAAGGGCGCCGGCCTTTTTATCGTCGGTGAGCAAGGCAGCATGTTTCGCTCCAGCGACGACGGCCAGACCTGGGAAAAACTCGAAGGCCCCTACGAGGGTTCGCTGTTTGGCGTGATCAGCACCGCACAGCCGCAAACCCTGCTGGCGTATGGGTTGCGCGGCAACCTCTACCGCTCCACTGATTTCGGCAGCACTTGGGAACAGGTCCAATTGAACGCAGCGCGTGGCGCGTTGGAGTTTGGCCTGTCGGGGGCGACCTTGCTGGAGGACGGTTCCCTTGTTGTGGTCGGCAACGGCGGCAGCGTGGTGGTCAGCCACGACGACGGCCAGACCTTCAGTGTGTTCAATCGCCCGGACCGTATTTCACTCTCGGCGGTCACGGCGGCCGGCAATGGCAATTTGATCCTCGCGGGGCAGGGTGGCGTGCGGGTTGCCACATCGGCCGGCGCAGAGCTCTCACAATAATAAGAAGGCGGGGATTCAATGAGCAGTCATCACAACGATAAAGCGACCTTTCTTGAACGTCTGATCTTCAACAATCGCCCGGCGGTGATCGTCATCTGCCTGCTGGTGAGCCTCTTCCTGTTCTGGCAGGCGACCTTGATTCGCCCGTCCACCAGTTTTGAAAAGATGATCCCGCTCAAGCACCCCTTCATCGAAAAAATGATGGAGCACCGTAACGATTTGGCCAACCTGGGCAATACCGTGCGTATTTCGGTGGAAGCCAAGGACGGGGACATTTTCACCAAGGAGTACATGGAGACCCTGCGCCAGATCCACGACGAGGTGTTCTACATCTCCGGTGTGGACCGCTCGGGCCTCAAGTCGCTGTGGAGCCCCAGCGTGCGCTGGACCGAGGTGACCGAAGAAGGTTTTGCCGGCGGGGAGGTGATCCCGCAGAGCTACAACGGTTCGCCGCAGAGCCTCGACCAGTTGCGCAATAACGTGCTCAAGTCCGGCCAGGTCGGGCGGCTGGTCGCCAATGACTTCAAGTCGAGCATCGTTGATATCCCGCTGTTGGAGTCCTACCCGGACCCGCAAGACCAGGGCAAGTTGCTGGCCCTGGACTACCGCAAGTTCTCCCATGAACTCGAAGACAAGATCCGCGACAAGTTCGAAACCCAGAACCCCAACGTCAAGATTCATATTGTCGGCTTTGCCAAAAAGGTCGGCGACCTGATCGATGGCCTGGTGATGGTGGTGCTGTTCTTCGGCGTTGCGTTCGTCATCACCCTGATTCTGCTGCTGTGGTTCACCAACTGCCTGCGCAGCACCATTGCGGTGTTGAGCACGACATTGGTGGCGGTGGTCTGGCAACTGGGGTTGATGCACTTCTTCGGTTTCGGACTGGACCCGTATTCGATGCTGGTGCCGTTCCTGATCTTCGCCATCGGCATTTCCCATGGTGTGCAGAAGATCAACGGCATTGCCCTGCAATCCAGCGAGGCAGACAACGCCCTCACCGCCGCGCGGCGCACCTTCCGGCAACTGTTCCTGCCGGGGATGATCGCCATTCTGGCGGATGCGGTGGGCTTCATCACGCTGCTGATCATCGACATCGGCGTGATCCGCGAACTGGCTATCGGCGCGTCCATCGGCGTGGCGGTGATCGTGTTCACTAACCTGATCCTGCTGCCGGTCGCGATTTCCTACGTGGGCATCAGCAAGCGCGCCATCGCCAAGAGCAAGAAAGACGCGAACCGCGAACATAGCTTCTGGCGCCTGCTGTCCAAATTTGCCAGCCCGAAAGTCGCGCCGGTTTCGGTGTTCCTGGCGTTGATCGCCTTTGGTGGCGGCCTCTGGTACAGCCAGAACCTGAAGATTGGCGACCTGGACCAAGGCGCACCGGAACTGCGCCCGGATTCGCGCTACAACAAGGACAACAACTTCATCATCAGCAATTACTCCACCAGCTCCGACGTGCTGGTGGTGATGGTCAAGACCAAGGCCGAAGGCTGCTCGCGCTATGAAGCCATGGCGCCCATCGACCAGTTGATGTGGAAGATGCAGAACACCGAGGGCGTGCAGTCGGCGATCTCGTTGGTGACCGTGTCCAAGCAAATGATCAAGGGCATGAACGAGGGCAACCTGAAATGGGAAACCCTGTCGCGCAACCCGGATGTGCTGAACAACTCCATCGCCCGTGCCGATGGCTTGTACAACAACAATTGCTCCCTGGCGCCGGTGCTGGTGTTCCTCAACGACCACAAGGCCGAAACCCTCGACCGCGCGGTGCATGCGGTGCAGGACTTCGCCAAGGAAAACAACAAGGACGGCCTGGAGTTCATTCTCGCAGCGGGTAATGCCGGGATCGAAGCGGCCACCAACGAGGTGATCAAGGAGTCGGAACTGATCATCCTGATCCTGGTGTACCTGTGCGTGGCGACCATGTGCATGATCACCTTCCGCTCCTGGGCGGCGACCCTGTGCATCGTGTTGCCGCTGGTGCTGACCTCGGTACTGGGTAACGCACTGATGGCGTTCATGGGCATTGGCGTCAAGGTCGCAACCTTGCCGGTGGTAGCCCTGGGTGTGGGGATTGGCGTGGACTACGGCATCTACATCTACAGCCGTCTGGAAAGCTTCCTGCGCGCTGGCTTGCCGTTGCAAGAGGCGTATTACCAGACGTTGAAGTCCACCGGTAAGGCCGTGCTGTTCACCGGCTTGTGCCTGGCCATCGGCGTGTGCACCTGGATCTTCTCGGCCATCAAGTTCCAGGCCGACATGGGTTTGATGTTGACCTTCATGCTGCTGTGGAACATGTTCGGCGCGCTGTGGCTGTTGCCGGCGCTGGCACGATTCCTGATCAAGCCTGAAAAGCTGGCAGGGCAGAAGGGCAACTCGTTGTTCGCGCATTGATCCTGCTCCCAAAAGGCGGGAGCGGGCTTGCCTGCGATAGGCATAGGTATCTACACAACGTTGGCGCAAAGCTGGACCTGTGGCGAGGGAGCTTGCTCCCGTGACGGCCTGACAGCCGAAGCTGATCCAACTGACGCACCGTGCCAAGTGTGGGAGCTGGCTTGCCTGCGAAGACGGCCTGGCAGCCAACTGGGATGTTGGATCAGAGCGCCTACATGTCTGATACCGCAGGAATGGATATTTACCCGGTATAACTGCGTCGGCCGTCAGGCCGCCATCGCAGGCAAGCCAGTTCCCACAGTTTGATCGTGGGGGTGTCAGGTAGGCGGGCGTTGGCTGTCAGGCCGTCACGGGAGCAAGCTCCCTCGCCACAGGTTTAGCGTCGTACCGAAGTTGTAGATACCTATGCTGCGATAGCATCACCGCAGTGTTCAACCTCTAGGTTACAGCCTGGGCTATCATTGCGGCTTTCCCCAAAATGATTGACTGCCATGACTGCTGACACCCTGACCTGCGTCCTTGCCACCAGCGATATGCTGATCATCAATGGGCTGCACGCCTTTGACTTCGAGCTTGATCAGCAACTGCAGATCCAAAGCATGGATGGCCGGGAACTCAAGCGCTGGACCTTTAGTCCAGAACAGTTAGAGGCGGCTACCTTTGACGAGAGCTCGCAAAGCTGGTTGCTGATCAACGACGACGGTGAACACCGTCTGGTCTGCTTGAGCGCCATCCAGGGCGACAACAATAACGACGAGGACGAAGCAGATGATGCGTAAATTCTGGCCCCTGCTGATGGCAGGCAGTGTCGGTGCGATGTCGGTGCAGGCCGCACCGGCCGATATCCATGAACTGTTTGTCGGCAGCTATACGGCCGGCACCAGTGAAGGGATCTACCGCCTGCAATTCGACAGTAGCACCGGGCAGTTCAGCGGCGAGCCAGTGCTGGCGGCGAAAACCGCCAACCCTTCCTGGCTGACGATCTCCAAAGATCAGAAGCAGTTGTTTGTGGTCAATGAGAACGGCCCCGGCCAGGCAGACCCGGTGGGCCGTGTCAGCAGCTATAGCATCGACCCCCAGAACCACCAGTTGACCCTGATCAACCAGGTGCAGAGCCTGGGCAATGAGCCGACCCATTCCAGTGTGGCCGCCGATGGGCGCTACCTGTTCGTCGCCAACTATTCGGTGGTGGAAGACCCGGGTGGCAGCCTGGCGATCCTGCCGGTGGATGCCAGCGGCAAGCTGTCGGCACCGGTGCAATTGAGCGGGCACCCGGCCAGCCGTGTGAACCCGGAGCGCCAGGCGTCCAACCATGTGCATTCGGTCGTGTCGTCGCCGGACGGCAAGTATGTATTCGTGCAGGACCTGGGCGCGGACAAGGTGTTTGCCTACCGCTACGACCCCAAGGCCAATCACGAGCTGCCACTGACAGCGGCCGACCCGGCGTCGGTGCAGTTGCCACCCGGCAGCGGGCCGCGTCACTTGCTGTTCAGCGCGGACGGCAAACACGCCTGGCTGACCACTGAGATGAGCGCCCAGGTAGCCGTGTTCGATTACAACGACGGCAAGCTGACGCAAACCCAGTTGCTCGACTATGCCGCCGGCCAACCGGTGTCCGACAAGGCCGGTGCGGCGTTGCATGCGTCAAACGACGGCAAATTCCTGTACGTGAGCAACCGTGGCACGGCCAATCAGATGCTGGTGTTCAGCATCGACCCAGCCACTGCGCACCTCAAGGAAATTCAGCGGCGTTCTGTCGAAGGCGACCATCCGCGTGAGTTCAGCCTCGACCCTAGCGGAAAATTCCTGCTGATCGCCAACCAGAAAAGCAATGAAATTGTCGTCGTCGAACGCGACTCCAAGACCGGCCTGCTGGGTAAAACCGTGCAGAAATTGCCGATTGATGCCCCCAGTGACCTCAAGTTCCTGGTGCGTCAATAAGCCACAGGCCCCGCAATGCGGGGCCTGAGCCGTTGTATTAATCGCAGTGATAACGGCTACTGTTTCAAAGCATTTCTAAGGTTCAACCCTCGGGCGTAAGTTGGGTTCCAAGGCCTTCCCAGGCCACCCAACCAAACGAACACAAGGGTTACCGCCATGAATTTCAATCTCTTCTCGATCATCGCTGCTTCTGCTGTTTCCGCCACCGTGGCCTTGCCTGCCGCCGCCAGCGTGGAAGTCACCGGCAAAAAATCCAATGTCACGGCTTATACTCAGAAGTACCTGCAACAGAGTGCCAACTTTTATGCGGCGCTGGATCACAAGATTCAAAACTGATTGTCGAGGGATTCAAACCCCAAGCCACTCGCGAGAGTGCCTTGGGGTTTGACGTATCTAGCTGATGGTCAATATCCGACGCAAGGATTCATTCAGGTCTATTGCGCGCGCGCGGGTGAAGCTGCTTGAGATCACGTAATAGAACTCGAAGCTGTAGCCTTTGAACTGGCGCAATTGTTCCCAGTAAAACACCTGCTTGACCGGCGCACCGACGGGCCAGGATTGGCCGACGACTTGTGTCTCGGTATGGAGGATCACCTCGTTCAACCCTTTTACAAGTCGAAAGATCCACAGAATCTCGTCGGTGGGTTGCCGCCAGGCATAGTAGGGGCAGCGTGCGATGACATGCGCCGGGTCGTTACCGATGTGATCGTCTGGGTAGCCCTCAAGGTCCGGTGGCTCCAGGCGAACCACTGAGCCTCTGACCTCGGCGCTGGTTTTCTTGGAGTACACCTCGTAGGGCGGGCCGGACTTTCTCAATACGAAGCTGGTCTCCACCCGGCCCTCAGCGGCCATCCGTATATCAAGGTAATCGATGAACACTGAATAGACCTGGCCACCTCGCCTGATCTCGACAAATTTGTGAATGATTTTGACGCCACCTTTAGGCGGGTAGATGCGGAACATCACATCATAAATATCACCCACCTGGCCCACGCTTGACGGCGTGCGAACCTGCATCTCCAGGGGGTTTTCCCCCACGACTTCAAGGTCGATATAGCCAGGTGGCCCGCCATTGACGATGACGGGGCCATCCGTCAGTTGCTGGCCCAGGTTCACCGAGACCTCCACGCTGGCCGAGCCGGGCGTCGAGACATTCCCCACCAGGTCCCGCACCTCCAGCCAGACGTACAGGCGATCACTGTCGCCGGCTTCAAGCAAATCCGCATAAGTCACCAGGATCACTGTGGGCTTGAGAGCCCCCGCAATGTTTTGCGTCTTGATCACCGATCCCCAGTGAAGATCGACTTCATCGGTTGGGTTGGTGTTTGGGGGCGGCTGGAGCGTGATAGTGACGCCTTTGCTGGCGTTGCCTGGGACGATGACCGTCTCGGATACGCTGAATTTCAGTCCTGAATGCCCGGGTACTGTAGGGCCATCGTTGTCGTCACCGGCGGGAAGGTCGGTCTTGACCAGCGTCAGCAGCGGGTAAGACCTGTCGTAGTCCGTGCCGCCGGCATAGTGGACCACATACACCAGGGCATACGGGCCGTCGGGCAGGTCCTTCTGTTCGGCGGCGAAAAAGTAGGCGTTGTTCAGCTCCTCGCCAGGTTTGAGCTGCTTGGTGGCGAGTACCGACACGGTGCCGTCGTCGAGTAGTTTACCGACCGTGATGACATCGCCGGGGGCCGCGGCCCAGCCTTTGTCTACCTGAATCGTCATGCCCGACTCAAACAACCACTTCGGGACGCCAGCGTCGTAGCCTTTGACGTTCTCACTCATGCCGGGAATGTAAAGCCGGTCGAGGTACTTGGGCGCCTTCTTTTCCTCCAGCGTCATGATGGTGTGTGATGGGGCCGGAACCTTCTGTTTGGCAGAGGCTTTGGTTTTGGTCTTTCCCTCTGCCGCTGCTGGCTTGGTCGCAGGCGCGGATGTCTGGTTTTTTTTGGCTGGCATGGCTGTTCTCCTGTTCCTGCGAAGTGTGCTGTTGGCGCTATCAAACGCCTGAATCCGGGCATTGGCTACTGTCAGAATTAACAGGTACCGATCCAGGTGCATCCTGCACTACCTGTTAATTCTGACAGTAGGCACGCCGCGATTTCAGGCGTTTGATAGTGGTAAGCCAACAGCGCACGACCGTGAGGATTCTCGCCATGCCCAAGATCAAAACACTTGACCCCCTCTTGCCGCCCATCGTTGTTCCGCTGATGGAACCGGCCATTGATGGTGATATCGAAGGGGCGCATGGCGGTATCGGCCTGCGGCATACCGAGGTGCCGTTGGTGGTCTACCTGATCAACCCCAAAGATGGCGTCACTCCGGGCAGTGTTGCCTCACTGTTCTGGGGCAACCGTAATATTCCCGTGGCCTCTACGCCGATTCGCGAAGGCGAGCAAAACCTTGACCTGTTCCCGATGACTGTTCCCGCGCACCATATCGTCCCGTACTTGGTCGACGGTGTACGTGGCATGCTAAGGCGCAGCAGCGGCAATGAGTCATTCACCGAAGAAATCAAGTTACGGGTCAGCCTGACTCGCCCCGGTGGCGAAGACAAAGACAGTCTGCCCGGCCACCAGGGGCTGGCGTATGAGGTCCCACCGGAGGTTTTGCTGCATGGCGTCAACCAGCAGCAGGCACTGGCGGGTGTCAAGATCATCATTCGCTACTGGCTAAACATGCGCGCTTATGACCTGATCACTCTGGCCTGGGGCTCGCAAGTGGTTCAGCACCGGGTCCAACCCGGCGAAGTGGGCCGTGACATCACCTTGACCGTCGACTACGCCACTATCAGCGCCGCGGGCAATAACCGGCTTACGCGCGTGGCTTACCAGGTGCGGGACGCGGGCGGCAATCTGCCGGAGGAGCGGGCGCGCTGGTCGGCGGTGTCGTTGATTGATGTGCACCTCAATGAGGTGCGCCCCGAAGCGCCGTGGCTGCAGTTTCCAGACACCGGTACGAAAATCGACCTCGCGGAACTGGGCAGTTGGGATGTGGAAGTGGCCCTTTGGGTCCTCTCCCAGGAGGCTAGCGCCTATTCCCACGTGACGCTGATCTGGGCCGGCTTGGACAGTGAAGGCAATTCGATCCCTTATACGCACACCGAAGAACTCAGTAGAGCAGGCCTTTATACCTTTGAGGTTCCCAACGCGCTGGTGAGCGCGATTGCCGAAGGCAGCGCGAGCGTGCATGCCCTGTATCAGAATGGCGCGGTGCAACAGCCTTCCGAAAAACTCTATCTGGACGTCGTGGGGCAAGTCGTCAGGTGGCCGGCGCCGACGATAGACGAGGACCAGGGTGGCCATATCGAGCCGGATGTCGACGCGACCGTACGCTTCCCCCTTCAAGGGAGCTGGCCGAAGGACGGTTATATCGAAGTCATCTTCCGGGTCAGCAGCGCCGATAACACCATCGAACATCGCATCGGCCGCGA
>NZ_FPJI01000016.1:0-137361 GCF_900119355.1 Pseudomonas sp. NFPP02
TTTGCTGCCGAGGAGGACTACCAGCGCTACGTGAGAGACCTTCGAGAGCTTAAGGACGCATTTGGCATAAAAATATACGCCTACTGTTTGATGACTAATCATGTCCATTTACTGGTTTCTCCGGGTAACTCGGTTGCAGGGCTAGGGCAGTTAATGAAGGCGCTCGCGGCTCGGGCCACTCGGTATCGAAACAGGTTAGAAGGGCGGACAGGTACATTATGGGAGGGACGGTATAAATCAAGCGTGATGCAAACGGAGACTTACTTGCTAGCTTGCTGCCGGTACATTGAATTAAATCCGGTTCGTGCATGCATGGTAGCTGACGCGGCGGATTATCCATGGTCAAGTTACAGTGCCCGCACAGGGCTGGTGCCTGATAGTGACTGGCTTGATGTTGATGCTTGTTTTTCCATATTGGGGGATACAACGCTGAAGCGCCGCGAAAATTATAAGGTATTTGTGAAGCAGTCCGTTTCGAGTGATGAGACGAAAATTATTCGTGAGGCGTTGCAACGGGGGCAGCTTACCGGAACTGCTCGTTTCATTGAAGAAGTTGAGAGGATTGCAGGCGTTCGT
The DNA here is from genome assembly GCF_900119355.1 of Pseudomonas sp. NFPP02. Classification (NCBI taxonomy): domain Bacteria; kingdom Pseudomonadati; phylum Pseudomonadota; class Gammaproteobacteria; order Pseudomonadales; family Pseudomonadaceae; genus Pseudomonas; species Pseudomonas sp. NFPP02. The sequence continues at coordinate 577 of NZ_FPJI01000016.1, forward strand.
ATTGAGCGCCGAGGGCAAGGGCGGCCGAGGTTGGATGGTGGTAAATAAATCTGTCCCCTTTTTGGTCGTCACCCCCTTTTTGGTCGCTTTTTGCTCGTCCTGAACGTAACCTATAGGTATCCAATCAAGTGTGTTCAGAAAACCCGAGAGCCTTACACAGGTAAGGTTCTCGGGTTTTTTTTGCCCGTCAGAAATGTTTTCCCTGGCTCCCTCAGCCCGTTCATCCAAGCGATAGGTTCTTTTTTACTGATTTTGCCGGTAACTCCTGACTTCCGGTCTTTGATTGTTGGTTTTTATTTCTTTGCGCAATATTTTTTCGGTTTTTTTGAGATTTTTGGATTTTTCTTTGGATTTTTTCATTCCGCAAACTCAACAACGCAATTTGTATCAAACTATGTTCGTTTAGTATTGGATCCAATCAGTCGGCATTGCCGGTGGTGTGTCTGACACAAACAAACTGCTGAAAAAGGAGAAACGCCATGATGCTCAAGGACCCTTCCCGCAAATATCGCCACTTCACCACGGTCAACCTGCCGGATCGCACATGGCCCAGCACTGTCCAGGCTGCTGCTCCCACCTGGTGCAGTGTGGATATGCGTGATGGCAACCAGGCTTTGATCGAGCCGATGAATGCCGAGCGCAAGCGGCGTTTCTTCGATTTGCTGGTGAAGGTCGGTTTCAAGCAGATCGAGGTGGGCTTTCCTGCCGCTTCGCAGACCGACTTTGACTATGTCCGTGAGCTGATTGAAAGCGGTTCGATTCCTGATGATGTGACGATTCAGGTCATGACCCAGGCGCGCAGCCACCTCATCGCACGCACGTTTGAGGCGTTGAAGGGCGCGCCTCGCGCCATCGTGCATGTTTACAATGCGACGGCGCCGGTGTTTCGGGACGTTGTCTTCAATGTGGACAAGGCGGGCTGCATCGAGATTGCTACCCAGGCAACACGAGAGATCAAGCAGCACATGGACGCGAACCCCGATACGCAGTGGACGTTCCAGTACTCCCCGGAAACCTTTTGCTTCACCGAGCTGGATTTTGCATTGCAGGTGTGTGAAGCGGTGACGGATACGTTCGGGCCGACCCCGAGCAACAAGATGATCCTGAATCTGCCCACCACCGTGGAGGTGTCTACCGCCAATGTCTTCGCCGACCAGATCGAATGGTTCTGCCGGCACTTCAGTCGCCGTGACAGTGTGGTCATCAGCGTGCATCCGCACAATGATCGGGGCACTGGAGTTTCCACCGCGGAGCAGGCGTGCCTGGCCGGTGCCGAGCGTGTCGAGGGCACGTTGTTCGGTAACGGTGAGCGTACCGGCAACGTCGATATCCTCACGTTGGCGATGAACCTCTACACCAGCGGCATCGATCCGCAGTTGGATTTCTCCGACATCCTGCACGTCCAGCGTGAGGTGGAGTTCTGCAATCAGTTGCCGACCCATCCTCGTCACCCTTACGCCGGTGAGTTGGTGTTTACCGCGTTCTCCGGCTCGCATCAGGACGCGATCAAGAAAGGCTTTGCGGCGCGCCAGGCCAATCCGCAGGGCATGTGGGAAGTGCCGTATCTGCCTATCGATCCTGCCGATATGGGCCGTAGCTATGAAGCGGTGATTCGCGTGAACAGCCAGTCGGGCAAGGGGGGCGTGGCCTATCTGTTGGAGCAGCACGGCATTGTGATGCCGCGTCGCTTGCAGATGGAGTTCAGCAGCCTGGTACAACAGGAAGCCGATGGCTCCGGCCAGGAAATCAGTGGCGAGATGATCCTTGCCTGCTTCACCCGGCATTACCTGGAGCAGGGCAAGCCTTACGCGTTACGAGCCCCCAAACTGGTGAGCGAGGGCGATGTGACTTACCTGGAGGCCACCCTTGAACAAGGTACACAGCGCATCGACTTGAGTGGCGAGGGCAACGGCCCGCTTGCGGCGCTGGTCGATGCGTTTGCCCAGCGTGGCATTCATTTTGATATCGCCGATTACCACGAACATGCCACCCGTGACGGTGCCCAGGCTGAGGCGTTGGCCTATGTGGAAATTCGCGTGGGCAACCAGTTGCTGTTCGGCGCCGCTCGCGATGGCAGTAGCCTGCTCGCTTCCCTCGAAGCGGTCACCAGTGCGGTCAATCGTGCATCGCGCCTGGGCCTGCTCAGCGTGGTGAATGCTGCGGTGCCGTCCTGAGATGAACGCGCATACCGCATTGGCGGCACTTGCCGGTAATTATGGCCACGGTGACATCGTAGCCTCGCATCGACATGACGAAGGCCAACTGGTCTACGCCATCAACGGCGTGATGCTTGTGTCGGTGGAGGAGACCACCTGGGTGGTACCTTCCGGGCATGCCCTGTGGGTGCCTTCAGGTTTGGAACATCAGATCCGCATGACCGGCGAAGTGCGCATGCGCACTTTGTTGATCTCACCGGGAGCGCACCGTCGTTTGACGGAGGAGTGCGAGGTCATCAGGGTTTCACCCTTGCTGCGCGAGCTGATTGTGGCCGCCGGCGATGAGCCTGACAGCCACCCGGCGTCGTTGCGTCATGTACAGATTGTCGAGCTGATTTTCTCGGAACTTGACCGTGCGCAAAGGGTGCTGGCTCACGTGCCGATACCGGACGAGCCGAGGCTCAAGTCTCTGTGTGCGGACTTTATCGACAACCCTTCTCAGGAGTCGAAACTGGAGAGTTGGGCGGTGCAACTCAATATGAGTTCACGCACCTTGGCTCGGCTGTTCCAGAAAGAGTTGGGCATGAGTTACGGCGAGTGGCGCAAGCGCACGCGGCTGCTGCTCAGCATGCAGCGGCTGGCCAGTGGTGCCTCCATCCTTGAAGTGGCATTGGAGCATGGTTATCAGAGTCCGAGTGCATTTACCGCGATGTTCAAACGCACCATGGGCTACACCCCGAGTAACTGTCGCTTGGTCTGAATCTGACTGGCGATAGCACCACCTCCTTTTGAACATGGCCCCGCTTCCAGGCAGGGCCATGTTTACCTGTGCCTGGTGTATGGAGCCTGCGGCGCAGAGGGCGCGCCGGCACATTGTCCCAATCGAAACGATGGTTGTCTGGAACTCGGGAGATGCGCAACCGGTTGCTCTCTTACCCTGCGTCTCTACTTGGCATTCTGGATTTCTTCGATGGGTTCGCCTTCTCTTTTCCCACGGCATTACCGTCTTTCGCTGCTTGGCATGGCGGTGGCGTTGTTGGCGGGTTGTTCGTCCTGGGTCGCCCATACACCGGCACAGCCACATCCGGAACGCATCAATGCCCTGAGCCACCTGCCCCAAGGTGTCTCGGACCAAGTGTTACCTGAGCGCTGGTGGCAGTTGTATAACGATCCGCAACTCGATGCGCTGGTGCAACAGGCGTTACTGCACAACCGCGACCTGGCGGCGGCCCAGGCCCATGTGCAAGCGATGCTGGCCGGGATCCAGCAGGCCGATGCCGAGCGCTGGCCGTCCACCCAGGCGTCGCTGGGGGCCGCTTATGGCAAGACGACCGATGACCAGACGCTGGCCAAGGCCACCGATAGCCATGCGCCGTCAGAATGGGCATTCAACCCAGGCTTCGAGCTGGCTTATCAAGTGGATGTGTGGGGCCAGGTTCAGCGCACCATTGAACGTGCCCACGTGCAAACCGCAGCGGCGCAGGATGCCGAGGACTTGCTGCGCATCACGGTCGTGGCGCAAACCACTCGCGCCTATGTGAATGCCTGCGCCCTGGGGGCGCGTGCCAAGGTACAGCGCCATTCGTTGGACGTGGTCGGGCATAGCCTGGCGTTGACCGATCGCCAGCGCCAGGCCGGTGTGGTGACAGACCTTGAATACAGCCGCATGCAAGCCCTGCAAGGCGAAACCCAGGCGTTGCTGCCGATGTTGGAGGCGCGTCGACAAGCCGCGCTCTACGAATTGGCCATGCTGACCGGCGTCGCTGAACTGGACCAAGGCTCTGGCGCCGCAACGTGTGAAGTGGTGCCCCAACTCAATGCCGAGTTGCCGGTGGGTGATGGCTGGCAACTATTGGCGCGCCGCCCCGACATACGTCAGGCCGAGCGCGCGTTGCAGGCGGCCACGCTGCAAGTGGATATCGTCCAGGCCGACCTGTACCCCAAGGTGACCTTCGGCGCTTCAGTGTCCTCCTCGGCCAACAAACCCCATGAGCTGGGGGACAGCAGTGCGGTGATGTTCGGCATCGGCCCACTGATTACCTGGCAGTTCCCTAATTGGCAGGCCAACCGCGCGCGGGTCAAGCAGGCACGGGCACTCGAGCAGGTGGAGGTCGCGCAGTTCGAGGCCAGCGTCCTCAAGGCCCTCAAGGAGGTGCGCCAGGCCCTGGCGTTGTACGACGGCGAACGGCAGCGCCACGCGGCCTTGAGCCGGGCGCTGGACAGCAGCCGCCAAGCCTACAAGTTGGCCCAATTCAACTACGACGCCGGTTCTATCGACTTTCTCGACGTGCTGGACAGTGAGCGTGAACTGATCCGCTTGCAGGCCACGCGCGCCGACGCCGATGGCCAGTTACTGCAACGCCAGATCGGCCTATTCCGTGCCCTTGGTGGCGGTTGGCAGTCCGGCGCCGTCGATACCCCGGCCGCTGCGCCCACCCACGCGTCTATCCCTTCTTCCGGTACCCAGCCATGAATATCGCCGTTGATGAAAAAACTGCTGTCCAGGACGAGCAGGAGAATGTGCTCGAGCAACTTATGCATGCGCGTAAGCAACGGCGCAAAAGAAACCTGATCCTGCTGGGCGGCGCCGGGTTGTTGATCGCGGCGGTGGTGTTCGGCGTGTACTGGATGACCGTCGGCCGCTATCTGGAGCAGACCGATGATGCTTATGTGCGGGCCGACTGGATCCCCATCAGCCCGAAAGTCTCAGGCTACGTGGCCGAGGTGATGGTAGAGGATGATCAGCCGGTCAAGGCAGGGGATGTGCTGGTACGCATCGAGGACCGTGACTACCAGGCCCGCTTGGCACAAGCCCGCGCAGAACTGGCCGAGACCCAGGCCTCGGTGGCAGCGCAAGAGGCCAACTTGACAGTCACTGACAGCCTGATCGCCCAGCAAAAGGCCGGGGTTGCCCAGGCTGAGGCCCATGCGCGCAGTGTGGCCGCTGAGTTACGCCGCGCAAGCCTCGACCAGCGTCGCTACGAAGGCTTGGTGCGCGAACATGCTGCCAGCGCGCAGCGTCTGGAAACGGCCGCCGCCAGTTACACCCAGGCCAATGCTGCGGTGGAAATTGCCAAGGCGATGCAACGCCAGCAGGAAACCCGCTTGACCGTGGCCATCACCCGCCGTCAACTGGCCCAGGCTTCGCTCCAGCAGCAGATAGCCCGGCGCAGCCAGGCCGAGGCGCAGTTGAACCTGGCGACGCATGCGTTGGAGGACACCTTGATCCGCTCACCCATCGACGGCGTGGTGGGGCAGCGCAAAGTCCGTACCCGCCAATACGTCGCGCCAGGGTTGCCACTGCTGGCGGTGGTGCCTTTGCAGCAGGCTTACGTCGTGGCCAACTACAAAGAAACTCAATTGCGCGATATGCGTGCCGGCCAACCGGTGGATATCAGCGTCGACAGTTATTCGGGGCGCAAGCTCAAAGGCCATGTGGTGAGCTTCTCGCCAGGCTCCGGGGCGGTGTTCGCACTGTTGCCGTCGGACAACGCTACCGGCAACTTCACCAAGATCGTGCAACGCTTTCCAGTCAAGATCGTCATTGATGAGCATGACGAAGGCGGGCCCATCCTGCCGGGCATGTCGGTGATCACCACGGTGGACACCCGCCCAGCTGAGCAGGGCGCTGCACATGACTGAAGCGGCTGAAAAGAGCGTCTCCTTTCGCGCCTGGGTGGCGGTGATCGGGGGGCTGTTCGGCTGTTTCATGGCCGGCATGAACGTGCACGTGACCAGCGCCGCGCTGCCGGAGATCGAAGGCTCCCTGGGCGCGACGTTCGAGGAAGGCTCGTGGATTTCCACCGCCTACCTGGTCGCGGAAATCGTGATGATCCCGCTGACCGCCTGGTTGGTGCAGGTGTTCTCTCTGCGACGTGTGATGCTCGTGGGCTCGTTTGTATTTTTGGTGGCGTCCATTGCCTGCTCCTGGGCGCCCAACCTGGAAGTGATGATCATCATTCGGGTAATCCAGGGCGCTGCCGGCGCAGTGCTGATTCCCTTGTCATTCCAGCTGATCATCACTGAACTGCCGCCCAGCAAGATCGCGATGGGCATGGCGCTGTTCGCGTTGTCCAACAGCGTCGCCCAGGCCGCCGGGCCGTCCATTGGCGGCTGGCTGACCGATGCCTATTCCTGGCGCTGGATCTTCTACCTGCAACTGGCCCCCGGCATTCTCTTGCTGTTGGCGGTGGCATGGTCGATCGATGCCAAGCCCATGCAGTTGAGCCTGCTCAAGCGCGGCGACTGGGGCGGGATCATCGCCATGATCGTCGGCCTGGGTGGCTTGCAGATCGTGCTGGAAGAAGGTGGCCGCAAGGACTGGTTCGGCTCCGATTTCATTGTATGGATGTCACTGATTGCCGGCGTTGCCTTGGTGTACTTCGTGCTGTCGCAGTTGTATGGCAGTCGCTCCTTCATCAACCTGCGCCTGCTCAAGAGCTACAACTTCGGCGTGGCCAGCGCAGCGATGTTCATCTTTGGCGCGGCCACCTTCGGCCTGGTGTTCCTGGTGCCCAATTACCTGTCTCAGTTGCAGGGCTACAACGCCCGGGAGATTGGCATCAGCCTGATCGCCTACGGCATGGTGCAACTGGTACTGGCGCCGTTCATGCCGCGCCTGATGAAGTGGCTCAACCCGAAACTGATGGTTGCCAGTGGCTTTTTCATCATGGCCCTGGGGTGCTATCTCGGCGCGCACCTGGACGTGGACAGCGCCGCCAACGTGATTATTCCGTCCACCGTGGTACGGGGCATCGGGCAGCCGCTGATCATGGTGGCGCTTTCCGTGCTGGCGGTGTCTGGCCTGGCCAAAGATGAAGCCGGCTCGGCCTCGGCCTTGTTTTCCATGCTGCGTAACTTGGGTGGTGCCGTGGGCACGGCGGGCCTGACACAGATCGTGGCCATGCGCGAGCGCTTTCACTCTGAGCGGGTAGGGGAGTCGATCACCCTGTTTTCCCCGGCCTTTCAGGAGCGCCTGCGCGCCAGCATGGCCGACAGCGAGGCTTTTATCTTCAACCAGCTATTACCCGCTCAACAGCAGGTCCTTGAGGGCTTGATCCACACCGTGCGTCGTGAGGCGTACCTGATGGCCTACAGCGATGCGTTCTATGTGTCCTGTATTGCTTTGATCTTGTGCGGGGTCGCGGCCCTGGCATTGCGCCAATCAGCAAAGAACTGAACTCATTACTGCCCGCAGGTAATACGCGGGCGCTTATCAGCGGTAAGAGGGAACTTGAATGGTAAAAAGGCGAATGGCCGCGTTCATAGACTAGTTAATTGCTAACTTAGCAATTCCATACAGTTTGTTTGCACTCCCTTGAGGGGTGTTAGCCAACTATTGCCTGGCGAAGTTGATTTTATTAACTTCGGTCGGGCTTCTGTTGTTGTGGGTTTTACAACTGGAAATAAATTGTATTAATTTTCCAAAAAACACTTGCTGATCATCATGAACTTCCTCTAAGTTTCGTCTTGCTTCGACGGCTGACCTTTGGGTCACGGAAGCATAACCGTACAACTTAATTGAATAAGACTCTAGCACTGGCCAAGAACGGCGAGGCAGGCCTGCTTATGCCTGAAAAAAGGTAAGCGGGTATCTCTCGAGTGGTCAGCGTTAACTAAAGCCTGATAAGGAGCGCAACATGGAAGATAAAAAGACGCTGTTGAACGCCAAGAAAGTAGAGCTGGGCAATCATCGGATCTTTGCTGAAATCAATTCGCTGCCGGTCCTGCGCGCCTTTATGGAAACCCATGTGTTTGCGGTGTGGGATTTCATGTCCCTGGCCAAGCGCCTGCAACAGGACCTCACCTGTACTCGCCTGCCTTGGCTGCCTCCCGTGGACCCGGCGGCCGCGCACCTGATCAACGAAATCATCCTGGGCGAAGAGTCCGACCAGAACTTGCAAGGCGGTCACTACAGCCACTTCGAACTCTACCTGCATGCCATGCGCGAAGTCGGCGCCAGCACCGACAAGATCGAACACTTTGTCAAACTGATGCGCGAAGGCGTCGATCTGAAAACGGCCTTGAGCCGTTGCGGTGCAGGCCTGGCAGCGTCGGCTTTCGTCACTGACACCATCGAAACCGCCATCAACGCTTCCACCCACAGTGTGGCTGCTGCGTTTTTGCATGGCCGTGAAAGTGTCATCCCGCAGATGTTCCAGCGCATTCTGGACGATTGGGATATCACCGCAGACGACGCGCCAACCTTTCGCTATTACCTGCAGCGCCACATCGAAGTCGACTCGGAAGACCACGGCCCGGCGGCAGAAAGCCTGTTGGCGCGCCTGGTCAATGGCGATGCGCAGCGTCAGGAAGAGGTCTACGTATCGGCTATCGCGGCGGTACAAAGCCGCCTGGCGTTGTGGGACAACCTGCGCGTGGCCATGGGCGAAACGGTCAGTGAGTGCGTGGCATGAACTTCGAAGTGATCGAGGCCGAACAGGCCCAATGGTTTGAGGTGACCTCTGAACGCGGTATCACGCTGACCGTCTTCAAAGACACATTGGACCCTGTTACGAAAACTGGAGTGCGTACACGTCTGGTACGTTTTCACCCTGGGGGCGGCACCCGTGAAATCTATACCCATGATTATCACGAAGAAGTGTATTTGATTGACGGCGACCAGACAGAGCAGGCCAGTGAGGGGCGCCCGGAGAAAACATACCGCGACGGTAGTTACTTCTTCAGGGCCGCACACACGGAGCACGGGCCGTTTAATTCGAAAGACGGATGCCTGTTGTTTGAAGTGCACTACTACTGAGTATCATGAATAAAGGAAGTAGTCATGAGAGCTGAAGCATATCAATCGTTTTCCGAGTCGTGGGAGGAAAGGGCGACCATTCGGACGCGCCCGAGACGACGCTTGGAAGATGACGAAAAGTTAATATTTCCGACCAGTCGTCAACCATTGGTCATGAGCGCTACCTTTATGCAGAAGTGTAGTCACTTACAGCATTTTGTTCTCGTTCAGAGCTTGTATAAGTTCATTAATGATGTGGTGATTTTCGAAACCGAAATTGTCGACAAGACCGCCAGGAGCATTGCGAAAGATAACTTCGCTATCCGCTTTCCGTTTGCGTGCCGTTACGACGCGATGACCGTGGTCGTCGATGAGGACTATCACGCGCTAGTGGCGATGGACTACATGCAACAGACCATCGAGTTGACGGGCATCGAACCCATCACCTTGCCAGCGGAAATCGAGCTCAGCCGTTCTATCCCCAAGGCATTGGCCATGGCGCCCGCGCACCTCAAGGCTGCTGTCGAGCTGATCTGCGTGGCCATTGCGGAAAACACCCTGACCAACGATGTTGCCGCGTTTGCCCGCGACGACTCGGTCAAGGCATCGGTCAAGGGGTTGATGGCCGACCACTTGGCGGATGAGGGTCGACATTCGGGCTTTTGGGCCAAGTTGACGCGCATTTACTGGAATACCGCGAGCGAAGAGGACAAACGTGTGCTGGCCTCGATCATGCCGGTGTTCTTGGGTGAGTACCTGACCAACGAGATCCAGCAGGGGTTTGATTTCGCGCTGATCGAGCAACTGCCGGTGAACCCCAGCGTCAAGGCGGCGTTGCGTGAAGAGGTCGAAGGCATGAGTTTTCCGATCACGCCGTCTCACCCGCTGGTAGGCAACATCGTCCGATTCTTCAAACACAGCGGCCTGCTCGACGCTCCCTGCATGCAGGAAGCGCTCGCCGATTATCTGCGCTAGAGGACAACTTCGATGAGACATCTTGATATCGTTTTGTGCGGGCGCAGCCATGCGCTCGCCTGCCTTACGCAAGAGTTGGAACAGATGGGGCACACCGCCCGCTTGTTGACCAGCGATAACGCCATTGAGCTTTGCCAGTTATCGGCGCCGGACGTGCTGATAGACGACGCCAGCACGGCGCGACTCCCGCACTATCCGTCGTGTCATCGCCTATCTTTGCGGGCGCAGGCTGACGATGACAGTGATGTTCTCGCGCCACTGCGGGTGGACTGCCTGTGGCGTCCTGGCGATGGCGATTGGATGCTGCTGGGGCGTCGTGAAGTCAGCGCCTCCCTCGCCGGCAACGGTGCCGACCGGGCACGTGAAGCGATAGCGCAAGTGGTAGAGATGGCCAGTGTGCACATCGGGCGTTTCTCACGCAGTGCTGACTATCTTGAGGCGCCCCGTGAGCCGGTGCAGGCGATTGATCGCTTGTCGAGCCTGACCCTGTTGGATGGCCTGGCCTGGCGTCATCGCCACAATGCGAGCGCTAATACCGGCATTCTGGAGGAGGCCAGGCGCCCCTTTGTGCAGCGCTTGGCCGATAGCCTGTTGGCCAACGCCGAGCGCAACGCCCTGAAAGTGCAAGGGCGGGGTATGTCCTATGCGCAACTGCACGCTTATAGCGTTGCGATCCAGGAACGCTTGCAACCCTTGCTTGAAACCTCGACCCCAGGGTTGACGGTGGTCGGCATCTCGTTGCCCAAAGGCACTGCGCTCTATGCAGCGATCCTGGCGGTGATTGGTTGCGGTGCGGTGTACCTGCCGTTGGACCCGAACCATCCTGTCGAACGCCGTGCGGCCATCCTCAAGCATGCCGGTGCCAGCCTGCTGATCCAGGACACCGAGGCAGACAACCCGCTACCGGGCCTGGCTACCCTGGATATTGGCCATCTGGACTTCTTCCACCACGGCGCCAAGGGCTACAGCCGTGTCGCCCTGGCCCCGGATCAGAGCCTGTTGCGCGTAGCGCTGGACGGTTCGGCACCCTGCGTGGCGATCTACACGTCCGGTACCACCGGCCAACCCAAAGGCGTGTTGCTCACAGTCGACAACTTGAGCCACTTCTGTGCGTGGTATGCCCGTTATGTGGAACTGGACCGCCATAGCCGTGCCCTGCAGTTCTCGACCATCAATTTCGATGCATCGCTGCTGGATATCTTCCCGACGCTGATCCAGGGTGGCGAGTTGATCGTGCCCACCGAAGACCAGCGCCGCGACCCGGTGGCGCTTGCTGAATTGATCCAACGGGAGCAGGTCACCCACGCCTTTTTGCCGCCGGCTTTGCTCAGCATCATCCAGCTTGAATCGCTGTACGGCATGCAGCATTTGGTGACGGGCGGCGATGTGTGCGAACCCCACGTGATCGAAAAACTGATGGGCCACTGTGCACTGCACAACATCTATGGCCCCACCGAGACCACGGTGCTCGCCACCTGCCGTACCTTCCAACGGGGGGACAACAATCGCAACCTGGGCGTACCGATTGCCAATACCGCGATTTACCTGCTGGATGAGCACGGCCAACCGGTAGGCGAAAATGACAGCGGTGAAATCCACATCGCCGGGCCAGGGGTAGGCGCCGGTTACCTGGGCGCCTTGCAAATGACGGCCGAACGCTATCGGCTGCACGAGTTGCCCGATGGCCAGTGGGTGCGCCTCTACCGTACCGGTGACCTGGCGCGTTGGACCGAGGAGGGCATCCAGATCATCGGGCGCCTGGATAACCAGGTGAAGATCCGCGGTTTTCGGGTGGAGCCGGAAGAGATCGAACACCTGCTGCAATCGAGCCAGTTGTTCCGGCAACTGGCGGTGGTCATCGATCACCAGCGCCGCATCCTGACGTTTTTCTCCCAGCCTCAAGAGGGCGAGGGCCAGGCGGCCAGTGAGCAGTTGCAGGCCTATGCGCTCAAACATTTGCCCGACTACATGCGCCCCAGCGCCTATTGCCTGCTGGACCGGTTGCCGGCCACGGCCAATGGCAAGGTCGACCGCAAGGCCCTGAGAGACCTGCCGGTCAACTACAAGACGCAAGGGCCGCGCCTGGCTCCCCAGAACGCCACCCAGGCGCAGTTGCTGGAGCTGTGGTCCAGGCTGCTCGACTTGCCTGGGCCGGACATTTCCGTAGATGACAGTTTCTTCAATCTGGGTGGCCATTCGATCCTGTTGTCGCAGATGCTCATGGGGATTCGCGAGGCGTTCGGCAAAGGAGTCTCGATCAACCGTTTTATTGAGCAACCCACCTTGGTCAACCTCGCCAACCTGATTGACCAGGACGTCGAGGCCACTGCTACGGTCAGTCCGCAGGCGCTGCAAGACGCCATGATCCGGCCTGAGCTGGAGGTACTGCCCATCAGTCGATTGGGCAACGTACATAAAGTCATCGTGACCGGCTCCAACGGGTTCCTGGGTGTGCATATCGTCGAGGCCCTGCTGGAACTGGGCAGCACCGAAGTGGCGTGCCTGGTGCGCGAGTCCGGCGGCATGAGCGCGCAAGAGCGCTTCGAGGATGCGCTGATCCAGAACCGCCTCGAACATCTGGACCTGAGCCGGGTCAAGGTCCTGGCGGCGGATATCAGCAAGCCGCGCCTGGGGTTGTCCGAGCAGGACTATGAATGGCTGGATCGTGAATACGGCGTGTTGATCTACAACGCGGCCAACGTCAACCACGTGCTCGACTACGAGTCGCTGGTCAAGGACAACGTCACGCCGGTGCTGGAATGTCTGCAATTGTGTGAAGGGCGCAGCAAGAAAATTTTCAACTTCATTTCCACCCTGTCGGCCTCCAGCACGGTGGACGAGCAGGGCCGGGTATTGGAAGAACCGCCTGCCTTCACGCCGCCCATCTACATCCGCAATGGTTACAACCTCTCCAAATGGGTGGCTGAGCGCATCTTGTGGAACGCCAGTGAGTCGGGGGTGTGGGTCAATCTCTATCGCCCTGGAAACATCGCGTTCAATACGCGAACCGGTGTGTGCCAGCCTCATCAGAACCGTTTGATGCTGATGCTCAAAGGCTCCTTGCAGCTTAAGCAAGTGCCCGAACTGGCGCTCAACTTCGACCTGATGCCGGTGGACTTCCTCGCACGCTTCATTGCGTTTCACGCCAGCCGTCATAACCGCACCAAAGCGGTGTTCAACTTGCACAACCCGCTGCCTTTGACATGGGCTCACTATCTGGAGGCGTTCCGCGCGGCCGGTCACGATTTCCAGATGGTCCCGGTGACACAATGGCAGCAACGCCTGTCGGCCATCGACAGTGATAACGCGTTGTTCGGCGTGGTCGGTTTTTACCTCAATGGGTTTGAAGAAGACATTGGCGATATCTCGATGATCGAGTACCGCAATGCACTCTCAGGCATCCAGAGCATGGGCGAAGACTACCCAGCCAAGAACAGTGAGTTGCTGCAAAAAGGCTGTGACTACCTCAAGCAAATCGATTTCATCTGAGCAAAAAAAAGGAGCTTACCCATGCAACATTTTGAACCCGATACCCTGGTCCGTAATCCAGTCGGCAACCCTGTCGTCGCCAGCGTCAGCGTGAATGGCGATGCTCGCAGTGTGTGGAATGTCGTCGGAGATTTCGCCGGTTTCACGAAGTTTATTCCGGCCTTGTCCCATATCGAGATGACGGGCGAGGGCGTGCGCTCGGTACGCAAGAAGCTGTTCAAGGACGGCAATGTCGTGATTGAGCAACTCAACAGCCATGACGATCAAGCCATGACCATGACCTGGTCGCTGATCTACACCTCGCTGAACATCGGTAACCTGTGGGCGCTGATGGAGGTGGTGCCACAAGGCCCGAACCAGAGCCTGGCGACCTGGACCATCATTGGCCAGCCCTACACGGGCGGTAAGGAAGACGTACCGGCGTTCGAAGCTTTCCTGCAAGGCTTTGCCGATGACGCGATGAAGAACGTACAGGCGCTCTTCAACTGACATAGGAAGAGCAGGCAGTGGCTGATTCCGTGGCGAGGGAGCTTGCTCCCGTTGGGGCGCGAAGCGACCCTGAGAATAGGACTGCTGCGCAGTCCATCGGGAGCAAGCTCCCTCGCCACAGAAGCGTTCTGCTGTTTTAAGCGTTAGTTGATGGCTTGATCAATCCCCGCCTGCAAGGCCTGGCTTTCACTGTGCCCACCCGCTCGCAGCGGGCCCAGGTTGAAGGCTTGGTCATTGCGTGTGGCGTCGTCGTGTTTCTGGGTCAGTTCGTCCTTGGCACCCAGGGCCAGGTTGACCGGTGACTTCGAAACGTTCAGCCCGACATCGGCGCGGTAGTCGCTGCCGGCCAGTGTGGTTGCCGTCACCTTGGAGCCACCCAGCTCAACCTTGCCATTGGGCGCACTGATCCGCGCGCCCGTAAGCTGGGTATCACCCTTGACCTGCAGGTTGACGCCGTGGCTCGCGCGAATGCCTGACGCCTGGGTGACGCTGTCCTTGGCCACATGGCTGACATCCAGATACAGAGTCGGGGTGTAGCTGGTGTTGCCGCTCTTGTCGCCGAACAACACGCTTTCGGCGGTATTGGCCACCTTGCTGCCGGTGGTGTCTTTGCCACTGACGGTGTAGCTGTCGCTGGTTTTTGGCCAGACCTTATCCTTGAAGCCAGACAAGCGCGTGCCCAGGGCATCGGTCTTGTCTGCCAGGTATGCCTTGGCCTTGTCCACGCGGGTACCGAAGGCGCCACGGGGTTCCGGGTTCACATCGTAGCTGCCACTGCGAGTGAGTTTTTCGCCCAAGCGTTCCTTGGCATTGACCACGCTGTTGACCACGCTGTCCTTGGCCGAAGCCAGGTGCCCGGTGCCTTTGTCGACGACGTTCTCCAGCTTGTCGCGATGCTTGTCGAACGCGCCTTCAGCCTTGGCTTGTACCTTGTCCTTCAATGGGCCGCTGGCTTTGGCCAGCTTATCCACCACCCCCGGCTGGTTTTTCTCGACATCCAGCCTGGCGTCGACATTCACCTGGGTGCTGTTGACCTGGTCCTTGCGGCTTTCGACGACGAGGTCGCCGCCCACCGTGCCATGTACCTTGTTGGCGTCGATACGCGCTCCGGCCAGATGGGTATCGCCGGCACTGTTGAGGGTGACGTCACCCGCTGTGATCAGGCTGTTGTGCTGGGTGGTACCTTGCAAGTGATCCACATCGACCTTGGCCCGCGCATTGATGCCGCGCTGGGTCTTGGGTGTCTCATGTTCACCGGCGTCGGCCAAGGTGGTTTTGCCGACGCTGCCCCCTGCGCCCAGGGTGACGCCCCAGTTGCCACGGGCCTGGTTCGATTGCGCAGACTCTTGCAGGATGCCTCCGTTTTGCGCATCCAGGCTAACGCTGGCTGCGCTGACCTGAGTGCCCTGCAAGTGGATGGCATCGGTTGCATCAGCGCCGCTGGCGAGGCTGACCTTGCCGCTGCTGTGCAATTGCCCGACGACGGCGCTCTGGTCGTTTTCCGCCACTTTGCCAATATTGAAATTGGCGCTGAGGCTGCCGGTCTTGCTGCTGCTTTCGGCGCTGCTGGTCTTGCCGGCACCGAGGGTCAGGCCGCCGCCCAGGTTACTGCCGTTGCTGACGTGGCTATCGGTGGCGGCTTGCAGGTTTAGCTTGCCGCCGGCATTGAGGCTGATATCGCCAGCCTTCGCGCCCGTACTGCCGATCTGCGTGCCTTGCAGGGTCATGTCAGCGCCGCTGCTGAGCTTGACGGGGCCGCTGCCCTGGATGGTTGCGACCTGGGCCTGGCTGTCCTGGGTGTCCAGGCGCTTGTTATCCAACTGCACGCCGGCACCGAGGTTGACGTTGCTGCCATTGGCGCCGGGCGCGGTGCCCACCGTCAGTGAGCCGTTGCCGCGCAGCGTGCTGCTGTTTTTACTCTGGGTGTTGGTGGCCTGGTTGAGCGCCAGCTCACCGCCGATCTTGAGGTTGACCCCGGCCTGGCCGCCGTCGAACTGGCTGCCTTCATAACGGGCATCGCCCTTGGCGTCGATGCTCACGCCTTGGCTGGCCACATAGCTGCCGACCACCGCCGTGCTGCTGGACTCGCGCACATCGCTGCTGCCGCCCAGGCCACTGCCGCGCACATTCAGGTCTTCACCGGTGGTGGTATAGACTCGCACGCCAGCCTTGGCGTCCACGCCTTGCTCGCTGCTGCTGTGGGTGTTGGCCGCTGCGGTAGCAACGTGCTCGCCCGCCTTGATGTTCAGCCCGCCCTCGGTGGCGCGGTACTGGGTGCCCTCGTCCTGCAAGGTGCTGGCCGCATTGACCTGCACCGTGGCGCCACTGAACTGGCTGACCACGGCGGTGCTGTCCTGCGTTGTGCCGGTTTTGTTCGTGTGCCCGACTTCCACATCCAGGCCGACATTGGGTTGCTCGAATGCATCCAGCAAACCGGGCTGATGGAACTTGGCCTGGGCCACGCCCTCGACGGCTTTTTCGATCGGGCGGGTAATGCCTTTGTATTCCACATTGGCGCCAACATCGGCGGTCCAGCCGTTTTCCTTGTGGGTGCTGGTCTCGGTGGAATGGGCCGCCTGGTTGTCGATCTGGCCAGCGTTGACCTGCAGCCCGGCGCCGGCCTTGGCCTGTGCACCCTCGCTGGTGAAGGTGTTGCCAGCGTTGATGGTCAGCTTGCCGGCCGCGGCCACGGTGCTGGTTTGCGCAGTGGTTTTTTCAGCGGTGTCTTGGCTGCTTTGGTGGCTGAACTGAGCGCCACTGCCTGCCCGATCAATGCCGCCGGTGTAGTAGAAACTGCCGCCGGTGGCGGTTTTGTCGACGGCTTCGGTGCGCTTGTCGTGGGCGGCCAACAGCTCGACGTTTTTGCCGCTCAGGCTCGCATCGCCTTCGGTGGCCTGGAGGTTGGACCCGGTGATGCTGACATCGCCTGCGGCGTTAACCGCCACACTGGCGCCTTTAAGGCTGGAAGCCTGTTGTTGCGTGGTGTCGGTCTGGCGGGTTTGCTGCTGGTCTTCATAACTCAGGCCCGCACGGTACTGGCGGCTGACACCCTCGGTTTCCTTGGCGTAGCCATCGAAGCCACGGCTATGGGTGCGAGTGGTTTCGTGGGTGGTGTTCTCGGCGGCAACGACCTTGATATCGCCCTTGGCATCCGCTTGCAGTTCACCCGCGGCGGACACCTGGGAGCCACTGATGGTGATGTCCTTGGCACTTTCCAGCTTGAGGTTGCTGTCCGAGCGCAGGTTGCTGGCAACCACGGTGCTGTCCTTGAGGTTCTTGCGGCTTTCGTCCTTGGAGATACCGAAGAACTTGCTGTCATTGCTGTAGCGGTTGTCGTGGGAGGTGTCCTGGACGCCGTCGATCACCAGCGAGCCTTTGTCGCTGATGACGCTGGCCTGTTTGCCGCCTCGGGCCTGGCTGCCGCTGATGCGCACGTCGTCGGCCTTGACGATCAGCTTGCCGTCGGCGTTGACCTTGCTACCAGTGTTCGACGTCTTGCCCTGGTTACCGTCGCCTTGCTTGCCGAAGAAGCTGCCACCGGTGAGGTCGCCGGAGTAGGCATTGTCGCTGCTGCTCTGGGTACGGCTGGCGCTGGCGATTTCCACGTGCCGGGCGGCCAGTTGGATATCGCCGGGGGTTTTCAGCTCGGCGCCTTGCAATTGCAGCTTCTGTTGGCTGGTCAGCTCCAGTGTCTTTCCGGCCTTGAGGCTGCTGGTGATGCTGCGTTGTTCGCTGCTGGATTTATCCCAGTTGGCTTTCCACAGGTGCTTGCGATGGTTGCCCTGGTCGCGGGTTTCATGGGTTTCGGTGGCGGCGTTAACGTGCAGGTTGGCACCGCTGTCGACGCGCAGAGTGTTGCCCGCTTCCACATGGCTGGCTTTGATCTCGGTGTTGGCACCGGAAGACAGCGCCGCATCCTGTTGCGCCACAACCTTGTTGCCGTGCTGGTGCGAGTCTTTGTCGGTGGTGGTGCGGTCGTAGGTTTCGTAGGTGAACAGGAAGTTGCTGTTGTTCCACTGTTCACGCTTTTCCTGGAGCTTGCGGCTTTCCAGGCTGCTGAGGGTCAGGTTGCGGCTGGCGTCGAGTTTGACGTTGCGCCCGCTGACGTCGGTGGCGGCCAGGTTCAGGTCCTTGGCGCTGTGCAAGTCGATATCGCCCTGGCGGCTGTGCACGCCAGCGCGAGTGGCGTCGAGGCTGTCGGCGCGCACCTGGCCGCTGATATCAAGGTCGCCGGCCGAACTGATCTTCACCCCGTCAGTGCCTTGCACCTGCACGCCGCCCACGCGTACACCGGCGCCTTCGGCGGTGCTGATGATGTTGATGCGCCCGGCCTGCATGGCGCCGAACAGGCGCGCGTCGATGCGTTGGTCCTGGGTCTTGCTGGCCGGGTCCACCTGGCGTACCTGCCCGCTGGCGAAATCGACCTGGTTGCTGCCGACGGTGAGGTTCAATTGATCGCGGGCACTGAGGCGACCTTCGCTGTCGATGCGCGGCGCGATCAGGTTGATGGACCCTTCGCGGTTGTGCAGGCCCTGGCCTTGCACTGTCAGTTGGCCGTTGGCATCGCGGGTGCTCAAGGCTTGCAGCTTGCCGTCGTTGAGTTCAGGGCGGCCCACCACCAGGTTGGCATTGGGCGTGTTGATGAAACTGCCGCCATTCACCGAAATACCGTTAGGGTTGGCCAGCACGTAATCGGCCGCCTGGCCGAAAATCTCCTGGGCGCCGTTGAGGGTCGAGGCGTTGCGGCTGATCACTTCGTTGAGGATCACGCTCGCCGCCTGGCCCTGGAACTGCGGGTTGGCCGCCAGTTGCCCGGCAAGTTGGGACTGGCCAGCTTGCAAGGCGTTGTTCAACACCAGGCCCTGGCGGTCGACGTTGTAATCCAGGAACTGGTTATGGGACAGGCCACCGGCGTTCGGCGCGACGATGTTGACGATGGGGACGCCGCCCTGGTTTTGCAGCTGCGGCGTACCGCCAGGGCCTTCGACGACGGTCAAGCCTGCGGCGAGCGCGAGCTGCGGCAGCAGGAAGAGACTAGCGATGGCCCAGCGCAGTTTGCCCTGGGGTGAAAGGTGGAAGCTATGTGAAGTAGTCGGCATAAATAATCTCGCTCTGTGTTGGCTGATCCACGACGCGCGTTGTTCGTTGCAACGCTGCTGGGGTGGTCAGGTACGGCGGTGACTCAGGCTAAAAACAGGTATTGGCTCATCGGTGCACACTCATATCTGCAAGCTAAGGCGCGTCAGCCAGACCTCCGGCTCCTGGCGAAAACCTGTGGGGGTGTTGAGGTTGCGTTGGTAGTCGATGTCGAGCTGTACGTTCTTCCAGCTCAGGTTGAGCCCCGCGCTGGCGCCGCTCAGGCGTTGGCTCTGGGCGCCGTGTTCGTGCTTGACCCAGCCGTTGTCCAGGCCCAGGCGCGGGGTGAGCTTCACCGGCAAGTCAGTGTTGAGCGGCAGGCGCAAGGTGTTGCGCCAGACTGCGCCAATGGCACCGGAACTACTGTTTTCGCGGTAGCCGCGCACGGCCGAGTCGTCGGTGATCAGCAACTGTTCGATGGCGGGCAACGCATCCGGGCTGTACTGCACCGACAACTGGCTCTGCCACTGCCATGGCTGCGCTGCCCATTGGCCGTTGCGCCATTGGGTGAGGTTGGCGCGGTACTTTTGAAACTGCGCCTTGGGCCGGTTTTTCTGCACCTGGTCGGCATCGCGATCGGCGCCGAACCAGGTCAGGCCCTGGGCGTAATTGACGTCCAGGTTCCACACCGCGCTGTTGAGCCAGAACAGGTTCAGGCCCGCTTCGGCTACGGTCAGCGTGGGGCTTTGGATGTCCAGGTGTACCTTCTGTAGGTAGCTGTCGACGTCTTTGTAGGCCAGTTGCAGGTTGGCGCTGAGTTGGTGGCCCTGGTCGCGCCACAACACACGGTCGCTACGCAGGCTGACCTGATCGGTGCGGCCACTGTTGTAAAACGTGGTGCGGCTGAGTTTGAACGGCGAGCGGTATTCGGCATGGCTGGCGAACAGGCTGTAGGTCCAGTAACCGTAGGGGATCGAGTAGAACAGGCTGTGGCTGCGGCTGTAGCGCGGCCCATGGTTGAGCGTGTCGCTGAAGCTCAGGTTGAGCGAGTCGTTGATTTGCAGCGGGCTGTCCAGGCTCAAGTTGATCACATTGCGATCACGCCCGGTGCCGGCGCTGCCGAGGTTATCCACCCCCAGGCCCAGGGCCCAGCGCGAGGCACTGCTGCGCGAGCGCAGGATGATGCGCGACGCGCCCGCGGTGCTGCCTGGGGCGACGTCGGCGGTGAGGTCCACCGAGCGCAGGCGGTTGAGCTGGTCCAGGCCCTGTTCCAGATCTCGCAGGTTCAGTGGCTTGCCGAGCATCCCGGGGAATGCCCCACCCAATGACACCGGCAGGCTCTGGTCGGCCAGTTCGATGGCCTCCAGGTAGCCTTCTTCGACGTGAATATCCAGCGGTTGCCCGGCGGCGGGCGCGCTGATCAGGTAGGGGCGGCTGGCGATATAACCGGCCTCGACATACAGCCGCGTAATCTCGGCCAGCAGGCGGTTGATCTGGGTGACGCCCATGCAAGGCGCCACGTAGGGCTCGATGTGTTTGTCCAACTCGGCACGGCTGAACAGCGTGACCCCGGCCAGGCGCGTACCGCTCAAGGGCCAGCAGCGTTCGTCCTTGGCGATGTCTGTTGGCAAGGCCGGTGTGGCCGCTGGCGTACCGAAACTGCCACGTTGCATCTGGCGTTGGCGCTGCTCCAATTGTAATTGCTGCAGGTCGCGTTGCTGTTGCTGTTGCAAGCGCAGGGCTTCCTGGCCTGGCTGCGGCGCCTCGGCGCCAGCCACGGGCAGCGCCCACAGGCAGAGCAGGGCAATGCCCAGGTTCCGGGTACAACTCAAGTGTCCGGTTGAGAGCTGATTTGGCACTCGACATCCTTAACGTAGAAATACACACGATCCACACCGCACGAGCTAAACCTTGAACTCAGCGCAGACTTGCCCCACTTGAGTGAGTGCTGAACGGTTTGTTACATCGCCGTAGGATTTATTGCACATTCTGTAAGAAAAATCGTGTGATGTAGTGCTCAAATGCACAAATTCAGTGCGCGAATGGGCGTCTCAGCCCAAAAATCCTGATTTTTCAGGAGGCGGGAGGGGGCGGCGCGGTTTTGATTGTTGTCTGGGCTTCACCTAATCGGCGTGCCGCGGCGAGGAACTGAGTACCTTGCCCGGTTGCCAGATTAGGCTTTTGAATCCATTGGATATTCTGTAGCCTTGCGCAGCTTTAAGCTGTACCCGTGCTTGATGAACAAAAACACTTCGTCCGGCGGCGCCCGAAGGGCTCCTGAGCCGGTGGTACACTCGACTTTCGCGCTACTGCGCCTGCAGGTCTTGCGAACATGACGCACATTTCCGAACGCCTACTGGTTCAAGCTCACCTCGACGCCAAGCAGCCCAAGGTTCTCAGCGCTGCCGAAGAGGCGAGCCTGCGAACCGCCATTGCCGCCGAGCTCAAGGCTCAGGACGCGGTGCTGGTTGCCCACTTTTATTGCGACCCGGTGATTCAGGCCCTGGCCGAAGAAACCGGTGGTTGTGTTTCCGATTCCCTGGAGATGGCGCGCTTCGGCGCCGCTCACCCGGCCAAAACCGTACTGGTGGCTGGCGTGCGCTTCATGGGCGAGACCGCCAAGATCCTTACGCCTGAAAAACGTATCCTGATGCCTACCCTGGAAGCCACGTGCTCCCTGGACCTGGGTTGCCCGGTGGATGAATTTTCCGCGTTCTGCGATCAGCACCCCGAGCGCACCGTGGTGGTCTATGCCAACACCTCGGCGGCGGTCAAAGCTCGGGCGGATTGGGTGGTGACTTCCAGCTGCGCGCTGGAAATTGTCGAAAGCCTGATGGACAACGGCGAGACCATTATCTGGGGCCCGGACAAACACCTGGGCACCTACATCCAGCGCCAGACCGGTGCCGATATGCTGCTGTGGGACGGTGCCTGCATCGTCCACGAAGAATTCAAGTCCAAGCAGCTCGAAGATATGAAGGCGCTGTACCCGGATGCGGCAATCCTGGTGCACCCGGAGTCACCGACTTCGGTGATCGAATTGGCTGACGCGGTGGGTTCCACAAGCCAACTGATCGCTGCGGCGCAACGCTTGCCGAACAAGACCTTTATCGTCGCGACCGACCGCGGCATCTTCTACAAGATGCAGCAGTTGTGCCCGGACAAAGTCTTTGTCGAAGCGCCTACCGCCGGTAACGGTGCAGCCTGTCGCAGTTGCGCGCACTGCCCGTGGATGGCAATGAACACACTGGAGCGTACGTTGCAGTGTTTGCGTGAGGGCAGTAATGAGATCTTCGTGGAACCGGCGGTGATTCCGCAGGCGGTACGACCGCTCAAGCGCATGCTCGACTTTACCCAGGCTGCACGGTTGAAACTGGCCGGCAACGCCTGAACACAAATCAAAATGTGGGAGCAGGCAAGCCAGCTCCCACAGTTGATCTGTGATGCGCTTGAGTTACTTCTTTTGCTTCGGGATCCGCACCAACTGCGTATCCGAATAGATGTCATGCCAGCTGCGTTTGTGTTTATCGAACAACGACCAGATAAATCCCAACCCCACGCACAGCCATGACGCAATCGACACCACAAAACGCAGCAGTGCCTGCCACAGGCTGATCCGCGACCCGTCGGCGTTTTGCACGCGCACGCCCCACACCTGCATGCCCAGGGTTTGCCCCGAATGAGTCCAGAACTTGGCGAAGAACCCGAAGAGCACGAACAGCAGGATCGTGGACAGCAACGGGTCACCGTCCAGCGCGCCGGATTCGGTGAGCGTGCGCATCTTCGCTTCGCCCACGAAGGCGATCCACACCAGCTTGTAGATAAAAGCGGTGACGATCAGCAGTGCGGTACATAAAAGAAAGTCGTAGAACATCGCTGCCAGGCGGCGGCCCAGGCCAACGGCGGGGAATTCGCCCTGGGGGCTCAACAGGGGTTTGGACATGGCAGGGCTCTCTGGAGAAAGCACGCAGTTTACGCAATGGCGCCCATAAAAAAGCCCCTGATGTCATATCAGGGGCTTTTTGTCGCAGGTAAGGGTCAGGCTTCTGCGTGGACTTCGTCAGCCTGCATGCCTTTCTGGCCCTGCACAGCGACGAAAGTCACTTTCTGGCCTTCCTTCAGGCTCTTGAAGCCATTGCCCTGAATAGCGCGGAAATGCACGAACAGATCCGGGCCGCTTTCAGGAGTGATAAAACCAAAGCCTTTTTCGTCGTTGAACCACTTGACGGTACCGCTCTGACGCTCAGCCATTTTCTTCTTTCCTTTGACGCTAAAAATTAATGACAGCCCCTTTCAAACGAAAGAGTACTGGGCTGGGTTGCAGGAAAGTAAGAGACGTCGAACGGGTTGTAGCAAACTACTTGAGCTACTGCCCAGGTCCAGGTTCCAAGCGACCCATGCAAACACAGTGGGCAAACTCTACGCCAACTAATATGAAAAAAACAAGCCCTTGTGCAGGCCCTGATTTTACTGGGGCTCATGACACTTTGTTGAATGTTCTGATACTGGCTTATTCGATAGATCTATTCACTTGTTATAGGGCCTCAGCTATAAAAAGCCTATCGTGAATGCACTGTTTTATGGCGGTTGCGTTACAGTTTAGTGCACGTTAACGCAACCGCGTTACTTATAGAAACAGTCAATCAGCCACGGTAGTAACGTTGCGGAACAAATGGCATTTTACTTACACGCAGTGGCACCTTTTTCCCACGTACCATTGCGCAAACTTCGGTATCCAGTGCGACAAATGCGCTGTCCAGGTAACCCATTGCCAGAGGGCCGCCCAAGGTTGGACCAAAGCCCCCGCTGCAGACGCTGCCGATAACCGTACCTTGTGCATCGACAATTTCAGCGCCTTCACGCACCGGGGTACGCTCCTGCGGCAGCAGGCCTACGCGTTTGCGCGCCACACCGGTTTGCTGCTGAGTGAAGATGCGGTCGGCGCCAGGGAAGCCGCCGGCCCGTGCGCCATCGGCACGCCGAGCCTTGGAAATCGCCCACAGCAGGCTGGCTTCGATTGGCGTGGTGTCGGTGTTCATGTCGTGGCCGTACAAACACAAGCCGGCTTCCAGGCGTAGCGAATCGCGAGCGCCCAGGCCGATCGCCTGCACTTCGGTTTCGGCCAGCAGGCTGCGGGCCAGGCTCTCGGCATTGGCGGCCGGCACGGAGATTTCAAAACCGTCTTCACCGGTGTAGCCGGAGCGGCTGACGTAGCAGTCCACGCCCAGCAAACGCAGGGTGGCGAATTGCATGAAGGTCATCTGAGTGACTTCAGGGGCCAGGCGCGCCAATACTTTCACTGCCGCAGGGCCTTGCAGGGCCAGCAGGGCGCGTTCTTCGAACAGCGGTTCGATGGTGCATTGGTCGCCGATATGTGTACGCAGGTGCGCCAGGTCCTGGTCCTTGCAGGCGGCGTTGACCACCAGGAACAATTCGTCGTTGCCCAGGTTGGCGACCATCAGGTCGTCGAGGATGCCGCCTTGCTCATTGGTGAACATCGCATAGCGCTGCATGCCTACTGGCAGGTCGATGATATCGACGGGCACCAGGGTCTCCAGAGCCTTGGCGGCATTCGCGCCAGTGAGACGAATCTGGCCCATGTGGGAGACGTCGAACAACCCGGCCTGTTCACGGGTATGCAGGTGTTCCTTCATCACGCCCAATGGATACTGCACCGGCATGTCGTAGCCGGCGAAGGGCACCATGCGTGCGCCCAGTTCCAGGTGCAGGGCATGCAATGGGGTTTTCAACAGGGTTTCGGTGGACATATTCAACTCCTGAAAAACGTGCCGACGCGCTTGTGGGCGTCAGCACTCGATAATGTTGACCGCCAAACCGCCACGGGCGGTTTCCTTGTATTTGCTTTTCATGTCGGCGCCCGTCTGGCGCATGGTGCGGATGACCTTGTCGAGGGACACAAAGTGCTGCCCGTCGCCACGCAGGGCCATGCGCACCGCATTGATCGCCTTCACCGAGCCCATGGCATTGCGCTCGATGCACGGCACCTGCACCAGCCCGCCAATTGGGTCGCAGGTCAGGCCGAGGTTGTGTTCCATACCGATCTCGGCGGCGTTTTCCACTTGGGACACGCTGCCGCCCAGCACTTCGCAGAGTGCGCCTGCGGCCATGGAACAGGCCACGCCGACTTCGCCCTGGCAACCGACTTCGGCGCCTGAGATCGAAGCGTTTTCCTTGTACAAAATGCCGATGGCGGCCGCGGTGAGCAAAAAGCGCACTACGCCGTCTTCGTTCGCGCCGGGGATAAAACGCATGTAGTAATGCAGCACGGCGGGAATGATCCCGGCCGCGCCGTTGGTGGGCGCGGTGACCACGCGCCCGCCATTGGCGTTTTCTTCGTTGACCGCCAGCGCATACAGGTTGACCCAATCGAGCACCGACAGCGGGTCGCGCAGCGCCGACTCCGGGTTCTTGCACAACTGCCTGTGCAAGGCCGCTGCCCGGCGCTTGACCTTCAAGCCTCCGGGCAAGATGCCTTCGTTGCGACAGCCGGCATCGACGCAATCCTGCATGACCTGCCAGATCTTCAACAAACCGCTGCGGGTTTCGGCTTCCGGGCGCCAGGCACTTTCATTGGTCAGCATCACCTGGCTGATAGACAGGCCATAGGTGGTGCAGTGGCCGAGCAAGTCCTTGGCGTGTTTGAACGGGAAGGTCAGGGGGGTAGCGTCTTCGACGATACGGTCGGCGCCCGCCGCGTCTTCATCCACCACGAAACCGCCACCGACCGAGTAGTACTCGCGGCTGCGGGTCTGGATGCCGGCGGCGTCAAAGGCACGAAAGATCATGCCGTTGGGATGATAGGCAAGGGGCTTGCGGATCATCGCCAGGTGTTCTTTCTCGTTGAACGCAATGCTGTGTTCGCCGAGCAGGTTGAGGCGCCCGTCACTGCGCATCTGCGCCAGGCGTGCTGCCACGGTTTCGGTATTCACGGTGTCCGGGTGTTCGCCTTCCAGGCCCAGCAACACAGCCTTGTCGCTGCCGTGGCCTTTGCCGGTGGCGCCCAGTGATCCGTAGAGTTCCACCTTGATGCCGGTGGTGGCCTCCAGCAGGTTGTCACGCTTGAGCCCCTCGACGAATCGGGCAGCGGCACGCATCGGGCCGACGGTGTGGGAACTGGAGGGGCCGATGCCAATCTTGAACAGGTCGAACACGCTAAGGGACATGGTTGTTCTCCGGTTTCTTATTATTTTCTGAAAGCCGACTCGGTCAATGTGGGAGCCGGGCTTGCCCGCGATAACGGTGGGTCAGGCAACATCACTGTCGGCTGATACACCGCTATCGCAGGCAAGCCAGCTCCCACACTGGCCGCGTATCTCTCGTCAGATCAGGCGTAGCTCTCGATAGAAGGGCACGCACACACCAGGTTGCGATCGCCAAACACGTTGTCGACCCGGCCAACCGGTGGCCAGTACTTGCTTTCGATCAACGACGCTACCGGGTACACCGCTTGTTCACGGCTGTATGGGTGGCTCCATTCTCCCACCAGTTCCGCAGCCGTGTGCGGCGCGTTCTTGAGGGGGTTGTCGTCTTTGTCGAGGGTGCCGTTTTCTACCGCGCGGATCTCTTCGCGGATGGCGATCATGGCGTCGCAGAAGCGGTCCAGCTCTTCCTTGGATTCACTTTCGGTGGGCTCGATCATCAAGGTGCCGGCCACCGGGAACGACATGGTCGGCGCATGGAAACCAAAATCGATCAGGCGCTTGGCCACGTCGTCCACGCTGATGCCGCTGCTGTCTTTCAACGGGCGCAGGTCCAGGATGCATTCGTGGGCCACCAGGCCATTGCTGCCGGTGTACAGCACCGGGTAGTGCTCTTCCAGGCGACGGGAAATGTAGTTGGCATTCAGGATCGCCAACTGCGACGCACGCTTGAGGCCGGCGCCGCCCATCATGCTGATGTACATCCAGGTGATCGGCAGAATGCTCGCGCTGCCGAACGGCGCAGCGCACACCGCGCCTTCCTTGCGTTCCATGGCGGCGTGGCCGGGCAGGAATGGCGTGAGGTGCGACTTGACGCCAATCGGGCCAACGCCCGGGCCGCCACCGCCGTGGGGAATGCAGAAGGTTTTGTGCAGGTTCAGGTGGGACACATCGCCGCCGAACTTGCCCGGTGCGCACAGGCCGACCATGGCGTTCATGTTGGCGCCGTCGATGTACACCTGGCCGCCGTTGTCATGAATGATCCCGCAGATTTCGCGAATACCTTCCTCGAACACGCCGTGGGTAGAGGGGTAGGTGATCATCAGTGCTGCGAGGTGCTCGCGGTGCTCGATGGCCTTGGCGCGCAGGTCTTCGATGTCGACGTTGCCGCGTGCATCGCAAGCGGTGACCACCACGCGCATGCCGGCCATGTTGGCGGTCGCAGGGTTGGTACCGTGGGCTGATGACGGGATCAGGCAGATGTCGCGACGTTCTTCGCCACGGCTCTGGTGATAGGCACGGATGGCCAAGAGGCCGGCGTACTCACCCTGGGAACCGGCGTTGGGTTGCAGGGAGATCGCGTCGTAACCGGTGGCCGCGCAGAGCATGGCTTCCAGTTCGCTGGTCAGTTGCTGGTAGCCGGCGCTTTGCGCGGCGGGGGCGAACGGGTGCAGGGCACCGAATTCGGCCCAGGTCACCGGGATCATTTCGCTGGCGGCGTTGAGCTTCATGGTGCACGAGCCCAGCGGGATCATGGTGCGGTCCAGGGCCAGGTCCTTGTCGGCCAGCTTGCGCAGGTAGCGCATCAGCTCGGTTTCCGAGTGATAACGGTTGAACACCGGGTGGCTGAGGATCGGCGACTGGCGCAGCAAGGCGCTCGGCAGGGTGCTTTCGGTTGCAGCAAAGGCTGGCAGGGTTTTGCCGTCGGCGAAGATGGCCCACAAGGCTTGGATATCGGCCTGGGTGGTGGTTTCGTCGACCGACAGGCCAACGCGTTCGCCATCCACCACGCGCAAGTTGATGCGCTGGGCGCGGGCCTTGTCGTGCAGGGCTGCGGTGTGGGCGCCGGTGTGGATTGTCAGGGTGTCGAAGAAGTGTGCCTGCTCGACTTTCTGGCCCAGGGCAGTCAAACCCTTGGCCAGGATCGCGGTCAGTTGGTGAATGCGCTGGGCGATCTGCGTCAGGCCCTTGGGGCCGTGGTACACGGCGTACATGCTGGCGATATTGGCCAGCAGCACTTGCGCGGTGCAGATGTTGCTGGTGGCTTTCTCGCGGCGGATATGTTGCTCGCGGGTTTGCATGGCCAGGCGCAGGGCCGGCTTGCCGAAGCGGTCGACGGAAACACCGACCAGACGGCCTGGCATGTCGCGCTTGAACGCATCCTTGGTGGAGAAGTACGCCGCGTGCGGGCCACCGAAGCCCAGTGGCACGCCAAAGCGTTGTGCGCTGCCAATGGCGACGTCGGCGCCGAATTCACCCGGCGGCGTCAGCAGGGTCAGGGCCAGCAGGTCGGCGGCCACGGCGACCAGTGCGTTGGCGGCGTGGAAACGTTCGGTCAGTTCGCGATAGTCGAACACATCGCCGTTGCTGGCCGGGTATTGCAGCAGGGCGCCGAAGAACGGGCTGACGTCGGTCAGTTCGCGCTCATCGCCCACTACTACATCGATGCCCAGTGGTTCGGCGCGAGTGCGCAGGACGTCGAGGGTTTGTGGGTGGCTGTGCACCGAAGCGAAGAACGCGTTGCTGCTTTTGTTCTTGCTCAGGCGCTTGCAGAAGGTCATGGCTTCGGCGGCGGCCGTGGCTTCGTCGAGCAGGGAGGCGTTGGCAATCGGCAGGCCGGTGAGGTCGCTGATCAGGGTCTGGAAATTCAGCAGGGCTTCCAGGCGGCCTTGGGAAATCTCGGGTTGATACGGCGTGTAGGCGGTGTACCAGGCCGGGTTTTCCAGCAGGTTGCGTAGGATCGGCGACGGCGTATGGCAGTTGTAGTAGCCCTGGCCGATGTAGGTCTTGAACAGTTGGTTCTGGCTGGCGATGGCCTTGATCTTGGCCAGGGCCTCGGCTTCGCTCAGGCCGTCTTCCAGGCCGAGCACGCTGGTGCCCTTGATGCTTTCCGGGATGACGCTGGCGCTCAGGGCTTCGAGGGAATCAAACCCCAGGCTGGCGAGCATTTGCTGCTCATCTTCCTGGCGCGGGCCGATGTGGCGGGCGATGAATTCGTTGGCGGTGGTCAGATTAACGGTCATGGCGCGCTCCTCAAGCTTCAGCGTTGGCTTTGATCAGGCGGTCGTACGCATCCTGATCCAACAGCTTAGCCACTGCATCGGCATCGGCGGGTTTAAAGCGGAAGAACCAGCCTTCGCCCATCGGGTCTTCGTTGACCAGTTCCGGGCTGCCATCGAGCTTGTCGTTGACTTCGAGGACTTCACCGTCCAACGGCATGTACACACCACTGGCGGCCTTGACCGACTCCACGGTGGAGGCTTCGGCGCCCTTGGTATAAGCCTGCAACTCTGGCAGTTGCACGAAAACCACATCACCCAGCGCATTCTGCGCAAAAGCGGTGATACCCACGGTGACGCTGCCATCGGCTTCGGCGCGCAGCCATTCGTGATCTTCAGTGAAACGCAACTCGCTCATGGAAACTCCTCAGGGCCAGAATCGTCTGGTGGACGGGATTGGAATAATGAGGAGTTGCTTAGCAATATTGCGGCCAACGTTATTAAGCCGTTATAAATCAATGGGTTAATAAATTTCGCTATAAAGTCCGAGCAGTGAGCTGTAGCGTTTTCGCTACAGTCGAGTGCGTGAAAAAAAGCCTATGTGGATCAAAGCCTTGCATGGCACGCAAAAAACAGGGCTGTAGCGATATCGTTACGCTGTAGCGCTTTCAGTACACGGAATGTCGTTCTCAGACCAAATCTGTAATGCGGTTTCTGTGGGGGCTTGCCTGCGATAGCGGTCTACCCGTCACTAAGGAGTTGGATGACCCGACGCTATCGCAGGCAAGCCAGCTCCCACAGTTGAACCGCGTTTATTCCGTCAGGGTTTGTTGGGAATGCCGTATTTGCGCAGGCGATGGGCGATAGCCGTGTGGGAGGTTTGTAGCCGGCTGGCCAGTTGGCGGGTCGAGGGGTAGCGGCTGTAGAGGCTTTCCAGCAGGCTGCGCTCGAAATCTTCCACGGCCTGTTCCAGGCTGTCGACTTCACCATCGCTCTGGCGCGCCACGGAGGTGCCGGCGATGTCCAGGTCACCGATGTCCACCAGGCTGCTTTCGCAGATGGCGGCAGCGCGGAAGATCACGTTTTGCAACTGCCGCACGTTGCCCGGCCAGTGGTTGCCCAGCAGGGCTGGATAGGTACCCGGCGCCAGGCGGCAGACCGGGCGCTGGATCTGCGCGCAGGCTTGCTGCATGAAGTAGCGCGCCAGCAGCAGGATGTCCTGGCCGCGTTCACGCAAGGGCGGCACGGCGACGTTGAGCACGTTGAGGCGGTAAAACAGGTCTTCGCGAAAGGTGCCTTCGCTGACCATCTTTTCCAGGTCGCGGTGGGTGGCGCTGAGGATGCGCACATTGACCTTCACTTCGCGGTCGCCACCCACGCGGCGAAAGCTGCCGTCATTGAGAAAACGCAGCAGCTTGGCTTGCAGGTACGGCGACATCTCACCGATCTCATCGAGGAACACCGTGCCCTGGTTGGCCAGCTCCATCAGCCCCGGTTTGCCACCGCGTTGCGCGCCGGTAAAGGCGCCAGGGGCATAGCCGAACAATTCACTTTCGGCGAGATTTTCCGGCAGTGCCGCGCAGTTCAATGCCAGAAACGGCGCACTGTGGCGCGCACTGATGGCGTGGCAGGCGCGGGCCACCAGCTCTTTGCCGGTACCGGTTTCGCCCTGGATCAGCAGCGGTGCATCCAGTGCCGCCACCCGTTGCGCCCGCGCCTTGAGCGTGCGGATCGCCGGGGACTCGCCCAGCAGCGCATCAAACCCTTCGGCATGGTCATGGTGCAGCGCCGACAGTTGTTCGCCGATGCGGTTGGGCTGGTAGAGGGTGAGCAGGGCGCCGGCGTCGGTGATCGGCGTGGCGCCCAGCAGCAGGGTTTGGCCGTTGACGCTGATCTCGCGCAACGGCAAGCGAAAGCCCTGGTCCAGCAAGGTTTCCAGCAAGGCCGGATCATCGAACAGCTCGGCGATGCTCTCACCGGCCGGTTCACGCCCGTACAAGGCGATCAGCGCCGGATTGGCCAGCAGGATCTTGCCTGCACTGTCCAGGGCCAGCACCGGGTCGGTCATGGCCGCCAGCAGGGCGTCGAGTTGCAAGTGGCGACGCTGGCCCGGAAGGATGTCGACGACCTTTACCGCCTGCACGCCGTGCACGCTGAACAACGCATCGCGCAGTTCTTCAAGCACCTCGGCGCTGAGGGTCGGCGCATCGATATAGACATTGGGCGGCACCATTTCCACCGCATCCAGATTGAGATTGCGCCCACCGAGCAAGGCCAGGACTTCCTGGGTGATGCCGACGCGGTCGATGAAGCTGACGTGGATACGCATGGGGCGGATCTTGATTCTGGAGTGCTGAGGGTGGCCAGTATGCCTTGGAGCCGGTGGAGATCAAAATGTGGGAGCTGGCTTGCCTGCGATGGCGGTGGGTCAGTTACCGAAAATATCGTCTGACAGGTCGCTATCGCAGGCAAGCCAGCTCCCACATTCGATTGGGGAGCAGGTTATTCCAGGTGTTCGGGTTTGACCGGGTCGCCGGATTTCATATCCAACTGCTGGCGCACATCCTCAAACATCAGGTCGTAATGCTTGTGCTGTGAACCGACGCTGCTATGGGTCTTGGGAATGCCGTATTTTTCGACAATCTTGGTCACATTGCTGGCGAAGTTATAGGCCTGGTCCTTGGGCAGGAAAAAGGTTTCCTTCATGTCCTTGCCCTGGATGCTGCCATGCAGGGTGAACTGCATGCCTTTGCCTTCGCGGTCATCCGTGACGACTTCGTAGTCCAGGCACAGGTCGTAGCTGACATCGTCCTTGTTCAGCGCGTGTCGCTCGATATGCAAGTGGCCGGGTTCAAAGATAGCCATAGGCGTTTCTCCTCAACTTCACAGGTAGGTGATGCCAGGTTTTGCCGTGCTGATGCGCGTGCCGGCGCTGCCCTGGACGATGGCTTCGATGTCCGAGAGTGAACCGATCACCGCGGTTTTGCCAGTCTGACGGGCGAACTCGCAGGCGGCTTGTACCTTGGGGCCCATGGAGCCGGCGGCGAAGCCGAGTTTTTCCATATCGTCGGGGTGGGCCTGGCCGATGGCCTTCTGGGTGGGCTTGCCGAAGTCGATAAAGGCGGCGTTGACGTCGGTGGCGATCACCAGCAAATCGGCCTCCAGTTGCGTGGCCAGCAAGGAGGAACACAAGTCTTTGTCGATCACCGCTTCAATGCCGCGCAGCTTGCCATCTTCGCCATACATGGTGGGGATGCCGCCACCACCGGCGCAGATCACGATGGCTTTTTTCTCCAGCAGCCACTTGATCGGGCGAATTTCAAAGATGCGTTTGGGACGCGGGCTGGCGACTACACGGCGGTATTTGTCGCCGTCGGGCGCGATGGCCCAGCCTTTCTCTGCGGCGAGTTTCTCGGCTTCGGCTTTGGCGTACACAGGGCCGATAGGCTTGGTGGGGTTCTGGAAGGCCGGGTCCTTGGCGTCGACTTCGACCTGGGTGAGCAGGGTGGCGAACGGCACTTCAAAGTCCAGCAGGTTGCCCAGTTCCTGTTCGATGATGTAGCCGATCATGCCCTCTGTCTCGGCGCCCAGCACGTCCAACGGATAGGGCGAGACGCTGGTGTAGGCCGCCGCCTGCAATGACAGCAGGCCCACTTGCGGGCCATTGCCGTGGGCGATCACCAACTCGTTGCCGGGGTGGATCTTGGCGATCTGTTCGGTGGCGATGCGGATATTGGCGCGTTGGTTGTCTGCGGTCATGGGTTCACCACGACGCAGGAGGGCGTTGCCGCCCAGGGCTACGACGATGCGCATACAGAATGTCCTTCTAGAATGATCGTTCCCACGCTCTGCGTGGGAATGCCCCCCGGACGCTCTGCGTCCGCTCCTGTGGCGCAGAGCGCCACTGGCTGCATTCCCACGCGGAGCGTGGGAACGATCAGAGTGGGGTTAGATATCCGCCAACGCCGACACCAGAATCGCCTTGATGGTATGCATGCGGTTTTCCGCCTGCTCGAAGGCGATATTGGCCGGCGACTCGAACACCTCTTCGGTCACTTCCACGCCATTGGCCAGGTGCGGATAGCGTGCCGCGATGTCCTTGCCGACCTTGGTTTCACTGTTGTGGAACGCCGGCAGGCAATGCATGAATTTCACCCGAGGGTTGCCCGAGGCTTTCATCATCTTGGCGTTGACCTGGTACGGCAGCAGTTGCTCGATGCGCTCGTCCCACGCTTCCACCGGTTCGCCCATGGACACCCAGATATCGGTGTGGATGAAGTCCACACCTTTCACGGCTTCTTTCGGGTCTTCGGTGATGGTGATGCGTGCGCCGCTTTCCTCGGCAAAGGCCTGGCATTGCTTGATGAAATCTTCATGGGGCCACAGCGCTTTGGGCGCGCCGATGCGCACGTCCATGCCCAGCTTGGCGCCGATCATCAGCAGCGAGTTGCCCATGTTGTAGCGGGCGTCCCCGAGGTAAGCGTAGCTGATGTCATGCAGCGGCTTGTCGCTGTGTTCACGCATGGTCAGGGTGTCGGCGATCATCTGGGTCGGGTGGAATTCGGCGGTGAGGCCGTTGAACACCGGCACACCGGCGAACTTGGCCAGCTCTTCGACGATTTCCTGCTCAAAGCCACGGTATTCAATGGCATCGAACATCCGGCCCAGTACGCGGGCGGTGTCTTTCATGCTTTCTTTGTGGCCGATCTGCGACGACACCGGGTCGATATAGGTGACGTGGGCGCCTTGGTCATGGGCCGCGACTTCGAAGGCACAGCGAGTGCGGGTCGAGGTCTTTTCGAAGATCAGCGCGATGTTCTTGCCTTGCAGGTGCGGACGCTCGGTGCCGGTGTATTTGGCGCGTTTGAGATCGCGGGACAGGTCCAGCAGGTAATGCAGTTCGCGAGTGGTGTGGTGCATCAGCGACAGCAGGCTGCGGTTGCGCATATTGAAAGCCATGATGGAATCTCCTTAATAGTCGATAGGGTCGCGGATGATCGGGCAGGTCATGCAGTGGCCGCCCCCACGGCCTCGGCCGAGTTCACCGGCGCTGATGGTGATCACTTCCACACCGGCCTTGCGCAGCAGGGTGTTGGTGTAGGTGTTGCGGTCGTAGCCAATCACCACGCCCGGTTCCACGGCCACCACGTTGTTGCCGTCATCCCATTGCTCGCGTTCGGCGGCGAAGCTGTTGCCGCCGGTCTCGACGACGCGCAGGGCCTTGAGGTTGAGCGCTGCGGCCACGGTTTCGAGGAAGTTGGTTTTCTCGCGCTGAATGTCGATGCCGTGGGGCTTGCTCTCGTCAGGGCGCAGGGTGAAAGGCACGATCTGGTTGACCACTTCGGGGAAGACGGTGACCAGGTCGCGGTCGCAGAAGCTGAACACGGTGTCCAGGTGCATCGCGGCGCGGGATTTGGGTAGGCCGGCAACGATGACGCGTTCCACGGCTTTGTTCTGGAACAGGTTACGCGCCAGTTGGCCGATGGCCTGGTGGGACGAGCGTTCGCCCATGCCGATCAATACCACGCCGTTGCCAATCGGCATCACGTCGCCGCCTTCCAGCGTCGCGGCGCCATGTTCCTGGTCGGGGTCGCCGTACCAGATCTGGAAGTCCGCGTTGGTGAACTCAGGGTGGAATTTATAGATGGCGCTGGTCAGCAGGGTTTCCTGGCGGCGCGCCGGCCAGTACATCGGGTTGAGCGTCACGCCGCCGTAGATCCAGCAGGTGGTGTCGCGGGTGAACTGGGTATTGGGCAGCGGCGGCAGGATGAAACTGGCGTGGCCGAGAAAATCGCGGAACATCTCGATGGTCTTGCCACCGAAGCTGCTCGGCAGGTCGTCGGCCGATACGCCGCCAATCAGGTACTCGCTGATTTTGCGCGGCTCCAGGCTGCGCAGCCACGAACCGACTTCATCGACCAGGCCCAGGCCTACGGTGTTGGCGGTGATCTTGCGTTCCAGAATCCAGTCCAGCGCTTCGGGGTTGGCGACGATGTCGGTGAGCAGGTTGTGCATTTCCAGCACATCAATGTCCCGCTCGCGCATCTTGGTCACGAAGTCGAAGTGGTCGCGCTTGGCCTGGGCCACCCACAGCACGTCATCGAACAGCAGCTCGTCGCAGTTGTTGGGGGTCAGCCGCTGGTGGGCCAAACCTGGGGAGCACACCATGACTTTGCGCAGTTTGCCGGCTTCGGAATGTACGCCGTACTTCACTTTTTCCGTGGTCATTACAGATCCTCCAGTGAACAACAATTACAGGGTCAGGAAGCCGTCGTAGAGCCCATAGGCCGCCACCAGGGCGCCAATGACCACTGCGGCGAAAATCAGCTTCTCGACGGGGGTGAAAATCGGTTTGCCCAGTTCACGCTTGGCCTTGGCGAACAGGATCGCGCCGGGGGCGTAGAGCAGGGCGGAGAGCAGCAGGTATTTGGTGCCGCCGGCATACAGCAGCCAGATCGCATAGATCAGGGCGATGGCGCCGATGAACAGGTCTTTCCTGCGCTCTTTGAGGGCGTTCTCGTAGGTCTCGCCGCGCACCGCCAGCAGCAGGGCGTAGGCCGCCGACCACAGGTAAGGCACCAGGATCATCGAGGTGGCGAGGTAGATCAGTGACAGGTAGGTGCTGGCGGAAAAAAGCGTGATCACCAGGAATATCTGCACCATTGCGTTGGTCAGCCACAGTGCGTTGACGGGCACATGGTTGGCGTTTTCCTTGCGCAGGAACTCCGGCATGGTGTGGTCCTTGGCGGCGGCGAACATGATCTCCGCACACAGCAGCACCCAGGACAGCAGCGCGCCGAGCAGGGAGATGATCAAGCCCACGCTGATCAGCACCGCGCCCCAGTGGCCCACCACATGCTCCAGCACGGCGGCCATCGACGGGTTTTGCAGCTTGGCCAGTTCCGGCTGGGTCATGATCCCCAGGGACAGCACGTTCACCAGCATCAGGAACAGCAGCACAGTGATAAAGCCGATCACGGTGGCCTTGCCCACGTCACTGCGTTTCTCGGCACGGGACGAGAAGATGCTCGCGCCTTCGATGCCGATAAACACCCACACGGTGACCAGCATCATGTTGCGCACCTGGTTCATCACACTGCCCAGGTCCGGGTTTTTCACGCCCCAGATGTCAGCGGTGAAGATGTCCAGCTTGAACGCGAACAGCGCGATGAGCACGAACAGCAGCAGCGGCACCACCTTGGCGACGGTGGTTACCAGGTTAATGAACGCCGCTTCCTTGATTCCGCGCAGCACCAGGAAATGCACGGCCCACAACAGCACTGACGCAGCGATCACCGCCGTCGGGGTATTGCCCTCGCCAAAGACCGGGAAGAAATAGCCCAAGGTGCTGAACAGCAAGACGAAGTACCCGACGTTGCCCAGCCAAGCGCTGATCCAGTAGCCCCAGGCGGATGAAAAGCCCATGTAGTCGCCGAAACCGGCCTTGGCGTAGGCGTAGACCCCGCCGTCGAGGTCAGGCTTGCGGTTGGCGAGGGTCTGGAACACGAAGGCGAGGGTCAACATGCCGATGGCGGTAATCACCCAGCCGATCAACACCGCACCGACATCGGCGCTGGCGGCCATGTTTTGTGGCAATGAAAAGATACCGCCGCCAATCATCGAGCCGACGACAAGTGCGACCAGGGCGCCTAGTCGAAGTTTTCCGGGAGTTTCAGACATTGCATGACTCCAATGCAGGAGAAGAGAGACCACAGAATAATTCCGTGCGCTAATCAAACAGCTGACTCAGATCACTTCATTGGCACATTCCATTGTGAATTAACGACTTAGGGTGAGGTTTTTGCGGGCGAACAAGTCCCGCAAAGGCGCTTGATAGAGCGCTCTTTGCTTTGTGGTTAATCATTTGGTCGAGGACATGGGTGTTGACGCTAGTTCGTATTTGCGAATGTGCAAATTTTTTGTACGTTGTTTGACTATCGCTTCATAATTGACGTATTTAAATTCTAAATAAGCCTAAACTTCCTACCTTTACATATCCTTATGTTATGACAACGTCATTAATCTGAATTACTTATGTGCGCAGTTGTCGCCCAACCGTTTATTTCGAGGAAGCTGCATGACCCAACCCGCCCAGAAACTTCGGCTCAGTGCCCTGATTGCCCTGGTGGTGGGCTCGATGATTGGCGGCGGCATCTTTTCATTGCCGCAGAACATGGCTGCCCGTGCCGAAGTGGGGGCCATCTTGATCGGCTGGGCGATCACCGCCATCGGCATGCTGACCCTGGCCTTTGTGTTCCAGACGTTGGCGAACCGTAAGCCCGAACTGGACTCCGGGGTGTATGCCTACGCCAAGGCGGGTTTTGGCGATTACATGGGCTTTTCATCCGCCTGGGGTTACTGGATCAGCGCGTGGATGGGTAACGTCGGTTATTTCGTCTTGCTGTTCAGCACCCTTGGCTACTTTTTTCCGGCATTCGGCCAGGGTAATACACCGCTCGCCATCGGCTGCGCGTCGCTGTTGCTGTGGGCCGTGCATTTTCTGGTGATGCGCGGGATCAAAGAGGCAGCGTTCATCAACCAGGTGACGACGGTGGCGAAGATCGTACCGCTGTTGATGTTTATCGTGATCGCTGCGGTTGCATTCAAGGCGGATATCTTCACCCGCGATATCTGGGGCCTGGGCAACCCGCAGATGGGCAGCGTGGTCGAGCAGGTGCGCCACATGATGCTGGTCACGGTGTTTGTCTTTATCGGCATCGAAGGCGCCAGTGTGTACTCGGCGCGAGCACAGAAACGCTCGGACGTGGGGCGCGCCACGGTGATTGGTTTTGTGGGCGTGCTGGCCTTGCTGGTGCTGGTGAACGTGCTGTCCCTGGGCATCATGAGCCAGCCGGAGTTGGCGCAATTGCAGAACCCGTCCCTGGCCGGTGTGTTGGAGCATATCGTCGGGCCTTGGGGCGCGGTATTGATCAGCCTCGGCCTGGCGGTTTCGCTGCTCGGGGCGTTGCTCTCCTGGGCGCTGCTGTGCGCGGAAATCCTCTATGCCACCGCTCAGGACAAGACCATGCCGGCGTTCCTGAAGAAGGAAAACGCCAATCAGGTGCCGGTCAATGCCTTATGGTTGACCAACGTGATGATCCAGGCATTCCTGGTGATCACGCTGTTTTCAGCCAGCACCTACACCACCCTGATCTACCTGGCGTCCTCGATGATCCTGGTGCCTTACTTGTGGTCGGCGGCCTATGCGGTGCTGTTGAGCGCGCGCGGCGAAACCTATGCAGGCTGGCAGCGTCGGCGCATGAAAGATCTGCTGGTGGGGCTGGTTGCCCTCGGTTATGCGATCTGGCTGCTGTATGCGGGGGGCTTGAAGTACTTGCTGCTGTCGGCGTTGCTGTACGCACCGGGTGTGATCCTGTTTGCCCTGGCCAAGCGCGAGCAGGGCCAACCCTTGTTTACCACCGTGGAAAAAGGCATTTTCAGCGGCGTGATCGCGGGCGCCGGGTTAGCCGCGTATGGGCTGTATAGCGGGGTATTGTCACTGTGAGATTGGCGTATCAACCGCCCTACGACTGGGCGGCGATGCTGGGGTTCCTATCGTCGCGGGCGATTACCGGGTTGGAAACCGTGGTTGCCGGCGTGTATCGGCGCAGTATCAGTGTGGCGGGGCGACATGGCTGGGTCAGCGTCGAACCGGGCGCGGGGGATTGGCTGGAGGTGACGGTCGACTTTCCCGAGCCTGCCGCGATGCCTGAGATCGAGCGGCGCTTGCGCAGGATGTTTGATCTGGACGCGGTGCCTGAGGTGATCAACGCGCAATTGTCGCAAGACCCCCTGATGGCGCAACTGGTTGCGGCCCGCCCTGGCCTGCGGTTGCCTGGCACCTGGGATGGGTTGGAACTGGCGATTCGTGCAGTGCTGGGCCAGCAGATCACCGTGGTGGCGGCGATTCGCCTGGCGGGCAAGCTGGTGGCGCAGTATGGCCAGACCCTGCAAACCCCGCACGCCGATATTACCCACCTGTTTCCAACACCTGAAGTGCTGGCGGCGGCGGACCTGGCGACCCTGGGCATGCCCAAGGCGCGGGGCCGTACGTTGTCTGGTGTGGCCCAGGCGCTATTGGATGATCCACAGCTTTTCGAACCGAAGGCCAGCCTCCAGGACGGCGTTGCAAGGCTAGTGGCATTGCCGGGGATTGGAGAGTGGACCGCGCAGTACATCGCCATGCGCCAGTTGCGCGAGGCGGATGCGTTTGCGTCGGGGGATATCGGGCTGATCAATGCTTTGGCAGCCTTGGAAGGTGGACCGGTGTCGGCGCGGCAGTTATTGGCGCGGGCCGACGCGTGGCGGCCGTTGAGGGCGTATGCGGCGCAGCATTTGTGGACAACCCTGTAGGAGCGAGCTTGCTCGCGAAAAACCTGAGAACGCCGCTGTGTATCAGGTTTCCCGCGTTATCGTTGGCGACCTTCGCGAGCAAGCTCGCTCCTACAGGGTATTAGTCACCATTGCGGCCGGTGCGAGCCCAGTTCCACCGCCGGCAAATCCCACTGCAACGGCGTGCCACTGATGCTCAGCGGCGCCAGTAGCCGGTGGGCCTGGCCCCAGGCTGTCTGCTCCACCACCAGGCCTTGGTCATTGATATCTTCTTCGCGCAATGCCGCTTGCTGTGGCACTTGCCCGGCCTCCACCAGCAACTTCGCCGTACGCGCCAAAGACAAGCGCGCCGAACCGCCGCGTCCGGAGTCCAGGCGCTCGGCCAACGCCCGGATCGCACTGGCAGCCATCAAATAGCCGGTGGCGTGATCCAGCGCCTGCACCGGCAGCGGCAGCGGTTTATCCGTCTGTTTCCAGGCCATGCCCGCCTCGGCAATCCCGCTGCTCATCTGCACCAGGCTGTCAAAGCCACGCCGATTACGCCATGGGCCGCTCCAGCCGTAGGCGTTGAGGCTGACGTCGATCAGTCCGGGGGCGATGTGCTGACGTTCGCCAAGGGTATAACCGAGTTGCTCCAGGGCATCGGCGCGGTAACCGTGGAACAGGATGTCGGCGTCCTTGAGCAACGCTTCGAACACTTGCCGGTCGTCGTAGCTCGTTAGATCCAGGCGGGCGCAGCGTTTACCCAGGGTCATTTCCGGGACGACGCCAGGTTCGTTCCAGGTGGGCGAGTCGATGCGCAGTACGCTGGCACCCAAGCCGGCGAGGAAACGACTGGCCACCGGGCCGGCCAGCACCCGGGTCAAATCCAGCACCTTGATGCCGGCCAGTGGGCGCGCTGCGGAACCGAGCCAGGGTTTGTCGGTGCCGGGTTCGAAGACCTGACGCTGGATCAACGCTTCGGCGTTTACCGCCAAGCCTTGGGGATGCTGCTGCCAGGCTTGCCAGCTACGCATCTGCGCCGCACAACCGCCCGCATCGACAACCGCCTGTTCCAGTTCGGCTGCTTTCCAGGTCGCGACTCTACTCGCCATGGCTGCGCGATCAGCGGCAGGCCCCAATACCCGCTCGGCCGCTGCGCGGTGATGGGGCGCGTTGGTGTGCAGACGGATCCAGCCATCCACGCTGGCGTAATCACCCGCTACCGGGTCCCACAAAGGCGGCACTTGCCACCCCACGGGGCGAATCGACGAGGAGAACCACAACGAGGCCAGGCGCCGATCCACGCTGACGCTGGGCAGGCGCCCGGTTTGTTGCTCAATCAACTGGGCGACGGCCTGGCCCGCGGCGCCGATGCTGGCGGCCGCCAGGTCTGTCACGGCGAAGGTCGAGGGCAAGGCGC
Organism: Pseudomonas sp. NFPP02; assembly: GCF_900119355.1. Taxonomy (NCBI): domain Bacteria; kingdom Pseudomonadati; phylum Pseudomonadota; class Gammaproteobacteria; order Pseudomonadales; family Pseudomonadaceae; genus Pseudomonas; species Pseudomonas sp. NFPP02. The sequence continues at coordinate 41,394 of NZ_FPJI01000016.1, forward strand.
CGTCCTGGGTCTGGGGCAGTGGGGCGTGCGGTAAAGCGAGTGCGGCTTGGATGGGAGTCAGCAGGTCTGTCATCAAAGGCCCTCCGTAAGAGAAGGGCCACTATAGAAGATCATCCCACCGGTGTGGCAACCCCAGGGATCAAGGGCAGTTCGATGCTGGCGATAAAGCCGCCATCGGGATGATTGGCCAGGATCAGGTTACCGCCATGGCGCTCGGCGGCGCGACGGGCGATGGCCAGGCCCAGGCCATGGCCTTGGGCGGTCTGGCCTGGCGCCCGGTAGAACGGCTCGCCCAATTGGCTCAGGTGCTCGGCTTCAACGCCGGGGCCGTGGTCGCGTACGCTGATCAGAATGCGCCCGCCTTGATGCTGGGCCTGCAATTCAATCGGTTCGCCCACCGGGTTGAAGCGCTGGGCATTGCGCAGCAGATTGTCCACGGCGCGTTCGATCATGGTCGGCCAGCCTTTAAGCTGCAAGTCATTGGCAGTCGTCAGTTGCACCACTTGCTCGGGGGCACTGAGTTGGGCGTCCTTTTGCAGCGTTTTAAGCAACGGGGTGAGGTCGATGTCTTCGGCGCTGGCGTTGTCGGCGTCGACCCGCGCCAATACCAGGATCTCGCTGATCAAGGCCTCCAGTCGATCGCATTCGCGGGTCAGGCGCGGCCAGAGTTTTTCCCGTTCTTCGGGGCTGGCGCGTTCGGCCAGGGCCAGGGCGATACGCAAGCGCGCCAACGGCGAGCGCAGTTCGTGGGAGACGTCGCGCAGCAACTGGCGCTGGCTGCCGATCAGGCTTTGCAGGCGTGCGCCCATGCGGTTGAAGTCGTTGGCCAGCACGCCGAACTCGTCGCGCCGATTGGCCAGTTGCGCCAGGCTGTTCTGTTGATAAGTGGTTTGCCCCAGATCATGCACCGCGCCGCGCAAACGGCTGAGTGGGCGGGTGATGGACAAGGTCACCAGCAGGCTGAACAGGGTCAGCACCACCAGGGTAATCGCCAATGCACTGAGCGGCCACAGCAGGCTGCTGCGGTGCCAGGCGTCCAGCTCCGGGTGAGGAATACGGTAGATCAATAGGTAGGTGTCGCCGGTTTTGGCGCTGGTGTACTCGGCGGTCAGGCGGCGCCAGGGCAGGTGGCCGTCCTGGCTGTCGTTCTGGCGGGCTTCGAACGCGGCGGCGCGGCGCGGGAAGGTGCCGCGCACCACCGGGTCGCCGCTTTCGTTAAGCACTTGCACGTCGATGTGGTACTGGCGCTTGCGCTGCTGCAGCAACTCCTGGGCGGCGTCTTCGCCCTGGGTTTCGTAGAGCTGCGTCCACTCTTGGGCCAGGTTGTTGAGGCCAGGGTGGCGGCTGAGAATCCAGGCATCCTGGTTGAGCATGTGCCCAAGCAGGATCGACAAACCGGCAACCAGGGCGATGGCCAGCCAGAAACTCGCCAGGATACGCCAGAACAATGAACGCACAGGAAACCCTCAAACAGGAAAAGCCCAGCGGCGCGAACCACTGGGCTGGGGTGAAGCTAGGCCATTATTGCGCTTTTTGCGCTTGCTGGGCTTTCCAGGCCTGGAACTCTTTCCATTCGGCGCGGCGTTCGGCTTGTTTCTTGACGATTTCGTCGTACTTCTTCTGCTGGTCGGGCTTGAGCACGGCACGGATATCGGTCTGGGTTTTCTGCTTGCCGGCGGCGATTTCGTCCTGCATCGCCTTCTGGTCAGCGGCTGGCAGTTTGTCCAGGTACTTTTTGACCAGGTCTTTGCGGGCGTGCCATTGGTCACCCATCAGCTTGCGGATCTGCTCGCGCTGTTCCTTGCTCAAGTCCAGCTGGCTGAACGGGCCGCCTTTGCCACGCGGACCGTGTTCACCGTGGCCTGGGCCGCCCATCATGTGGCTTTCAGGACCACCCATCGGGCCTGGGCCTTCCGGCATTGCCATGGCAACGGTGGGCAGGGCAGTGGCGAACATCAAAGCGATAAGGGTCTTGCGCATGGTGATTCTCCTGTCTCTATTCCGGTGAGTCCGGATGTGAGTAGGTTACGCAGAGCAAGGTCAGCGGCGGTCAGGGGAGGGTAAAGCTTCGGTAAAGACGGGTTTGATAGGCACTGACAAAACCCTCGAGGCTGATGAGACCGCGGGTGGGAGCTGGCTTGCCTGCGATAGCGGTGTGTCAGTCACCCTCATGCTAACTGGCCCACCACTATCGCAGGCAAGCCAGCTCCCACGGGTTGAGCGTGATGTTTAGAGGCTGTAGTAGTAACCACGACTACGCAGCGCCACGATCCGTGGCCGGCCATCGGGGTGTGGGCCGATCTTTTTACGCAGGTTGCTGACGTGCATATCCAGGCTGCGGTCATACAGGGTCAGCTTGCGGCCCAGGGCGATCTGCGCCAGTTCCTGTTTATCCAGGGGCTCGCCGGGCTGACGCAGCAATGCTTCGAGCAGGCGGCTTTCGGAGACGGTGAGGGCGAACTCCTGTTCATCGATGCTGACCACGCCGCGCACCGGGCTGAAGCACAGGTCGCCCAGTTCCAGCTGGGTCGATACCGCGGCCGGGTGGCTGCGGCGTAACACGGCGCGCAGGCGCGCCGTCAGTTCGCGTGGGTCGCAAGGCTTGGCCAGGTAATCGTCGGCGCCCAGTTCCAGGCCGAGGATGCGGTCCAGGGGTTCGCCCCGGGCCGAGAGCATCAGCACCGGCAGCTCCGGGTGGTCGTTGCGCAATTGCTTGAGCAACTCCAGGCCACTGCCGTCGGGCAGCATCACGTCGAGCACGACGGCCGCAGGCGCGCTGTCGGCCAGGGCTTTTCGGGCACTCAAGCCGTCATGGCAGGCGCGTACCTGGAAACCTTCCTGGCTCAACCAACTGGTCAGCAGCTCACAGAGCTCCTGGTCATCATCTATCAGTAACAGCTCGCTCATGACTCACTCAATTTAGCCATTGTCGGCGGCGAAGGCCCCACCGGTGACGCCGTGAGCCATTAGGAGTGCGCCGAAACGATTAGGTTCGACGCAGCCGCGCTCAAGGCAAGACTTGCTTGAACGGCTTGACCACTACATCGGCGTAGACGCCTGCTGCGACATAAGGGTCAGCCTTGGCCCAGGCCTGGGCGTCGGCCAGGGAGGCGAACTCGGCGACGATCAGGCTTCCGCTGAAACCCGCGTCGCCTGGGTCGTTGCTGTCGACGGCCGGGTGCGGGCCGGCCAGTACCATGCGGCCTTCGGCTTGCAGTTGTTTGAGGCGCTCGACGTGGGCAGGGCGTACGCTCAGGCGTTTTTCCAGGGAGTTGGCAACGTCGGTGGCAATGATGGCGTAGAGCATGTCAGTCCTCGGTTTTCGGTGTGGTGTCATGCAGGTGGCGTGACAGGTAGATGCCCTGGCCGATCAAAAACAATACGGTCATGCCCAGGCTGCCAAACACTTTGAAGTCGACCCAGTAGTCCTGGAAGGTGAAGGCCACGAACAGGTTGGCGGCGCCGCAGAACAGGAAAAACACGATCCAGGCCACGTTCAGGCGCACCCACACCGGCTCCGGCAAGGTCAGCGCATGGCCCATGATCCGCTTGATCAGCAGGCGGTCACCGATGAAGTGGCTGCCGATAAACACCAGGGCGAACAGCCAGTTCACCACAGGGGCTTTCCATTTAAGGAAGGTTTCGCTGTGGAAGGCCAGGGTCAGGCCGCCGAACACCAGGCAGGCGACGAGGGTGAGCCATTGGCTTTTTTCCAGCTTGCGCTGCGAGATGAAGATGGCGCCGTACACTACGATAGAGCTGATGATCAGTACGGCAGTGGCACTGTAGATGCCCCCGAACGACAGCTCGTGGCCGGCGATTTCGATGACCCTGGGGTCGAGTTTGGTAACGATGAAAAACAGCAACAGCGGGATGAAGTCGATGAATTGTTTCACAGTAAGAGCCAGAAGCTGGATGTGTCGGCATAATAACAAACATCCTTGGTTGCGATAGCGCCAGCTGACTTGAGGTTACACACCCCCGTGAATGTTGATTTGCACTGCCACAGCACGGCCTCCGACGGCGCCCTGGCGCCCGCTGTACTGGTTGCGCGTGCGTTCGAAAAAGGCGTGCGAGTTTTGGCATTGACCGACCATGACACCCTTGAAGGCCTCGACGAAGCCCGCCAGGCCGCGCACTCCCTGGGTATGGAGCTGGTTAACGGCGTGGAATTGTCCTGCACCTGGGGCGGCGCCACCATCCACGTGCTGGGCTACGGTTTTGATCAAAAGGCCCCGCCCTTGGTGGCGGCGATTGCCCAATTGCACGATGGCCGCTGGCTGCGGTCCGAAGAAATAAGCCGCAAGCTCAGCCTTAAAGGCATGCCTGGTGCCCTCGATGGCGCCCGTGCTATCCAGCAGGAACTGGGCGACAGCGGCAACGCACCGGCCCGTCCGCACTTTGCCGACTGGATGGTGCGTGAAGGCTATGTGAAGGATCGCGCCGAGGCCTTTCGCAAATGGCTTGGCGCCGGCAAGTTGGGCGATGTGAAGCTGCACTGGCCAACCCTGGAAGACACCGTCCAGACCCTGCGGGCCTCCGGGGCCTGGGTGAGCCTGGCGCATCCCTGGCATTACGATTTCACCCGCAGCAAGCGCCGCAAGCTGATCAGCGACTATATTGGAGCGGGTGGCCACGCCATCGAGGTTGTCAATGGGCATCAACCCGCCGAACAGGTCGGCAGCCTGGCGATCCTCGCCCGCGAATTTGGTCTGCTGGTCAGTGCCGGCAGTGACTTTCATGGCCCAGGCGGCTGGTCCGAGATTGGCGAATATCGCCAGGTTCCGGAAGATCTGCCGCTGTTGTGGGGGCGATTCAAGCATGACCCCATTATTGCCACCGTCTGAACAGGTAGAGCACGTGAGCCAATTCTTCCAGATTCATCCGGAAAACCCTCAGGCGCGCCTGATCAAACAGGCCGTGGAGATCATCCGTGCCGGCGGCGTGGTGATCTATCCGACTGATTCGTCCTACGCCATTGGCTGCCAGATCGGCGACAAGGGCGCGGTGGAGCGAGTAAGACGCCTGCGCCAGCTGGACGACAAGCACAACTTTGCGCTGATCTGCAGCGACTTGTCCCAGCTCGGGCTGTTCGCCAAGGTCGACACCGGCACCTTCCGCCTGCTCAAGGCCCACACGCCGGGGCCCTACACCTTCATCCTCAACGCCACCCGCGAAGTGCCGCGCCTGTTGCTGCACCCGAAGAAGCGCACCATTGGCCTGCGCGTGCCGGAACACCCGATTGCCCTGGCGCTGCTGGCCGAATTGGGCGAACCGCTGATGAGCGTGTCGTTGATCCTGCCCGGCGAAACCGAGCCGTTGTACGACCCTTACGAAATGCGCCGTTTGCTGGAAAAGCACGTCGACCTGATCATCGACGGCGGCTACGGTGGCAACAAGGCCTCCACGGTGATCAACCTGGCCGATGGCGAGCCAGAAGTGGTGCGTGTGGGTTGTGGCGATCCGGCTCCGTTCATGGTCGAGGCCTGAATGTCAGCCGTGGAAGCCGCTGATCCCCAGGCTGGCGCCCAGCAGGAACTGCCGTTTGCCATGGTGTATGGCCAGGCGGTCATGGAAATGCCCCTGGACCTGTACATCCCGCCGGACGCCCTGGAGGTGTTCCTTGAAGCCTTCGAAGGCCCGCTGGACTTGCTGCTGTACCTGATCCGCAAGCAGAACATCAACATCCTTGACATTCCGGTGGCAGAAATTACCCGCCAATACATGGGCTATGTCGAGCTGATGCAGTCGGTGCGCCTGGAACTGGCCGCCGAGTACCTGGTCATGGCCGCCATGCTCGCCGAGATCAAGTCGCGCATGCTGTTGCCGCGCTCGGAGACGGTGGAAGCCGAAGAGGATGACCCGCGCGCCGAGCTGATCCGCCGCCTGCAGGAGTACGAACGCTTCAAGGCCGCCGCCGAAGGCATCGACGGCCTGAGCCGTGTGGGCCGTGATGTGGTGGTGCCCAAGCTCGACGCTCCCGAGGCGCGCGCGCGCAAGTTGCTGCCGGACGTGAGTCTGGAAGAATTGCTGATGTCCATGGCCGAAGTACTGCGCCGCGGCGATATGTTCGAGAGCCACCAGGTCAGCCGTGAAGCGCTGTCCACCCGCGAGCGCATGAGCGATGTGCTGGAACGTCTCAAGGGAGGTGGGTTTGTGCCCTTTGTCGAGTTGTTTACTGCCGAAGAGGGCCGACTGGGCGTGGTGGTGACCTTTATGGCGATCCTTGAGCTGGTGAAGGAGTCATTGGTCGAGCTGGTGCAGAATGAGCCTTTTGCGGCTATCCACGTGCGGGCGCGAGCCGAATAACGAGCTGAATCGATGAATCTGACTGAACCCCGCGAACTGGCCCCTTTGCTGGAGGCCTTTCTCCTGGCCTCGGGCAAACCGCAATCTCTGGAGCGCCTGTTCGAACTCTTTGAAGAGGCCGAACGCCCGGAGCCGCCGGTCTTCAAGAAGGCCTTGGAGATCCTGCGCAAATCCTGCGAGGGCCGTGCCTTTGAACTGCGTGAAGTGGCGTCGGGTTACCGCCTGCAGATCCGTGAGAAGTTTTCACCGTGGGTCGGGCGTTTGTGGGAAGAACGCCCGCAGCGCTACTCCCGGGCGATGCTGGAGACCATGGCGCTGATCGCCTATCGCCAGCCCATCACCCGGGGCGAGATCGAAGACGTGCGTGGTGTGGCGGTCAACAGCCATATCGTCAAGACCCTGCTGGAACGTGAGTGGATCCGCATTGTTGGCTACCGCGATGTGCCGGGCAAGCCGGCCATGTTCGCCACCACCAAGGTGTTTCTCGATCACTTCAACCTGAAAAACCTTGACGATTTGCCGCCCCTGGCCGAGCTGCGCGAAATGGAGGCCGAGCCGGTGCTCGACTTCGACGACGCACCGGTGCCGCAAAGCCTGCAGGAACTGGCCGACGCCAGCGCCGAGCCGGAGGAGCCCAAGGACGAAACCAGTTTCCATACGTTGTTGCTGGAGCTGGACGACATGGAGCAGGGGATCAAGACCGACTTCGACGATTTGCTGCGTGATGGTGCGGCGGAGCCAGAAACCCAGGTGAACGTTGAATCCGAGCCTGAGGTCGAAGCCGAAGACGATGTGCTTGGCGTGGCCCAAGCCCGGGAAAAGCTCCTGGCCGCCGTCGCCGCCCTCGAACAGCCGCCCCTGAGTGACGAAGAAGACGAAGCCCGGGCGCTGGCCGAAGCCATCGAAAACGAACGCCGACAGCTCGAAGACTGACCGGCTCTGACTTTCACTGCGCAACCCATGTGGGAGCTGGCTTGCCTGCGATGCAGGCGCCTCGGTCTCTCAGATGCAAGGAGGTGATGCCATCGCAGGCAAGCCAGCTCCCACAGAGGATCGACCATGAGTGCCATGAAAGACCCGTGCATCAGCATCTGCAAATTCAACGATGACATCTGCGTCGGCTGTGGCCGCAGCAAGCGTGAAATCCGTGCCTGGAAGAAGCTCGATAAAGCCGACAAGCGCACGGTGCTGGCCGAAGCCGAGCTGCGATTGCTGGCCCTGGGGGCCACCGGTCGGCGGAAAAGCAAATGAGCTGGGCGTTATCGACTAGTCTGTGATGCGCAACACGCGCCATGCGCGTATGATTCGCGACCCCTTGCCGAGCTATTTGGCCAAGGCCCCGCTTTCAATACCCTCAGGCCACGCCTGAATCGACCCACCGGGAGGTGCTTACGATGAATGACCAAGACCAGAAAGACCAGGAAATCGGCCCAGCAGGCGAAAAGCTGCAAAAAGTGCTGGCGCGTATCGGCGTGGGCTCGCGCCGCGACGTCGAAGCCTGGATCACCCAGAAGCGCATCAAGGTCAACGGCGTCGAGGCAACCCTCGGCCAGCGCGTCGACCTGCACGATGCAATCACCATTGATGGCAAGGTCATCAAGCGTGAAGAGGCCGCCGAATCGGTGCGCCGCGTGATCATGTACAACAAGCCCGACGGCGAGATCTGCACCCGTGACGACCCGGAAGGCCGTCCGACCGTGTTCGACAAGATGCCCAAGCCTAAAGAAGGCCGCTGGATCAACATCGGTCGCCTGGACATCAACACCACCGGCTTGCTGATGTTCACCACTGACGGTGAGTTGGCCAACCGCCTGATGCACCCGTCCTATGAGATGGACCGTGAATACGCCGTGCGTGTACGTGGTGAAGTCGATGACGAGATGATCGAACGCCTCAAGGCGGGCGTGGTGCTCGAAGACGGCCCGGCCAAGTTCACCGACATCAAGCAGGCGCCGGGTGGCGAAGGTTTCAACCACTGGTACCACTGCGTGGTGATGGAAGGCCGTAACCGTGAAGTGCGTCGCCTGTGGGAGTCCCAGGGCCTGGTGGTCAGCCGCCTCAAGCGCGTGCGTTTTGGTCCGGTGTTCCTGAACTCCGACCTGCCGATGGGCCGCTGGCGCGAAATGAGCCAGTACGAAGTCGATATCCTCAGCGCCGAAGTGGGCCTGACGCCGGTTGCCATGCCGCAGATGAACGCCAAGAGCAAAGACAAGCTTGAGCGTATGCAGCGTAAATCGTCGCGCCCAGTGCCACGTACCGAACGTGTTGCTCGCACCCTGCGCCCTGCGCTGGATGCACCGGCCACCGGCGGTCGTATCTCGCGTCAGCCGCACATTGAAGGCGAACGCCGCCCCACCGCGCCATCGCGTCAAGAAGGTGAGCGTGCGCCACGTACGCCGCGTCCTGCTCCGGCGGGTGGTCGCAGCAACCGTGGTGAAGCGGATCGCCCGGCCGACAACGCCAGCACCAAGCGTCCAGCCAAGCCAGCGGCGAACAAGCGCCCTGGCCCGAAACTGGTCGCGGACGAGCCTTCGGGCAAGCGCCGTGGCGCCCCGGCCGGTTCCGGCCAGCGTCCTGGTTTTGGCCGCAAGAAGCCGCAGTGATGCGCTAAGTGCTGCGCGAAAACGCCAACCCTAGGGTTGGCGTTTTTTTTGCGATCTACATTCGAAATGCAATCAACTGTGGTAGCTGGCTTGCCTGTGATAGCGGTGGGCAAGCCCTAATGCCAGTCAGTTAAGACAGAATCGGCAACTGTGGCGAGGGAGCTTGCTCCCGCTGGGGCGCGAAGCGGCCCCAAAAATGGGACTGCTACGCAGTCCAGCGGGAGCAAGCTCCCTCGCCACAAGTCACTGGTTGTCTGCTCTAGCTCTTAACTGACTGGCATTAGGGCAAGCCCGGCTCCCACAGGGATCTCTACACGTCTGACGGTCTTTTAAAAGGCAAAGGCGCCATCAAACACCGGCTTGTCATCCAGCGCCAATACCCCACTGGCAAAGATCAGGTCCAGGTGATGACTGCCTTTCTGCCCGCCACCCAAGCCCAGGTGCAGCCCGCAGTGACGCTCTTCAAACCCGGCATTGCGCGCATACAGGTCCTTGACCCCTTCATTGGTGCCAATCCCCAACTCCTCCACGCGACGGTTGGACGGGTTGGCATTCAGGTACTTGTTGAAGTCATCTGCCAGCCCCGGCACTTCGCTGGCCACGCTGCAAACGGTGGAGTTCTCGATCCATAACTCCAACGGGGATTGCAGCACGCCGTATTTGCGTGCAAAGGGGATGGTACTGAGGAAGGTGCCGACAAACCGCACCTGGCCGTTGATGGCTTCGCTGTGGGTGGCGATTTCGCCGGGCGCCAGGTCGTGGTTGCCGACGCCGTTGATATTGGTCCACTTCTTGATGCTGCTCATCGGTGCTTCCAGGCGCGAACCGTGTTTGTCGGTAAAGCTCAGCACGTTGGCCTGGGCCATGCGCCGGATCAGTGTGGCGTTGAGGTCGGCGATGCGTTGGGGCTCGACGCTGAAGGTGTCGTAAAAATAGTCGCCGTAATCCTTGAACAGCAGGGATTTCTTCCAGTGTTCGGTCATCACGCCTTGCAGGGCGCGGATAAAGTCAGGGCCTTCGGCGCGTGGGTTGGGCAGCGTGGAGGAATCGTAAAGAAACAGGTACAGATCACAGGTTTGAATGGCCTTTGCCAGGGTGTCGCTGGGCGCCAGGTCCAGGCGTTGCAGTTGGAAGTTGAAGCGGGCGGCGCTGCCGTGGGTGATCGCCTGGGCGATGGCGTCATAGCGCTCGGTATGGCCCAGCAACACGGTGGGGCGGTTCAGGCCGTTGAGGGCCGGGTGGTGAGCAAGGTAGTAGAGAAAGTGTTCGACGGCGCGGGCCTTGTCCATGACGGGTGTCCTTCGGTGCCTTGGGTAAGGGGGCAGGCGCCGTGCACAGCGCCTGCCGGATGCCTGCCGGTTATTAGAACGGCCACATCGCGGTGCCAAAAGGCACAACGGCATCGGCTTGCATCATTTCAACGGCGGCCTCATGGGTCGGCGCTTCAAACCAATCGTCGAGTTGCAGTTCGGTTTCCAGGTCGTTTTCCAGTGCTTGCATGGTGTATCTCCTAGAGGACGTTGATTGAGAACGGCTCACCCACGGGCTTCGCGGGCAAGTGGAAAGAACCTAGAAGAGAGTGTTTCGAAATGCAAAAAATTTATTGACACGGTTTCATTTGGATTTTTTCTTCTGTTTTTTGGCGGATTTTTTTATTCAGGCAAAACAGTAAATTGGCTGAAGCGATTCTTCAGACGTGGCCTTCCGACAGAATTCCGTTGAGGGCTGCCAAAGTCTGGCTGTAACGCAGGATTTCCGTGGTGTAACGATAGATTTACGTAACTGCCCTGCCGTTGTTGGGGGGCGCGCCCATGTAAGCATTAGCTGACAGAATTGCCTGTGCACTTTCCCGGTGCGTGCCGAAGCTGTCGAGCGGTGTACAATGCGCCGCGTTTTACTGTGACCCCCCTTGCGTACCCACGCAAAAGGCCAAGACCTCAGGGTTTGATCCCCCTGATCACTCCGCCTGGCCACGAGCCGGACGGGTTCGATTTCGTCACAGATAAAAACAAACAGGTGACGCATGACCGTTAGAAAGACGCTGTACTCCTGGTGCCTGCGCTGGGGTTTGAGCGGCGCTGCTTGAGTCGGTAATTCAAGGCAGCAACCTGCATTCAACTCTTCAAACCTTGCGTGAGACCCTTTTCATGAGTGGACCCCATTCCTCTTCAGGCGAGCTGAAACGCGGCCTGAAAAATCGGCATATCCAGTTGATCGCCCTCGGTGGCGCCATCGGCACCGGCCTGTTCCTGGGCTCGGCCGGGGTGCTCAAATCCGCCGGCCCGTCGATGATCCTGGGCTATGCCATTTGCGGCTTTATCGCCTTCATGATCATGCGCCAGCTTGGCGAAATGATCGTCGAGGAGCCCGTCGCCGGCTCCTTCAGCCATTTTGCCCACAAGTACTGGGGCGGTTTCGCCGGTTTTCTGTCGGGCTGGAACTGCTGGATTCTGTACATTCTGGTGGGTATGTCGGAGCTGACGGCCGTCGGCAAGTACGTGCATTACTGGTGGCCGGAGATTCCGACCTGGGTCTCTGCTGCGGCCTTCTTCGTGCTGATCAACGCGATCAACCTGGCCAACGTCAAAGTCTTCGGTGAAGCCGAGTTCTGGTTCGCCATCATCAAGGTGGTGGCGATCGTCGGCATGATTGCCTTGGGCAGCTACCTGCTGGTCAGCGGCAGCGGCGGCCCGCAGGCCTCGGTCAGCAACCTGTGGGAGCATGGTGGTTTCTTCCCCCATGGCGTCGGCGGCTTGGTGATGGCCATGGCGATCATCATGTTCTCCTTCGGCGGCCTGGAAATGCTCGGCTTTACCGCTGCCGAAGCCGACCAGCCACGTACCGTGATCCCCAAAGCGATCAATCAGGTGATCTACCGCATCCTGATTTTCTACATCGGTGCCCTGGTAGTACTGCTGTCGCTCACACCGTGGGACAGCCTGCTGGCGACCCTCAACGCCTCCGGCGATGCCTACAGCGGTAGCCCGTTCGTGCAGGTGTTCTCGATGCTGGGCAGTAACACCGCCGCGCATATCCTCAACTTCGTGGTGCTGACCGCCGCGCTGTCGGTGTACAACAGCGGTACCTACTGCAACAGCCGCATGCTCTTGGGCATGGCCGAGCAGGGCGACGCGCCCAGGGCCCTGGCGAAGATCGACAAGCGCGGCGTGCCGGTGCGTTCGATCCTGGCCTCGGCGGCGATCACCCTGGTGGCGGTGCTGATGAACTACCTGATGCCCCATGACGCGCTGGAACTGCTGATGTCGCTGGTGGTGGCCACGTTGGTGATCAACTGGGCGATGATCAGTTTCTCCCACGTCAAGTTCCGCCAGCACATGAACCGCACCGGCCAGGTGCCGCTGTTCAAGGCGTTGTGGTATCCGTATGGAAACTACATCTGCTTGGCGTTCGTGGTGTTTATCCTGGTGATCATGCTGATGATGCCGGGGATTCAGGTGTCGGTATATGCGATCCCGGTGTGGGTAGCGTTCATGGCAGTATGTTACTGGATCAAGAACAAGCGCACGGCGCGGCCGGCTATTGGCGCAACGGGTCCGGTTCTGGAGTAGGACTTTTCCCCTTGCAGAAAACCCGGCGCCCTGCCGGGTTTTTTGTGGGTATGGCAGGTTAGAATCGCCCCCTCTTTTTTCCGCATGCCCGGAGGCCCCGATGCAATACACCGACGTCGCCGATAGCGCCTTGCAGCGCGATGAGCTGGAAGACTTGATAGACCGGCACAGCGGCCCTTTGCGCTTGATCGGAGTAGATTTAAGTGGCGTCGACCTGTCGCGCATGGCACTGGACAACTGGGTGTTCGAGCGCTGCACACTGGTCCAGACCTCGTTTCTCGGTTCTCGACTGGAAGGGACTCAGTGGAAAAACTGCCGAGCCAGCCTCGCCATTTTCGAAGCGGCCAACCTGCTCGAGGCGCAATTCCACAGTTGCGATCTGAACAACACTCGTTGGCAGCGCAGCAAACTGTCCCAGGCGACTTTTACCCAGTGCAAGCTGACGGGCGCCAATTTCACCCATTGCGCGTCACTGGGGCTGAGCTTCAGCGAAACCCTGCTCAACAGTGCCTTTTTATCCGGGTTGTCGTTTGCTCGAAGTGTGCTCAAGAATCTGGATTTTTCCGACAGCGACTTGTCGGATACGGACTTTCGCAAGGCTGAACTGGTCGACTGCAGCCTCGCACATGCCCGCATCAACGGCGCTAATTTTGCGGGTGCCGACTTGCGCGGTGCAGATTTGAGCGGTTTTCGCCTCAATGATGCCAAACTGTTCAAAGGCGCCGTGATTTCCAAAGCCCAGGCGTCGATATTGTTGTCCGAGTTGGGCTTGTCCGTTGCCTAAGGTTTTGATTGATGCTGGAAATTTCCAACAATGTGCACCTGCCCGACGCCGAGATCGAGCTGACCGCCATTCGTGCCCAGGGTGCCGGTGGGCAGAACGTCAATAAGGTGTCGAGTGCGGTGCACCTGCGGTTTGATATTCCGGCCTCGTCGTTGCCGGAGTTTTACAAGGAGCGCCTGCTGGCGCTGCGTGACAGCCGGATCACCAGCGAAGGCGTGCTGGTGCTCAAGGCCCAGCAATATCGCACCCAGGAGCAGAACCGTGCCGATGCGCTGGAGCGCCTGGTGGAGTTGATCCAGAGCGCCACCAAGGTCGAGAAAAAGCGTCGTCCGACCAAGCCCACCCTGGGTTCGAAGAAACGCCGCCTGGAGTCCAAGACCAAGCGCGGCAGCATCAAGGCCGGGCGCGGCAAGGTCGACTTCTAGGCGTCGCGTGTTTCGCGGGCCTTAGGCGCCTGGCGGTACAGGTAGAAGCTCAGCAGCAAACCGGCGAAAGCTGCGAGGGCCGCGAACAGGAAGATTGAGGCAAAGCCAAAACCTGCCGCCACGGCGCCCGCCAGCGGCCCGGTGATGCCCAGGGACAAGTCGATAAACAGCGAATAGGCGCCCACCGCCGAACCTCGGCTGGAGGCCGGCACCAGGTTGACCGCCTCTACCCCCAGCGCCGGGAACACCAGGGAAAAGCCGAAACCGCTCAACGCCGCACCCGCCAACGCCAGTTGGGCATCCGGCGCCAGCCACAGCAACAGCAGGCCCAGTACTTCCACTGACAGGCAGGCGATTGCGACGCGAAAACCGCCAATGCGGTTGATCAAATTGCCAAACAGCAAGCGTGCGCCGATAAAACTGGCACCGAACAGGCTCAAGGCCCACACCGCGTTATCCCAGTGCTGGGTGCTGTAATACAACGTGATAAAGGTGGCGATGGTGCCAAAGCCGATGGAGCCCAGCGCTAGCGCGCAACCATGGGGCAGCACGCGGCCCAGCACGTTCATGAACGGCAAACGTACGCCGGGCACAATCGGCGCCGCTTGTTTTTTCCAGGCCAACAGCACACCCAGCACGGCCAACAGAATGATGCTGACGCCCATGCTCCACAGCCCAAAATGGCTGACCAGCAGCACCCCCAACGGCGCACCCACCGCCAGCGCGCCGTAGCTGGCAATGCCGTTCCAGGAAATAACCTTGGCCGTGTTCGCCGCGCCGACACGGCCAATGCCCCAGCCAATCGCGCCCGAACCCACCAGGCTTTCAGCGCTGCCCAGCACCAGCCGCCCGACCAGCAGGCAGCCGAGGCTCAGAGCCGGCAGGCTGGAAAACCACGCCGCAAACAACATGAACACGCCACTCAAACCGCAGCCCACCAAGCCGATCAGCACGGCGCGCTTGCTGCCCAGATTGTCGATGATCTTACCGGCATAGGGGCGGCTCAGCAGGGTTGCCAGGTATTGCACGCTGATCACCAGCCCGGCGATAACGGCGCCATAGCCCAGCTGGCTATGGACATAACCCGGCAATACGGCCAGGGGGATGCCGATATTCAAGTAGCCGATGAAGGTAAACAGCACGATGGAAACGACTTGCAGCGTGACCGTCATGGGGCGCTGGGTATCTGGCATGGGAGAGATCCACTGTCGCAGCAGGTAAAGATAGGCTGCTAATGATACCGGTGCGCAAGCCGGGCAGGGCGGCAAAAATGTAAAACGTCAGATCTAAGGCAGATCAAGCTTGGGCGGGGGCCAGCAATTGGGTGGTCACCAGGGCCGCCAGGGCGTTTTCCTGGGTGCCGAAGCGCTTGAGCAGTGCTGCTTGCTTGTCGGCACTGAGGCGGTTCCAGACTTCGACCATCTGCAAGGCAGCGTCGAGTACAGCGGCGTCCGGCGTGACGGAAGGGGAAGTGGTCATAGTGAAGGTCTCGGATAATTCAGGCAGTGTGGAAAGCGCTCAAAGGCGCGCTTTCCACACGGTCTGGTACGGCGTCAGTCTCGGCTTTCGCGCTCGACTGGTTTTGCTTCTTTGGCCTCAGGCTGCTTGTCGCTGGCCTGCTGCGGTGTTGGCTGCTCAGTTGGGTGCAGGCTTGGGAAGGGGAGATTAGGTATCTCGTGCATCGTGGTCGCTCCTCGCAAGGTCTGTTTTTTCAATCGCAGGTGATTCCGCGCTCTCAAAAAGCCTTGGCAGGATACAGCACCGTAAATGACAAAAAGACTTTTATCTCCACAGATGCACAATTTTTAATGGTTCAGGCGCAAGTGACATGAGGTCACACCCCTAGAACGGCACCTTGCCCAGGATCATGTCGCGGTACATCACAAAATCCCCCAGCAAGCTGTAGAACGGGTGCTGAAAGGTGGCGGGGCGGTTCTTTTCGAAGAAGAAGTGGCCAATCCAGGCAAAGCTGTAGCCTGCCAGGGGCAACGCCAGCAGCAGAACCAATGAGCCTCTGCCGATGGCGTACGCGAGAATGCCTATTACCAGGGTGGTGCCGATAAAGTGCAGGCGTCGGCAGGTGCTGTTGCCATGTTCGCTCAGGTAGTACGGGTAGAACTCGGCAAAACTGTTGAATTTCTTGATGTTTTCCACGGTCACCGGCCCTCTGGTTGCTGTGCCGCCAACGGGTGCGCGGCGGGGAGCTTATTTGAGTCTAGAGTGATCAGTGCTAACAGCCAGTGACAATAGATGCCACTTTAGTATCCTTGGCTTCCTGGCTGCCGTTTGAGCCTGCTTTCAACAAGAAGACGCCATGAGCGAACGAACAACTTCTGCAAGCTGGGCGATGGGCATCGTCAAGGCGCTGGAAATGGATGGCCTGGATTGCCGTGCCTTGTTCAAGCAACTGGGCCTGGACTACGCCGCCCTCAGTGACCCCGATGCGCGCTTCCCGCAAGACGCCATGACCCGCCTGTGGCAACGCGCGGTAGAGGTGTCGGGTAACCCGGCGATTGGCCTGAACATGGGCAAGGTGGTGCGCCCGGCCTCGTTTCACGTTGCCGGTTATGCGTTGATGTCCAGCAACACCCTGGCCGAAGGTTTTATGCGATTGGTGCGCTACCAGCGCATCATCGCCGAAAGCGCTGATTTGAGTTTTCGACTGTTACCCGAAGGCTATGCGTTGATTCTGACGGTGCATGGCGATCACCTGCCGCCGACCCGTCAAAGCGCCGAAGCCTCGCTGGCCAGCGCCCTGGCCCTGTGCGGCTGGCTCACCGGGCGCACCCTGCAGCCCCGCAAAGTGCTGCTGCAAGGCGAGCAGCCAGCGGACCTGGCGCCCTACCAACAGGCCTTTCATGCGCCTTTGCAATTCAATGCACCCTATGACGCGCTGATTTTCGAGCAGGCGGACATGGAGGCGCCGCTGCCCACGGCCAACGAAGCCATGGCGCTGTTGCATGATCGCTTTGCCGGTGAATACCTGGCGCGTTTTTCCGAAAGCCGCGTGACCCACAAGGCGCGTCAGGTGCTGTGCCGCCTGTTGCCTCAGGGCGAGCCCAAGCGCGAAGCCGTGGCCCAGACGTTGCACCTGTCCCAGCGCACCTTGCAGCGGCGGCTGCAGGAGGAGGGCACCAGCTTCCAGGCCTTGCTTGATGACACCCGGCGCGAACTGGCCGAGCAGTACCTGGCACAACCCAGCATGACCTTGCTGGAAATCGCTTACCTGCTGGGGTTTGCCGACCCGAGCAACTTTTTCCGCGCGTTTCGCCGCTGGTTCGATGCCACGCCCGGTGAATACCGGGCGCGCTTGCAGCAAACGTCGTCGGTCAGTGACGCCAGAACGCCGGAATGCACAACACAAACACGGTGATGATCTCCAGGCGCCCCAACAACATGCCCAGGGACAGGATCCACTTGGCGGCATCCGGCAGGGTGGCGAAGTTGCCGGCCGGGCCGATGGTTTCGCCCAGGCCGGGGCCCACGCCGGAAACGGTACTGGCGGCGCCGGTCAACGCGGTCATCCAGTCCACGCCTAGCAGCGACAGGGCCAGGGCGATCATGCAGATGGTGATGGCGAAGAAAAACGAAAAAGTCAGGATCGACCGCACAATCTCTTCATCGAGGCGATGGCCGTTGTACTTCTGCTTGATCACCGCGCGCGGATGGATCAACTGATTCAAGTTGGCCTTGAGCAGGATGTAGGCCACCTGGAAACGGAAGATTTTGATACCGCCCGCGGTGGAGCCCGAGCAGCCGCCGATAAAGCCCAGGTAGAAAAACAGCATCAGTGAGAAGTTGCCCCACAAGCTGTAATCCCCCAGTGCAAAGCCGGTGGTAGTCACCACAGACGTCACGTTCAGCGCCACATGGCGCAAGGCATCGAGCCAATGCAGGTTGGTGGTCCACCAGTACCAGGTGCCGAGTACCAGCCAGGTCACCAGCAACAGGCCGAGCAAGCCTTGCACCTGCTGGTCCTTGATCAGCGCCCGACGGTTACCACGTAAAGTGGCCACGTACAGGGCGAACGGCAAGCTGCCCAGGATCATCACCACCACCGCGACCCAATGCACCGCCGGTTGTTTCCAATGGGCCAGGGACTCGTCCGAGGTGGAAAACCCGCCCGTGGAAATCGCCGACATCGCATGGTTGATCGCATCGAACACGCCCATTCCGGCCCACCAGAAGGCCAGGCTGCCGAAGATAGTGATGCCCACATACGCCGCCACGATCAGGCGCGCCACCATGTGTGAACGAGGCATGACCTTTTCCGAGCGGTCCGAGGATTCGGTCTGGAACAGGCGCATGCCACCAATGCGCAGCAGCGGCAGGATCGCCACCGCCATGCCGATAAAGCCGATACCGCCGAGCCAGTGCAGCAGCGAACGCCACATCAAGATGCCCGGCGACATGCTGTCCAGCCCGCTCAACACGGTGGAGCCTGTGGCGGTGATGCCGGACATGCTTTCGAAGAACGAGTCGGTGTAGCTGATGTGCTGGGTCAGCAAAAAGGGCAGGGCGGCGAAGATGCACACCACCACCCAACTACTGACCGTCAGCAGGTACATGTCCCTGGGGCGCAGGTGCACGTGCTCTGGGCGACCAGGGATGACCAGCGCCAGGCCGGCGATAAAGGTGATCAGGCTGGCCCACAGGAACGAGGGCAGGTCGCTGGTGCGTTCGAAGATCACCAGGGTCGCCATCGGGATCACCATGGCGACCGCAAGGGTGATCAGGAAGATGCCGATGATGAAACCGATGATGCGCAGGGTCGGCAACGCCATGAAGTTCGCTCGGGTGATTGGGCAGAGGCGCCATTCTACCTGCGGTGCAGGTCTTGTAAACCAAGGGCTGCCGGTTGATGGAGAACCCCTGTGGGAGCTGGCCTGCCAGCCGGCGGATATCCACCTGACGCCCCGCAATCCAATGTGGGAGCTGGCTTGCCTGCGATGGCGGTGTGTCAGTTACAGATCAGTCGACTGAACCACCGCCATCGCAGGCAAGCCAGCTCCCACAGGTATAACGGCGGCAGTTATTGCGCGCATGAAAAAGGCGACCCGCAGGTCGCCTCTTTCAACTGCGCTTGATCAGAACTCGTGATCAGCGCTGTCCGGGTTCAGGTCGCTGATGCCCAGCTTGCCGGCAGCAGCCTCGATCGAGCCGGTCTGCTTGACCAGGGCGGCAATCGAGTCACGCACGATCTGGTTGCCCTTTTCATTGTCGGCGGCGATCAACTGGTCGTAGTGCTCGCCGTTGTTGGCGTGGTCAACCATCACCTGGATCTTCGCTTCGGTGGCGGCCAGGTCAGCCTTGAGGGCTGCATCGGCTGCCGGGTCGGCCTTGGCCACCAGGGACGACAGGCTGGCGCCGGTCAGCTTGGTGCCGTCAACACGGGTGTATTCGCCCAGGTAGACGTTACGGATGCCCTTGGCGTCGTAGAAGTGCGAGTAATGGGTGTTGTCGCTGAAGCAGTCTTGCTCGTCTTCTGGCGAGTTGGCTTCCAGGGATACTTTCATGCGCTCCCCGGCGAGTTCGCCCAGAGACAGGCTGCCCATGCCGAACAGCATTTTGCGCAGGCCATCGGTCGCAGGTTCCGACTCCAGGGTGGCGCGGTAGTTGTCTTCGACGTTGGGCTTCCAGTTGCCGACCATTTCCTGCAGGTCGCTGACCAGCAGTTGGGTGACGGCGCGCAGGTAAGTGCGGCGACGCTCGTTGTGGCCGCCGGTTGCACCGTCACCGGTCATGTAGTCCGATGCCGGGCGGTTACCCGCGCCTGGGCCGGTGCCGTTGAGGTCCTGGCCCCACAGCAGGAATTCGATGGCGTGGTAGCCGGTGGCGACGTTCGCTTCGGAACCGCCCAGTTCATTGAGGCTGGCGAGTTTTTCCGGAGTGATCTCCTTGACGTCGACCTTGTCTTCGCCGACCTGGATCTCGTTATTGGCGATGATATTGGCGTTCGCACCTGGGTTGCCCAGCGCGTGCTCGTAGGACTTGTCGACGTAGTCGATCAGGCCTTCGTCCAGGGGCCAGGCGTTCACCTGGCCTTCCCAGTCGTCGATGATGGTGTTGCCGAAGCGGAATACTTCGCTCTGCAGGTAGGGTACGCGTGCGGCGACCCAGGCGGTACGGGCCGCTTTCAGGGTTTCGTCGTTCGGGTTGGCGAGGAAGGTATCGATTGCGGTCTGCAGGGTTTTTGCGGTGGATTCGGCATCGCTGTACACCGCAAACACCATGTCTGCGTAGTGCGCGACCACGGCCTTGGCGGCCGCTTCGTCGACCTGGCCAGCCGGGGCAGCCGCCGGTGCGGTAGTGCTGGCGGCAGCGGGTGCCTGGGGCGCGGCGGCCTTGTCTTTACCTTCGCCGCAACCGGCGAGAGAAATGGCAATGGCCAGCAGACTGGCGGTGGCCAGGGGCATACGAATCATGGCGAACATCCTGCTTCGGTTGTTGAAAGGGCGCGCGGGGAGCGCAAACGCTGCGACATAATGCGAAAGATTTGCATTTTGTGTAAAGGCTTATACGCGGGAAATATTGAGTATCGAAGTGTAAATTCAAAGACTCACGGCGTTATTGCGCTCGGACTGCTTCAGATAAGCCGTCAACTCCCGGGCCTGCAGCGGTTTGCTGTAGTGATAACCCTGCCCCTCATGGCACCCCTCGGAGATGATGTAGGCCTCCTGTTCGGCAGTCTCCACGCCTTCGGCAATCACCTGCATGCCCAGGCTTTTGCCCAATTGGATAATGGCGCGCACGATGGTGGCGTCATCGTCGTCGTCCTGCAGGTCCTGGACGAAGCTCTTGTCGATCTTGATCTTGTCCAGGGGCAGGCTCTTGAGGTAACTCAAGGATGAGTAGCCGGTGCCGAAGTCATCAATGGCGATCAGCGCGCCGGAGCGACGCAGGCTCAGCAGGTGCTGGGCTGCGGTGCTGATGTCTTCCATCAGGCCGGTCTCGGTCACTTCCAGCTCCAAGCTGCGGGGCGGCAGGCGATAGATCTGCATCAGGTTGTTGACCACCCGCGGCAACTCGGTGTGGTGCAGTTGCACGGTGGACAGGTTGACGGCCATGCGCAGCGCGGTGAAACCCTGGTCATGCCATTCGCGCAGTTGCCGACACGCCTGGTCCAGCACCCATTCGCCGATGGGAATGATGGTGCCGTTCTGTTCCGCCAACGGAATGAACAAGTCCGGCGGTACCAGCCCATGTTCCGGGTGTTGCCAGCGCAGCAGGGCTTCCACACCGACCACGTGATGGTCGAGATAGCTGATTTGTGGTTGGTACACCAAGTGAAACTGCTCGCGGCCCAAGGCGTCTCGCAAGTCTTTCTCCAGTTCACGACGCCGGCGCATTTCGCTGTCGACGCTGGCGATATAAAACTGATAGCGGTTGCGCGAGCGGCTCTTGGCCAGGGTCATGGTCTGCTCGGCTTTCTGGAGCAACTTCTCGGTGCTGTCGCCATCTTCCGGGAACAGCGTGATGCCGATGGTGGCGCGCAGGCGGATCAGGTCATGCTCAAGGGCGAACTCTGCTTCCAGGTCATCAAGGATGCTTTGCGCCAGTTCGGCGGCTTCGTAGGGCTGGTCGATATCGGCTTGCACCAGGGCGAACTGGTCGCCGCCCAGGCGGGCGAGCGTGCCCAGGTGGCCACTATGGGCGCGCAAGCGATCAGCCAGCGCCAACAAGAGTTTGTCGCCGGCCTGGTAGGTGAATTGCTCGTTGACGCTCTTGAAATCATCCAGCCCCACGCACAACACCGCGACACGGCGTTGCCGGCGGCCGGCGTCCGTGAGGATTTTGTCCAGTTGCGCCTGCAACTTCTGGCGGTTCGGCAGGCCGGTCAGGAAGTCGTATTGGGCCATGCGCAACAGGCTCGATTCGGCCTCGTGGCGCAGGTGGGTATTGCGCTCGATGGATTCGAGCAATTGGTTGGCGGTGTTTATCCACTGCCCCAGTTCGTTGCGTTCGTGGCCCTTGAGCTGAGGGATCTTGTGCTCGCTGGGGCGGTCCGGGTTGATCGAGGTCAGGTGCTCGATCATCCGCGACAGCGGTTTGGTGAGCATCCAGTGATACACCAGGTACAGCACCAGCCCCATGACCAGGGCGCGCAATACGCCCGAGATAAAGATGATGACCGAGCTGACCAGAAAACTTCGGCCATAGGTGGCGGTGTCGAGGGTGATGCTCAGGTCGCCGTAATATTCGCTGTAGGGGCCCTTGCCCACCAACGCAGTAGTAAAGGAGCGTTCCTGGCCAAGAATCAGGTCGGTCAACCAGCGGCTGGGCGACTGCTGTAAAGGACGGCTTTTTTCCGCCAGCATGGTCTCGTTGGGGTGCCCGATGGAAGCCATGCGCACAGCGTCGTCCTGGAACAGACCTTCGATCACCTGCATGCCCATCTCGCGATCCAGGCTGTACACGGCCTGGGTCGAGGGGTCGCGAAACATGTCGAGGATGCGCTGGGCATCGCCCGCCACGGCCTGGCGCGTCTTGTAGGCATCAAAAACGATCTGCGCCACGCTCAGCGCCACACCCACGATCAATGCCGAAAGCAGCACAACCCGTAGCAACTTCACCGACAAGCTGTTCTTGAGTTCCAGCTTCAAAGGGGCATTCCTTGTCTCATGCGGGTGGCCGTCAATATGCCATGAGTATTGGCAATCTGGTGATGGCAGTCAAAGGGACATTCGGGCTTGAGATTAATTGAAGGGGCTGGATAAACGTGGAGGGATACCCGCTTATGTCAGGACGTTTGAGGCGTGGGCAAAGGGCCGGGCGTGGGCTGGACGCCGGGCAGAGAAGAAGAAGGCGGAACAGATCCGCCTTCTGTTTGGCGACGCTCTCAAAAATTGATCTTACCCTCTGGCTGTTGCTCTTCCCCTCCGACCTTTGACTGTTCACCCGCTATGTCTACGAGTTTGTTCGTCAAGTCCAGTGCGCTTTTCGCCAGGTCCATTCCCTTCTCAAGAAGACCGGATAACATTGGCACTGCACCCGCGGCCGTTGAAATAGGATCCATTGTCATTCTCCACATTGATTCAGGAGGTTTATTCCTCCTGGCGTTTGTGTGGTGAATAGTTACCGTTGGGTTCCGGGATTTCTGGCATGGCAATCAGGGCGCCCATGAAAAAGCCCGGCAATCGCCGGGCTCTTTTTACTGCAAGCGTCGCTTAGGCAGTGAAGGTCTTGCCTTCGAACTGCTCAGCCACGAACTTCCAGTTGACCAGGTTCCAGAACGCTTCTACATACTTTGGACGCACGTTGCGGTAGTCGATGTAGTAGGCGTGTTCCCAGACGTCGCAGGTCAACAGCGGGGTGTCGCCGTTGGTCAGCGGGTTGCCGGCGCCGATGGTGCTGGCCAGGGCCAGGGAACCGTCAGCCTTTTTCACCAGCCAGCCCCAACCGGAACCGAAGGTGCCGACCGAAGTCTTGGTGAACTCTTCCTTGAACTTGTCGAACGAACCGAACGCAGCGTTGATGGCTTCAGCCAGTGCGCCGGTTGGTTGGCCGCCGGCGTTCGGCGCCAGGCAGTTCCAGTAGAAAGTATGGTTCCAGACCTGAGCGGCGTTGTTGAAGATGCCACCCGAGGAAGACTTGACGATCTCTTCCAGGGTCTTGCCTTCGAACTCGGTGCCAGGCACCAGGTTGTTCAGGTTCACGACATAGGTGTTGTGGTGCTTGTCGTGGTGGTATTCCAAGGTTTCCTTGGAGATGTGCGGCTGCAGGGCATCGTGTGCGTAGGGCAGCGGCGGCAATTCGAAAGCCATGATGATTCTCCTAATCAGGTCAGTTGCGGTGAGCGCAAGGCCGATCACGGGCGGCCAAACATGCGCCGGGGAGTTTGTACTCTTTGCGGCGCAGGGGGCCGATCATAGCACCGGGGGTGCGGCATAACCACGCAACAACTGTGTGGGATAGAGGTTCCAGAGCGTTTTGGAATATTGCTCAGGCGCTGATCAGTTGATAGGCCACCGAGAACATCATCGCGGCCACCAGCAGGTCCAGCAGGCGCCAGGTGGCCGGGCGTGCCAGCCAGGGTGCCAACCATGCCGCACCCAGCGCCAGGGTTGCGAACCACAGGAACGATGCACTGGCTGCACCGGCTACGTAGGCACCGGGTTCGGTTTGTTGCGCGCCCAGGGAGCCGATCAGCAGGACGGTATCCAGGTAGACATGGGGGTTGAGCAAGGTGACCGCCAAAGCGCTCAGCAGCACAGCGCGCAATGAGCGCGTCTTGAGGGTGTCGCTTTGGTCCAGGCTCTGCTTGGAGCACGCCCTGCGCAGCGCGCATGCGCCATACCAGAGCAAGAACGCTGCGCCGCCCCAGCGTGCCACCGCCAGCAGTATCGGGCTCTGCGCCAGCACGGTGGCCAGCCCGAATACCCCAGCGGCCACTAGCAGTGCGTCGCAGATCACACACAACGCCGCCACGGGTAAGTGGTGTTCGCGGCGCAGGCTCTGCGCGAGTACGAATGCATTTTGGCTGCCGATTGCCATGATCAACCCGAGGGCCACCAGCAAACCGTTCATATAGCTTTGCCACATAGAGGGAGATCCTTGTTGATGCTCAAACGATGCTGGCTATGGTGCGGGTCGGGGCTGTATAAGAAAAACCAATATTGCTGATCGCTCATTAGAGAAACTGATGTTCGACTATAAATTGCTTTCCGCCCTGGCGGCGGTGGTGGAACAAGCCGGCTTTGAGCGCGGTGCCCAGGTGTTGGGGCTGTCGCAATCAGCCATTTCCCAACGCATCAAGCTATTGGAGGCGCGCGTCGGCCAGCCGGTGTTGATACGGGCCTCGCCGCCAACGCCCACCGATATCGGTCGGCGCCTGCTCAACCATGTGCAGCAGGTGCGTTTGCTGGAGCGTGACCTGCAAAGCCAGGTGCCGGCCCTGGACGAGGAGGGCATGCCTGAGCGCCTGCGCATTGCCCTGAATGCCGACAGCCTCGCCACTTGGTGGGCCGAGGCAGTCAGCGACTTCTGCGCCGAACAGCATGTGTTGCTGGACCTGGTGGTCGAAGACCAGACCGTGGGCCTCAAGCGCATGCGCGCCGGTGAAGTGGCGGCCTGCATTTGTGCCAGCGAGCGTCCTGTGGCCGGTGCTCGCAGCCTGTTGCTGGGCGCCATGCGTTATCGGGCGCTGGCCAGCCCGGCCTTTCTGGCGCGGCATTTTCCTGGAGGCGTGCGGGCCGACCAATTGGCGCGCACGCCTGCGCTGGTGTTCGGCCCGGATGATTTCCTGCAGCACCGCTACCTGGCGTCCCTTGGCGTGGACGGTGGTTTCGAACACCATCTATGCCCGTCATCCGAAGGTTTTATCCGCCTGACGGAAGCCGGCTTGGGGTGGGGCCTGGTGCCTGAATTGCAGGTGCGCGACCAGTTGGAAACCGGTGTATTGGTCGAGTTATTGCCAGATAAGCCCATCGATGTGCCGCTGTACTGGCATCATTGGCGCAGTGGCGGGCAACTGTTGGGCTTGTTGACCGACCATCTGGCCGATGTGTGTGGTCATTGGTTGGTGCCGTTGGAGTGATGGCGCGCGTCAAGGCAAGAGCGATGAAAAATGAAAGAACACGGAGTACGACATGAAAATTCTGGTCACCGGCGCAAGCGGCTTCATTGGCGGGCGCTTTGCGCGCTTCGCCCTTGAGCAGGGCCTGGACGTGCGGGTCAACGGGCGGCGCGCCGAGGGTGTGGAACACCTGGTGCGGCGCGGTGCCGAGTTCATCCAGGGTGATTTGAATGATGCCGACCTTGTGCGTGACCTGTGCCGCGATGTCGAAGCCGTGGTGCATTGCGCCGGCGCCGTTGGGCTGTGGGGCAAGTACCAGGACTTCCACCAGAACAACGTATTGGTCACCGAAAACGTCGTCGAAGCCTGCCTGAAACAGCGCGTGGGGCGCCTTGTGCACCTGTCGTCGCCGTCGATCTATTTTGACGGTCGCGATCACCTTGGGCTCACCGAAGAGCAAGTGCCCAAGCGTTTCAAGCATCCCTATGCCGCTACCAAGTACCTGGCCGAGCAGAAGGTGTTCGGCGCCCAGGAGTTCGGCCTGCAAGTGATAGCCCTGCGCCCACGCTTTGTCACCGGGGCCGGCGATATGAGTATCTTCCCGCGCTTGCTGAAAATGCAGCGCAAGAACCGTCTGGCGATCGTCGGCGACGGTTTGAACAAAGTCGACTTCACCAGCGTGCACAACCTCAACGAGGCGCTGCTCAGCAGTTTGCTCGCCACCGGCTCGGCCCTGGGCAAAGCCTACAACATCAGCAATGGCGCACCGGTGCCGATCTGGGATGTGGTGAACTACGTGATGCGGCAGATGGAGCTGCCCCAAGTGACCCGCTATCGATCCTACGGTTTGTCCTACAGCGTGGCGGCGTTGAACGAGGCATTCTGCGCGATGTGGCCGGGGCGGCCGGAACCGGCGTTATCGCGTCTGGGCATGCAAGTGATGAATAAAAACTTCACCCTCGACATCAGTCGCGCCAGGCATTATCTCGACTACGAGCCCAAGGTCAGCCTGTGGGCCGCGCTCGACGAGTTCTGCAGTTGGTGGAAAGCCCAGGACCCGGGCCGCCAATAACCTCATAAGCAGCAACACTTCGGGAACCCCATTCCAGGTTCCGAGTCGATCCATGCGCCGGGAGTGCGGTTTATACTCCTGCCGCTCGGCTTTACAGCCAGCCATCTCATTGATTCAGGGTAGATTCATGCGCAACGATGCTAAAGACGACTTCGACAACGTTCCCAGCCTGCGGGCCGACCTTGGGGATGACGATGATTTCGTGCCGACCCCCGCGACGTCGGTGCGTTCGCGAACGACGCCCGTGGTCAAGGTCAAGAGCGCCAGCACTGGCCCGTTGTGGGCACTGGTCGGTGCGCTGTTGATCGCCTTTGCGGGCCTGGCCTGGTGGAGCTTCCAGCAGATTTCCCTGATGGGCCAGCAGTTGGTTGCCACCCAGGAAAGCTTTGCCCGCATCAGCGAGGAAGCGGCAGGACGGCTACAGGCGATTTCCGGCAAGGTCGTGGCCAGCGAAGCGAATGTGAACAACGGCAGCGAAGCCTTGAAGCTGCAGATCAAGCAACTGGAAGCCCAGTTGCAGGAGCAGGGTAAGCAACAGTTGGGCGTCGCCGGTCAAACCACCGAACTTGACAGCCGCCTGGCCCAGATGAGCGCCAGCAACACCGAGCTGACAGCGGCCAATACCAAGCTGCAAGGCCAGGTGCAGGCCCTCACTGACGCGGTCACCAGCCTCACGGCAGCACAGGCCGAGAGCAAGGGCCTGGCCACCGATGTGGCGGCCTTGAAGAAACAAGGCAACCCAAGCGCGGCCATCGCCCGCCTCGAGCAGGACGTGCTGGTGCTCAAGAGCGCCCAGGAAAACCAACCGGCCAATATCGACGCGCCGACCAACAAGGAATTTGACGTGTTCCGCATCCAGACCACGCGCAATATCACCACCTTGCAGAGCCAGGTGCAGAACTTGAATCAGCGTCTCAATGCGCCTGCTGCGGTCACCCCACTGGGTCAATGATGTAGACCGGACAGGATCGTTCCCACGCTCTGCGTGCGAACGATCTGAATCGTTCTCTGCAGGAGCGAGCTTGCTCGCAAAAAACGTTAACGATCACGCAGGTTTCCTGGAATAAACGCGGCGCTTGTGAGCTTTTCGCGAGCAAGCTCGCTCCTACATTAAGGTGTTGATTGTCACCACTCGGTGACATTTCTTTTCCCCTTCGTTACTTGCCCCTGCCGTGCCCTTGTTTAGACTCCGGTCATCCCAAAAAAACAATAAGGGCCACCCATGACCACCCACCCACTGCCTGCCAGCAGTTGGCTGAATGCACCTGCCCATCACGCTTGGCTCGCCGCGGAAGGCCAGCGCCTGTTGGCGTTCGCCAAGGCATCGCGCCTGCCGGACGGGTTCGGCAACCTCGACGATAAAGGCCAGTTGCCGGCCAATGCTCGCGCCGAAACCATGAACACCGCGCGCATGACCCACAGCTTTGCCATGGCCCATGCCATTGGGTTGCCGGGTTATGCCGAACTGGTGGCGCACGGTGTGGCAGCGCTCAGCGGCCCGCTGCGTGACAGTGAGCACGGTGGCTGGTTCGCCGCGCCCCAGGCGGCTGATGGCAACACCGGCAAGGCCGCCTATCTGCACGCCTTCGTGGCCCTCGCCGCCAGCTCTGCCGTGGTGGCCGGCGCGCCGGGTGCGCGCACATTAATGAACGACGCCGTCCATATCATCGACCAGTTCTTCTGGAGCGAAGAGGAGGGCGTCATGCTTGAATCCTTTGCCCGGGACTGGAGCGGCGTCGAAGCCTATCGTGGCGCCAACAGCAACATGCACGCCACCGAAGCTTTCCTGGCATTGGCCGATGTCAGTGGTGATACACGTTGGCTGGACCGTGCGCTGCGCATCGTCGAACGGGTGATCCACACCCATGCCGCTGGCAATCAATTCATGGTCATCGAACATTTCGATGCGCACTGGAAGCCGTTGCTCGGTTACAACCAAGACAACCCCGCCGATGGCTTTCGCCCCTACGGCATCACCCCCGGCCATGGTTTCGAATGGGCGCGGTTGTTGCTGCACCTTGAAGCTGCGCGCCTCAAGGCCAAGCTAGCCACGCCGGACTGGCTGGTGAGCGACGCCAAAGGCCTGTTTGCCAGTGCCTGCGAGTACGCCTGGGCGGTGGATGGTGCGCCGGGCCTTGTCTACACTCTGGATTGGAACCAGCGCCCGGTGGTACGCGAGCGCCTGCACTGGACCCATGCTGAAGCCAGCGCCGCTGCTCAGGCGCTGCTCAAACGTACCGGCGAGCTGCATTACGAAACCTGGTACCGACGCTTCTGGGAGTTTTGCGAAACCCACTTCATCGACCGGCTCCAGGGCAGTTGGCACCACGAACTCAGCCCGCACAACCAACCCAGCAGTAAAATCTGGGGCGGCAAACCTGACCTGTACCATGCCTGGCAAGCGGTCGTGCTGCCTGCACTGCCCTTGGCACCCAGCCTGGCCAGTGCATTGGGCAGCGGATGCTATGTCACCAGGTGGTGACATTTGTACGTCCCTTTGTTACCTGCGCCCCGAAAATCCATGTTTAAACTCCGTGCAGCGCAAGCTCTAGACTTGCATGCATAACAACAAGAAAAGGTACTCAGATGAACGCGATTAATCGCCTCGCCGTCGCTATTTCCATTGCCTCGTTGTTCCCCCTCAGTGCATTTGCCGCCGACTCCAAAGGTACGGTGGAAGTGGTGCATTGGTGGACCTCCGGCGGTGAAAAAGCGGCTGTGGATGTCCTGAAGGCCCAAGTTGAGAAAGACGGCTTCACCTGGAAAGACGGTGCAGTGGCAGGCGGCGGTGGCGCCACCGCCATGACCGTGCTGAAAAGCCGTGCGGTCGCTGGCAACCCGCCAGGCGTTGCCCAGATCAAAGGCCCCGATATCCAGGAATGGGCCTCTACTGGCCTGCTCGACACCGACGTGCTCAAAGACGTCGCCAAAGAAGAAAAATGGGATTCGCTGCTCGACAAGAAAGTCTCCGACACCGTGAAATACGACGGTGACTACGTGGCCGTGCCGGTGAATATCCATCGCGTGAACTGGCTGTGGATCAACCCGGAAGTCTTCAAGAAAGCCGGCATCACCAAGAACCCAACCACCCTCGAAGAATTCTACGCAGCGGGCGACAAGCTCAAGGCTGCAGGCTTCATTGCGCTCGCCCACGGCGGCCAGCCTTGGCAGGACAGCACCGTGTTCGAAGCGGTGGTGCTTTCGGTAATGGGCGCTGATGGCTACAAGAAAGCGCTGGTCGACCTGGATAACGGCGCATTGACCGGCCCGGAAATGGTCAAGGCCCTCACCGAGCTGAAGAAAGTCGCGACCTACATGGACGTCGACGGCAAGGGCCAGGACTGGAACCTGGAAGCTGGCAAGGTCATCAACGGCAAGGCCGGCATGCAGATCATGGGCGACTGGGCCAAGTCTGAATGGACCGCCGCCAAGAAAGTCGCCGGCAAGGATTATGAGTGCGTTGCTTTCCCGGGCACTGATAAAGCCTTCACCTACAACATCGACTCCCTGGCGGTGTTCAAGCAGAAAGACAAAGGCACTGCTGCGGGTCAGCAGGACATCGCCAAAGTAGTGCTGGGTGAAAACTTCCAGAAGGTGTTCAGCATCAACAAGGGCTCGATCCCTGTGCGTAACGACATGCTGACCAAGATGGAATCCTACGGCTTTGATTCCTGCGCCCAGACCGCCGCCAAGGACTTCCTGGCCGACGCCAAGACTGGCGGCCTGCAGCCAAGCATGGCGCACAACATGGCCACCACCCTGGCGGTGCAAGGTGCGTTCTTTGATGTCGTGACCAACTTCATCAACGACCCGAAAGCCGACCCGGCCGACACGGCCAAGAAGCTTGGCGCGGCGATCAAGTCGGCCAAGTAACACCCTATGTAGGAACCCGGCTTGCTGTGGCGAGGGAGCTTGCTCCCGCTGGGGTGCGAAGCGCCCCCAAAGACAGCGTCTGCTTCGCAGCCGAGCGGGAGCAAGCTCCCTCGCCACAAAAGCGGGTTCCTGCAGGCTGTAGTCCTTTTTCCCTGTACTGGATTTTCCCATGAGTTCTGTTGCTGTGTTCAGCAAGGCCTCGCCATTCGATGTGCTGCAGCGCTGGCTCCCTAAACTGGTGCTGGCGCCGAGCATGTTCATCGTGCTGGTGGGCTTTTATGGCTACATCCTGTGGACGTTCGTGCTGTCGTTCACCACCTCGACCTTCCTGCCCAGCTACAAATGGGCGGGCCTGGCGCAGTATCAGCGGCTGTTCGATAACGACCGCTGGTGGGTGGCGAGCAAGAACCTGGCCGTGTTCGGCGGCATGTTCATCGGCATCACCCTGGTGATCGGTGTGCTGCTGGCGATTTTCCTCGACCAGAAAATCCGCCGCGAAGGCTTTATCCGCACCATTTACCTGTACCCGATGGCGCTCTCCATGATCGTCACCGGTACCGCCTGGAAATGGCTGCTCAACCCGGGCATGGGCCTGGACAAACTCCTGCGGGACTGGGGCTGGGAAGGCTTCCGTCTCGACTGGCTGATCGACCCGGACCGCGTGGTCTACTGCCTGGTGATCGCCGCTGTGTGGCAAGCCTCGGGCTTTATCATGGCGATGTTCCTCGCCGGCCTGCGCGGTGTTGATCAGTCGATCATCCGCGCTGCGCAGATCGATGGCGCAAGCCTGCCGCGTATCTACTGGAGCGTGGTGCTGCCGAGCCTGCGCCCGGTGTTCTTCAGTGCGGTGATGATCCTGGCGCACATTGCGATCAAGAGCTTCGACCTGGTGGCGGCAATGACCGCAGGCGGCCCGGGCTACTCGTCCGACCTGCCGGCTATGTTCATGTACTCGTTCACCTTCAGTCGCGGCCAGATGGGCATGGGTTCGGCCAGTGCGATCCTGATGCTCGGTGCGATCCTCGCGATCATTGTGCCGTACCTGTATTCCGAGCTGAGGACCAAGCGCAATGACTAGTCTCGCCGCCAAACCTGCCATCAGCCTGAGCCGCATCGCGATCTACGCGGTGCTGATCCTGGCGGTTCTGCTGTACCTGGTGCCGTTGGTGGTGATGCTGCTCACCAGCTTCAAGACCCCGGAAGACATCAGCACCGGTAACCTGCTGAGCTGGCCCACCGTGGTCAGCGGTATCGGCTGGGTCAAGGCCTGGGCCACCGTGGATGGCTACTTCTGGAACTCGATCAAGATCACCGTTCCTGCTGTGCTCATCTCTACCGCCATTGGCGCCTTGAACGGCTACGTGCTGTCGTTCTGGCGCTTCCGGGGTTCGCAGCTGTTCTTCGGCCTGCTGCTGTTCGGCTGCTTCCTGCCGTTCCAGACTGTGCTGCTGCCCGCGTCGTTCACCCTCGGCAAGATGGGCCTGGCCAGCACCACCACCGGCCTGGTGTTTATCCACGTGGTCTACGGCCTGGCGTTCACCACGCTATTCTTCCGTAACTACTACGTGAGCATCCCGGATGCGCTGATCAAGGCAGCACGCCTGGACGGAGCGGGTTTTTTCACCATCTTCCGCCGGATCATCCTGCCGATGTCGACGCCGATCATCATGGTCTGCCTGATCTGGCAGTTCACCCAGATCTGGAACGACTTCCTGTTCGGTGTGGTGTTCTCCAGTGGCGACTCCCAGCCCATCACGGTGGCGCTGAACAACCTGGTCAACACCAGTACCGGGGCCAAGGAATATAACGTGGATATGGCGGCGGCGATGATCGCCGGGCTGCCGACCCTGCTGGTCTATGTGATCGCAGGCAAGTATTTCGTGCGCGGCCTCACGGCCGGCGCGGTCAAGGGGTAATCATGGCTACGCTTGAACTTCGCAATGTAAACAAGACCTATGGCGCCGGCCTGCCCGACACCTTGAAGAACATTGAACTGTCGATCAAGGAAGGCGAGTTCCTCATCCTGGTCGGCCCGTCGGGCTGTGGTAAATCCACGCTGATGAACTGCATCGCCGGCCTTGAGACCATCACCGGCGGCGCGATCATGATCGGTGATCAAGACGTGAGCGGCATGAGCCCCAAGGACCGTGACATCGCCATGGTGTTCCAGTCCTACGCGCTGTACCCGACCATGAGCGTGCGCGAGAACATCGAGTTCGGCCTCAAGATCCGCAAGATGCCGCAAGCCGACATCGACGCCGAAGTGGCGCGCGTGGCCAAGTTGCTGCAGATCGAACACCTGCTCAACCGCAAGCCGGGCCAGTTGTCCGGTGGCCAGCAACAGCGCGTGGCCATGGGCCGTGCCCTGGCGCGTAGGCCGAAGATCTACCTGTTCGACGAACCGCTGTCCAACCTCGACGCCAAGCTACGGGTCGAGATGCGTACCGAAATGAAGCTGATGCACCAGCGTCTGAAAACCACCACCGTCTACGTGACCCACGACCAGATCGAAGCGATGACCCTGGGCGACAAAGTGGCGGTGATGAAGGACGGCATCATTCAGCAATTCGGCACCCCGAAGGAAATTTACAACGACCCTGCCAACCTGTTTGTGGCAAGCTTTATCGGTTCACCACCGATGAACTTCGTTCCCATGCGTCTAAAACGCCAGAATGGTGGTCTGGTCGCGCTGCTCGACAGCGGCCAGGCCCGTTGCGAGTTGCCGCTGGGCGTGAATGACGCCGGTTTGGAAGACCGCGATGTGATCCTGGGCCTGCGCCCGGAGCAGATCGTGCTGGCAGCGGGCGAGGGCAACGGCTCGTCGAGCATTCGCGCCGAAGTGCAGGTGACCGAGCCTACCGGCCCGGACACCCTGGTGTTTGTGCAGCTCAATGACACCAAGGTCTGCTGCCGTTTGGCGCCGGACGTGGCACCGCAAGTGGGCGAGACACTAACCTTGCAGTTCGACCCGGCCAAGGTATTGCTGTTTGACGCCAAGACCGGTGAGCGGTTGGGCGCAGTGGCTTCATTGCCGGCACAGGGGCATGCCGACAATGTGACCCAGTTCAAGGGGCGTTGAGCAAGATAAGTGATTGTTTTATTTAAAAAATGTAACCCGCGTTAGATAAAAACAGTTTAATAACAATAAAGACGAGGATGTAGGGATGAAAAAGCAACACAACAACACCCGGCTGATCTGCCAACTGTCAGCGGCAGCAGCCCTTGTATTGTCCGCCAATGCGATGGCGGCCGATGCATTCAGCGCCGATTCCAAGTGGATGACCGGCGATTGGGGCGGCGAGCGTACCAAGCTGATCGAGCAAGGTATCGACATCAAGGCCGACTACGTGGGCGAGATGGGCTACAACGCCCACGGCGGCTACAACGACGACAAGACCGGTCGTTACTCCGACCAGTTCGGTCTGGGCGTGGCGCTGGACCTGCAAAAACTGTGGGGCTGGGATAACACCCAGGCCAAGATCCAGTTGACCAATCGTAATGGCCAGAACATCTCCAATGACCGCATTGGCGACCCGCGTGCCGGCACCTTGAGTTCCTCGCAAGAAGTGTATGGCCGTGGCCACATGGTGCGTCTGACCCAGTTCTGGATTCAGCACCAGATGTTCGACAACAAGCTGGACGTGAAGCTCGGTTACTTCGGTGAAGGCGAAGACTTCAACACCTTCCCTTGCGACTTCCAGAACCTGTCGTTCTGCGGCTCGCAGGTCGGTAACTACGTCAATACCTGGTACAACTGGCCGGTCGCCCAGGCCGCTATCCGCGTGAAATACAACATCACGCCTGAGCTGTATGCGCAAATCGGTGCCTACAACCAGAACCCGTCGCAGTTGGAGCACGGCAACGGCTTCAAACTCAGCGGCAGTGGTACCAAGGGCACCGTGATTCCGGTGGAATTGGTCTGGTCGCCGAAGGTTAATAACCTGCCGGGCGAATACCGTGTGGGTTTCTATAAAAGTGCGGCCGATGCTCCGGATGTACGTGAAGACGTCAACGGTAACGATGCGGTCCTCAGCGGCGCCGACTTCCGTACCCGCAGCAGCAAGAAAGGCTACTGGTTCGTTGCGCAACAGCAACTCACCACCCATAACGGCGACGCTTCCCGTGGCCTGAACATTGCAGCCAACGCGACCTTCCATGACAAGGAAACCAACCTGGTCGACAACTACCAGTCGTTGATGCTCGTGTACAAAGGCCCATTCGACGCGCGTCCAAAAGATGACGTCGGCATTGGCGTCGCTCGCCTGCATGTCAACGATGACGTGAAGAAGAACTCTCAATTGCTCAACGCCGCCAATGGTGTGAGCGACTACGACAATCCGCTGTACACGCCGATTCGTGAGACTGAATACAACGTCGAACTCAACTACGGTTTCCACGTCACCAACTGGCTGACTGTGCGTCCGAACCTGCAGTACGTTGTCCAGCCTGGCGGCGTGGATAAAGTCGACAACGCGCTGGTAGCGGGCCTGAAAATTCAGTCTACGTTCTAACGCTGTTGCGATAAGCTCCTCTCTCTGTGCGCATTTGCGGGTAGCCATGGCTATCCGCTTTTTTTTGCGTGGCACTGTGATATTCGGGACCTGGGCACATGCACGAGCAACCGCTGCAACGCTTTTTCAAATCCCTGCGCGAGCGTCCGGTGTTCGCCTGGGAGCGCTTTCAGATGCGCGATGTGTTGGTGATCGACCACCCCCTGTGCCAGGCGGTGTTCAGTCGCCAGGGCGCGCAATTGCTGCACTTTCAACCTACGGGCCAGAAGCCGTGGCTGTGGTGTGCCGCCAAATGGCCGCAAGTCGGGGCTATCCGTGGTGGCGTACCGGTGTGCTGGCCGTGGTATGGCCGCCACCCCAGCGAAAATGCCTGGCCGTCCCACGGATGGGCCCGCTTGATCGACTGGAAACTGCTCGACAGCAGCACCGATGACGACGGCGTGCGCCTGCTCTGGCAATTGCAACTGTGCGACTGGCAGGTGGACTTGCACGCGCACCTGGGTGACACCCTGGAACTGCGCCTGAGCACCGAGCATCACGACGAGCTGCCGTGCCAGTTGAGTCATGCATTGCACGCTTACTGGCGTATTGGTCACGTCGATGAGGTAGCGCTGTCTGGGCTCGAAGGAGCACAAGGTTACGACCAGCTCAATCGCCAGGTTTGCCAGCAGGAAGGTGAATTGCGGGTCGATGGCGGATGCCAGCGGGTGTTCCAGCATGAGGGCGAATTGCAGCTCAAGGACCACGCCTGGCAGCGTGAACTGTGCATCGACACCGGCGACAGCGCCGACACGGTGGTGTGGCACCCGGGGAGCCGGCCGCTGTTGGGCGTGAGCTTTAACGAAGCGTCGGGGTTTGTGTGCGTAGAGGCGGCGATGGCGGCGGCGAGCCTGGCGCCGGGGGAGAGGGCCCACTTGAGTTTACAGGCCAGGGCAGGGGTTTAGCGGTGTGGCTGATGGCGCTATCGCAGGTACTGCTGGAAGAGCTGCCTGCTAGTTGAATTCATGATCGTTCCCACGCTCCGCGTGGGAATGCAGCCTATGACGCTCCGCGTCACGACGCTAAAGGCAGACGCAGAGCGTCCAGTGAGGCATTCCCACGCGGAGCGTGGGAACGATCAGTTGACACGGATTTAGTTGAATTCATCCCCCACCGGATATCGGCTGTCATTCAAGCTCTCTTTGATCTTGCGCAAATGCGGCTGGAAATCCACTCCGCGACGCAGGGTCATACCCGTTGCCAATACGTCCAATACCGTCAATTGGATAATCCGAGAAGTCATCGGCATGTAGATATCCGTGTCTTCCGGCAACGGGATGTTCAGGCTCACCGTACTGGCCTTGGCCAGCGGCGAGTTTTCGGCGGTCACGCCCAGCACTGACGCACCGTTTTCCCGAGCGATACGCGCCACTTCCACCAGCTCGCGGGTACGGCCGGTGTAGGAAATGATCACGAACAACTCACCGGTGTGCGCCACCGAGGCGATCATGCGTTGCATCAGCACGTCGGCATGGGCGGTCACCGCCAGGTTGAAGCGGAAGAACTTGTGCAACGCGTCCATGGCGACGGGGGCCGAAGCGCCGAGGCCAAAGAAGTGGATTTGCCGCGCCTGGATCAACAAGTCCACGGCCTTGCTGATCAGCGCCGGGTCCAGGGCCTGGCACGCACTGTCCAAAGAGGCAATGGCGCTGCCAAAGATCTTCTGGGTGTAGGCCTCGGGGTTATCATCGGCCTCCACGGCGCGGCTGACATACGCGGCGCCACTGGCCAGGCTTTGCGCCAACTGCAATTTGAGTTCAGGGTAACCGCTGACACCGAATGAACGGCAGAAGCGGTTGACCGTCGGTTCACTGACCGAGGCGGCCTGGGCGAGGGCGGCGATCGAGAAGCGTGTGGCCTGCTGCGGGTTGAGCAGGATCACTTCAGCGACTTTGCGCTCGGCCTTGTTCAATTCTTCGAGGCGGTTCCGGATCTGTTCCAGAAGATTTCGCACGCGGTCCATTCAGTCTTTCCTTCGGGCGACGATGCAAATAAAAAGGCGGTAACCAATCGATGAGTGGCTTTTCGCGGTGGCCTATCCTACTGAGGGTAGCTGAACACCACCACTCGCAATGCGTATTTCGGGAAAATGTTGTGGTTATTACTACATTTTTCCTTGAGTGATGCCTTGAAAAAAGGTATTTGTAGCTTAACTTGATAAAAGAACAAACATCATGCCTTCGATAACCGTGGAACCCTGCACCTTTGCCCTGTTTGGCGCCTTGGGTGATCTGGCGCTGCGCAAGTTATTTCCTGCCCTTTATCAACTCGATGGCGCCGGGTTGCTGCACGACGACACACGCATCCTGGCCCTGGCCCGTGAAGCCGGCTCCGAGCAGCAACACCTGGCCCATATCGAAAAAGAATTGCGTAAATACGTCGGCAAAGAGCTCGACGAAGCCGTGGCCCAGCGTTTCCTCGCACGCCTGGCTTATGTGCATGTCGACTTCATGAAGGCCGACGACTACGTCGCCCTGGCCGAAAAAGCCGGCAGCGAGCAACGCCTGATTGCCTACTTCGCTACCCCGGCGGCGGTATACGGCGCGATCTGCGAAAACCTGTCCAAGGTCGGCCTGGCGGAAAATACCCGCGTAGTGCTGGAAAAACCCATCGGTTCGGACCTGGAGTCGTCGCGCAAGGTCAACGACGCCGTGGCGCAGTTCTTTCCGGAAAACCGCACCTATCGCATCGACCACTACCTGGGCAAAGAGACGGTACAGAACCTGATCGCCCTGCGTTTCGCCAACAGCCTGTTCGAAACCCAGTGGAATCAGAACTACATCTCCCACGTGGAAATCACCGTGGCCGAGCAGGTTGGCATCGAAGGCCGTTGGGGTTACTTCGACAAGGCTGGCCAGCTGCGCGACATGATCCAGAATCACTTGTTGCAACTGCTTTGCCTGATTGCCATGGACCCGCCTGCCGACCTGTCCGCCGACAGCATCCGCGACGAGAAGGTCAAGGTGCTCAAGGCCCTGGCGCCGATCAGCCCCGAGGGCCTGACCACTCAGGTAGTCCGTGGCCAGTACATCGCCGGCTACAGCGCTGGTAAAGCCGTGCCGGGTTACCTGGAAGAAGACAACTCCAATACCCAGAGCGACACCGAGACGTTCGTTGCCCTGCGTGCCGATATCCGTAACTGGCGCTGGGCCGGCGTGCCGTTCTACCTGCGTACCGGCAAGCGTATGCCGCAAAAACTGTCGCAGATCGTCATTCACTTCAAGGAACCGTCCCACTACATCTTCGCCCCGGAGCAGCGCCTGCAAATCAGCAACAAGCTGATCATCCGCCTGCAGCCGGACGAAGGTATTTCCCTGCGTGTGATGACCAAGGAGCAGGGCCTGGACAAAGGCATGCAACTGCGCAGCGGACCACTGCAATTGAATTTTTCCGACACCTATCGCAGCGCACGCATCCCCGATGCCTACGAGCGATTGTTGCTGGAAGTGATGCGCGGCAATCAGAACCTGTTTGTTCGCAAAGATGAAATCGAAGCCGCGTGGAAGTGGTGTGACCAGTTGATCGCCGGGTGGAAAAAATCCGGTGATGCGCCCAAGCCGTATGCGGCGGGGTCCTGGGGGCCGATGAGCTCCATTGCACTGATCACGCGGGATGGGAGGTCGTGGTATGGCGATATCTGAATTGAAACTGCCTCAGGGCGTCACTGCCCATGAGTACCGTACGCCTGCGCTGCTGGCCGATGGCCTGGCCAATGACGTGGCTGAGCAACTGCGCTCGGCCATCAGTGCCCGTGGCGAGGCGACGTTGGTGGTGTCCGGTGGCCGCAGCCCCGTGGCGTTTTTCCAGAACCTGGCCAAGCAGGGCCTGGACTGGTCCAAGGTCACCATCACCCTGGCCGATGAGCGCTGGGTGCCGGTCGAACACGCCGACAGCAATGCTGGCCTGTTGAAGCAACACTTGCTGCAAGGTCCGGCGGCCAAGGCGAAGTTCTTGAGCCTGTACAGCCCCGCTGCCAATCTTGAAGACGCTGCCGAGCAGGCCGATCGCCTGCTGGGCGAGTTGCCAGCCATTGATGTGCTGGTGCTGGGCATGGGCGATGACGGCCACACCGCATCGCTGTTCCCCAACAGCCCTAACCTGAGCGAAGCGCTGAAGGCCGACGGTACCCGCCGTTGCTGGCCGATGCTGGCGCCCACTGTGCCGCACCAGCGCCTGACCATGAGTCGTGCGCTGCTGGCCACGGCCAGCTACACCGTGCTGTCGATTTCCGGCAGTTCGAAATTGACTACCTTGAGCGCCGCCCTGGCCAGCGACGATGTTGCTGCCATGCCGATTCGCGCGTTTTTGCAACCTACTCTAGAGATTTACTGGTGCCCATGAGCCAAGGATCAGCCGCTATGAAAAGCCCTCAACCGACCGTGTCCATGGCGGATAAAGTTGCCTTGATCGACAGCCTCTGCGCCAAGGCGCGGATCCTGCCGGTGATCACCATCGCCCGCGAGCAGGACATCCTGCCGCTGGCCGACGCCCTGGCCGCTGGCGGTTTGACCGCGCTGGAGGTGACCCTGCGTTCCGAGTTCGGCCTCAAGGCCATTCAGGTCTTGCGCGAGCAACGTCCTGAACTGTGCACTGGTGCCGGTACCGTGCTCGATCGTCACATGCTCGAAGCGGCAGAAGTGGCAGGCTCGCAATTTATCGTCACCCCCGGCATCACCCGTGACTTGCTGGAAGCCTCGGTGCACAGCCCGATCCCGCTGCTGCCGGGCATCAGCAATGCCTCCGGCATCATGGAAGGCTACGGCCTGGGTTATCGCCGCTTCAAGCTGTTCCCGGCTGAAGTCAGCGGTGGTGTTGCTGCCATCAAGGCTCTCGGCGGCCCGTTCGGCGAAGTCAAATTCTGCCCGACTGGCGGTGTTGGCCCGGCCAACATCAAGAGCTACATGGCGTTGAAAAACGTGATGTGCGTGGGCGGCAGTTGGATGCTGGATCCGGAGTGGGTCAAGAACGGCGACTGGGCGCGTATCCAGGAAGTCACTGCCCAGGCGCTGGCGCTGCTGGACTGAACTGATTTATCGAATCGTTGTTGCTGTGCTTAACGGCATTTTTGCGGCGCACTTGGTCGGTGTGCCGCTTTTTTTTGCCTGTAAAAAAACCTCAAGCACATCGCCGCTCTGAAGGTGGGGGCTGGCTTGCCTGCGATAGCCATTTATCAGTTAGCCCATCTTTGGCTGATACACCGTTATCGCAGGCAAGCCAGCTCCCACAGTTTTAAACGGTGTTTAGTTTGGTGATCGCATGGACTAGCGCATTGATGTCCGCCGCCGACGTCACCAGCCCCGGCGTCACCCGGATACAGGTGCCAAACGCTGCCCCCGTGCGCGTAGTGGTGAACAGGCCGTGCTCCTTGAGCAACCTGTCCGCCATCGCCTGCTGATTACGCCCGATGAACTTGAAGGCTGTGATCCCGCAATACAGTCGCGGGTCATCCGAGGTCAGCACTTCAATTCCCGGCAACGGCCGTACCTGGTTTACCCACAGGTTGCGCAGGTAATTGACGCGTGCGCCCTTGGCCGCCGCGCCACCCAACTGTCGATGCTCTTCAAATACCAGGGGCAATGTCATCAGCGCCGGAAAGTTCGGCGTGCTGTAGGACGTACGCGCTCGCACATCGGTGGCTGGGTAGTGAAACTCGCCCATATCCGGGTCGATATCGGCCAGGCGCTCTGGTGCGATATACAAAAAGCCCAGGGTCAGCGGCGCGCCGATCCATTTGTGCAGGTTGAAGCCTGCGAACTGAATGCCCAGTTCGGCCAGGTTGAAGTCGATCTGGCCCAAGGCGTGCGCGCCGTCGAGGATCACGTCGATTGCACGTTCGCGCGCGGCCTTGGCAATGTCCGCAACCGGCATGACCAGGCCCGTACGGTGGGTCACATGGGTCAAGGCCATTAATTTCAGACGCGGGTACTGCACAAACGCATCGTGATAAGTCTGCACCAGGCTGTCGAAACTGGCCGGGTGGGTGTGGGCCACCTCTATCACTTCCACGCCGCGAATCGCTGTCAGCCAGCGCATGGCGCCTTTGACCGTGTCGTACTCCAGGTCGCTGATCAGCACCTGGTCGCCCGGTTGCAGGCGGTTGTAGTTACGGATCAGCGACTGCAAGGCTTCGGTGGCGTTACGGGTGAAAGCGACCGATTCGGGGTCGACATCAATCAACCCGGCCAACTGGCGGCGTATCTCGTTGTTTTCGCCCTGCTCAAAACGCTGGCGCACATGCACAGAGTTGCTGCGGTTGATAAAGCTGATGTGCTCAAGGTACTGGGCCTGCACCGCCCGGCTCATGCGCCCGAAGTAGCCGTTTTCCAGGTTGATCGGACCGGGCTCGTATTCATAGCGTTGGGCGATGGCCTGCCAGTGCGGGTCGTTATCGGCATTCCTTGGCATGGTGAGTCTCTTAGTGGCGGGGGGCGGGTCTGCCATGTTTGGCGCGCAGTGGTTCAAGCAATTCGGACAGGCCGTTGTGGTCGATTTCCTGCATCAAGGCCAGCAAACCGCCCAGTTCCCCGTGGGGGAAACCTTCACGGGCGAACCAATTCAGGTAGGGCCCAGGCAGGTCGGCAATGATCCGGCCTTTGTATTTGCCAAAGGGCATTTGGCGGGTGATCAGCAGTTCGAGTTTTTCGGGATTCATGAGCGTCGTAGGGTTGAGGCCAGGCTTTCGAAAATACAGGCATTCTGCATGAAGGCCAAATGACAGATCATGCAAATAACCAACATACAGATGGTTCAATAATTCGTAAGTTATTGAAAATAAACATAAAAATAATTTTTATAAACCTGGCACGGGCGCTGCAATAACCAAGGCAACCTTCTAACCCGTACAAGGAATTGAAAAATGACTGATATCAACAAAGAATCGATCTCCGTACTGAACGACCTGATCGAGACCAGCATCGACGGCCAAAAGGGTTTCAAGGAATGCGCTGAAGACATCAAGCATCCGGAACTCAAGGCATTGTTTGCCAAGCGTGCTGTTGATTGCGGTACCGCTGCCGAAGAACTGAAAACTGCTGTGCGTGCCCTGGGCGGCGATCCAGAGAAGTCCGGTAGTGTTGCCGGCGCCCTGCACCGTGGCTGGGTCGACGTGAAGTCGATGGTCACCGGCAAGGACGAAGAGGCCGTATTGAACGAAGCCGAGCGCGGTGAAGACCACGCACTGAAGGCTTACAAGGAAGCGATCGAGAAGATCAACAAGCACAACCTGGTGGGCATTCGTGACTTGGTTGAGCGTCAGTACCACGGTGTACAGCGCAACCACGACCAGGTAAAAGCCCTGCGTAACCAGGCTCGCGCTCAGTCGTAAGACCTGAGGTAAGACCTACGCTGGACCTAGTGTGGGAGCGGGCTTGCTCGCGAAAGCGGTGGATCAGTCACTGTTGTATTGGCTGATACACCGCATTCGCGGGCGAGCCCGCTCACATTTTTTTATGCAAAGGCTGGAATGTAGATCAGCCGATGCTGATTGGCGGCAGCTCGGTCAGGGTCACGACTTGCTGTTTGCGCGGCGCCAGAATCTCCGCCTCGCCATCGACTACCAACTCATCACGCTGGTTGAACACCCGAGTGGCAATGCGCACGCGAAACTTCGGCAGTTTCTCGAGGATTTCCAAGCGCACGGTCAAGGTGTCGCCGATCTTCACCGGTTTCTGGAAGGTCATTTGCTGGCCGATATAGATCGTGCCCGGCCCAGGCAGCTCGCAGGCCACTGCCGCGCTGATCAGCGCGCCGCTGAACATGCCGTGGGCAATCCGCTCCTTGAACATGGTCGCCTTGGCGTATTCAGCGTCCAGGTGCACAGGGTTGTGGTCACCCGACATGGCGGCGAACAGCTGGATATCGCGCTCTTCGACGGTTTTGCTGAAGCTGGCAGTCTGGCCCACTTCAAGCGCTTCGTACGGGGTGTTGGTTACCTGGGTCATCTCAAC
This sequence comes from Pseudomonas sp. NFPP02, assembly GCF_900119355.1. NCBI lineage: Bacteria > Pseudomonadati > Pseudomonadota > Gammaproteobacteria > Pseudomonadales > Pseudomonadaceae > Pseudomonas > Pseudomonas sp. NFPP02. Next base: position 84,040 of record NZ_FPJI01000016.1, read on the forward strand.
GTGCATCCTGTGGCTTAACGGTAATTAATCGGCTGATTTTAAAGCAAAAACTATTCGCAGCGGGTGGGCCTGCGCAACGCCAGCGCCTGGTCGAGCCAGGTCAGCAGGTCGGCGGTGACTTCATCACGGTTGGTTTCGTTGAATACTTCATGGCGCGCCTGCGGGTAAAGCGTCAATTGCACGTCTTGGCAACCGGCCTCACGCAGGGCGTGGGCCAGGTGCTTGAGACGCTTGCCTTCACTCACCGGATCACGATCGCCGCCCATCACCAGGATCGGCAGGCCGGGATCAATCTGCGCCAGGTTGGAGACTTTGCTGATCTGCTGCAAGCCGCCCAACAGGTCGATCCACAGTTGATTGGTGCAACGAAAGCCACAGAGTGGGTCGTTGATGTAGTTGTCCACTTCAACCGGGTCGCGGCTGAGCCAGTCAAACGCGGTGCGATTGGGTTTGAAGGCTTTGTTGAATGAGCCGAACGACAAGAAGTCGATCAACGCACTGCGCCCTCGCATGCCTTGGCGTGCACGTTCGATGCGCGCAATGATTTGCGCTGCACGGTAGAGGGCCACCGGCTGGAAATTCGAGCCGCTGAGTATTGCGCCATGCAAGCTGGCGCTGTGATGCAGCAAGTATGCCTGGGAGATATAGCTGCCCATGCTGTGGCCCAGCAAGATGATCGGCAGCCCGGGATGCTGTTGGCCGATGTGCTGATTAAGGCTGGCCAGATCGCCCACGACTTTGTTCCAGCCATCCGTTTCAGCATATAGCCCAACGGTGCCGGCCTCGGCGGTACGGCCATGCCCACGCTGGTCCAGCGCATATACGCCATACCCTGCGCCACACAACGCTTGCGCCAGGCGCGCATAGCGACCGCCGTGCTCGGCCATGCCATGGGAAATCATCACCACGGCCCTGGGCGGGCCGTCGGGCATCCATTGGTTGACGTACAGACGGGTGTGGTCGTTCGCGGTCAGCCAGAAGGTGCTGTGGTTCATGGCGGCTTCCTTTGCTCAGGGTGGTTGCATTGTATAGCTCATCCGGCGTGGGGCGGGGTATCTGCCTACGCCTTAGGTACAAGATTCATACAATCAATGACACAGTTCAGCGTCTTGCCTGTTTGGCCATAGCTGCTAACTTCCCCAAAGCTCCGCTTCTTATTGCTGCACATCTGCATGGCAGCGGCCGGACACACTCAGGTAAAGAGGACAAGAATAATGCAACCTGATTTCTGGAATGACAAACGCGCGGCGGGAGTCCCCAATGCCATCGACCTCAGCACCTACACGTCGGTGATCGAGGTCTTCGAGCGTTCCTGCAAGACCTTTGCCGACCGTCCGGCATTCAGCAGCATGGGCATTACCCTCACCTACGCCGAGCTTGAGCGCCAGAGTGCGGCGTTTGCCGGTTACCTGCAGCAGCACACCGACCTCAAGCCCGGCGAGCGCATCGCGGTGCAGCTGCCCAACGTGCTGCATTACCCGGTTGCGGTGTTCGGCGCACTGCGCGCCGGGCTGATCGTGGTCAACACCAACCCGCTTTATACGCCGCGCGAGATGCGCCATCAGTTCAAGGATGCCGGTGTGCGGGCGCTGGTCTACCTCAACCTGTTCGGTTCACGTGTGCAGGAGGTGTGCACCGACACGGAGATCGACTACCTGATAGAAGCCAGGATGGGCGATTTCATGCCCGCCGCCAAAGGCTGGCTGGTCAACACCGTGGTCGACAAGGTGAAGAAGATGGTCCCGGCCTATCACCTGCCGCGGGCGGTTTCGTTCAAGCGCGCCCTGCGCATGGGCGCGGGCCTTGGGGTGACGCGCCATCCGGTGACCCTGGACGACGTCGCCGTGCTGCAATACACCGGCGGCACCACTGGGCTGGCCAAGGGCGCGATGCTCACTCACGGCAACCTGGTGGCGAACATGCAGCAAGTGCGGGCGTGCATGTCGCAACTGGGCGACGACGGCCATCCGCTGATCAAGGAAGGGCAGGAGGTGATGATTGCACCGCTGCCGCTGTACCACATCTATGCATTCACGGCCAATTGCATGTGCATGATGGTCTCCGGTAATCACAACGTGCTGATCACCAACCCACGGGACATCGGCGGGTTTATCAAGGAGCTCAAACAGTGGCAGTTCTCCGGCCTGTTGGGGCTCAACACACTGTTTGTGGCGCTGATGGACCACCCGGATTTCAAGACCCTGGATTTCTCCCACCTGAAGATTACCAACTCCGGCGGCACCGCCCTGGTCAAGGCCACGGCGGAACGCTGGAAAGCGGTGACCGGCTGCGCCATCGGCGAAGGCTACGGCCTCACCGAAACCTCGCCAGTGGCCAGTACCAACCCCTACGGCGGCCTGTCACGCCTGGGTACCGTGGGCATCCCGGTGCCGGGTACGGCGATGAAGGTCGTGGATGACCTGGGGCAAGAACTGCCGTTGGGCGAGCGCGGCGAACTGTGCATCCAGGGCCCACAAGTGATGAAGGGCTACTGGCAGCAACCGGCCGCCACCGCCGAAACCCTGGACGCCGATGGCTGGTTGAAGACCGGTGACATTGCGGTGATCGACACCGATGGCTACATCAGTATTGTGGATCGCAAGAAGGATTTGATCATCGTCTCGGGTTTCAACGTGTACCCCAACGAAATCGAAGACGTGATCATGGCCCACCCGGCCGTGGCCAACTGCGCCGTGATCGGCGTACCGGACGAGCGCACGGGGGAGGCGGTGAAGCTGTTCGTGGTGGCACGGGCCCAGGGGGTGAGCCTCGAGGAACTGAAGGCGTACTGCAAGGCCAACTTCACGGGGTACAAGGTGCCCAAGCATATTGTGTTGAGAGAGTCGTTGCCGATGACGCCGGTGGGGAAAATTCTGCGCCGGGAGCTGCGCGACATCGCTTGAATTGAAATAGGGTACAAAAATGTGGGAGCTGGTTTGCCCGCGATAGCAGTGTTTCAGTCGCCTGTTGAATTGACTGATCCATCGCTATCGCAGGCAAGTCAGCTCCCACACTGTATTTTTCGCCCGTGAGAGCCTGTTCTAGAGCCATTTCTGGAGTTATAGAATTTTTGCTCTAAAAGTGACCATTGGATGTTCTTGAGTCATGTTTATGACTGTAGGGGCCTCTTTTGGCTCTAGGCGGCCCTTGGCAAAGCTGCTACTCTCGGCGCGCTTTGTGACTTCTAGGCCTGCTTGAAAGCGCCAGACTCACCTAAAAACATACACCAATAATAATCGCATCAAATGCGATGATGAATTCGCGTCGCTGAGGAGTGGGCTTCCATGAATGAAGACTTTTGGAAGGATAAGTACCCCGCCGGGATTGCTGCACAGATCAATCCAGACGAGTATCCGAATATTCAGGCGGTACTGAAGCAGTCCTGCCAGCGCTTCGCCAACAAACCGGCTTTCAGCAACCTGGGCAAGACAATCACCTACGGTGAACTGTACGAATTGTCCGGCGCATTCGCCGCGTATCTGCAACAGCATACCGATTTGAAGCCTGGCGATCGAATCGCCGTGCAACTGCCCAACGTTCTGCAATACCCCGTCGCTGTATTCGGTGCGATCCGCGCCGGCCTGATCGTGGTCAACACCAACCCGCTGTATACCGCGCGGGAGATGGAACACCAATTCAATGATTCGGGGGCCAAGGCCCTGGTTTGCCTGGCCAACATGGCGCACCTGGCTGAAAAAGTCGTGCCCAAGACCGCCGTCAAGCACGTGATCGTCACCGAAGTTGCCGACCTGCTCTCGCCGTTCAAGCGCGTGCTGATCAACAGCGTGATCAAATACGTAAAGAAAATGGTCCCGGCCTATCATCTGCCCCAGGCCATCAAGTTCAACGACGTACTCGCCAAGGGCCATGGCCAGCCGGTCAACGATGCCAGCCCGGCCAGCGGCGATGTGGCCGTGTTGCAATACACCGGCGGTACCACCGGCGTGGCCAAGGGCGCGATGCTGACCCACCGCAACCTCGTCGCCAACATGCTGCAATGCAAGGCGCTGATGGGCTCCAACCTCAATGAAGGCTGCGAGATCCTGATCACGCCGCTACCGCTCTACCACATCTATGCCTTCACCTTTCATTGCATGGCGATGATGCTGATCGGCAACCACAACATCCTGATCAGCAACCCGCGCGACCTGCCGGCGATGGTCAAGGAACTGTCGAAGTGGAAGTTCAGCGGCTTCGTCGGCCTCAACACCCTGTTCGTGGCACTGTGCAACAACGAAGGTTTCCGCAAGCTGGACTTCTCTGCGCTGAAGGTCACCCTATCGGGCGGCATGGCGTTGCAGCTGGCGGCGGCGGAGCGTTGGAAGGCCGTGACCGGCTGCGCGATCTGCGAAGGCTACGGCATGACCGAAACCAGCCCGGTGGCCACGGTCAACCCGATCCAGCACATCCAGATCGGCACCATCGGCATTCCGGTGCCTTCCACCGCGTGTAAAGTCATCGCCGACGACGGTACCGAGCTTGCACTGGGCGAAACTGGCGAGTTGTGCGTGAAAGGTCCGCAAGTGATGAAGGGCTACTGGCAGCGCCAGGAAGCTACCGACGAGATGCTTGACAGCGAGGGTTGGCTGAAGACCGGCGACATCGCGATCATCCAGCCAGACGGCTACATGCGTATCGTCGACCGCAAGAAGGACATGATTCTGGTCTCCGGCTTCAACGTCTACCCCAACGAGCTGGAAGACGTGCTGGCGGGCCTGCCGGGTGTGCTGCAGTGTGCGGCTATCGGCGTACCGGATGAAAAATCCGGCGAGCACATCAAGTTGTTCATCGTGGTCAAGCCAGGGGCTACCCTGACCAAGGACCAGGTGATGGAGCACATGCGCGCCAACGTCACCGGCTACAAAGTGCCCAAGGCCGTGGAGTTCCGTGATGCGCTGCCGACCACCAACGTGGGCAAGATCCTGCGGCGTGAATTGCGTGATGAAGAACTGAAGAAACTCGGTCTTAAAAAGTAACCCATAAAAAACCCCGCCGATGCGGGGTTTTTTATGAGGGCGCTGGCGAAACACTTACCCCCGTGGGAGCTGGCTTGCCTGCGATAGCGCTACAGCAGCCATTGCTGTATCGCCTGACTCACTGCCATCGCGGGCAAGCCCGCTCCCACAGGGTTACCGGGCTTACAACGCGAACTGCGCGAAGCTCACACCCGCACCGGCGGGGCGTACGTCCTTCAAGAACGAGTCCTTATCCGCGCTTAGCTCCAGGGTAATCTCCGGCTTGCGCTTGCCCGCATTGCGTACCACCAGCCCTTCGAGTTTTTCACGCAGGAACACGGTCGGCACCTTCAGGTGCAGCAACTGGTCGGTGTCGGCGTTGTGCATCAACAAGTGGATCCACTCGTACTGGCCCACGGCAATACGCCCCACCGGCAGGTCGAACCACCAGATGTTGCGTTTGCGGTCCAGGTCGGTGAAGTGGCAGTTGTTGACGCCGAGTACGGCACCGCCCAGTTCCTGGTTTCTGCGGGCAATGGCCTGTGCTTTATTGAGTTTCATAACCTTCCTACGGGATCTGTTATTCAGCGTTGCAGCCTGAATGTGCCGGGCATTCTCGTGGGTTGGCTGCAAAACATAAAGCCAAACCTGCCGCTTTCGATGAAATGCTTGCGCAAAAATAATTGAAACTCTGCCGTTGCGCTTCAGGTCAACCGCTACGTAGTGACCAAAAACCATTTGATTGTTATCAGGAGTAATACCATGAGCAGCACTTCCGATAAGGTAAAGGGCTTGGCGAACGAAGCTGTCGGTAACATCAAGCAAGGCGTCGGTAAAGTCACAGACAATGACAAGCTGCGTGCTGAAGGCGTGATCCAAGAGAAAAAAGGCGAAGCTCAGCAAGCAGTGGGCAAGACCAAGGACGCAGTGAAAAAAGCCACTGAGTAACACGTCCTGGCTGGCTGACCCCAGCAGCCCGACGGCCATCCACGGATGGCCGTTTTTGTATCCGGTGCTGCAACTAAACTTTCGAAGAAATTGTTTCAAAGTCGCCAAATGGGCTACTTTGATGTAGAAAACGGCCCCTGAGTCGCCCACGAACTCAACCTCTTTTGCGGCGAAAGGAGACGCTATGCTTTTTCCAGTACTCGATGGTCTCAAGCTGCACAAGGTGCTGGTACGCACCATCAAGGAATTCGTCGATGACGAGATGCCTACCTACGCCTCGGCACTGGCCTACCAGATGCTGTTCTCTTTGTTTCCGTTCCTGCTGTTCCTCATTGCCCTGATCGGCTTCCTGCACTTGCCCGACTTCTTCAGTTGGCTGCGCCTGCAATCGGAGCTGGTGTTGCCTCCCCAGGCGCTGGAACAGGTCAACCCGGTGATCGATCAGTTGCAGCAGTCCAAGGGCGGCTTGCTCTCGGTGGGTATCGTTATCGCACTGTGGACGGCCTCTGCGGGCGTGCGCCTGATGATGAGCGCCATGAACGCCGCCTACGATGTGGTTGAAGGTCGGCCGATCTGGAAGCGTTTCCCGCTGTCGATTTTCTACACCGTGGGTATCGCCGGCATGCTGCTGGCGGCCGCCGCGCTGATGGTGCTGGGCCCGCAAGTCATGGAGTGGCTGGCCGGGCAGATTGGCATGCAGGAATTCGTGGTCACGCTGTGGACCATCCTGCGCTGGCCGCTGATTGTGATCTTGCTGATGTTCGCCGTGGCCCTCATGTACTACGTGATGCCGGACGTCGAGCAGGAATTTCGCTTTATCACCCCCGGCTCCGTCTTGGCCGTGGTGGTATGGATCGTCGCCTCCCTGGGCTTTGGCTACTACGTCAAGACCTTCGCGGACTACAACGCCATGTATGGCAGTATCGGTGCGATCATTGTCTTGCTCCTGTATTTCTACATCTCTGCCGCCGTACTGCTGCTGGGCGCGGAGATGAACGCGGTGATCGAGCATATGTCTGCCGAGGGCAAGGACCCCGGCGAGAAGGAAATAGGCGAGCCGGGCCACACCGATGAAAAACAACACGTCTCAGGCCTAGGCCGGGACCACTCCAAGCCCATGACCGAGCCTGAACAATGATCCGTGAAATCCTGAAAATGGGCGACGAGCGCCTGCTGCGTATCGCCCCGCCGGTGCCGCCGGAAATGTTCGACAGCCCGGAGTTGTGGCAACTGATCGACGATATGTTCCAGACCATGGAGCACGTGGGCGGCGTTGGCCTGGCGGCGCCGCAGATTGGCGTGGACCTGCAACTGGTGATCTTCGGTTTCGAGGCCAGCGAACGCTACCCGGACGCGCCGCCTGTGCCGCAGACCATCTTGATCAACCCGCTGATCACACCGCTCAGCCCGCTGCAGGAAGAGGGCTATGAAGGTTGCCTGTCAGTGCCCGGCCTGCGCGGCGCCGTGAACCGTTACCAGCAGATCCGCTACGAAGGATTCGACCCCAAAGGCGAGCCGATCGTACGTTTTGCCGACGGCTTCCATGCGCGGGTGGTGCAGCATGAGTGCGACCATTTGATCGGCCGGCTGTACCCATCGCGGATTACCGACTTCAGCAAATTCGGTTTTATTGAAGTGATGTTCCCGGAGCTGGACCCAACGGCTGACGAATAGCCCCTCTGAACCCACAGTTCAACTGTGGGAGCTGGCTTGCCTGCGATAGCGGTGGGCCAGCTACCTTATTTGTAGCTGATACACCGCCATCGCAGGCAAGCCAGCTCCCACATTGGATCAGTGTTTTGGGGCATTGAGCCCCATCGCAATCATCGGTTTATTGCGCTTGTAACGCACCAGCCGCTCACTCAGCGATTGCGGCAAAACCGTGTCCTGGCTGAACCCCATGCCCTGATACAACCCTTCCAGGTCCGGATGGCACAGCAACCAGACCGTCCCCTCACAACCTGCCACGGCCTCGCCAATCAGTCGCGCCGCCAGCTGCTGGCCACGATAAGTCGGCGCCACAAACACCCCCGTCAGCCACTGCCCACCCATCACCGGGCTCAAGCACAAGCCGGCCACGATCTCGGCATCTCGCACTACCCACAAACGGCCGCCCTTGAGCGCCTTCATCGATGAATTGTGGCTGCGGTAAAACTTGTTCAGCAGTGGCCACAGAGGCTCGGCCAGCGGTTCGATGTGCATTGGGGGCATGGGGTTCAGACAAGCATTATCCAGGGCAGGGGATTATAAGCGCCTTCTGCCGGGCAATAGGTGGTATACCCAGTGCTACATCCCCTGTTAGTGGAGCATGCATCATGGCCAAAGGTATGGATTCAAAGAAAGCCGCGAAGAAAAAACCGGCAAAGACCGCGGATGAAAAACGCGCGGACAAGAAGACCAAAAAATCCGAAGCAGGCCTGTTCGGTCACTGAGTTACACGCTTAGAACCAAACGATCTGCAAGATTTTCCCGCCTCATTGCACAGAGCAGGAAACACCTGCTCTGAGCTGCCGATGGCCAATTACCTTGATCCGACCCACCGCCGGGAAATCGAAGCCCTGGCGACGACCTTTGTGGCAAGAACCGAGTGGCCGACCTGGCTGCTGTTGATCGGCGTGTATGCCGGCTGGTTTGCGGTGATCCTTGGCAGCCGGTGGCTGGGCGTGTGGCTGAGCATGTTGCTGCTGATTCCGCTGCTGACCCTGTGGCTATCGGTGCAGCACGAATTGCTCCACGGCCACCCGACCCGTTCGTTATGGCTGAATAAACTCCTCGGCTATGCCCCTTTCGCGGTGTGGTATCCCTACACGCTGTACCGCGACAGCCACCTGTTGCACCATAACGACCATGACCTGACCCTGCCGGGCATCGACCCGGAAAGCCGCTACCTCAATCAGCAGCAATGGAACAACAGCTCACTGTTCGAACGTGGCGTGCATTGGCTGACCAAGACCGTGCTTGGCCGCTTCCTGCTGGCTGCGCCGTTGGCGATTGGCCGGTTGGCACGTCACGAGTTTCAACGCCTGCCCCAGGTATGGCCGATGTGGCTGGCCCACGGCGCCGTCACTGTGCTGATGCTGAGTTTCATCGCCTACTACAGCGCGCTTGCGGTGTGGCACTACCTGCTGCTGGTCAGCGTGCCAGCCTTGTCCCTGGCCTCGATCCGTTCCTACTATGAGCACCGCCCCCATCCTCGGCCGGAACAGCGCACAGTGCTCAACGAAGCATCCTGGCCCTGGGCCTGGCTGTTTCTCAACAACAATCTGCACCTGGTGCACCACGATCTGCCAAAGTTGCCGTGGTACCTGCTGCCCAGGGTGTACCGTGCCCGGCGCGAGCAGTGGCTGGCGCGCAGCGGTGGTTTCCTGTTGCATGGCTACGGCCAGTTGATCAGCCGTCACGGCCTCAAGGCCATCGACAGTCCCCTGCACCCGTTTGCCTGAGAGGCGACCATGAGTGAGCACTACGCCGACCTGCGCATGTACGTTGCGCCCGAGCCCATCCAGCAGGCCAATCAATACTGGCTGGCGCGCATCCTTGAGCGCTTGAAGCTGCATCGTCTTGATGCCGACCACCTCGACTTGCGCGGCCTGTGGCTGGCGCCGCAATTGCTCGTCAGCCAAACCTGCGGCTACCCGCTGATGACCCAACTGCGCGGCCAGGTGCGCATCATTGGGCGCCCCCGTTACGAGTTGGCCCACAGCAGCCACGGCGAACATTGCAGCCTGCTGTTAACTCGCGCTGACAACCCGCGTACCCGCCTGGCGCAGTTCTACCAGAGCCGCGGCGTGATCAACGGCCACGACTCCAACAGCGGTATGAACCTGCTGCGTGACTGCCTGGCGCCGTTGCAGCGCGACGGGCGTTTCTTCGCCAGCGTCGGCATCAGCGGTGCCCATCGCGAGAGCTTGCGCTGGCTGCGTGAAGGCCACGCCGACCTCGCCGCCATCGACAGCGTCACCTACGACTACCTCGCCCGATTCGCCCCCGAAGAGGTCGCGGGCCTGCGCGTCATCACCCGCAGCGCGCCGAGCCCGACTTTGCCTTACATAGGTGCGCTGGGCTTGAGCGATGCGCAGGTAGCGCAGATTCGTGAGGCGATGAACCTGGCGTTGCAGGACCTGCCGCAGGTGGCGCAAACCCTCGGTGTGCGAGCTGTGGTTCCTGCCAGCGAAGATGACTACCAGGTGGTGCTGGATTACCAGCACAAAGCCGCCAGCATCGGCTATTCGGTACTTCAATAAGGTTATATAAAAATGCGTTTTAAATATTATTAAAGCATAAGAAGCCTTGCTAGGATTGCTTCACCGGAACACCGGACATACCGCGCAACCTACTCAGAAGGAGCCACTATGTCCGGCGCCGATAGTGCTCACAGCGACTACGTGGGCTCATTGTTTCGCATTCATTACCCTTGGCTGTGCAGCCGCTTGCACCGCTACCTCAACTCCCGTGCCCACGCCGAAGACATCGCGGTCGACGCGTTTGTCCAGCTCTTGAGTGCACCTCAGGTAGCGCCGATACGACAGCCCCGCGCATTGCTCACCACCATTGCCCAGCGCCTGGTGTACCAGGTGTGGCGCCGGCGTGACCTGGAGCGTGCCTACCTCGCTGTGCTGGATGACGATGCAGCCTGCGCCGAGGACCGGGCGCAGGTACTCGAAGCCCTCCAAGCCATCGATCTCTCGCTCGACCGCTTGCCGGCCAAGGTCAAGACGACGTTCCTGTTGTCCCGCGTCAACGGCCTGACGTACCCCCAGATCGCTGCCGAACTGGGGATTTCCCAGCGCTCGGTCAGTGACTACATGGCCCGCGCTGTTACCGGACTTGAATCCCACCCCGATCAAATGTGGGAGCTGGCTTGCCTGCGATAGCGGTGAGCCAGCCAACACCCCTGGCCATGACAGGCCGCCATCGCAGGCAAGCCAGCTCCCACACTTCCTGTGCTCACTTTGAATCTGATCGAACCACCAAGAGGCAACTTATGAAAGCAATCAGACACCTGCTGGGCAGTTCGCTGCTGGCATTGGCAGTACTGGCGCAACCCACCTCGGCGGCCGAACCTTCCACGCTGCGCATCGGCTACCAGAAAAGCTCGGTCAGCATGGTGCTCGCCCGTGAGCACAAGCTCTTCGAAGCCGCACTGCCGGGCACCCAGGTGCAGTGGACCGAATTTCTCGGTGGCCCGCCGCTGATCGAAGCGCTCAACGCCGGCAGCCTGGACATCGGCAATATTGGCGATATTCCGCCGATCTTCGCCCAGGCAGCCGGAATCGACTTGCAGTATTTTGCCGTCGAGCCCAACGAGGGCAAGGCCGAAGCAGTGCTGGTGCCCAAGGCCAGTACCGTGCAGAACGTGGCCGAACTCAAGGGCAAGCGCGTGGCATTGCTCAAGGGCTCCAGTGCACACAACCTGTTCCTCAAAAGCCTGCTGCACGCCGGGTTGCAGTGGAAGGATGTGAACGTGGTGTACCTGTCGCCTTCCGACGGCCGCGCCGCGTTCGAACAAGGCAAGGTGGACGCATGGGTGGTGTGGGACCCGTACTACTCGGCCGCCGTGATCGACGGCTCGGCACGCGTGCTGCGGGACGGGCAAGGGTTGAACCCTGCGGGCAGTTTCTTCGTGGTCAACCACCCGTTTGCCAAGCAGCACCCAGAGGCCGTTGCCACGATTATCCAGACGCTTGGCAAGGCGCAGCGGCTGTCGCTTGATGAGCCTGACGCGAGCATCACGCTGATGGCCGGCACCCTGGGCCTGCAACCGGCGGTGGTCAAAAGCTACTTCGAACATCGCTCGCCCGAGCCGATCCGCCCCTTGGCGGCCATCGACATTGCCAACCAGCAACGCACCGCCGACCTGTTTTTTGCCAACGGCCTGATCCCGAAAAAAGTCGATGTGCAGCAGGCTGTCTTCAAGCCCCTTGATCATCCATGAGCAGCAATGCTGGCGGATTAGTGGCCTTGCAGAGTGCCAAGGCCTGTCTATGCTCACCCAGAACCGTTAACGACGCTTGGCCGATAAAGCGTTTCCAATGGTTATTTCCCCATGCAGGTGTACCAGAAATATCCAACGTATGAATGGAATGCGCCCTCCAGGCGCCGGGAATCTAGGGTGATCTGACCATGTTCAACCGCCAGCACAAATCCGACCTGCAAGAAATCCAGCGTTTTTCCTGTGCCCTCACCGAAGCCAACGCCAAGCTTGCCGCCATCAGTCGCTCCATGGCGATGATCGAGTTCGACCGCACGGGAGTGATCCTGAATGCCAACGAACGCTTTTGCCAAACCATGGGCTACAGCGTCGAGGAGATCCGTGGCAAACATCACCGCCTGTTTTGCGAGGAGGCGTATACCCACACCGATGCCTACCACCAGTTGTGGCGCGATCTGGCGCGAGGCGAGGCGCTCAGCGGCACCTTCATGCGCCTTAACAAGCGCGGTGAGCAAGTGTGGCTGGAAGCCAGCTATTTGCCGGTGCTGGACAGCGACCATCAGGTACGCAGTGTGATCAAGGTGGCGGCGGATATTTCCGCACGGGTCCATCACGAACACGAAAACCAAAGTCTGATCGACGCCATCAGCCGTTCCATGGCGGTAATCGAATTCACTCCCCAGGGCCAGATCCTCAATGCCAACGACAACTTCCTGCGCACGGTGCAGTACACGCGCGAAGAAATCATCGGCCAGCATCACAGCATGTTTTGCCACCGCAGCGAAGTGGAGTCCCCGGCGTATAAAGCGTTCTGGGCTTCACTCAATCGCGGTGAATTTCACTCCCACCGCTTCGAACGTAAAAACAAATACGGCAAGACCCTGTTTCTGGAAGCCTCTTACAACCCCATTTTCGACACCCATGGGCGCTTGTACAAAGTGGTGAAGTTCGCCAGCGATATCACCGAGCAAGTCAGCACCCTGCGCACGGCCGCCGACTCGGCCCACGCCACTTCGGTACAGAACGATGCCTGCGCCCGCAAGGGCTCGCAGGTAGTGCAGCAAACGGTGCAGATCATTGAAGCCATGTCCCACGACCTTAACCAGGCGGCGCAGAGCATCGATGCGGTGAGCAAACAGTCGGACATCATCGGCGCCATCGTGCAAACCATCCGCAGCATTGCCGAACAAACCAACATGCTGGCCCTGAATGCGGCGATTGAAGCCGCGCGTGCGGGCGAGCACGGGCGTGGGTTCGCGGTGGTCGCCGATGAAGTGCGCAGCCTTGCCGCTCGCACCAGCCAGGCCACCGTTGAGATCGTGGACGTGGTGCGCAAGAACCATGACCTGTCGTTGAGCGCCGTGTCGAGCATGCAGTCGAGCTTGAGCCGTACGGGCCTGGGCGTGGAGTTGGCGAACGAGGCGGGGCAGGTGATCCTGGAGATCCAGGAAGGGTCACGGCATGTGGTAGATGCGATCAGTCAGTTCAATTCGACGCTGCAATTGCAATAGCGCAGCCGCCGCTCTATGTGGGAGCAGGCTTGCCTGCGATAGCATCACCTCGGTCCTGCAGATCCACCGAGTTGTTTGCATCGCAGGCAAGCCAGCTCGCACCTGTTTAGATCGCGGCCAAGGTTTCTTTAAGTGTCTGGGCTGGCGAAGCAGTAGCCTTCGCCGCCACCTGCTGCTGTTGCTGCTCTTTCAAGCGCTCGGCCACTTGTTTGGCGATGGCGTCTTGTTTGTCCTGGGGCATCGCCTGCACTTGTTCTTCGGTCAGCCCTTGTTCCTTGAGTAACTGTTCACGAATACGTTCGGCTGGGGTCTTGCTCATGTATTCGGTGAACTCGGTACGTGCCCCATTAGTTGTGGCCTGTAACTGCACGCGGGTCTTGGCGAAGGCTTCGTCGATGCGATCGCTGGCCTTGTCCAATTCCCTCTGCGCGGCGGGCACTGTCACGCTGTGTTGCGCAGCCTGCAGGGCGCCGCTGTACAGCGCACTGGCGGCGGCGTTGGCGGGGTCCATGTCGGGTCGCGTGATCTGTTGCACGTTCGACGCCGCTTGAGTGTTGTTAACCAGCATGATCGTTCACCTATGAAAACAGACGGTGCGACAGCTGGAGCAAATACTGTGCCGGTTGCCAGACCCCAGTGTTTACTGGGGCTGGCGTCGTCGACGCGGCAAGCCTTCTCCTTGTGCGGCCAACCGTTGCCGTCAGTGAGCGATGTTCTCCAGGGCCAGGTTGCGCGTGCGCGGCCCAAACCAACTGATGGTAATCATCACGATCAACATGCTGCTGGCAATAAACGCCAACACGCCCGGCGTGCCCAGGTGTTCGAGGATAAAACCGATCAATAGGCTGCTGAACACCGTGGATAAACGGCTGAACGAATAGCAGAACCCGACCGCTCGCGCACGGATATTGGTGGGGAACAATTCGCTCTGGTACGAGTGATAACTGAAGCTCAGCCACGCATTGCAGAAGGTGATCATCACCCCGCAGAAAATCAGCCCTAACGCTGTGGTTTGCAGGGCAAACAGGCTGCCGAAGATCACCGCACCCATGGCTGAGCCGACGATCTGCCATTTGTTCTCAAAGCGGTTGGCCACCTTGACGAACAACAGCGGGCCCAGCGGGTAGGCGAGGGTGATGATGAAGGCGTAGAGCAGGCTGTGGGTCACGCTGACACCCTGGCCCGAGAGCAAGGCCGGCAGCCAGTTGCCAAAGCCGAAGAAACCGATGGCCTGGAATACATGAAACACGATCAGCATCAAGGCGCGGCGACGGTAGGGCGGCTGCCAGATATCGGCGAAACGGCCAGTGCCCTGCACGCTGATCGCTTCGGGTTCCGGTTCGTCCAGCGGCTTGCCTTGGTCCTTTCGGCAGCGTGCCTCCAGGTTGTTCAGGATCGTGTCGGCCTCTTCGAAGCGTCCCTTTTGTGCAAGCCAGCGCGGTGACTCCGGCAGGCGCTTGCGCAGTTGCCAGATAAACAATGCAAACACTGCACTGCTCAACACCACCCAGCGCCACCCGGCGATACCGAACGGCGCCTGTGGCACCAGCCACCACGACATCAACGCCACGGCCGGTACGGACAGAAACTGGATAAAAAACGCAAAGGCAAACGCCGAACTGCGCATACGTTTGGGCACCAGTTCCGAGAGGTAGGCGTCGATGGTCACCAGTTCGATGCCAAGGCCAATGCCCACCAGAAAGCGCATGCAGATGATGCCCAAGGCCGAGGTTTGAATGCCCATCAACACCGTGGCCACCGTGTACCAGACCAACGCAAAGGTGAAAATCGCGCGTCGCCCGAAGCGGTCAGCGATGGGGCTGAGCAGGCTGGCGCCGAGGAACAGGCCGAGGAACGTGGCCGAGGCGAAAGCGGCTTGGTCCGAGAAACCGAAAACACCTTCGCTGCCGGTATGAAAAATCCCGTCGCTGATCAGGCCAGGGCTGATATAGGCGGTTTGGAACAGGTCATACAGCTCGAAAAAACCGCCGATGGAGAGCAACGCCACCAGGCGCCAAATAGTGGCGACGGCGGGCAGGCGGTCGATGCGGGCGCTGATGTGGGCGGCGCGGGTGGGGTCTGAGACGCAGGCGGCGAGTGTAGGCATGAATAACCTTCAGTTGGGCGAGTTGGAAGCTTCGAGCTTTAAGCCAAACCGCTATTGGGCTTGGAGCTTAACGTGCGCAACTGCTTCTCTAATTGTGGCCGTCGAGCGCGAACGTCTTGAAACCGGCGTGCTGGCTGAGGCGTTGGTAATACGCCGCGATGGCGGGGTAGGGTGGCCGCTCCATGGGTGTCATCTGCCACCGATGTACCGAAAGGCCTATCAAGATGTCAGCGAGGGTGAACTCTTCGCCGGCCACGTAGGCGCCGGTCTTGGTCAACTGTTGTTCTAGCAAGGCCATCTTGTCATTCCAGGCCTGCACACCCGCCTGGATGCGTTGCGGGTCCTGATAATCCGGGTTTTGACGCACCAGTGCGTGGAACGCATAGCCCCACGAAGGGTTGAGTTCGGTGGCTTGCCAGTCCATCCACTGTTCGACCCGTGCACGCAAGGCAGGCTCAACGGGTAGCAAGTCATGGCGCTGGTAGAGGCCGACAAGGTAGCGGCAGATGGTATTGGACTCCCACAGCACGCCATGGTCGTCGATCAGCACTGGCACCTGGGCGTTGGGGTTCAAGGCGAGGAAATCGGGGGATTGGGTAGGCTTGAAACCGATGCCCCAGTCTTCGCGCACGTAGTCGATGCCCAACTCCTGGCAGGTCCACAGTACTTTTCGCACGTTGATTGAAGAGGTACGACCCAAGATTTTCAGTGAATGGCCCATGGTGCTTCCCTGGCATCTAAGAGAGTGACCAATCTAGCAGGGGCCGGGCACGGCGGCGAGGGTGTGAAGCGGGCACGGCCGAAAATGTGGGAGCTGGCTTGCCTGCGAAAGCGTTGGTTCAGTTGAAGATGCGTTGACTGACCCACCGCCTTCGCGAGCAAGCCCGCTCCCACAGGGGATCTGTGCCAGGCGCTGATTCTGTGGACACTACATGGCCAGCTCTCACATTGATTGCGTTCGGCTCGACGCTCAGGTGCTCTCGCGCACCTGCAACTCAAACCCCATATCCACCACTGGCTTGGCCACCTTGTTGCCCGCCATGATCGTCAGCAGATGCTCTGCTGCCCGACGCCCGATGGCTTCCCGTGGCGTGCTGATGCTGCTCAGGCGCGGCACCATGAATGACGAGGCGGGTAGGTCGTTGAAGCCCAGCACCGCCACACGTTCAGGCACCTTGATGCCATGGCGCAGGGCTTCGAGCAGGGCGCCCTGGGCCAGGTCGTCGTTGCCGAAGAAGATCGCGTCCACATCCGGGTGGGCGGCCAGCAGTTGCAAAAACAGTTCGCCTCCCAGGCCCACGGAGGACGGGCGTGGCGTCAGCAGCTCCAGCGCCGGATCGTACATGCCGGCCTGTTGCAAGGCGCGGCGAAAGCCTTCGCCACGCAGCAAGGTGCGTTGGTCCAGTTGTGCGCCGATATAGGCCAGACGCTTGCGCCCCCGGGACAGCAAGTGCGCCGCCGCGGTCTCGCCGGCGGCCAGTTGCGAGAAGCCCACACAGTTCACCCCGGCATTGGGGTCCAGATCCATCATGTACACACAGGGCACATTGCTGGCCTCGACCATTCGTCGCGCGCTTTCGGTGCGGTCAAAACCGGTCAGCAACAAACCCCGTGGCTGGTAGGCCATGTAGTTGCGCAGCAGGTCTTCTTCTTCATCACGCGAATAATGGGAGTTGCCAATCAGTACTTCAAAGCCCTTGGGCCGCAGTACCTGATGGATAGCTTCGAGGGTTTCGATAAACAGCAGGTTGGACAGTGACGGCACCAGCACCACCACCGAATGGCTCTGCGCCGAGGCCAGTGCCCGGGCGGCGGGGTTGACCACGTAGCTCAGTTCGGCGGCGGCCTGTTGCACTTTTTCCACCAGTTCGGTGGCCACGGTGCTGATGCCGCGCAGGGCACGGGAGGCGGTGATCGGGCTGACGCCGGCCAGGCGCGCAACTTCATTGAGGGTAGGGCGGCCCGTCGTGCGGGTATTTTTATCGTTCTTGGAGGTCATCAGGCGGCTTGCCAAACAAAAATCGAGGCACTAAGGTAGCGCTGTCTCCAAAGGGCTGCAAATTCTTGGATAAAGGGTTGCCTGATCCTGTCCAGCTCTTGAAGTCAATCTGTTGGAACGGATGCACGCGTCACTCCATAAAAATGACAAGTCGGCGCGGGAAAAGCCTGTTTTTGCACTAGCCTTACGCTATGCAAAGGTAGCGCTATCTGCGTCCTGAGGTGTTTCATGAGTCAACCTGTTACCGCCCTGGTCATCATGGGTGTTTCCGGCTGTGGCAAGTCCAGCGTCAGCCAAGCCCTGTGCGCCCTTAACGGCGCCACTGCCATTGAAGGCGACAGCTTTCACCCTGCCGCGAACATCGAAAAGATGAGCGCCGGCCACCCCCTCAACGACGACGACCGCGCCGGCTGGCTCGATATCCTGTGCGATGAACTGCGTCGCGCGTTGAAAGCGGGCGAGCATCCTGTACTGACCTGTTCGGCCCTGAAGAAAAAATACCGTGACCACCTGCGCGAAGCTGCGCCGGGCCTGGGTTTTGTCTTCCTGGAGCTGACCCGTGAAGTCGCCGCTGACCGCGTGTCTCACCGCCCCGGCCATTTCATGCCGGCGAGCCTGATCGACAGCCAGTTCGCCACACTTGAATCGCCCAAGGGCGAGCCGCTGACCCTGTCCTTGAACGCCAGTGAAGACAGCGTCGAGGAACTGGCCGCGCAGACCCATACCTGGTGGCGCAAGCACGGCTTTGAACCTACTCATTAATTTTTTGCCGGAAAAGATAGCGCTATCCCCGGCAGGAAGTTCAACACCCGCTTTAATAACAACAACAAACAGGAGAGACCCCCCATGTTTGGCATGTCCCACGAGTCTTACCTGCTGCTAGATGCAGTAGTCACTATCATCGGGTTGATCGTACTGATCACCAAGTTCAAGGTGCACCCGTTCATTGCACTGATCATCGCGGCCGGTTTCCTCGGCCTGACCTCGGGCATGCCCGTGGACAAGATCATCAAGGCGTTCCAGGACGGTTTCGGCGGGGTGCTCGGCTTTGTCGGCATCATCCTCGCGCTGGGCACGATGCTCGGCAAGATGATGGCCGAGTCCGGCGGTGCCGATCAGATCGCCCAGACCCTGATCCGCGCCTTCGGCAAAGAGAAGGTCCAGTGGGCCATGATGTTCGCCGCGTTCCTGGTGGGCATCCCGCTGTTCTTCGAAATCGGCTTTGTTTTGCTGATCCCGCTGGTGTTTATCGTCGCCCGGCGTACCGGCGTGTCGTTGATCAAGATCGGTATCCCGCTGCTGGCCGGTCTGTCGGCGGTGCACGGCCTGGTGCCACCGCACCCGGGCCCGCTGCTGGCCATCGGCGTGTTCGGTGCCGATATCGGCAAGACCATCCTGTACGGCCTGATCGTCGCACTGCCGACCGCCATCATCGCCGGCCCGATCTTCGGTACGTTCATCGCCAAGTACATCCCGGGCAACCCGTCCCAGGAACTGGTGGACCAACTGGCCCGCGAGACCGATA
Source organism: Pseudomonas sp. NFPP02 (assembly GCF_900119355.1). Lineage (NCBI taxonomy): Bacteria > Pseudomonadati > Pseudomonadota > Gammaproteobacteria > Pseudomonadales > Pseudomonadaceae > Pseudomonas > Pseudomonas sp. NFPP02. The sequence goes on from NZ_FPJI01000016.1 coordinate 103,017, forward strand.
ACAAGTCGCTGCCCAGCTTCAGCATCACCCTGGTCACCGTGCTCTTGCCGGTATTCCTGATGCTGCTCAAAACCTTTGCCGACATCGCCTTTGCCGAAGGCAACGTGGTGCGCAACTGGATGGACATGATCGGCCACCCGATCACCGCACTGTTGCTGGCTTTGCTGTTATCGCTGTACACCTTTGGCCATCGTCAGGGCATCCACTCCAAGCAGATCCTCAAGCTGCTCGACGCCAGCCTTGCGCCGACCGCCGCGATCATCCTGATCATCGGTGCCGGTGGTGGCTTCAAGCAGATGCTGGTGACCAGCGGCGTGGGCGACGTGATCGGCCATATGGCGGTGAACGCGCAGATCAACCCGATCCTGCTGGCGTGGCTGGTGGCGGCGGTGATTCGGATTGCCACCGGTTCGGCGACGGTGGCGACCATTACCGGTGCAGGCATTGTGGTGCCGGTGGTCGGCATGATCCCGGGGGTTAACCGTGAGTTGCTGGTACTGGCGACGGGCGCGGGTTCGTTGATTCTGTCCCACGTCAACGATGCGGGGTTCTGGCTGGTCAAGCAGTACTTCAACATGACCGTGGCCGAGACGTTCAAGACCTGGACGGCGATGGAGACCATTCTGTCGATCGTGGCGCTGATCTTCATCATGTTGCTGTCGTTGGTGGTGTAAGCCACACCCCAAAGCAAGGGTGGGAACTGATCAAATGTGGGAGCTGGCTTGCCTGCGATAGCGGTAGTGAATCCAACACTGCCATCGCAGGCAAGCCAGCTCCCACATTGATTGGGTTTCTTCAGGTGGATCAGGTCAGGCTTTAGTCACCAACCCATCCGCCCTGAACATCCCGCGAATCCCCCGCACGGCCTGGCGAATCCGGTCCTGGTTTTCGATCAGCGCAAAGCGCACATGATCGTCGCCATACTCACCAAAGCCGATCCCCGGCGACACACACACCTTCGCTTCCAATAGCAGTTTCTTGGCAAACTCCAGCGAGCCCATGGCCGCGTACTGCTCGGGAATCTTGGCCCAGACGTACATCGACGCCTTCGGATTCTCCACCATCCAGCCCAGTTCATGCAGGCCCTTGACCAGCACATTGCGACGCTGGCGGTACTGCTCGGCGATGTCCTTCACGCACTGTTGGTCGCCTTCCAGCGCCGCAATCGCCGCCACTTGCAGCGGGGTGAAGGTGCCGTAGTCGTGGTAGCTCTTGATGCGTGCCAGGGCGTTGACCAGTTCAGGGTTGCCCACCATGAAGCCGATGCGCCAGCCGGCCATGTTGTAGCTCTTGGACAGGGTGAAAAACTCCACCGCAATGTCCTTGGCGCCGGGCACTTGCATGATCGAGGGGGCTTTCCAGCCGTCGTAGACGATGTCGGCGTAGGCCAGGTCGTGCACCACCAGCACGTCGTACTGCTTGGCCAGGGCGATCACCCGTTCGAAGAAGTCCAGCTCCACGCACTGCGCGGTCGGGTTGGACGGGAAGCCGAGGATCATCATCTTCGGCTTGGGGATCGAGCCACGAATCGCGCGCTCCAGCTCAGCGAAGAAATCCACGCCCGGTATCAGCGGCACCGAACGTACCTGGGCGCCGGCAATCACTGCGCCGTAGATATGAATCGGGTAGCTGGGGTTGGGCACCAGCACGGTATCGCCCTGGTCCAGGGTGGCCAGCATCAAGTGCGCCAGGCCTTCCTTGGAACCGATGGTCACGATAGCTTCGGACTCCGGGTCGATTTCCACCGCGTAACGGTCCTTGTACCAACGCGAAATCGCCCGGCGCAAGCGCGGAATGCCTTTGGAGGTGGAGTAGCCGTGGGTGTCTTCACGCTGGGCGACGGTGACCATTTTCTCCACGATATGAGGAGGCGTGGCGCCGTCAGGATTACCCATGCTCAAGTCGATGATGTCTTCGCCGCGCCGACGCGCAGCCATCTTCAGCTCGGCAGTGATATTGAAAACATACGGGGGGAGTCGATCTATGCGCGCAAAGCGGCGCGGCGAACCTTGGTCTGCCATTGTTGCCTCGAGGTACGTAAGCGCCCGGAACCGTCCGAGCGACGTCGGCCACTGCGGTGGCCTGCGGGGCAGACAATACGGGCGATGATGGCCAGTTGTCCAGATGCGTAGGAAATTTTTCTACATGGAGTACAACGCGGATATGCCCCTATACTCGATGCGGGTTTGTTCCCTCATAAGAAGGAGACTGTTCGTATGGATCAGCAGACAAAACAACCGTTGGAGCCACGCCTGGAAGCCGGTAAGGCCCTGGTGATCGCCGGGGTACAAGGGCGATATTCGAAGGCCACCGTTGGCGATATCCCACGGCTGTGGGAGTTGTTCGATACCTGTATCAAGGACATCAAGAAGCGCGTCGGCGGTGTGACCTACGGGGTGTGCCATAACCCGCATCACGGCGAATTCGATTACCTGGCAGGTGTTGAAGTCCCGGCCAAGAAGGACGTGCCGAGCAATTTCGAGGTGATCGAAATTCCGCCACTCAACTATGCCGTGTTCCCCCACTACGGGCCGGTGCAGGCGCTTGAGCAAACCTACGAGCGCATCATGTTCGAATGGCTGCCGCACTCGGGCTACAAGGTCATGGGCGCGGATTTCGAGCGCTATAGCGCGGACTTCGATGCCAGGAAGGGCACGGGGACGGTGGAAATCTGGCTGCCGATCGGGGAGCGGGGCTGACACTGCACCGATGTCACGTAAACACGACATGCACGCTTAAAAGTCATGTTTACGTGACATTGCCGCTATGGATTAAACCTGAAACTCAACCGGCGCTCATACCCTACGCGACCCTTGTACGCCTCACCGCGATCCACCCATCCCGCCCCCAGATACAACCCCATTGCCGCCAGGTTGTGGGCATCCACCGACAACTCCAACCCCTTGATCTGCGGCCAGGCCTCGCGCGCCACGGCGGGCAACGCCTGCAAACACATCTTGCCGTATCCACGCCCCTGCTGATGTCGGTCTACCTGTAGCGCGTGGAGTGTGGCGCTGTGTTCATCGGCCCAATGAGGCAGGCACGGTGGTCGCTTGAGCAGCAGGAACGCCACGGGAAGGTCGTCGACCAACAGCGCGAAGCCCTTGACCCCAGGACTCGGGTTGGCGAGCAGGGTATTGAGGGCGCAATACATATCACCGCAAAACGGCAGTTGTTCAGGGTGAACTTCGATGGCGCCGACTTGCTGTTGTTGCACAGCGTTCAGCGCCTCGTAAGCAACGAGGCGGGTTGGCATGGGACTATCCGAACGGCTGCAAGAGAAGTGGCAGTTTATCGGGTTTGAGCCACAGGAAATTATTTTTCAGGGGGATGTCGATTTCCCTCGGGGCCATTCGACTAAGGGTGTCTTCCGTGATTTTCCACCCCAAGGAGTCATCGCCATGAGCACTGCAATCAAGAGCCTGATCGAGCAATGGAAACACGCCGTTGTCAGTCGCGATATCGACCAGATTGTCAGCTTTTACGCCGACGATATCGTCTCGTTCGACGCCGTAACCGCTCTGCAATTCAAGGGCAAGGCGGCCTACCGCGCGCATTGGGAGGCGTGCATGGAGCACTGCCCCGGCCCCGGCATCTTCGAGTTTCATGAATTGCATGTCGTCGAAGCGCCAGACAGCGCATTTGCCCACTGGCTGGCCCACTGCGGCGGTGCCGGGCCGGACGGTGAGGTGAAGGCTTGCTGGATGCGTGTCACCGCCGGCTACCAGCGCATCGATGGTCAATGGAAGGTGGTGCACGAGCACTGGTCGGCGCCGTTTGATATGCAAAGCGGCACGGCGTTGTTCGACCTGAAACCTTGAGCACCGCGAACTATAGTCAGTAGTCCGAAAACGGAGAACGCCATGAAATACCTGTGCCTGATCTACAGCGATGAACAGGTGTTGCACACTTCGCCCGACAGCCCCCATGACTCGGAATGTCTGGCCTACGCCGAGGCCGTCCAGGCCAGCGGGCGCATGCTGGCCGCCGAGCCGCTGGAGTCGGTGACCACCGCCACCACCGTGCGCATGCGCAACGGCAAGCTGTCGATCACCGACGGGCCGTTTGCCGAAACCAAGGAGCAGCTCGCCGGGTTCTACCTGATCGACGCCAAGGACCTCAATGAAGCGCTCCAGGTGGCTGGCGGCATTCCGGCGGCCCGGGTCGGCAGTGTGGAAGTGCGCCCCGTGCGCCAATTGAATCTCTCAACACAATAATCAAAAGACGTGAGGAGGTTTCCCGTGAACACTCAACCCGCCCAATTTGAACTGTCCATCAGCCGCTTGATCGATGCGCCGCGCCGCCGGGTGTTTCGCGCCTGGACTGAGCCAACCCTGCTGCAACAATGGTGGGGCCCCCACGGCATGACCACCCCTGAATGCGAGATGAACCTGTGGGTCGGCGGCTTGTTCCGCACCTTGATGCGTGCGCCCGATGGCAGCGAGTTCCCGACCCAGGGCGTGTTCCTGGAAATCGATGCGCCCAACCGCCTGGTGTTTACCGACGCGTTCATGCCGGGTTGGGTGCCTTCGGGCAAGCCGTTCATGAGCGCCGAAGTCACCTTTGAGGAGGTCGGCGAAAAGACGCTCTATACCGCCCGCGCCATGCACTGGAGTGCCGAGGACAAGCAGGTCCACGAAGCCATGGGCTTTCATGACGGCTGGGGCCAGAGCCTGGACCGCCTGGTGAAGTTGGTGACCGAGGACATGGTCGATTGACCCAGCAGATCGACGCTATTTACCGCCGCGAATCACGCCGCGTGCTCGCGACGTTGATTCGTGTGCTGGGTGATTTCGACTTGGCCGAGGAGGCGCTGCACGAAGCATTTTTCGTCGCCCTGCAGCGCTGGCCCGAGGATGGCGTGCCGGATAATCCACGGGCGTGGCTGGTGTCCACCGGTCGCTTCAAAGCCATCGACCGCCTGCGTCGGCAGTCGCGTTTTACCCCGTTATTGGAAGAGCAGGCCGAGGCGTTGGAGGTCGCGCCTTGGAGTGATGAAGACGTGGAAGACGACCGCCTGCGCCTGATGTTCACTTGCTGCCACCCAGCGTTGGCAGCCAATGCCCAGGTTGCGCTGACCTTGCGCGAGATCTGCGACCTGAGCACCGAGGCCATCGCTCACGCTTTTCTTGCCACGCCCACCACCATTGCCCAACGCATCGTGCGCGCCAAGGGCAAGATCCGTGAGGCGAAAATTCCGTATCAAGTGCCGTCCCGCGCCGAATTGCCCGAACGATTGGACAGTGTGCTGCGGGTGATTTACCTGGTGTTCAACGAGGGCTATTCGGCGTCAGCGGGTGCCGACCTCACCCGTGAGGACCTGACCTTGGAGGCCATTCGCCTGGGGCGTTTGCTGCTGGAGTTGCTGCCCGAGCCGGAAGTCATGGGCTTGCTGGCGTTAATGTTGCTGCACGAGTCGCGTCGGCCTGCCCGCACTTCTGCCAGCGGCGAACTGGTGCTGTTGGACGCTCAGGATCGTACGCTTTGGGACAGGGCCTTGATCGCTGAAGGCTGCGCATTGGTGGAGCAGGCGCTGATGACGCCACGCTTCGGGCCGTATTGCTTGCAGGCTGCGATTGCCGCCGTGCACGCCGAGGCGCCCAGCGCAGGGGAAACCGATTGGCGGCAGATTGTCGGGCTCTACGATGTATTGCTCAGGTCTGTGCCGTCGCCGGTGATCGAGTTGAACCGTGCGGTAGCGGTGGCGATGGAGCAGGGGCCGTTGGCGGGGTTGGTGCTGGTAGACAATCTTTTGCAGCGCGGTGAGTTGCAGGACTACCACTTGGCGCATTCGGCGCGTGGGGAGTTTTGCCGGCAGTTGGGGCGGTTTGACGAAGCCCGCAGCGCGTACGAAAAAGCGCTGTCGCTGACGCAACAGGCGCCAGAAAAACGCTTCATCACGCGGCGTCTCGCCGAACTCAATTCCTCCAGGCAGTGACGATCCAAATGTAGGAGCGAGCTTGCTCGCGAAAAACTCACAGACGCCACGTTTCTTCAGGAAGCACGCGTTATCGTTGACGTTCTTCGCGAGCAAGCTCGCTCCTACAGGCTCATTCCAGCATCTTGCCCAGCAACCAGCTCCCCGCAGGCCCCGGCGGCTGGTGCCGGGACCACAGCGCATCCACCGCCACCGAACGCGGCCAACTGCGCACCTTGAGTTCAACCAACTGGTTGCCGCCAAAGCGCTCCACCAGCCAGCGTGGAATCGGTGCCCAGCCAAACCCCAGCTGTGCCATCTCCATCAGCATCAGGTAACTCGGCGCCGACCATACTCGCTGCGTGCCGCGGTTTTCATTGGGGCTGATGATGCTCGCCAAACGCAACTCCCGGTGTTGTTGCAAGGTGTGCGGGTGAACCTTGTCCAGGGTCGCCAATGGGTGTCCAGGCGAGACAAACAGCGCGATCTCCGTGCGCTCCTCCACCGTGGAGAAGGAAAGGTCCGGCGGGTAGGCTTCTTGTTTCTCGATAAACGCGATCTGCGCCCGGCCACTTTGCACCAGTGCGATCAAGTCTTCGCATTCCGCGATCAGGCATTCCAGCTCAAGGTCCGGGTAGCGTTGCTCGAAGGCCGTGAGGGCGACCTCGAATCGATCGGATTGGTAAGTATCGGACATGGCGAGACTCAACTTCGGCTCCAGGCCTTGCGATAACTGACTGGCTGCCAGCTCCAGGCGGCTACTGGCTTCCAGCACCTGTTCTGCCCGTTGCAGCAAAACCTGCCCCGCGGGCGTGAGGGTCGGCTTGCGGCTGCTGCGGTCAAACAGCACCACGTTCAGGTCAATCTCAAGGCTGGCCACTGCCGCGCTCACGGTGGACTGGCTTTTGCCCAGCTTGCGCGCCGCCGCGGAAAACGAGCCTTGGGTGGCAGCCTGGACAAACGCCTGAAGCACTTCATGGGAGGCCATGACTATCGCCTTGATCGATGGTTATTGGTTATGAAGTATCGAGACAAAGCCTGATCATGGCAACCATCGTCACACACGGAGCCGGGTCATGACCCCTACCAAATCCTTTACTGAACGCGTGTTTCAAGCCCTTGGTTTCGAAGGGCTGGCCTTATTGATTTGCACGCCGCTGTTGGTGTGGATCACCGGCCGGCCGGCGCTGGAAATGGGCGCAGTGACCCTGGGCATCAGCCTGTTGGCACTGAGCTGGAACGTGGTGTTCAACAGCCTGTTCGACCGCCTTAAAACCCGCCTGCAACTGGCCAACGGTGGTTGGACCCGTGTGCTGCACGCGCTGTTGTTTGAAGGCGGCCTGATTCTCTTGGCAGTGCCGTTGATTGCCGCCTTGATGAAGATCAGCCTGCTGGAAGCCTTCATCCTCGACATTGGCGTGTTGCTGTTCTTCCTGCCGTACACCTACGTGTACCACTGGGGTTATGACGTGCTGCGTGAGAAATTCGCCGGTAAAACCCCAGTTACCCCGTAGGCGTGCGTCGCTCATAGGAACATCCCGCCCGATGCCTCGATCCGCTGGCCGGTGATCCAATGACTGCCATCGGCCAGCAAGGTCGAAATCGCCCCGCCAATATCGTCCGGCAAGCCAGCGCGGCCCAGGGCGGTGTTATTGGCAACCATCGCATTCACATCGGTGTTATCGCGTACCGCGCCGCCGCCGAAGTCAGTGGCAATCGCGCCCGGTGCCAGGGTGTTCACGGTAATACCCCGTGGGCCCAGCTCTTTAGCCTGGTAGCGCGACAAGACTTCCACCGCGCCTTTCATGGACGCGTAAGCGGCATAACCCGGCAGGCTGAAGCGCGCCAGGCCGCTGGAGACATTGATAATGCGCCCGCCATCGCTGATCAGCGGCAGCAGTTTTTGCGTGAGGAAAAACGGTGCCTTCACATGGATCGCCACCAACTGGTCGAACTGGGCTTCGGTGGTTTCGGCAAAGCTTGCGTAGGTGCCAACCCCGGCGTTGTTGATCAGGAAGTTGAAATGTTCCTGGGCGAACACATCCTTGAGCAGGGTGCCGATCTGCCCAACGAATGCATCGAAGGTTGCGCTCTGGCTGACGTCCAATTGCAGCATGGCGGCGCGACCGCCCAAGGCCTCTACCTGGGCAACCACGGCTTGGGCTTCGGCCGCTGCGCTGTGGTAAGTGCCGATGATGTCGATGCCTTGCGCAGCCAGGTGCAGGGCGGCGCTTTTGCCCAGGCCACGACTGGCGCCGGTGATGAGTGCGATTTTACGGGTCATGGTGCAGTCCTCAGTGGGGGTCAGTGGGAGTGAGTGTATTTGTCCGCCTATAACGTGATAAACAGTGCTATAGCGGAATCACTGGCCGGATAAGGCGAACAATCCATGAACAAGCTAGAGCTGCTGCGCACCTTCGTACGGGTGACCGAATTGTCGAGTTTCACCCAGGCCGGTGAAAGCCTCGGCCTGCCGCGCTCCACCGTGTCCGAGCATGTGCAGGCCCTGGAAGAGCTGCTCGGTGCGCGACTGTTGCAACGCACCACGCGCAAGGTGCAGGCGACCCAGGATGGCCGTGTGTTGTATGAACGCAGCAAGGACCTGCTGGCGCATATGGAAGAGCTCGAGGGCCTGTTTCGCCAGGATGAGACCCAACTGGCCGGGCGCATTCGAGTAGACATGCCTAACGTCATGGCACGCAGCGTGATCTTGCCGAACCTGCCCACCTTCATGGCGCGCCATCCTCTGATCGACATGGAGATCAGCGGTTCGGACCGCCAGGTGGACCTGATCGCCGAAGGTTTTGATTGCGTGGTGCGCGTCGGCGCCCAGCCCGATCAAACCGTGGTAGCGCGGCGGGTGTGCAGCATGCCGATGGTCAACTGCGCGAGCGCGGCGTACCTGCAACGGTATGGCGTGCCCGAAACCCTGGCAGACCTGGCGCATCACCAGTTGGTGCATTATGTGCGGCCGCTGGGCGCACGCTCGGCCGGGTTCGAATACATGGTGGGCAACAAGGTGCAGCGGCTGCCGATGGCAGGCCGGGTGACGGTCAACAGCACCGACGCCTATCAATCGGCGTGCCTGGGCGGGTTTGGCATCACCCAGGTGCCGCAGCTCGGGATACGCGACTTATTGGCCAGCGGCGAGTTGGTGGCGGTGCTGCCCGACTACCAAGCGCCGCCCTTGGATGTGTCGTTGCTGTACGCCGGCCAGCGGCATCTGCCGTTGCGAGTGCGGGTGTTCATGGACTGGTTGACCGCCACCCTGCAAGCTCATCTTTAACGGCGTGCCGACAACTGCTGGGGCGCCAGAAACGCGTCGTGGAAGTAATCCCGGAACGCTTGCATCGCTGGGGTAAACGCGCGCTCGCGGTGCCAGGCCAGGCCGACGCTCATGGGGGTGACCGGGTCGGTCACGGTCAGGGTTTCGATGCGTTTGCCTTCCAGGGACCAGGGCCGGTGTACCAGGTCTGACAGGATCGCCACGCCGCTGCCGTTGGCAACCATGCTGCGCACCGCCTCCACTGAGCTGGTGCGCAGCCGCACCTTGGGCGTTTGCCCGGCCTGTTCCCAGTAGCGCATGGCGCTGTGTTCGGCTTCGTCGACGGTGAGCAAAATGTAGGGTTCTTGGGCCACGTCGGCCAGGCTCACGGCTCCGCGTTCGCACAACGGGTGATGGCTGGGCAGCCACAAGCGGCGCTCGGAGTTGAACAGAATTTCCGAGACGATATCCGCGTGGGTAAGGTTGGCGGTCAGCACCACGGCCATGTCGAACTGGCCGTCGAGCAGGCCCTGTTCGATGGCCTGGCGCTCCTGTTCGAACACCTCGATGGTTACGTCCGGATGCCAATGCTCCATGCGCTGTAAATGGTGCGGCAGGAAATAACCCAGCACGGTGTAACTGGCCGCCACCCGCAGCACGCCGCTGGCGCGGTAGTCCGGCAACGGGCTGTTGAGGGCGTCCTCCACGCTGCGCACAATCACATAGGCACGGTTGAGAAAATGCCGCCCGGCGTCGGTGAGGTTCATGCCTTGGGCCGAGCGCACGAACAACTGCACGCCGAGCATGGCTTCCAGCTCCTTGATCGCCGTGGTCACCGCCGATTGGGAAATATTCAAGTGAATCGCCGCCTGGGATATCTGGCCGATCTCGGCGGTGGCGACGAAGTAGCGAACCTGGCGCAAGGTTAAAGACATATCGCACTCTGCTTATTGATCGTTCCCATGCTCTGCGTGGGAATACCTCTTGTGGCGCTCCGCGTCACGGTCTCAAGTGCGGACGCAAAGCGTCCATGGCTGCATTCCCACGCAGAGCGTGGGAACGATCTGGGGTCGAGGATAAAAAGCTATCTGATTTTCAGAAGATGGGCCATCTGATAATAGATCTTCCCAAGGGGTCAAGCCCCGGCCTACTTTGCGGGCATCACCTTTGGCGGAGCGACCCTGATGCAGGCAGTGGATTTCAATTCAGACATGGGCGAAAGCTTTGGCCCCTGGACCATCGGCGACGGCGTCGACGCAGAGCTGATGGGCTATATCAGCTCGGCCAATATCGCCACCGGCTTTCACGCTGGCGATCCGGGCACCATGCGCCGCACCGTCGAGCGCGCCAAGCAACTGGGTGTGGCCATCGGCGCGCACCCAGGCTTTCGTGACCTGGTGGGTTTCGGTCGCCGGCATATCAACGCACCGGCCCAGGAACTGGTGGACGACATGCTCTACCAGCTCGGTGCCCTGCGTGAAATGGCTCGTGCCCAAGGCGTGACCCTGCAACATATCAAGCCTCACGGCGCGCTTTACATGCACCTGGCCCGTGATGAAGAGGCCGCCCGGCTGTTGGTGCAGAACCTGCAAATCATTGAGCCCACGCTGATGCTGTACTGCATGCCCAACTCAGTGATCTGGCGCATCGCCAAGGAACTGGGGCAGCCGGTGGTGCGCGAGTTCTATGCCGACCGTGAATACGACCTGAGCGGCTCCATCGTGTTTACCCGCAATGTGCGGGCGCTGGCCCCAGCCACAGTGGCCGCCCGGGTCTTGCGTGCGTGTCAGGCCGGCCTGGTACGTACCGTCGAAGGCGAAGACCTTGCGATCGAATTCGATTCCATCTGCCTGCACAGCGACACCCCTGGCGCCCTGGATCTGGTGGAGGCTACCCGTGAAGCCTTGGACCAGGCGGGTATCGACGTCAGAACACCCCGATAAGATCCAACCCTTACTTTTTTGCCTGCCTTTCTACAAAGATTCCAAGAGGAACAGACATGGCTGAAACGTCCCCCATCCGCTATAGCTTCGGCGGTGATGAACATCTGTTTGCCGAGGTCAGCGACAGCATGTCCCTGGAGGCTTTTTTCAAGGGCATGGCGGTGACCCGCGCCGTGGAGCGCCTGGCACTGGAAGGCGTACTGGATGTGTGCCTGGCCAATGCATCCTTCCAGATTCGCTTCGACCCTGACCGCATCGCCCCTCACGCGCTGCTCGACGCCGTGCAAAGCGCCGAAGCCCAGGCCGTGGCCGAACGCACCTTGCGCACGCGCATCATCGAAATCCCGGTGCTCTATAACGACCCCTGGACCCACGAAACCCTGATGCGTTTTCGTGACCGCCACCAAGACCCCAGCGGCACAGACCTGGAATACGCGGCACGCATCAATGGCCTGGCCGACGTGGACGCGTTCATCGCCGCCCACAGTGGCGCGCCGTGGTTTGTGTCGATGGTCGGCTTTGTCGCGGGCTTGCCGTTCATGTTCCAGATGGTCGAACGCGAGCGGCAATTGCAGGTGCCCAAATACCTGCGGCCACGCACCGACACACCGAAACTGACCCTGGGCCATGGCGGTTGCTTTGGCTGTATCTACTCAGTGCGAGGGGCGGGCGGTTATCAGATGTTCGGCGTTACCCCGGCACCGATCTACGACCCGGCGCAGCAGTTGGCGTACCTCAAGGAGCACATGGTGTTCTTCCGCCCTGGCGATATCGTGCAGTTCAAGCCGATGGACCGCGAGGCATATGACCTGGCGGTCGCCGAGGTGGACGCCGGGCGTTTCGACTTGCGCATTCGCCCGGTGGAGTTTTCCCTGGATGCCTTTCTCGCCGACCCCATCGGCTATCCGAAAACCCTGCAGGAGGCGCTGGCATGATCAAGGTCCTCAAACCCGGCCTCGCCACCTCCGTGCAGGACCTGGGCCGCGAAGGTTATTACCATTTAGGCATCCCACCATCGGGGGCGCTGGACCAATACGCGTTGAGTGCGGCCAACCACCTGGTGGGCAATCCCGTGGGCGCGGCGGGCCTGGAATGCACGCTGATCGGGCCGGCGCTGGAGTTCCAGCAGGACGCGCTGGTGGCCTTGAGCGGCGCCTTGATGTCGCCGCGCCTGGACGGTGAAGTGGTGCATCAGGACACCGCCTTTGCCGTACGCGCCGGGCAGGTGCTGCGGTTCGAGTTTCCCAAGGCCGGCGCACGCACCTACCTCGCCGTCGCCGGCGGTATCGACGTGCCGTTGGTGCTCGGCAGCCGCTCCACCTACACCCTCGGCGCCCTCGGCGGGTTTAATGGCCGACGCTTGCAGGAGGGCGATCAATTGCCGATCGGTAGCGCCAGCGGTACCGGGCGTGCGGGCAACAGCTTGCCGATGGCGTTGCGGCGTTCGGTCGGCGGCGATGTGACGTTGCGGGTGGTGCCGGGGCTGTATTACGAACGCTTGAGCTTGGAGGCCAAAAGCAGCTTTTTTGCCGAGCCGTGGACGGTCGGCTCCGAGGCCGATCGCATTGGCTATCGTTTCAAGGGCGGCAGCGCGTTGAGCTTCCAGCCGCGGGAACAGCCGTTTGGCGCCGGCTCCGATCCTTCCAACATCGTGGACAGTTGCTACCCGATTGGCTCGATTCAAGTACCGGCGGGGCTGGAGCCGATTGTGCTGCACCGCGATGCGGTGTCGGGCGGTGGCTACGCGATGATCGGCACGGTGATCAGCGCCGACCTGGACTTGATCGGGCAAATGCAGCCCAACCAGCGAGCGGGGTTTGTGGCGGTGAGTCTGGAGGAGGCTTTGGAGGCGCGGCGGTTGTACAAGAAGCGGCTCAGAGCGATGACGGGACTCTTCAATCACTGAACATACGCTTAACCCCTGTGGAAGCTGGCTTGCCTGCGATAGCGGTGGGTCTGCTTGCATTGTCTTGGCTGATACACCGCAATCGCAGGCAAGCCAGTTCCCACCTTTGGGCTTATTTCAATTTGAGAATTTGCGGAATGCCCACCGCCCAGCGATCAGGGTGAAGGTTGCGACCAAGGCCACCAGTATCCAGAAGCCTTCCGGGTCTTGGGACAGGGGCACCCCACCCACATTCATGCCAAAAAAACCGGCAATGATGTTGATCGGCAGCGCCAGCACCGTCACCACCGTGAGGGTAAACAATGTGCGGTTGCTCTGTTCATTGAGGTTGGCGGCAATCTCTTCCTGCAACAGTTTGATGCGTTCGCCCAGGGCGGTCAGGTCGTTGATGATCAGCGCAAACTCCTCGGTGGATTTGCGCAATTCCTTCACGTCTTCCTTTTGCAGCCATTGCGGCGGGCGATTGAGCAGGCGTAGCAGCGAGCCCGGCTCCAAAGCCAGCAGGCGTTGCAGGCGCACCAGCACGCGGCGGGCGGCGCCCAGTTCGGCACGGTTGGTGGACAGGCGCGAAGACAACAGCTGATCCTCGATTTGGTCAACGCTGATGCTGGTCTTGCGCACGATCTGCGTCAGCACTTCGCCCTGGTCGCGCAGCAGGTGCACCAACAGCTCCAAGGGGGAGCGAAAGTGTTCGCCGGCCTTCACCGACGAGCGCAATTTATCCACCGAGTGCAACGGCTGCAGGCGTGCGCTCACCAGCAAGCGGCTGCGCGCGCACACCCACAGCGTGGAAATATCCGACGACACCATGCTGCTGAAGTTGAACACCACATCGTTGACCACGGCCAATAAGGCCGAGTCCACATGCTCGATGCGCGTGGAGCGTGAGCCTTCATGCAAGGCTTCAAAAAACTCTTCTGGCAATGACAGATGCGCCTGCATCCAGCGCTCGCAGGCGGCGTGCGCCAGGTTCAGGTGCAGCCACAGGAATTCGTCCGGGTCTGGCGGTTGCTGTAAGGTGGCGAGGGCGGTGGCGGAATCAATTTGTTGGCCTTTCTCGCCGGGGCGAAAACGAAAACCGTAAAGCAGGCCAAACAGATCGGAATCTTGATGGCCGTGGTCGATGCTGTGGTTCATGGCGACTCGCAGAGAAAGGGCCTGTAGGACGTTTCACAGGTTCCTGAGCGAATCATTGCAAGGTGGTATGACGGTTATGTGACGGTTTGAGGCGCGCATAAAAAAACGCGCCACCCGAAGGTGGCGCGTTTTTTCAAGGTTCAACTCAGGTGTCTTGCTTGTTTTCCAGCACGGCACCGGTTTTGGCGTCGAGCTTCACATCCCATTTCTTGCCGGTGGTGTCGGTCAGGTCCACTTCGTAGACCAGCTTGCCAGCTTCGTGATCCAACTCGGTATCGTTGATGGTAGCGCCGGCATGTTGGGCGACGGCGGCGGCGTTGAGCTTTTCGAACGCCATCACTTCACCGGTCTTGAGCAGGCTGGGAATCTGGTCTGGACGAACATCAGCCTGGGCCAGGCCGGCGGTCAAGGTCAGGGCAGTAGCGGCGAACAGGGCGGTCAAGGTTTTCATGGTGTATGTCCTTCTTAGGTTGAGCTGTTTAAGTGGCGCCAGATTAACCAGCGCAACTTAACTCATCCTTAATGGCTCACTGACACCAACGCTTTTAGTACTTATGGTCGTTGAGCAGGTCCTGCACGCTGGACGACGGCCAGCGCTTGTAGAACTTCAACAGCTCGGCGGCGCGGTTGGTAAAGATACCATCGACGCCGGCCTTCATGACCTTCTCGAAGTCCACCGGCTCATCCACGGTATACACATGCACCAGCAGGCCCTTGTCGTGGGTCAGCTTGTTCATTTCCGGCTTCACCAGGTCGGTGTAGCTCTGGTCGCCGTGGTCGGTCAGCTCAGCCGACGGGCCGGTGCCGATGGCGCCGAGGCTTTTGGCCTCATCGACCCACTTTTCGAATTCGGCGGCGTCTTTGGGCTCTTGCTTGGCGTAGTAGGCAGCCTTGGTGGCTTCGCCAGACTCGGCGAAGGTCACTTTGGATTTGGGCTCGATGCTGCCTTCACCTACCCACAACAGCAGGATTTTCGGGGTGTTGGGCATTTCCTTCTGCAGCTCTTTAAGGCTGGCGGTTTCGAAGGTTTGCAGCACCACGCGGCCCTTGCCTTGGCCGACACCGGTGTTGCTCTTGCCCAGCTTGGAGCCGGCGGAGCTCAGCCAGCCTTTGTCGAGCAGCTTGTTTTTCAGGTCGGCTTCGATACCGGGGAACTGCTTGGGCTCCTTGGTCTCGATGTACAGGCCGGGTTTGTGCGAGGGGTTGCCTTCGGCGATCTTGATGATGTCGTCCAGGCTCAGGATTTTCAGGCCAACGAAACCGGGGCGCGCGCGGTCCGGGTAGGCGGCGTTGAACCAGCTGCCGGCGTCGAGGGTTTGCAGTTCTTTCCAGGTGAACTCGTTGGCAGGCGCGTCTTTGCGCTCGGGGAACTTGGTGGCAACGTCGGTGGTGCGCTGCAGGTTGTTGTCGTGCAGGGCGAACAGTACGCCGTCCTTACTGCGTTGCAAGTCCAGTTCCAGGTAGTCGGCACCCAGGTCGCGTGCAACCTTGTAGGCAGCGGCGGTGGATTCAGGTGCGTCGTAGGACGCGCCACGGTGAGCGATCACGGCAGGATAGGGGATGCCTTCGTTTGTCGCCAATTCGGCCGGGCTGACCGGTTCGGCAGCCTGTGCCTGGCCAAGGCCGAGCATCAACGCCAGCAGCAAGGCGCTTTTGGAAAACGTGACAGGCATATGCGAAGTCCTTTCGTGGAGGTAACTTTGAGAAGGTGTCCTTTTTAACAATTGATTGCGAACGGCGCTATCACCAAACCGACATTAACGTGCGCACCGGCCAATTTTGTCGACTTTTTTGCAGGGCGTTGCAGTATTCTTACGGGTAGCTGCCCCGTCAGAGGGCGGTAATTTCTGCCACGCGTGTAAACCATCTTTCCAGTCCCTGTGGGACTTTTCAGTGAGGTTTACCATGCGCATCACTTCCGAGCTTATCTGCCAAGCTGCCGACCAACTCCAGGGATTTGTCGGCCTCAACCGCAAGACCGGCCAGTACATCGTACGTTTCAGCGAAGACTCATTCGGCATGGACGTGGCCGATGACGGCATCATCCCCACGGCCGAGTTCGTCTGGCTGCCGGCCGCCGACCACACCATGACCCTGTGCCGAGCCCGCCTGCAGTTGTTGCTCGACCAGAATATCGACGACCGCATCAACATTACCGAGCCGCTACGCGTGTATATGCGTCGGGTAGAGATCCCGCAGATCAGCGCGTTGCGTAGTTTGGTGAGCTGAGCGTCCGCGATTGCTAACGATGACGAGCAAATGTGGGAGCTGGCTTGCCTGCGATAGTATCACTGCGGTTTCACTGCATCACCGAGGTGTCTGCATCGCAGGCAAGCCAGCTCCCACCGGGTTCGGTGATTCAAGTGGAGAAGGTGTAGGCCCGCTCTACCTTGCATACCCGTGTGTGAAACGCCGCATACCAGGTGGCCCGCCCTTGCTCGCGCACCTGCCGATGCTCGGCCTGCTGTTTCCAGGCCAGTATCGCCGCCTCACTGGCCCAGTAGGACACGGTAATCCCCAGTCCATCCTCCCGCGCCGATTCCACCCCAAGGAACCCCGGTTGTTGCCTGGCCAGTTCCAGCATGCGTGTGGCGGCCTCGCCATAACCCAGGTCGGCGCCGGTGCGCAGCGAGCTGAAAATCACCGCGTAATAAGGTGGGGCGGGTGTCTTGGCGATCATACCGATACCTCCTGGCAGGCCTTGAGCAGCGCAATCGTCAGCGGCGGCGTGATGCCCTTGAATGCGGCGCGTTCGGGCTGGAACAGGGTGGCGACGAAGAACGGGTGGTCGAGCAGTTCCACCGCGCGCAGATCGCCCGCCGAATCGTGGCCGGTGGGAATCAGGTTGGCGTCCAGCAGGGCGTCGGCAAAGGCGGGGTTGATGCCGTAGCGGCAACGGTAACCCTCGTGGATGTCCAGGCGGCCGTAGGCTTGGGCAATGCGCGTGTACGGGGCCAGGCGTACGGTGTCGCTCACCTCCACCAGGGAGCAGTTCAGCGGCGTGATGACAGCGCGTTCAGCATCCGGCATTAATTCGCCGTGCTGGGCATCGGCCCAGCCGAGCACATGGCGGGCATATTCCAGCACGGCATGTTGAAAACCGCCGCAGGTACCGAGGAAAGGGCGACCTTGTTCGCGGGCAAAACGTATCGCCCGTAAGGCGCCGTCGACATCGCGATAGGGGCTGCCGGGCACGCACCAGAAACCGTCGAAGTCGCTCAGGGCAGAAGTGGAGGTGAGGGTGTCGGTGGCCAGCCATTGCACTTGGACGTTCAGGCCCAGAACGTCGGCGGCCTGTTGCAGGGCCATGGGAATGGCCTGGTGGGCGGTCACATCGGGGGTGTAATCACCGATCAGGGCAAGGTGCAGCGCGGGGGTTGGCATCATGTACGTCCATGACTTGTGGTGGGGTGATACCCACTATAGATTGGCGCTCACGCAATCAATATTGGCGTTTGCCCATATGTTCAATGCAGTCACGCACTATCAAATCGACTACGCCGACCTGTCATTGATCCTGGCCCTGGTGCGCGGCGGTACCCTGGCGCGGGCGGCGGCGCTGCTGCGGGTCGATGTGTCCACGGTATTCCGTGCGGTGCGGCGGCTGGAGGCGGCGCTGGGCCAGACCCTGTTTGAAAAAAGCCGTGCCGGTTATTTGCCCACCAGCCTGGCGAGCAACCTGGCCCAACAGGCCGAGCGTGCCGAACAGGCGCTGGAGGCGGCGCGTATTGGCGTGGAGCAGGGCGGTGAAGTGATCAGCGGTACCGTGCGCCTGACCTGCACCGACTCGGTGTTGCAAGGCTTGCTGTTGCCGGCCCTCGCGCAGTTCATGCCGGCCTACCCGGCGTTGACCCTGGAACTGAGCACCTCCAATGACTTCGCCAACCTCAGCCGCCGCGATGCGGATATCGCCCTGCGCCTGACCAAGACGCCGCCAGCGCATCTTGTCGGACGTTGCCTGGGTGCGGTGACCTACCAGGTGTGTGCCAGTGCCGACTATGCGCGCCTGCACCCAGACCATGAGTGGGCCGACCTGGCCTGGATCGCGCCGGACGATTTTTTACCCGATCACCCCACCGTCATCTGGCGCCGTGAGCATTTGCCGGGCGTGCGTCCCCGTTATCGGTGCAACAGCATGCAGTCGGTGACCGAATTAGTGCGCGCGGGGTTGGGCGTGGCGGCGCTGCCGGAGTTTCTGATGGGCGATGGCCTGCAACCGCTGGGCCCTGCGCTGGCAGGGCACGATACGGCGCTGTGGTTGTTGACGCGGCCTGATTGCCGGGCGTTACGCTCGGTGGTAACGCTATTTGATGAACTGGGGCGGCATGTGCGCTGGCTGCGAAGTTAACCTGCAGACAGCCAGCGCCAATGGCTCAGCGATTGCCCCGCTCATTGGCAAACGCACTTACCGCTTGTACTGCTTCGCCGGTGCCTTCGCGAATCTGCAGGATCACCGTGCCGGCCTGGTTGGCCAGTTCCACACCCTGGGCGGCGCGGTCGCGGGTGGCGTCCATGCTGTCGATGGCTTGGCGGGTTTCGTCCTGGATCATGGCGATCATGCCGGAGATTTCGGCGGTGGAGCCGCTGGTGCGCGCCGCCAGCTGCCGCACTTCATCGGCCACCACGGCAAAGCCACGGCCCTGCTCGCCGGCGCGGGCGGCTTCAATGGCGGCGTTGAGGGCCAGCAGGTTGGTCTGGTCAGCAATGCCGCGAATGGTATTGACGATGGCGGTGATCTGTTGCGAGCGTTCGCCGAGTTTGGCGATCAGTTGCGAAGAGGTGTCGATATCCACGGCAATTTCGCGCATGCCGCTGGCGGTTTTCTGAATCACCTCGGCGCCTTTTTCCGCCATCTCCTGGGTGTTCAACGACAGGTGGTAAGCCTGGGCGGCGCTCTGTGCGTCAGCGGCATGCTGTAGCACGCGGGCGGTGACATCCGAGGCGAACTTCACCACTTTGCACAGGCGCCCGCTGGCGTCGTACACCGGATTGTAGTTGGCTTCCAGCCACACGACCTGGCCGTGTTTGTCCACCCGCTCGAACTGGCCATTGAACAGTTCGCCCTGGTTCAAGCGCTTCCAGAACTCGCTGTAGGCCGCACTGTTGGCCAGCTCGGGCGTGCAAAACAGGCGGTGATGCTTGCCCTGAATCTGCGCCAGGCTGTAGCCCATGCGCTGCAGGAAATTGCCGTTGGCGGTGATGATGGTGCCGTCGAGGTTGAACTCAATCATCGCCATGGCGCGGTCGATGGCTTCGAGCTTGGCGTTGGCTTCGCTTTCGGCTTGCAGGCGCGGGGTGACGTCCATGGCGTATTTCACCACTTTGATCACATTCCCCGCCTCATCCCGTACCGGGTTATAGCTGGCTTCCAGCCACACCGAGGCGCCGTTGGCGCCTACGCGTTCAAAGGTGCCCGACTGGAATTGGCCGTTTCGCAGGTGCGTCCACAGCTGGTTGTAGTCCGCGCTGCGGGCGAACGCCGGGGTACAGAACATCCGATGGGGCTGGCCCAGGATCTGTTCGGCGCGGTAGCCCATGGTCTTGATGAAGTTGTCATTGGCGCGCAGCACGGTGCCTTGCAGGTCGAATTCGATCACGGCCATGGAGCGTTCGATGGCGTCCAGCAGGCTGGTCTGTTGGGCTAGGCTGTGTTGCAGGGTACTGATGGTTTTCTTGTGAGCGTTGAATAGCATGATGGAGGGCTCGGGCATGCAAGCGTATGCGGGGTCCTTATATTTGCGCCTGACCCCGTAGGGCCCCTGGCCTTACGGTTGACTTGCTCATTGCCAGCTTCCTGATGCTGACAGAGGGGGGTAGAACAACGGTGTCAGAGTGATCAACCGACCTGGAAGTTCGCCCGTCAGGCAGGACTATTTTGACCAGGCGACCAATGGCGGCATTATGCTATTGCGGCAGGTCGACGAATGAAGTTTCAGACGAGGTGTCATCAGACAACTCAGGCCTGATGTGCGACCACGCAACGGGTGGAATACGCCAAAAACGCTCTGCAATAACGCGTCTTAGTGTGAGGGCGGAGTGCTGACTTCGTAGCCGGCCAGGAACAGGTCGATGGCTGATTCGATAACGCCTGCCTGGGCGGCAGGGTCGAGGGTGGGCTGGCCGAGGGTAATCTGCGGCCAGAATGCAAAGGCCTTGAGCAGGCTTTGGATCTGGTGGGCGGCGAACGCCGGGTCGGTGCAGGTGAGGCGTCCGTCTTCCTGGGCGGCGCGCACCCATTGGGTAAAGCCTTCTTCTCGTGCGCTGAGGCGGTTGACCATATCTTGAGCGCGTTCCGGCGAATGAATGGTGGCAGCAATGGCTACGCGTGCCAGGTCGAGGAAGTTGGCGTCCGACATCATCTGCATTTTCGCTTCCAGCAACGTGCGCAGTTGGTCGCGCAGCGGGCGGTCGCTGGTATAGATCACGTCCAGCTGGGCAACGCTGCTGGCCCATAGTTGGTGGAGGATCTCGGCGAACAGTTCTTCCTTGCTGGGGAAATGGTTGTACACAGTGCGCTTGGAAACGCCAGCAGTGGCGGCGATTTTGTCCATGCTGGTGACCTCGAAGCCGTTCTCGCGAAATTCGGCAATCGCCGCAGCCACGATGGCTTCGCGTTTACGCTCGGTGAGGCGTTTGGGGGCAGTCATGGAAGGCATTCGACTCAACAATGAAATTACACCGGGCAGTTTACTTGCTCCGGATTTTGTTGCAATCTAGAAACTACACTGTGCAGTGTAATACTTGAGCGGACCGCCGGAGTCACATCGTCATGGCCACTATTTCAACCCGTCTCGACCCGGCGCCCTCGGCGCCCAAGCCTGCCGAGCAGGGCCTGGGGCACTTCAGCAACGACACTCCGGTGCAGCACGGTGGCTTGGGCAAGACCCTGCGCATTTTCTGGAACATGCTATTCAACAAGCCGCGCACGACACGGCCGGTGGGGCAGATTCCGGTACAGCCACTGACCCGCGAGCAGTTATTGGCCGCCCCTGACCACAGCGTGTATCGCCTCGGCCATTCAACCGTGCTGCTGAAACTGCGTGGTAAATTCTGGGTCACCGACCCGGTGTTTGCCGAACGCGCCTCGCCGTTCAGTTGGGCCGGCCCCAAGCGTTTTCATCAGCCGCCTATCAGTCTTGATGAGCTGCCAGCGCTGGAAGCGGTGATCCTTTCCCACAATCATTACGACCATCTCGACCGTAAAGCGGTGGTCCAATTGGCCGAAAAGACCCGCCACTTCCTGGCGCCCCTGGGCGTGGGTGACACGCTGGTCAAATGGGGCGTAGACGCCAGCAAAGTGCGCCAGCTGGAGTGGTGGCAGGGCATCGAAGTCGATGGCGTTCGTTTTGTCTGCACGCCAGCTCAGCACTTTTCAGGGCGCGGCCTGTTTGATGGCAACCAGACCCTGTGGTGCTCATGGGTAATGATCGACGCTACGCGACGTATATTTTTCAGTGGCGATACTGGCTATTTCGACGGTTTCAAACGCATCGGCGAGCAGTACGGGCCGTTCGACCTGACCCTGATGGAAACCGGCGCTTACAATGTCGATTGGCCCCATGTGCACATGCAGCCGGAGCAAACGCTGCAGGCGCATATCGATCTGAAAGGGCGCTGGCTTCTGCCGATTCACAACGGCACCTTCGATCTGGCCTTCCACGCCTGGCATGAGCCCTTCGACCGCATCATGGCCCTGGCCTGGGAGCGCAATATCTCGATCACCACTCCGGCGATGGGTCAGGCTTTTCGCTTGAACCAGCCTGAGCGCGGGCAAGCCTGGTGGCTGGAAGTGGAGCCTCAACCGGTCAACGAACACGCAGCAAGCTGAGCCGATGGCCCGCTTGGAAAAGAGTTTTTCAGCGAATTTCTGCTCTGCGACAAAGGTCAAATGAGAGTGCGATGATCCCGCGGGAATTTTATTTCCGGGAGGATGTTTCGATGGACAGCCACTGTAAGAAGCTTTGGAAAATAGGGGTGCCTTGTGCCCCAGCCCAACCGCTACCCCCGCCAATGAACGCCGCCGACGTACCTGCTTCACCCCCCCATGCTGCACCCACCTCTATTGTCTTTGGCACCGAACAGGCTGCGGGCGCCATGCTCATCCCAGGGTATAACGCCCTGGCGCCCCATCTACGGCCGGTGCGTGACCCCGCGCTATCACTTGTCGCCCTCAGCGGCGAGGATCCTACCGAACCGGTGATGGTAGAGGTACCGCTCGTGTTGAATAACACCACGTTCACCGCCACGCGGGCGTTGACGGGCTATCGGGTCGGGTATGTCGAGCGCTATGTGCAGGGCAATCACGTTGAACGGGTCGAACACAGTGAGGCCTTGCACCGAGTCTTCGACACCCTGCGCAGGGCCGGTGTCCAATGGGTAGCGGTGGACATGCAGCGCAGCGGCGACAATCAGCAGGCCTGTCGTGAAATCGATGAGCGGGTGGCAGGCCTTCGCCTGGATGCCTTGGTGTCGGAGGACCCCGAAGCCGCCTTTCATAACGCCTCGAGAAGCGGATACCCCACGGTGTGTGAAACCCTGGAGGATGGCTCCAGAGTCTGGTTTTACGGTGCACGCTGGGCAGGTGATCGTTTGGCGGCACTGGTACGCGCTTACCGCCAGCTACGGCCATAGACGTTATTGAAGACTACGTCGGGCTGGGAAGAGTAGGACGCAGCAGCAGGATTCGCCCGAAATAGTGATGGGGTGTCGGCTCTTAGACTGGTGCGGTGTTATCGACCGATAACGCTCACATCCAGTTAGACAGAGGGGAATTTCATGATCGGACCAGTTTCGGTAAGTGGATGGGCGACAGGCCTGCTTCAGGAACTTGCAAACCCTGTGCAAGGTTTCAAGAGTGCCTGCCAGATGTCATTGGAGATGGGCCAAGGTGGCGGCGTTACCTCAGAGTCACTGTTGAGGGACTCGCTCAAGCAGATTGCCAATATTGATCGTGGGCTACAGGGCGGCAATGCGTTTTTGGAAACCAACCCGGATGCTATGAGGGAGGCGAAGGCCCGCGACCAGGAACGTGCCAATGGCCGCGTACTCAAGCACTTGCATGGCGTGCCGATAGCGCTGAAGGATGTCTTCGAAACCAACGACCGCATGCAGACCAGTGCAGGTTCGAAGGCCTTGGTGGGCGCGCCGGCCACTAAAACCGCCAAGGTTGTCGACAATTTGTTGAAGCACGGGGTGGTGATTGTGGGGAAAACCAATATGAGTGAGCTGTCCAACTTTCGGTCACTATTACCTGTGGATGGCTGGAGCTCCCGAGGTGGCCAGACGCTGAACCCTCATCGACTCGGAGGGCCGGTGGCTGGGTCGAGTTCAGGTTCGGCAGTGGCGGTCGCCCAAGGGCATGTGCCTGTGGCACTGGGGTTGGAAACCAACGGATCGATCATCAGCCCCGCCGCCTACAACGGTGTGTTTGGCCTGAAAACAACGACGGGCCTGGTCAGTACCGAAGGCGTCATGACCAGCACTCGCATGGACGCGGTGGGGACTTTTACCCGCAATATCTGTGATGCGGCCGAAGCGCTTAACGCAATGACCGAGACCACTGCCTACACCAAGGGCCTGCAGTCCGACGCCTTGAAGGACAAGCGAATTGGCTATACCCCTTTACCCGAGTTGTCCGCTGAGGAGGCCAAGGACCCGGCCAAGCGAGCAGACCGCAAGCATTATGAGGCGGCGCTCGACGTGATGAAGGCCCAAGGGGCGATTCTGGTGCCGATGGCGCGGTTGGATGCTGGCGTCCCCGAACAAACCTATGTCGATTATAACAACGCGCTTTTCTCGGAGGTCAAGCAAGCGCTGGAAGGCTACCTGGCTGGGCGAGAAGGTTTGCCGGTCAAATCACTCTCTGAGCTGATTGCTTTTATCAACCGCACCCAGAAACCTGGTGAGCCTGACCAGAAACTGCTGGAAATGATCAATGGGGTGCAGACCAACCAGGAAGATCGCGATGCGCTGTGGAAAGCCATTCTTCCTATATTTCAGAACACCATTGATGACCCCATGAAGGAGCACAAGCTCGACGCCATGGTGTCGAACTTCCAGTCCCACAATTATTTTTTCAGCGCTGCGGCCGGGTACCCAGGCATATCCGTTCCGTCAGGCATGGATGAAGATGGCATGCCCACGGCACTTTACGTGTATGGCTCCGCCAACAGTGAAGCGACCTTGCTGTCAGTCGCCTATGGTTATGAACAAGCCTCACAGGCCATTCAAAAACCGGCTTTTCTCCCAGGTGCTCCCTTCACACCGACACCTGCCAGTACAGAGGACGTGGTTGAGACTACTGACACTTGAGTTTGAATCAGCCTCTGCAGACGGCTGCCTCGCAGAGGTTGTGCCAGGGTTCAATCGACCGCCAAGGGTGCATTTGAAACTATTGAAGCGCCCGGAGAAACACCTGGGCTCTACGCACCATTGGGTTGAGGCGTTTGTGAGTCAATGGTTGCGGTGGTTGAACCCATCAACCGGGAAATGAGGCCTTGCGCAGAAGGTTGCGCTGCGGCGGTATCAAACCGCCGCGCACTCATCCCCCACCCCGGCGCGAACCCCGGGAAAAATACCAGCCCTTCGGCCTCCAGGCGAAACGCCAGGATCAAACGAGTTTCATCGTCCACGTCGCCGTGGCCTTCCAGTTTCTCAATTGCTTGCACCGCCACGCCAGCCTGGCGAGCCAGCTCTTCGCGGCTCCAGCCCAGCATCACGCGCGCCTGCGCGCAGTGTTTGGTGGTGAATTGATGCAAGACGATCTGTTGTTCTACGAAAGAACTCATTGCCAGAGAGGACATGGGGTTTCTCCAGGTTCGACAGGGGAGGCGCAACTATACTGTGTTTTTGTACAGTTGTTTCTACCGCTCATCCATTGGCGTTGCAACCCCTTATGATTCCAGCCCCGGCGCCTCGCGAATAATCAGGTGATCCAGGTTTTCGATCCTGGCGCTGAATACCCCGAACGTCTGCTCGGGTTTTTTCTGGCTGGGCACCTGCACAAGCTGCGGCGTGACCCCGTAGAAAAAGCAATACAGCGGCCGTTCGCTGCTGGCCGCCGCCTTGATCTGTTCCAGGAATGCCGTGCGCTTGCGGTAGTTTTCGATAAGCTTTTTGCTCAGGTAGACATTTACCGAATAGGGCTTCTTGTCGAGCCACACCTTCTTTTCGAAGTCGATGCGAAAGCTGCTGGTGTAGTCCTTGATGGTCTTGATCTTGCCCCAGTAAATCAAACCCTGGTTGTCTTGCAGGTATTCGATCTTCTTGAAGAATGCCCAGTAGGTCGCCGTGTGCTCACCGATCTTCAAGGGCATGGCCTTGAGCTTGTCCTTGTCATCGATGTTGGACACGTAGCACTCCACCGGGTGTGCGAATACGCTGGTTTTGTCCGGGATCGAGTCATTGCTGCCAGAAGAGGTGGTAGCGCGGTTTGCGGGCACTTTCGTCGGCTCCTGCAGGACGCTCCCAGCGGTGCCGACTACCGGCGTTCTAAGCTCGTACAGTCGCCGCGTCAGCACAAATTCCGATGGGAAATTTTCCTCACGCTCGTCGTCATTTTCACCCGTCGCAGGTTTATGGCTGCCGGCATAGCGGCAGCCGTCGATATGCCGCGTGCCGGGTTTGTTCTTGAAGTGCGGCGTGCGCTGGTAGTTGACGTTCTTGGCGTTGAAGGTACTCAACGCATTGGCGCTATCGAACGCCGCACGGCAGGCGTCGTTGGGGCACAGGAAGCTGTCTTTGTCGGAATCGAAGGCGGTAGTTTCATCGAAATTCAGATCTCGCACGTCGTAGATTGACAGCTTGTCGTCGAGACTCAGGCTGTAGGCCGTGTCGAATTTCATGGGGCTCGGGTCCGTCAGAGGTTTGGCTATTAATAGCCGGATCTTGCGTAAATATCAGCAAGAACCTGCCACGCGTCGCCCGCTCAAGAAACACAGGGTGCCACCCATGGCCGTGAGTGCGGCCAGGGCAAAGAACATGCTGGTGGGCGCCGCATTGATCAGCAGATAGCCACAAATCACCGGGCTCATGGCCCCGCCAAACGCGGCCAGGTTCTGTGCGCCGTAATAACTGCCGCGTAGTGCATCCGGCGCGATGGTGTCGATAAACAGAAACTCCGAGGGGTAGATGATCATCTCGCCCAGGGTGAACACGAACATTGCCAGGCACCAGGTCAGCAGACTGTGCGCCTGGCTGAAGCCGACCAACCCGGCAATAAACAGCAGGGTGCCCAGCACGATCCAATGGCGCAGTTGCTCGCGCTTGAGAAATCGGCCGATTTGGTACTGCATCAAAATCACGGTGATGGCGTTGCAGGCGAGCACCGCAGACAGAATTTTCAGTGCCTGGTCGGGTGTGTAGGCCACCAGCAAAAACTGCGACAGATAAAGGGTGTAGCGCCCATGGACGATGGTGCTCAACAGGCTGCCGCTGGTGAAGAGGATCAGCGTGCGGTCGCTGCGCAAGATGCGCAGGGTGCTGAGGAAACTCTGAGGCTTATGACTGTCGTCGCGCTGGGTCGGCGCAATGCCGATCATCAGGAACAAGCTGCCAAAGGCAATGGCGCTGGCGATCAAAAACGGTGCCCACGGCAATTGGCCGGCAATCACTACGCCCAACATCGGGCCCGTGGCATAGCCGACATTGGTCAGGGTGTAGCGCAGGGAAAACACCTTGGCGCGCTCACCCACCGGCAGGTTTTCGCTGATGATCGCCTTGGAGCCGATCAGGAACAGCGCCGACGCGGCTTCAGTCACAACAAGGGTCAGCGTGGTGAGGTAGAGGTTGCTGGCAAAGGTCAGCAACAAAAAACCGATGGAGCTGGAGAGCATGGCCAGGATCAACAGCTTGCGCTTTTCCAGACGGTCGATGATGTAGCCGCCGTACAAACCCAGGAGCGTGGCGATGAACACGGCGACCCCCATCAGCAGGCCGATGTCCTGCTGGTTGAGGCCCAGGCGTGTGCTCAGCCAGAGGGCCAGCAACGGGCTGGTCATGGCACGGCTGACCACGATGGTCACCGAGCAGATCATCAGGCGACGGATTACCAGGGAGTAGGTGGCCACGGTGGGGTGGGCTCCTTGTGATTCTTACCTACACGACTCAGATCACCAGCGAACGCAGATTGAGTGTGGGAGCTGGCTTGCCTGCGATAGCGGAGTAACAGCCAACATTGTTTTAGCTGACCCACCGTTATCGCAGGCAAGCCAGCTCCCACATTCGATGGCGTTATTGGCCAGAGTTGATGGTGATTTTTTTTACCGCACCTTGTTCCAGATCCCACTTTTTCAAGATCTTGCCGTAAGTCCCGTCATCAATCATGCCCTGCAATGCCTCACTGATCGCCGTGACCAACTCGGTATTGCTCTTCTCAATCCCAAGCCCGGTGAATTGCTTGGAAATCGCCAGGCCCACCGGCTTGTACTTGCCTTTGTCCAGCGACATCAAATAAGGAATGGTCTCGCTGCCCTGCATCGCCGCATCCAGGCGGTTCTGCTGCAACTGCGCCCGGGCATCTGCCGAGCCTTCGGTGCCGATCACCACGATTGCCGGCTTACCCGCCGCTTCGCAGTTTGCCTTGCTCCAGGCGGTAATTTCAGACGGCCAGGTGGTGCGGCGGCTGGTGCCGACTTTTTTACCGCACAGGTCGGTCAATTCCTTGATCTCTTCGCGCTTGGCCAAAGTGTAGAGCTGCGGGCCGCTGGTGAAGTAGTCGATGAAGGTCACGGCTTTCTGGCGCTCGGCGGTATCGGTCATGCCCGACAGCACGATGTCCACGCGCTTGGTGGTCAGGCCGCTGAGCATCTGTTCGAAGCCGGTTTCCTGCCATTTGATCTTCACGCCCAGTCGCTCGGCCAGGGCGTTGCCCAGGTCGAAATCGAAACCGGTGAGTTTGTTGGTGGCCGGGTCCTTGAAGTCCATCGGCGGGTAGTTCGGCACGATGGCCGCGCTGATCTCACCCTTGTCCTTGATGGCTTGCGGCAAGGCCGCGAATACACACGAGGAGGCCATCAGGCCTGCAAGCAAGGTAGGGATAAATATCTTCTTCATAGGGGCGTTCTCGTTAGTTTTTTAGTTAAGTGCGAACGGCAGAAATAAAGCTTTGGGTACGCGGGTTTTGTGGGCTTATTAGAATGTCTTCCGGGCTGCCGGCTTCCACAATCTGGCCGGCGTCCATAAACACCATGCGGTTGGACACTTCGCGAGCGAAGCCCAATTCATGGGTGACCACGATCATGGTCATGCCGGTGGTGGCCAAATCGCGCATCACCGACAGCACTTCGCCTACCAGCTCCGGGTCGAGGGCTGAGGTGGGTTCGTCAAACAGCATCAACTTGGGGCGCATCGCCAAGGCCCGGGCAATTGCCACACGCTGTTGCTGGCCGCCGGACAACTCCACCGGGTAGGCATTGCGCTTATCCGCCAGGCCAACGCGGGCCAGCAGTTCCAGCGCATCTTCGATGGCTTCCTTGGGCGAGCGCTTGAGCACCTGGCACGGGCCTTCGATGATGTTTTGCAACACAGTCATGTGCGGGAACAAATTGAACCGCTGGAACACCATGCCGGTGGCCAGGCGCTGGCGGGCGATCTGCGCTTCGTTCATCTCGTGCAGCTTGTTTCCGACCACTCGATAACCAACCAATTCGCCATCGACCCACAGGCCGCCCTTGTCGATCTTTTCCAGCTGATTGACGCAACGCAGCAGGGTACTTTTGCCCGAGCCGGACGGGCCGATGATGCACATCACCTCGCCTTGCTCGACCTCTATATTGATGTCACGCAGGGCGTGATACTGGTCGTAATACTTGTTCAGGTTGACAGCCTTGACGATGCTTCTCATGGGGCAAATCTCCTCAACCCAGGCTTACGAACGCTTGCCGGCGCCGCGGGCAAAACGACGCTCGAGGCGGCTTTGACCGAATGAAAGAACAGTCACCACCGCCAGGTACCAGATGCCCGCCACAATCAGCAGCTCCATCACCCGGGCGTTGGCGTAGTAGATGTTTTGCGCGTTGTGCAACAGCTCCGAGTACTGGATGACACTGGCCAGGCTGGTCATTTTCACCATGCTGATGAACTCGTTGCCTACGGGCGGGATGATCACGCGCATCGCCTGCGGCAGAATGATCCTGCGCAGCGCCTGCAGGCTCGGCATGCCGATGGACTTGGCCGCCTCGTATTGGCCGGTGTCCACCGACAGCAAGCCGGCACGCACCACTTCAGCGGTATAGGCGCCCTGGTTGATGCTCAAGCCGAGCAGGGCGGCCACGAAGGGCGTCATCAGGTCGACGGTGTCGATGCTGAACAGGCCCGGAATCGCGATCACCGGGAAGATCAACGCCAGGTTGAACCATAACAGCAGCTGCAAAATCAGCGGTGTACCGCGAAACAACCAGGTGTAGGTGATGGCCACGTAACGCAGGATCGGGTTGGCCGACATGCGCATGATCGCCGTGATCACTCCGATCACTACGCCCAATGCCATCGCCAGGATCGACATGACGATGGTGTTCACCAGGCCCCAGAGGATGGCTTGCGACGTAAGGAACTGGCCAATGTAGGACCATTCGATCTGGCCATTGGCAAACGCGCGCAACAGCGCCGCCAACACAATCACGATCAGGGTGGCAAAAAACATCCGCCCGTAATAGCGCCGCGGCACGTGCTCGTACTGGGTGATATCGAACTGGTTTTCGGACAACTTGCGCTCGGCTTCCAAGCGCTCGGCCGGGGTTTGGTTCATGCTGCTACTCCAAAATTTATTCTTGATGCGTGATCGTTCCCACGCTCCGCGTGGGAACGCCGCCTCGGACGCTCCGCGTCCCGCCGTTGGCGCGTAACGTGACGACGCGGAGCGTCACGGGATGCATTCCCACGCAGTGCGTGGGAACGATCGTCACCGGCTTAAATCCGAAATCCTTGATAACTTTCAGTCCACTTTTGCTGAGCCGCCAACGCCATCTTCAACCGTCCAATCTGCTCCTTCACCCGCTCCGGCGCCGTCCCACCCCACCCACTACGCGCCGCAATCGCCGCCTCCAGGGTCAGGCAGTCGCGCACGTCCGGGGTGAGTCGCCCATCCACCTCGGCCAACATCGCCGGTGAGGCTTGCCACAACTCAATCTCATGCTGCTCACAGGCCTGCACCAGCGCGCCGGTAATCTCATGGGCCTCCTTGAACGGCACACCACGGGTGGCCAACCAATCCGCCACCTCAGTCGCCAAGGTAAAGCCCATTGGTGCCTGGCGCCGCAACTCCTCTACCTGCACCTTCATGGTCGCCACCATCCCGGCCATCGCCGGCAACACCAGCAGCAAGGTGTCCACGCTATCCAACACGCTGTGCTTGTCTTCACTCAAGTCACGGTTGTAGGACAGCGGCAACGACTTGAGCGTCGACATCAGCCCGGTCAGGTTGCCGATCAAACGCCCGGCCTTGCCCCGCGCCAATTCGGCAATGTCCGGGTTCTTTTTCTGCGGCATGATCGAACTGCCGGTGGCGTAGGCATCGTCTAGCACTACCCAGCGAAACTGGCGCGACGACCACAGGCAAAACTCCTCCGACAGCCGCGAAATATTCACCCCGAGCATGCCGGCCACAAACAGGAACTCCGCCACATGGTCACGGCTGGCGACAGCGTCGATGGAGTTTTCGCATGGCCCGGTGTAGCCCATTTCCCTGGCCGAGTGCTCTGGCTGACGCGCTATCGCGGAACCCGCCATCGCTGCCGCGCCCAACGGCGACAGGGCCGTACGCGCATCCCAATCCACCAGGCGCTGCACATCGCGCAGCATCGACTGCGCGTGGGCCAGCAAGTGATGGGCAAACACAATGGGTTGCGCCTGCTGCAAATGGGTGAAGCCCGGGCAGATGCTCTGCACATGTTGCTCGGCCTGTTCAACCAACGCCTGCTGCAGGCCCAACACCTCAGTGGCGATGGTGCGTGCATGGTCACGCAGAAACAGGCGCAGATCATTGGCCGTCTGGTCATTGCGCGAGCGTCCGGCACGCAACTTGCCGCCCAGGGCACCGAGGCGCTCGGTCAATACGCGTTCGATAAAGGTGTGCACGTCCTCGTCATCCAGGGTGGGATGCAGGCGACCGGCGGCGAAATCCTCACCGATACGGTCCAGGGCTTCGAGGGTGCGCAGGGTTTCCGACTCATCCAGCAAACCGGCGCGCTGCAACTCACGGGCATGGGCGCGGGAGCCGGCCAGGTCGTAGGGCGTCAGGCGAAAATAGCGCTCAGGGCAACGCGACAACGCGGCCAACGCCGCAGACGGACCGGTCTTGAAACGAGCGCCCCAAAGGCGGTCGGTGGGCTGGGACATGGGTATTCCTCACGCTTGTTTTTAGAAGAGTCGGAGGCAGTTTCAACAGACGTTTATCGGTGTAGAACCGGCATCTGACGCGCCGTATTCAAGGTTGCCAAGGGCGGATGTTTATGTTCATTATCGCCGCCTGGCTATGTTCAAGGATTGGGTTCAAGCCTGTTGAATATGGCACTCGAGGTCAACGCGCATTATGGAAACCCCACTTTCCACTTCTGGAAACCTGCCGCCAAAACCCGGCACACGAGCACCGCTGCAACTGAGTGGGCTGGACTTCAAATTGCTGCGGGTATTTATGGCCGTGGTCGAAGCCGGCGGCTTCAGTGCTGCGCAAAACGAGCTGAACGTGGGCCTGGCGGCCATCAGCAAACAGATCTCCGACCTGGAGATTCGCATCGGCATGCGCCTGTGCACACGGGGCCGCGAAGGGTTCGGGCTGACCGAAGAAGGCAAGTTGGTGTATCAAGCATCCATCGAGTTATTTACCTCAGTGGACAGTTTTCGCGACAAGCTTAGTTCGGCGCAAAACGAACTGATCGGCGACCTGAGTGTGGGCGTTATTGATAACACCGTCTCTGATGTCAATTCCCCGCTGATTACCGCTCTGGGCAACTTACATCGCCAATCGCCAAAAATAAGATTGCGCCTACACGCCTCTCAATTGGACGAAGTTGAACGCGGAGTAGTGGAAGGGCGCCTGGTCGCCGGCATCGTCCCGGTGTACCAACGCCGTGAAGAATTCGACTACTTCCCGCTCTACGAAGAAAAGGCCCACGCCTACTGCGCCGTAGGGCATCCCTTGTTCACTGCGAGCGACATCACCCCCGATGCGCTTCGCCAATACGAAGTGGTGAACCATCGGTATGCGATCCATCGCGACAAGGCCAACTTCGTCGGCCACGACAGCCAGTCCGCCTCGGCTTCACAAGTGGAAGCCGTCGCCATCCTGATCCTCACCGGCCGCTTCCTGGGCTTTCTGCCAGAACACTACGCCACGCCACTGGTGAGGGAAGGGCGCCTGCGCGCACTGTGCCCACAGCAGGTTCATTTAAGCACCGCGTTCAACCTGATCCTGCGCCACAACGCGCCACGGAGCCCGATGGTCAAAGCCTTCGCCACAGCCTTGAGCGTGGACCTCAAAGCTACGACATAGCTCTCCCGAGCTACGCAGATCAAATGTGGGAGCTGTCGAGCCCGAGCGAGGCTGCGATGGGATCGCCTCGGTCTCCCCGCCAACCTCACCCCCGCATCACCGCTGCAACCGAGCTCGCTTTTTCTTCTTCGCATGAAAATGCCGAAAATGCGCATCCTGCGCCGCAGCCAGCAACTCTCGATCCCCGCGCGTATCGCCCCAGGCCCTGAGCCGATACTCCCCCAGGTCGCCATACACCGCCTCAAGCCGCAGCACCTTATTCTCACAACGGCAATTATTCCCAGTGAGCTTGCCGGTCAGCACCCCATCCACCACCTCAAGCTCAGTGCCGATCAAGCGGATGCCAAGCCGGTCGGCAAACGGCTGCAACACCAACGCCGGCGACGCCGAACACAGCGTCACCACCGCCCCGGACTTCACCTCATCCGCCACCGACTGCAAACCGCTCGGGCGCATCAGCTTGCTCCAGCGCGCCTGGCAATATTCCTGCGCTTGCTGCTCAACCCAAGCCTTCTCCACCCCGGTCATAAAGGTGCGAATCAACTGCGCCTTCAGCTCATCCCGGCTGATCTGCCGCACCAAAAACCGCAGCCCCGGCACCGCCAGCTTGACCATCCGGCCATAAAACTCACCGGGGCCAAAGGCAAACTTGAGGAAGGGCACGAAACTGTCGTGGTGGGTGAGGGTGCCGTCGAAGTCAAAGACGGAAAGTACTTTGGCGTCTGCGGGGCCGGCTTCGAGCATGTCTGGGTTCACGGGTTGGCCTCGGTCCTATCTAATAGTTTTTAAGCATGCATCAGCTGTGACAGCAGGAGTCTACTCCCGTGCCAATCTTCCGATCTTGGCGTAAATCTCTTCGGTAAAACCGGTGACAACGCTGATGGCAATTGGGGCACAAGGCTACAGCATTGGGGGGGCGATCCGAACCCTTCCGGGCCAGGTGTTTGAGGTGATGTACTTCAAGAAATAGCAAATTCCTTTTTTACCGACGAAAAAAAAGCCCTGAACATGCCAGGGCTTCCTTTAGTGCTTAGTCCGGATCAATCCCAGCTCAGCGCGCCGCCGGTCTGATACTCGATCACACGGGTCTCGAAGAAGTTCTTCTCTTTCTTCAAGTCCATGATCTCGCTCATCCACGGGAACGGGTTAGTCGTGCCTGGGTACTCTTCCTTCAAGCCGATCTGCGACAGGCGACGGTTAGCGATGAACTTGAGGTAATCCTCCATCATCGCCGCATTCATGCCCAACACCCCACGAGGCATGGTATCCCGCGCATATTCGATCTCCAGCTGCGTACCTTGCAGGATCATCTGGGTCGCTTCTTCTTTCATCTCGGCATCCCACAAGTGCGGGTTTTCGATTTTGATCTGGTTGATCACGTCGATACCGAAGTTCAGGTGCATCGACTCATCGCGCAGGATGTACTGGAACTGCTCGGCCACGCCGGTCATTTTGTTGCGGCGGCCCATGGACAGGATCTGGGTGAAGCCGCAGTAGAAGAAGATGCCTTCCAGCACGCAGTAGTAGGCGACCAGGTTGCGCAGCAGTTCTTTGTCGGTGTCGACGGTGCCGGTTTCGAACTTCGGATCGGAGATCGAGCGGGTGTACTTCAGGCCCCAGGCGGCCTTTTTGGCGACCGATGGAATCTCGTGGTACATGTTGAAGATCTCGCCTTCATCCATGGCCAGCG
>NZ_FPJI01000017.1:0-136247 GCF_900119355.1 Pseudomonas sp. NFPP02
CGACCGTTATACAGCGCCTTGGAGATGATCGGCCGGTCGATGTCGCCATTGACGAAATGCACCAGCACTTCCTGACCAATGCGTGGAAGGAACTGCGCACCGAAGCCCTTGCCAGCGAACGCTTGACCGACCCGAACCCAGCAAGCGCCGCGGTCGTTTTCGGCCTGCCAATGAAAGCGCACCCGGACGCGACCCAGTGCATCACAGTGCAGTGGCCCATCGCTGCCGGGCGTGGTTTCACCCTCGGGGCCAACGACCAGCGCGGTCTGTGGGCCGTGGGCGGTCGGACGTGGATTCAGGCGTTGGCCTGTACCGTCTTCGAGGGTAGGGCGCCAACGTTGGGTGTGCAGCACTGCACGAAATTGCTGTGCGAAGCCACTGCGGTTTGCTTCACGGAGCACTTCGGCGTCGAGCGCTTCCAACTGCAGCAATGCCGCCGGATCAGCATCCAGTTCAGGAACTCCAAACTCCAGATTGTTGATGCCGTAGCTGCGTACCTCGGTGAAGAGAAAGTCTTGCATGTCACGCATCGGTTCGGCGTCGGGCCAGGGCGTCTCACCGAGATGAAACCGCGTGCCCGCCCGCGCGCTGCGTACGGTGCCGCGGCCTTGCCAAAAGGCGTGCTCCGTTTGCATCGCCTCGATGTGCAACCCGGTGTAATGTTCGGCTTCGCTGAGAGTGGCAAAGGCGTAGTCGCCCACTGGGTCGTAGCTTTCCAGGCCTTCGCGTTCTTGACCGATAGGGCGTGATGCACTGATGGCCTGACGACTTTTATAGTCGCAGCTCAGTAGCGTGACGCGGTGGCTACCCAACTGATGGACGCGCCCCATACCCTGAATGGTGTCCTGCACTTGCGTCGCATCGGCGCGATGAAAGCGCAAACCAGTCGCGCTGGAGGAGGTGGGATCCTCAGGCAGTGTGGGGCTGTCGCCGAAGATAATCAGGCGTTGTCCGCTAGGGCTTCGTTCATCTTCAACGAAGCAATAGCCCAAGCCTTCTTCGGCCAGTAGTCGCTGCACAAAAGTGAAGTCACTCTCGCGGTACTGCACGCAGTAGCTACGCGGCCGCACTGCGCTGAGCAGTTGCACCGCGTCCTGGGTGAAGTGCCAGCTCGCGTAGTCCGGATAACCCGTGAGTACCTGGTTGATGATGCCCTGCACGGTGCTGTCCTGAAACACCCTTGAACGGAAACTCTGGGTCAGGATCCACAGCCAGGGCACCAACTGCACATGGTAGCGGGTCAGCGTACCGTCACTGCCGATGCGTCGGGCCATATTGACCAGCCCACTGCGACGGCACCGGCTGCCATCCGCGAGGGTGGTCAATAGGGTGAATTTTTGCCCGAGGAATGCATCGAGAGGCAACGCGTGGTTGCCACTCAAGGCCAGTACATCCCAGCGGTAAAGATTGGACAGGACCTCATGCCCGGACCAGCGCTCTACATGAAGTTGGTCTAGTGTTGACTCAAGTGTGTACAGGCGCGTTTCACTGATGATGTTCGCGGCAGTTGTGCTCTTCGGCTTTGATATCCATTTCGTACGCTTTCCCCTGCGGCTCAACAAAGTTTTTGACACAGGCTTGTCTAGCGAAAAAAACACAGTGATGATTGTCTAGCGTAGTTTCTGACGGGGTGTAGTGTAATCACTTACATCAAAATATTGCATCGTTGGCAGGAAAATTTAGTGTCTGATCTTGAAGTTTTATTGAGTCCGATAAATGGCCTACAGGCAACAGGAAAAGATCTTACATACTCATCTGAGTTTGATGGCATACAAAAACTTCGAGAGTTTGACGATCCAACTTTGGAGCAAGGTGAATGGGTTGCCGATCTTAAGGTCGCCAATTGGCCGGAAGTAGTTAAACGATGTTCGAAACTGTTGCGAGAGGACAGTAAAGATCTTCGCGTTGCGGGGTGGCTGACAGAGGGTTGGGTATACACCCAGGGTTTTTCAGGCATGGCCCAAGGTTTCAGCCTGATTGCAGGCTTGTTTGAGCGGTACTGGGACGACCTGTATCCCTCCATCGACGAGGGCGATGTTGAGCAGCGTGTCGGTTGCTTGGCGTGGTTGCTCAAGCAGGGCCTGCGCTGGGTATCGTCGATCCCTGTGGTGGACGATGACGGGTTGTCCTACACACTCTCTGACTATGCAGTAGCGCATCAGCGATCCGGAACGGTTCGCCTTGGGGATTCCGAGCACCTGACGTTGGAGCAGTTGGATCGTGCCAGGTCCGCAACGCCGGTGGGATTCTATCGGCAGCTGTGGCTTGCGGTTCAGGCCGCAGGGGTTGCACTGAGCAGTCTGGAGCACCAGGCCGAAGCTCGTTTAGGTGATCAGACTCCGAGATTTGCGTCGATTCGAGACGCGTTGGACACGGCCTCCAGTAGCATTCAACGGTTTGCGAAAGAGGCTGGCGTGGATGTGCAGGGAAGGGGTGAGCCTAAGGTGCCAGGGCCTCAGCAGCATTCCAGTCAGTTGCTGTCTCCTGTCTCCGTACCTTCAGTCGCCGATACCCAGAGTGCAGTGCTGGGTATCACTTCGCGTCATGACGCGTTGAGTCGGTTGCGCGAGGTGGCAAATTATTTCAGTCAGGCGGAGCCGCATAGTCCGGTGGCTTACATGGCCAATCAAGCGGCTGAGTGGGGGGAGATGCCCTTGCATGAATGGCTCAAAGTTGTGCTGAAAGACGACGCTGCACTGGTTCGCCTGGAGCAGGTGTTGGGTGTGGCCAAGGTTGCCGACAGTGGCGGCTGAGCGCTTGGCATTCCCTCGAGTTCACTTGGAGGGGCACAAACTCGGCGAGCCCGGAAGGTCAGCGCAAATACGTTGGCGACAGTCAATGCCCGCTTCGGTATTGGCTGCTGGGCAAGCCCTGATGCGGTCTTTCAGCGCTTCGCGCGCTGGCAGTGGAAGATCGTTATCCGGGCTTTCGATATAGCGCATCAGCGCAATCAACACGTCTACATCGCTTGAACGAGGTGTGGGAGTAATGCTGTTCGCCGGGCGTGTGGCAGCGGCTCTGGGCTGAGGTTTGGCGGGTTGGATGTGATGTGCTTTTTCTACGGACGGCGGGTTGGCGGCAGTCGTGGGGATGGGATCTGTGTGCTGCTGGGCAGGCGCCTCGTTAAAGATCTGAGCGGATTCGCTAAGCATTTCCGACTCCGTTTGCTGAGCTGTAGTGGTGGGGTAGTGAGTGGTTTCAGGGGGTACGGTCGCGATGCTGACAGCCTGGCTGGGCGTGGGAGTGCCAGTGGCTTCGGGTGACGAATCGAATATCCAGGCCATCCCCGTTATGAGGGTCAGTGCGCTGACGCCCGACCAGATTAGCAGTGTCTTATTTGAGCGTATGTTGGATGGGGTCGCGGTGTTGGTTGAGCGGATATCGGGAGTGCTGCTGTCTTGAGTGTCCGCTAACAAGCTAGGTGCTTTTGAGTGTGCATTACTTGTTGTCACAGCATCCGATTCCAGAGTTTGGCGTTTGTTTCGCCAGTGAGATGGCCTGCACTTATTTGCTGGGTGGCAAGTTGAAATGGCGCAAAATATTGCTAAGAATTTAGGCGCAGCTATATAAAATTTTCAATGCTGTCATTTTGATAGTGTGCTGGGCGCGGCGCAAGAAGCTATCGTTCGGTGCTAATTCCATATTCTTCTCCGGTGGATTGTATATTTGATGCTATTGCTCGTGGTTTTTTGCTTGGCTGCAAGTGCGATTACTTACTTTTGGTGGTTGTTGTTTCCTGAACGTGCAGAGGTGTTTTCGAAATCAATAGTTCGCTTCTTTAAAGCTTGTAGGAAGATTCCCTTTGTCTGGTTGGAAAGTTCTATTTTTGTGAGCGATAGTTTTGTTCGCTTTGGGATTGGTTATAAGCGTTGGCTGTCACCGCTCGCTCAATATCAGGGCCTTGTGTGGTTGATGCTTCTTCTGTTGCTGGTGCCTCCTGCGTTGGTTTTCAGTTTGCGCGGAACGGTGGAGCTTGAAGGGTATGGCAGCGATGTCCACCGTGGGAAACCCACAAGCCTGATTGCAGAGCTGTTGCGTGGTGAGCGGCTGGTACCGCCCCGCGCGCTGCCGCCGGAGGTGTTCACCTCCCGGGAGGTGGAGCGGATTCGTCCTCGCACCGGAGCGGCCGATCGTTCATGGGACAAGATGGATGCTGACTTCGTCCAGCGCTTGCTGGTGGTTTACAAGGTGATGCTGGAACGCCATGGGTACGAAATGGTGCTGCTTGAGGGCTACCGCAGCCCTGAGCGTCAAGACGATCTGGGGCTCTTGCCTGGGACGACCAATGCCAAGGCCTGGCAGAGCTACCACCAGTACGGTTTGGCGGCGGACAGTGCTTTTTTGCGCGAGGGGAAGTTGGTGATCACCGAGAGAGACCCCTGGGCGATGCGCGGCTATGAGTTGTACGGCCAAGTGGCCGAAGAGCTGGGCTTGACCTGGGGTGGACGCTGGAAATTGATGGATTTCGGGCATGTGGAACTGCGTACTGCCGGCCGAGGGCCGTCGGCCAGATCCAGGCCTTAACCCCTGAGCAGGCGCTGTGCAGTGCTGAGCTTAGGCAAACATGGAGAAAGAAGATGACACGACCTTTGATTGTAAAAGGGGACGCGACCACCCACGGCGGAATGGTCATGGAGGCCAGTGAGGATTCGACGATCAACGACAAGGGCATCGCCCGCGTTGGAGATCTGGTGGCTTGTCCGGTCCATGGTCCTACGGTGATCACGACTGGGGACGAGGACTATGAGGTGGACGACAAGGCGGCTGCTCGAGACGGCGATGCCACCTCGTGCGGCGCCGTGTTGATCGCTGGCCAGGCCACAACTTACAGACCGTGAGCGTAGGGTAAGCAGGAATGGAATCTGATGTTTAAACGAGTCCTTGGCTACAAAACGCTGTGGGTGGCGTTGGTCTTTATCGGTACGTGGGGCGTGACATTATGGGCCTGGCGTAACCATTACCGTCTGCCGACGGCACAAGACATCATTACCCATTTCCTGGTGATCCCGTCGACCTTGTGCCTGGGGTATTGGGGGCTGTACCAGACCTTTGAATGGCTGAAGCGCCACCGACAGTCGGGGGCTACAAAGGATCTAGCCGGTGTTGAACCCGTGCCGGACGCTGAACGGGTCATGCCGATTCGGATACTGGATTGGAGCCTGTCCCTGCCCCCCGGCGATGAACCCGTTACTGTTATCGAGGCGTTGATAGCCCGTGAACGACCGGCCCTTCACCCCACACTGAAAAACGCAGACGGGTTCGCGCGCCGTATCGCCTGGATTGACGGAGTGAGTACAGAGGACTTCATTGATTCAGAGCGGGGCGCCCCGTTACCTCTTGATGTCCAGCGCGCCTTGCTGTTGGCCACACAGGCGCTGGAACCTTTACTGGTGCGCCATTTTGAGCGCGAATGTGTCGATACAGACGAGCGCCTTAACCCCCTGCCGATCCACTTCCTACTCCCCACTCGCTGGCCGATTGAGACCCAAACAACGGCACGCCAGTGGTTGCTATCAGCTCTTGGTCGGTTTTCCGAGGCTGGACTGACATGTCCCGTGTCTGTTCACGCTGCGGCTGACACCCGCGGGGTACTGAGTTTTCTTGAGCAGTTGCGCGCTGTCGATGGTGTGGAACCTGAATTCCGTCTGCAGGTCGTGCTTGCCAGTGATTCGTTCATTCAAGATGATGCGTTATGGCAGACGCTGCCGGAGGTCTCCGGCGAGGGGGCGTGCGCACTACTACTCGCGCAGGGCGTCCCAGCAGCCACAGAGCCGGTAGCGGCGGCTATTCACCCGTTTAGCAGCGTCCAGCGTACGCAATCTGCCGACTTGCCGGGCAAGGTGCGCGCCGCGTCTCTGCAACAACTGCTAGAGCAATACAGCACAGCCCCTTCACCGATCAGCGCGGTAATAGCTGATGCGGACCACCAAACCTCTCGTCAAACCGAACTTCTGGTCGCTCTGCACGCAACGCTTCCAGAACTCGACCCAATCCATGAGTGCCTGAGCTTGCCGCTGTGTTGTGGCGAGATGGGCGCCGTGACAGCGCTGGCTTCATTGGCCTTGGCTGCCTCAAACAGTTTGGAGACGCAGCAGGACACCTTGCTGGTGTCGGTGCAAGACCCTTTATGGCGAGCGATCTGTCGTATCCAACCATCGCCGCTACCGGCTCAAGCGCCTCTTCAGGACCTCGCATGAATTTGTGCATCACGTTAGCCCCGGGAATTGTTTGTCATGATTAGCCGCTTCTCCGCCTTTTTTTCCAACTCTCGTGTGTTGGCTGTTATCGGATTATTGCTTGCCGCAGCCTTGCTCCTTCTCAATGCGGCCACCGTAAAAAAAGTGCTTCTTGCACTCCTGGTGGTGACACTTGTCGCAGTGGCCGCCACTTGGTTGTGGCGGCGCATTGTCGCCAGGAAATCGGCGGCGGCGCTGCATCATATGGTGGCTGGTGCAGAGGGGGATGCTCCAGAGTTGCGCCAACGACTGGAAGAGGCGCTTCTCGCGATCAAATCCTCACGACTTGGACGACGCCGAGGAACAGAGGCGCTATACGAGTTGCCGTGGTTAATGGTGATCGGTAATCCCGCAGCGGGGAAAAGTACAGCGGTCCTGAACTCTGGATTGACCTTTCCCTTCAACGATCAAAAAGGCGCTGCGCTGCAGGGGATTGGTGGCACACGTAATTGCGACTGGTACTTCACCACCGAAGGTATTTTGCTGGATACCGCCGGACGCTACTCGGTGCAGGACGCAGATCGTGGGGAGTGGTTGTCTTTCCTCGGGCTGTTGCGCAAACATCGCCCACGCGCACCGATTAACGGAATTGTGATTGCCGCCAGTGTTGCCGAGTTGACCGGGAATTCACCGGAGTTTGCGATCGATTTGGCCAAAAAGCTGCGGCAACGTATTCAAGAGCTGACCGAGCGCCTTGAGGTGATTGCTCCCGTGTATGTGGTGTTCACCAAGGTCGATTTGATCAACGGCTTTAATGACTTTTTCCAGGCGCTAGAGCCACAGGAGCGAGAAAAAGTGTGGGGCGCGACTTTTGCCTTCAACCCCCAAACGGGCCCAGACGCGGTCAGTCAGTTCGATGAGCACTTCGATGAGTTGTGTGAAGGTCTGAAAGAGATGAGTTTGGCGCAGATGGCATTGAACCGTGGGGGCGTCCAAGCCCCAGGGCTGTTGACCTTGCCGCTAGAATTCAAAGGTATCAAGCCCCACTTGAGCACGTTTTTAACGGCATTGTTTGAGGAAAATCCTTTTCAATACAAGCCGGTATTCCGAGGTTTCTACTTCACCAGTGCTGTTCAGGAAATGGCCAGTGTGTGCGGCATGTCCAACGAAATTACTCAACGCTTTGGGCTGAAATCGGCAGACGCAGTCAATGGTCAGAATAAAGAGCGACAGTTGTCTCGCCACAGTTATTTCCTTCTGGATCTGTTCCGCAAGGTGGTGTTCGCTGATCGGCAATTGGTGCGCCAGTATTCCAGCCGTTCACGGACGAGAAAACGCACTGTAGCGTTCCTTGGGACCGCGTTGTTACTCGGTGGAAGCTTGGCGGGCTGGACGTGGTCCTATACCAACAATCAACAGTTGGTGAGCAATGTCCAGGCCGATTTGCGTAAAGCCCAGGACATCCAGAAGGATCGCATCGATCTGCAGTCGCGCCTTGAGGCGTTGCAGGTGATTCAGGACCGGCTGGCTCAGTTACAGAAATACCGTGGTGATCATCCACTGATGCTGGGACTGGGGCTCTATCAAGGTGCCGCACTGGAAGCGAAATTGCGCCATGAGTACTTCCAGGGAATGCGGCAGGTGATGCTGACCCCGGTAGCAGAACAACTGGAATCCTACTTGCGTGAAGTCAGTGCTAATTCTACTGCGCTACAACCTGCGAAATCGGCAGCGCCCGTCAGCACAACTAACGTTGGCGTTTATCAGCCCCCATCGCCGAGCAATGTCCAGGATGCCTACAACGCCTTGAAAGCGTACTTGATGCTGGGCACGGTCGAACGCGTGGAGCCCGCACACCTGAGTGACCAGCTCACGCGTTTTTGGCGCCTTTGGTTGGAAGACAATCGCGGCAGTATGGACCGGGAGGACATGGCGCGCCGTGCCGAGCGGTTGATGAGCTTCTATATTCGCCAATCGAATGCGTCTGAGTGGCCAGTACCGGACACCAAGGTCACGTTGATCGATGACTGCCGTCGGGTATTGAGCGCAGTGATGCAAGGGCTGCCAGCGCGTGACAGGGTCTATGCGGAACTCAAAGCCAGGGCTGCCACACGCTACCCGAGCGTGACAGTTGCAGGCTTGCTGGGGGAGGGGGACAAGATCTTTGCCGGAAGTTATGCCATCTCGGGTACTTTTTCTCGAGAGGCCTGGGAGGGCTATGTAAAACAAGCCATTCGTGATGCTTCGCACAAGGAACTCACCACCACGGACTGGGTGCTGCAGAACGCCCGGGCGGATGATCTGACGTTGTCGGGCAGTCCGGAGCATATCCAGAAAGAGCTGGAGCAGTTGTATACCCAGGAGTACATCGCAGAATGGAAGAAATTCTTGGAAGGCATCACCGTGGCCAGCTTTTCCAGTTTCAGTGAAGCCAATGCGGCGATGAATCAGTTGGGAGACCCACAAAATTCGCCGATGCGCAAATTGATGGAGGCGATCTACCGACAAACATCGTGGGACAATCCCTCGTTGATCAATGAGGGACTCCAGGCGGCTAAGGGTGGGTTTTTAAGCTGGTTCTCCGAGGCCCCTGCTGAAGGCCAGGCATTGGCGCAAAGCAGCGCCGGAGACATTCCGGTTGGGCCTGTAGGTCTTGAATTTTCTGGAATTGCTCGACTGATGGTGGCCCGCGACAGCTCGCCATCGCTGCTGCAAAGCTATCTGGAAAACCTGTCCGGCATCCGTACTCGTTTGAATGCCATCCAGACCCAGGGTGATCCCGGTCCGGGTGCTCGAGAGTTGATGGTGCAGACCCTGGACGCGAGCACCTCTTCTGAGTTGTCGGCTGGACTGCGGCTGGTCGATGAGCAACTGCTGTCGAGTATGGAAGATGGCCAGCGTCGCACCTTACGGCCGCTGTTGTTATGGCCGATGATTCAAACCTTCGGTGCGCTGATTCCGCCGACTCACAACGAAATCAACAAAGTCTGGAAGGCCCAGGTTCACGAGCCTTTCCAACAATCTCTAGCGGGCAAATACCCGTTCGCGCCGGCAGGGCAAATTGAAGCGGGAACGGCCGAGATTGCCGAGGTTTTTGGTCCGCAAGGGGCTATTGCACAGTTTGTTACCGAGAGCCTCGGGCCCCTGGTGATTCGTCGTGGCAACAGCTTGGTCAGCAAGCAGTGGGCAGACGTCGGACTGAGCCTGTCGCCTTCTTTGATGACCCACTTCGCGCAATGGGTTGCCCCATTGGGTCAAACGGCTGAAGGCGGGGCGCTGGTCACGTTCCAGATCTTGCCAGGCTCCGCTGCGGGATTCAGTGAATACAGTGTGCTCATAGGGGATCAGCAACTGCGTTATCGCAATACCCCCGCACAGTGGAACAATTTTGTCTGGGACAGCGGCAAGTCGAACCAAACCGCCAAAGTCAGTGTGGTGACTTACGACGGCCGGACAATCGATCTTCAGAGCTTCGTCGGTCAAAACGCTTTAGGCCAGTTGATTCAAAGTGCTCAAAGTCGACAGAACGCTGATGGTTCTTACGAGTTGCAATGGCGTCAGGACGACTGGGTGGTGCCGGTCACCATGAAGGTCATCAGTAACCCACGTGCGAATGCCGATGGTAGCCAACGCAAAGGCTTGGATGGTACGCAACTGCCGCTGACTGTGGTGGGCCTGGATGCGTCCCTGGAGAAGCGGCCATGAGCTTGGACATGTTGACGTTAC
This sequence comes from Pseudomonas sp. NFPP02, assembly GCF_900119355.1. Classification (NCBI taxonomy): domain Bacteria; kingdom Pseudomonadati; phylum Pseudomonadota; class Gammaproteobacteria; order Pseudomonadales; family Pseudomonadaceae; genus Pseudomonas; species Pseudomonas sp. NFPP02. The sequence continues at coordinate 9,903 of NZ_FPJI01000017.1, forward strand.
CCATCAGTTACTTTGGCAAGTTGCCCGCGCATGGTGATTTTGTCAGGGCTGCGGACAATCATCGGCCCTTGATAGCCATCCTTGATCGCTGGGCAACCGAAGGGTTGGATTTGCTGGCGCAGGACGTTGCCTGGAAGTCTTTGTATGACAGCGCCCCCGGTTTTCATTTTGCCTTTATGGGGTCGCGTCATCGTTCCGTGATCGGTGGGCACCTGTTGCCGAGTGTCGACGCCAGCGGGCGGCGATTTCCGTTTATGGCTGGCGTGACGTTCGAAGTGGCAAAACCCTTGGAGTTTCTTGCACGCAGCCCATTAGCGTTCACCCGAATATGGTCGCGTCTGGGGCGCGAGCTGCCTTTGGCGAAACAGGCCGTTGAGCCCGCTCACATCTTGAGTGAGTTGAGGGAGCATAAGGCCGATCTTACGGTCTGCCCTGACACGTTGCACCGTACCTTCGGCGACTTTCTGCAAGTGCAGACCATCGGCTCGCTGCAGCAGATGCTCAACACGGCCGGGCACCAGGTGAATGTTCGACGCATTTTGCTGGCTCTCGGTTTGCTGCTGCGGCCGGTCATGAGCAGTGGCGCGCCCAAAATGGGCAAGGGCTTACGGTTACCGCTACCCGCCGATCCGCTCCACCGCCATCTGGTTTCAGCTTTTTGGCTCGATTTGATCGCTGACTTTTTGGGGCGGGCAGATTTTGAATTAATGCTGCTGCAACGTGGTGAACATCAACCGACGATGACGCTGGGGTTTGGTGGCGCCTCAGCCCGCGGGCTGTACGGCGTCATCGATCCGAGCATTGAAGAGCACGACACCATCTGGCTTGCGGATCCTGACTGGGTTGAGCAGGAGGTGGGCACGAGCTATGCGTTAAAAAAATTGTCCACCTATTCCAATCAACCGGGGCTTTCCTTGAGTACCGCCAGGGCCACCTTTCGCGAAATTTTTTTGGGGTTATGACATGCGTATTGCCTTAGGTTTTTTACTCTCGTGGGTGTGCCTGGCCGAGGTCGCACAAGCTGCCCAGGACAAGGTAGTGGTCAGTGGCACCGTCCCCTCCGAGGCGACAAGGGCGCAGGTGCTATCGCGTTTGCGTGACCTCTACGGTGCCGAGCGTGTGACCGACCAAATTGAGGTGGGTAATGTCGTAGCACCTGCCAACTGGGATCAGTATGTCTTGAAGATGCTTAACCCAAATCTCCGGAATATTTCTGCCGGAAAGGTCCAGGTGGAAGGCAATCAGATCCGTATCAGCGGTAATGTGAAGAACGAGGCTTTGCGCCAGGAGGTCACCAGTACATTGGCCAGTTCCTTCAACCAAACCTATCAGGTGCATAACACTCTGCAGGTCAGTTCAGGGCAGCAGGCGCTGGATGAAACGCTGGGCCAGCGTACCATTGAGTTTGAAAGCGGGAGCGCGATTCTCACAGCCAAAGGCCGCATCGTGCTGGATGAGATGGCAAAAGTGATACGCGAGTTGAACAATGCTCGGATTGCGATCATTGGCCACACGGACAACGTTGGGTTGCGTGAAAGCAATATCGAGCTCAGCTTGGCGCGTGCGGCCGCGGTGCGTCAGTACCTGATCGGTAAGCAGATCGAATCCAGCAGTATGTCGGTGACAGGCAGCGGCCCGGATGCACCGATCGCCGACAACAGCACGGTTGAGGGGCGCAGTAAAAACCGGCGAATCGACTTCAAGATATTGAATTGATCAACACTTAACGGTGAGCGTTATCCGTTTGGTGCGCCAAATAGTAATGCAGGGCGAGGAATCGCTTGCGTGTTTCATACTCAAATACGCGGATAGCCAGTCCGTTCGCTAGTCTGGCAAGCGAAGCTGGCCGGAGCTGCAACTTGAACACATAAGTCAACTCCGAAGTGCCGTCGCCCAAGTCGCGGTGGCGCATTGTCGCAGCCCACCACGCGAATGGACCGCTGGGCTCCACCAGCACGGCTGACGCCAGCTCCGAGGTGCGGTAATTTACGAATCGCGTGCGCATGGATAGACACCGTTTCAAGCCCCGTCCTTGGTTGTAGCTGATAGCGCCGATGTAGGGATGGCTGCCGCCACCTTCGATCTCGGCGCGAGACAACAAGGTGTCCCATTTCAGGCGTACTTGATGGTTATGAAAAGCCTCAAACGTAGCCTCCCCGGTGGCGGGCATGGTAAGTACGATGCGTCCTCGCATATTCATTTATCCCGAGTCAGGCTGACTTGTCTGTTGGCGTGCGTTGTGGAGGGATCCTGCTTGGATCGACTGAACGCCTCGATACCCAGCCGTCGCCTACGTTTAAGGACCGCTCCGCTGGTCACTCCGGCCAATCGGGCTATCACGCTGTCGGATTGAGTACCCAGCAACGCATCCAAGCCTTCCAAGCGCGATGGCTGTCGACTGCGTTGGGATTTGATTCCAAGTTTAGTGCGCCGAAACGTTACAGCCGACTTCGTGACGCCAGCGATATGAGCCACGAGCTGGTCGGACAACACGCCTAACAAGCAATCGTATTTGGTGATACGACTCGGCGTTCTACTGTTATACGAGGCGATACCCAAGTTGCGCCGGCGCTTGTTGACTGCCCCCTGAGTAACCTGTGCCAGCTTGGCGATTCTCGCGTCTGGTTGGGTTCCCAAAAGCGTGTCGAATTTGTACAGTTCGCTCCTGTTTTTCATCGGCATTCACCATCACATTCACTGGTGGATGGCGGCTTGTAGCCAGGGCCATTTACAGAATAACGGTGGGTAGGCGGGCGGCAGGCAATCCTCCAGGACTTTTGCCAGAATCACCAACAACAGCAGTGCGATACCCGAAACTGTCAGGTAGTGGAGCGGGAGCAGGCGTTCGTTGGAGGGCTTTTTGCGGTTGAAGTGGATGGGAGTGTTCATTTGCAAATCTCTTATTGTCTAGTGACTGCTTCATGCGTTGGGCGCCTACAATTTCGGCGCGGATTGATCCGGGCTCCATTGCCAGAAGGTGGTGCCGTAGTTGCTGTCCTCGATTGCCGGAAAGGGGGCACCTTGCTGGATGTAGCGTCTAGAGTTAGTTTTGGCTGGCGTGAACCACCAACCGGATGTCGGGCAGAGTTCGCCGGCGGCTTTGCGTAAGGCGGGCTCGGGAGGGGCAGGTTGTGCTTTTTCTAACGTGGCGGCTTTTGCCACGCTGTCCATGCTCGGCACAGGGACGCCGCTGACCATGGAGGGATCTTGGTAACTGTCCAGGATTGGCAAGCCAATGGCTCGTGCCTGCTCTTCGAGTTCAAAACGGTAAAGCAAGGAGTCCATCAAGGAAGCAGCATATTTGATTCTGGTTGCTTCGTTAGGATGGCTGGCGCCGCTAAGACTGGCGGAGGTTCTAATGATTATCTGCACACTGTCAAATATGGGTGTTTCAGATCCTTCTTCTCGGCTTCCTGGGCTATAACGAAGTTTCAATAGCATGCCGTCCGCATGCCACTGCCATGTGAACCCCCCTTGGAGGTTTTGCCAGTCTTCCCACGTCAGGCGATAATCAGGGTCGGCCAAAAAAGTGGAGGTTAGTTTTAGGTCTGCAATATTTGGTTTTTTTAAATGACCATCCTTAAAATAATAGGTTGCGCGGCCGATCAGGCGGGGATCACTAGGCATGATGAATCGTTGCCAGCCTGCTGTCAGAATGCTGTCCTGAATGCCGTTTATCAATGCATAGACTTGGCTGTCATAAGCTTCAATCTCTGGGGTATGTGGGCCTTTAAATAGGGGGCCATCTGGCAAGTCGATACGCATGTTGACTTCATCTACACCGTGATCGTCGCTAGCATTGTCATAGAAAAGCACGGTATAGGCGGGAGGGAAAAGCAATCCTAGTTTGGTGTGTTTAAGTTGGTATCGAACATTGCTGGTGCGATAGAAGAGCACACTGCTTACGCCAGAGCTTGAAATGGGGAATTCAGCGCGATTAATAATGTCATTGCCTTTTTCTCCCAAAGCGAACTCCAATATCGGCGTTTTCATTAAAGATTTCCTGTCAGCTGTAGGGGCGGAGTTCGAAGGTATGTAAACGATAAAAAGGCGTGCGAGTATTGTCAGTATTAGCAGTAGGCCTATTCCAGATGTCCAAAAAATAGTGCTGCGGAGCATTATTAGGCTTCCTTCCATGCTGCAATCACGTTCATTTGCTTCATCATGTACAGTCGGAACTGGCCATCAAAATCACGACCCTGCGTCATTAATTTATGATATTGGTCGAGTATTTCTTGAACGTATTTCATGCGTTCCTTTGCGCTGTAAAGCTTGCCGTCTTTAAGTTCCATAGTGATAGTGGTGTCGTTTCCGGTGAGGCCGAATTTTTCTAGCTCTCGTACTTCAATCTCCCGGGTAATCATCGGTGCTGCGTTGAATACCAGTGAAGGATCCTTGGCGCCGAGCAAGTTAAATAGCTGTCGCCCTAAATCGTTGTTGTCGATAGCGAATTTGAATTCGGCATGATCATAAACGACCGCTTGTAAGTGATGGTTTTGTTCGTGTGCCAGGAAAAATTCGGCACTACTAAAGGCTAGATCTTCTTTGAGTGCTGAGTCGTGAGTCGTTTCATACGCTCTGATCTGGCGGAATCCATTTTTCAGGTCCTCCGTCGCTTTACACTGCTTCATTTCAATCAGCGCACCTTTACCGTCAGTCAGATTCATCTCCCAATTCAGCTTTCTTATATCGAATACATACATATTCTTTTCAAGATTCCTGCGCAAGGAGGTGTTCTCCCCTAAAGCCCAGGGCATCAATCGCATCTTCTCGGCGATCACCGGGTCATACGTGGCAATATTGCGGCAATCCACGTCGCGGAAAAACACGTCACGCCCAAGTTTCCGCCAATAAAGCATCCACGGCGTGACTTCTAAAAACACCCAAAAATTACCCTTAAGCAAATAGTAGTAAGTAATACGCGACATGAGGCGGGCTTGTCCGACCACGGAATCGAATTTACTTTCGGCAAACTCAATGCCGTCCACCACTTGCTTGGCGGCAAATGCGGCTAGCCCGGCCCAATAAAAGCGTCCTTGGAATTCAGTGCCTTCATCGTTTAGAAAAAGTTGCGCGTAATTCCCGGCGGTTCGTTTGGCACGCCTTAAGGCCTTGGGTATCAGGACATTGTTTTCTGCGAGCAATTTAATGCTGTCCGCTTGGACGCTGGACCATAAATCGCAGCAGGTCACTACGGCATCTTCGGTCGCACCGGGCTCCGCGCGGGTATGCGCCTGTTTCAGGGACCGACCTTTGACGTAGCTAACGCCTTCTTGCGTGTCGACAATCCGGGATGCGGTCATCGCCTATCTCCGTGCTTGTTGCTCAAAAGGAATCGTCTTCGACCTTAATTTGCGGGTAGCTCATATGCACCTGGGCGGGCTCTGGCTGCGCGGCAAAGTGTCGACGGGTTTGAGCCGTGGCATCGCTGATCGCTCGACTGCGAAGGTCCCCCGCGCGGATATCAAGGATTTGATCGATTTCGGGTAAGGGGGCGCCGGCAGCATCTTTCAGAATGAAGGCAAGTTCGGTGGCGCCTTCGCTCTGTGACATGACGTCGAGGTTGAGGGTGTGTTTGGCGCCGCCCAGCAACGGATGCTCACTACCCTTGACACTGAACTGTCCCGGACAGGCAAAGGTGATATCGCCACCTTGCAACGTAATACTCGCCGACCCGGCTTGCAGGACGATTCGGGTCTTGGCGATCAGGTCGATCCTGCCTGCGCTGGCGGTGAAGGTTGCCGCTTGATCGGCCAACACCTCCATCCGGTCAGTGTGCGCCTGCAGGCTGATCGCACCTGTTTGCGCCACGACCTTAGCGCCACCTTTAGCGGTGTACCACTGCAGGTTGCCACCACTGACGCCGGTGACGGAGTGAGCGGCGCTCAGGTGCAGCTCCTGTTGGCTGGTCACCTGTATCTGTTGCCCTGCGTACACGGCACTACTGGCGGGTGTGGCGCTCGTCAAATGATCCGGGGTTTCCAGCACCATATGCGGCGCGCTGAAGCGCTCCACGGATTGTCCGTTGTCGCGCTGAGTGGTGCTTTGGCCATTGACCTGGGCGGGATACTGCGCGCCTTTGCGCGGGTTCAACTCATCGGCTAAGGCTTGTGGCCCGGCGTGGGTTGCCATGATGCCTGGCTGAGCTTGCTGCGCGGCCTGGCTCAACCGTTCGGCGGTGTTCACGGCGCCGTAGAGTTGGTCGAGCGCATCGCTCATCTGCATCTGAGTGGCCTTTGCGCCAGTCTGAAGGCTGGCGGACAGGAGCAGGCCTTCAGCCGCTCGAACCTGCCCCCATCCTTGGGTGGTCTGATGGAAGCCCAGCCCCTGATAAATACTGCGCTTGCTGCCTTCACTGGCAATGGCGTACCCCAGGGTGAGCGAGCTGCGTGCGGTTTCATTCCCTAGCTGCTGACGCAGTTGGCCTTGGGCGTCATCCAGTTGCCAATGGCTGGCGGGCTGGCCATCCAAGGCGACGGTCTCTACTCCACTGATGGTGCCGGGGTGGTTGGCGGCGGCGTCGATTCCGGCGCTGAAGGGGGCCGTGGCGTCGCCGTTGTACACCTGTGCAATGACCACCGGTTGGTCAATATCGGCATGCGTATAGCTGATCAGCACTTCACTGCCGATACGCGGTGTGAAGTGCTGACCAAAGTTCGCCCCGGCCAGGGCTTCGGCGACACGGACCCAAGTCCCCGATGTTTCATTACCGGGCGCATGTGCGTTGTCTTGCAGGCCGCCGGGCAGGGGGCTTTCACCGCGTTGCCAAAAAAACTGTACCCGCACCTGGTGATCACGGTTGCTGGTGAGGGTGTGTTTTGGTACGCCGACGACGGTGGCTGTTTGTACACCGGGGGCCTGGGGACGCGGGAGTCGGTCTGGCACGATCGGGACAGTGGGTGCAGCCGCGAGGAAGTGGTTGTTGTAGAGACCTTGTTCCAGTTCCGGTTGCCCCGCTCGGTGCGCAAGCGGCAGGCCTAGGTTATTGGTTGCGACGTGTCGGATCTGCCGGCAAACCAAGGGCAGGGCACCCAACTGCGGATGATGGTCCAAGGTGTAGCGAACACCCAGTTGCAGCGGCCGTGTTGCGCTGTCTCCTTCGTAGCCGTGGCAGCTTAGACGGCGCGCACTTAACAGATGGGTAGCGGCCAGGTGTGCCTCGTTCTGCGCATGAAAAATGGCGCAGGCAATTGCCTCATACACCTCCAGTTCAGGCACCACGGGCCCTTCGCTGATGGCGTCGTCCGCGGACCCGCTCAACCCCAGCAGTTGTTCCGGGTTCCAGGCGCAGGTGGTCGCGGTATCACTGGAGATCTGACGCTGCTCGCTCAGCCGACGAATACCGTCATCCGCTTGCGGCGTGTCTTCGCGGGAAAAGCTCAAGGTTCCCCCGTCCGGCCATGGGTAGTCGCGGTCGATAATCACCAGCCTGGCGCTCTTCTTCGCGTTGGCTGCGTGTTCAAAGTAGAAACTCAAACCTTCTTCGGACAATAGCCGGCAGACAAACTCATAGTCCGTCTCACGGTATTGCGTGCATAACGCACGTCTTGGCAGCAGTTGCGTCACGCGCGCCTCCCACTGCGCTTGTGGGTAGTCGGCAAAAATGCGCGTCACGATCTCCAGGGCATCCAGGTCCTGGAAGATCCGTGTGTTGCGGCGCGGCTTGAGTAGGCTCAGCCAAGTCCCGATGTGCAGTCGATAGTGTGCGATACCACCGTCGCTGTCGTGTTGCTCTGCACTGATCACGGTGCCTTGCCAACTGCGCGGCTGACCATCGAGCTGCGCGAGTTGCAGACACAATACCGTGCCCGGTAACCGCGCTAGGTCCAGCACGGCGCAGGGGCTGATACAGTCGAGGGTGAAGGCAAGTTCTTCGTTTATGGCTTCGAGGCCTTCCCAGCGCTCCACCACCAAGGCATCGGGCAGAACCGTTTGCACCTGCAGAAGCCGGTTATGCTGCGAGAGCAATGAAGACCAGTCGGTGGCATCCATGTCAGCCGGTGAGCGCATGTGTAGCTCCTTCAGGGTAGGGTGATGGTCAGGCTGGCCGTGCGTGTGGGGAGCTGGATCACGTTGTCGAGCAAGGCCATGTGTTGCTGCGTTTCGGTTGAAAGCGTCATGCTGAAGGCGGTAAAGCTGATTGCCCCAACAGCCCCCAATACTAAGGCGGGTGTCCACAACGGAACCTGTCGACGCAGGAGGTGCACGACACGATCAGGCGAGGCCCAGCGGGGAGCGAAGGCGGTACGTTTGCCTTTGAGAAACGCCAATTCGTCACCCAACCGTGCCGTTAGATAGCTCAGCTGTTCCGATCCTTCCAGGCGATATTTGCCTTGGAAGCCCAGCAGCAGGCACAAGTGATAGACCTCCAGTGACTGCAAGCGAACCGCACCCTTACTGCGCAGGTCCTCCAGGTAGTTGAAGAATTTGTCTCCCGCTAACTGGTCACCGAACATCGAAAGCTGCATCGGGTTGAGCTCCCACTGGTCACGGAACGGGCAGTCGGAAGCGGAGAGAATCAGCTCGTCAATCGTTGCGCAGAACGCGTATTTGGCCGCGTGGATGTCTTCGTTTGCGATACTTGCTGCCGTCGCAGCACTCTCCATTCGGGTAAAGAAGTGCTTGATTGCTGCGCTGAACGCTTGCTGGTGTTCAGGCACTTGACGGCGTTGAATCAACAGCAGCAGATAGAAGCCGTCGGACATCAGGTCGATCAGGCGCTGGGGCGAGTTGCTTGCGTAGCTACTAGAGGGTTCTGTCGGGGCAAGCATGTGAGGTGCGTTGGTATAGGTCATGGCAGCAGGGCTAGCAGTTCAAGTTTCAATTCGCTGAGGCCGTTGGGGATGTACACCGTGACGGTCTGGCTTTTCAGCATGTGTTCGTACAGAGCCCCACGGGGCTCAAGGGCGAAATACAGCATGCCCGGCCGCACAGGGATCGCCGACGGAGGCACGGGGGTGTAGGTCAAGGTCACACCGGGCATGGAGGAGGTGACGAGCTTTTCAACCGTATCCGGCGAGCCAATTTTTACCGTGCGCGGCACGATTTCAGCGAGTTCTACGCCAGCCTTTTCAGCGCTGACGCCTAGGTAGAGAGTGCTGTTGCCGTCAATTCGCTCGTTGTCCAGGCGGCCTTGGTGATACGCCGGTTTCACTTGGGTGAGCGCAATGCTGAAGTAACGCGCGGAAATCACGGTGTCCACCAAGCTGTGAATCACGGCGAACAGGGTGTTGAAGCCGGGTGCCGGGTGACTATGGTCGTAAGGCGGTAAATCAGCCAGGCGATAGGTTTTAGAAAATGTCAGCAGGGCGCCGGCCAGGCGCAGCAGTTCCTGATGCACGCGTTCGGGATGCAGGCCAGGGTGCTTGAACAGGTGAGAAAGGCTGGCGCATGCCGTATTGCTGGTGTGCAGCAACCAGAATGAGGCGATATCTCCCGCGCGAAATTCAACGATATTCTGCGAGGGCTCGCGGTGGGTTTCCTGCATGACCTGGGCCTTGGCATCAAGGGCTTCAAGCAACTGTCGTAACTTGATCTGCAAGCCGGGCATGGCGGCCAAATTGACGGAGGGGGGCATGTACTGGTCGTCCACCTCAAACCCGCCATTACTGCTGCGTTTCACGCGGACCATAGGAATAACTTCAAACGCGTCCTGTGCCTGGTCTTCCGTCAGCAAGCGAACGGCGGGAGCAAGGAAAGCGATTTCGCTTTCTTCCGAATCAGTGAACAGATCCGGAGTCTGCTCGTTGTTCTGGGCATAACGACCAGCGCTTGTGGCCAGGTCGCTGACGGCAAGGTTGCGTCCGTAGGGGTTCAGGCGGGGCAAGGCCAGGTAAACGATGATCTCAGACACTCCCAGGGGTAAGTCCTGAAGCGTGAGCGCCGTTGGCAGTGTGGCGCCTTCCGGCGCGCAATACAGTTCGCCCCCTGGGAACACGGCGGACACTTCCAGCACGCGCAAAGTGCCTTGCGCCAGGCTCCCCTTGTCGAGTGTCAGCTGTTGAATCCCCCAGGCATAAGGCTGCAACAACTGACTCATCTGGCTCAACCTTGCCTCGTGATAGCGATCTTGTTGCTGAAAGAGCTGCGGGCGCAGGAATAGTCCTTCGCCCCACAGGATTTTGGCGTTATGACTCAATGGAGGAGCTCCTTGCAGGGCGCTGCGGATGGGGGTCTCACGCTCATTGGTGACTCGGGCATCTGACGGTGGCCAGGGTTTCGGTGGCGCCCGTGGTGTTGATCAGCGCTCCTTGCGTGGAGGTCAGCGCGCAGGCATGAACGCCCACGGTGATGCCGGTGGGTGCCGAAGCGTTGGCGTCGTACGCAAAGCGCCAACGCCGCTCGGCGGGCTCGCGGAAAAACGCCACGATGCCGATGTAGGCGGCACCGTTTTCCAACTTCTCGTTGAGTTCGTAATGCTGCTCGGGCTGTAACAACATTTCTCGCGAGTTGACGAGGTCTGAACCCAGGGCTCTGAGCTCCTGAGTGTCGTCCAGGAAGCTGTCGAAGGGCGTCTGTTCAAAGCGCTCTGTGGCACGCAAGTGATAGATCTTGATGACTTGGGCCAGCGGTTTTTTATGAGTGCCTTGATTGAGATTAGCGGCCGCATGAATGCGCAGAGGGACCAAGGGCGTCTGCTCTACTTGTTGTTCGTTACTTGAGCATCCCGTTAATAGAAGGGCCCCTATTAGGCATAGGATGTCGGCGATCCTCCTAACTTTTGTGCGAGAGACGCTGAAGCGGATTTTACATTTTCTTAGAGTTTTCATTAGTTAAGTGGCTCTTGAAACTAAGAAAGTTGGGGCGGCGGTACGGTGTAACTAGTTGGTTGGGATGTCGCCGTTCATAAAAGCTTCCCTGTATGCGCACGTAGCAGATGGGTCATTCGCATTGCACAGGAAAATTCCTATTTAAGTCTTGGTTGCAGTCGAGTTAAGCGCAATTTGAGAGTTTTGCCCGTTTTGGTCAAGCATTACGGGTGGTTTTGTCTGTTTTAACTTCTTTCAAGTGGGCGTTTACGATTCATTTTGTAAGATGTTTTTTCTTACTTTGTGGGAAATTTCACTTTATAAAGGTTCCGTAAAAAATCGTACGAATTTGTTTGCAAGCGCTTTTTTGTTGTTATACGGTTTGAGCTCTTACGGGCGCCGGTTAATGATTCGTCCGGCGGCAAGAGAATAAATGAAGTGATAAGCATAGGACTAAGAAGTTCATCCTGGAGGGATAGCTGTGCGTGCGATTCTTATTGTGGCAGTTTTTTTATTGTTGGCAGGCTGTGCAATGCAATCTGCACAAGACTCCGTACCGACATTTGAACACTTGATGTTTAAAGCGGATGAGCGCATTCAAGCGCGAAACTTTGAGGCGGGTAGGAAGTTGCTGTCGGAGGCGGCCGCCATGGAGCCTACGCGCAAAGAGCCTTGGTTGCGCCAGGCTGAGCTGGAGTTTGAGGCTGAAAATTATGGCGCTGCGATTCTGGCCTCACAGGAGGTTCTGCAGCGCGATGCGGCGAACGCACGAGCAGACGCCATCCTGACTGTGTCGGGCTTGCGCGTAGCGGTGCAGTCGTTGGGAAGGCTGCGTGATGAGAAAGACGTAAACGGCCCTGTGCACCAAGAGGCACAAAAGCTCGCGACGAGGTTGCGCGAAACCTTGGGCGCCAAGGCATTGCTGCCCAAAGCCAAGGCTGCGGCACGCAAGTCGGCGGCGGCACCCGCGAAGGCTGCGCCAGCGCCGTCGAACTCCAATCCGTTCTCCAGCCTGCCGGGCATGAATTGAACGTGACTCCTTAAGTAAGTATTTGATTGAGGCAGTGCCTGCTATGGCTAAAAAGGAAAGCGTGCAAAAGCGCCTGCAAAAAGTGCGGGCGCCAAGGATCCAACTGACCTACGACGTTGAGATCGGCGATGCCATCGAGCAAAAGGAGTTGCCCTTTGTGGTCGGTGTGCTCGGGGATTTTTCCGGCAGTCCGGAAACACCTCTGGCCCGTCCCAAGGATCGCAAGTTTGTTTCGCTTGATCGGGATAATTTTGACGAGGTCATGGCGGCGATGGCACCGCGGGCGACCTATCGGGTGGCCAATGCGCTGACGGGGGAAGGTGAGTTTGGTGTGACTTTGAACTTTCAGTCACTGGAAGACTTCGGACCAGAGGCTCTTATTCTCCAGGTGCCCGCCCTGCATAAGTTGCATGAGGCGCGCAGCAAGCTGGCGGATATGCGCAACAAAATCTCGACCAACGAGACCCTTGAGGATGTGCTCGGCGATGTACTGAAAAACACCGAGCAAATGGCCACGATTCGTCGTGAATCCCAGGGGGACGCATGAACAGCGCAAAAGCGTCCAGTGATGTGAGTGCCCCACTGCTGAATGAAGGGGCGAGCCTGCTTGATCAGGTCGTTGAGCAAAGCAAGATCGCCAAGTCCGAATCGGAGCACCTCCGTGCACGTGACCTGATCGCCGAGTTGGTAGCTGAGGTCATGCAGGGGACTGTTGTAGTGTCGGAGAACCTTGCCCGTAGCCTCGATGCCCGTATTGCCGAGCTGGATCGGATGCTCTCGGAACAGCTTTCGCTGGTCATGCATGCCGCAGAATTTCAGAAGCTCGAATCCAGCTGGCGCGGCTTGCACCATTTGGTGACTGAGTCGACTACCGGGGCCATGATCAAAATCAAGGTCTTCAACGCATCGAAAAAAGAGCTGATGCGCGACTTCAAAGCTGCATTGGAGTTCGACCAAAGCTCACTGTTCAAGAAGATCTACGAGGAAGAGTTTGGCACCTTTGGTGGTGCACCGTTTGGTGCATTGATTGGTGACTATGCGATCACCCGTCAGCCAGAAGACCTGTACTTCCTTGAGCAAATGTCCCATGTCGCGGCTGCCGCCCACGCGCCATTCATAACGGCGCCTGCGCCTGAACTGCTTGGCCTGGAGAGCTTTGCCGACCTGGGCCGCCCGCGCGATATGGCCAAGGTGTTTGATACGGTTGAATACGCCAAGTGGAAATCCTTGCGCGACTCTGAAGATGCGCGCTATGTGGGCTTGGCGTTGCCGCGCTTCCTGGGGCGCCTACCGTACAACCCTATTGATGGTATCACCATTGACAGCTTCCCGTTCGTTGAGGATGTAGACGGTCGCGACCACTCCCGATACCTATGGTGTAACGCTGCTTATACCCATGGGGTGCGTCTTACGCAAGCGTTTGAGAACTTCGGATGGTGTGCCGCTATTCGAGGTGTTGAGGGTGGTGGTCTGGTGGAAGGGCTGCCGACTCATACCTTCAACACCGATGATGGTGAAGTGGCGCTCAAGTGCCCGACTGAAGTGGCCATCACTGACCGTCGTGAAAAAGAACTCAGCGATCTGGGCTTTATTTCCCTGGTGCATTGCAAGAACACCGATTACGCGGCTTTTTTTGGCGCGCAGTCATTGCAAAAGCCGCGTAAGTACAACACAGACGCGGCAAACGCCAACGCGCTGCTGTCCTCGCAACTGCAGTACATCTTCGCCGTGTCGCGGATTGCTCACTACCTCAAGTCGATGATGCGCGACAAGATTGGTAGCTTTGCATCGGTGTCCAGCGTTTCAACCTTTCTGAACACCTGGATCAGCCAATACGTGCTGCTCAATGACAACGCGAGCCAAGAGGCCAAAGCCCAATATCCCTTGCGTGAAGCGTCTATTCAGGTCTCCGAAGTGCCCGGTCGTCCTGGCGTATTCCGCGCCGTGGCGTTCCTGCGTCCCCATTACCAACTTGACGAACTGTCGGTGTCTCTGCGCCTGGTCGCTGAGCTGCCCGCGGGCGTTAAGGCATAGAGTGATTGCTACACCAACCCTCCCTAAAAAAGGACGAAGTAAATGAAAGACATCTACCTCAAAATTGGACAGCCGGATGTGAAGGGTGAGTCCCTGGATAAGGACCACGCGGATTGGTTGGAAATCGATTCCTGGGTGCATGAAATCCGCCAGCCAAAATCGTCAACGGCGTCTGCAACCGGTGGCAACACGGCCGAACGTTGCGAACACGATGCAATGGAGTTCACCAAGACGATGGATGTCACCAGTCCGCAGCTGTATGAGGCAGCGTCGAGTGGTACCACCTTCAAAGAAATCACCATTGAGTTCTTTAAGCGCGACGGTGAAGGTCAACGAGTGAAGTACTTGGCGATCGATCTGAAAAACGCCGTGGTAGCCAGCATCGCGCCCAAAGTTGTGGCGGGCCAGGAGCCTATGGAAACCTTCAAGTTGAAGTACGCCGCCGTGCAATGGCGTTACACCCAGAAAGCCAGTGGTGGCGGCCAGCAGGGCAACACTCAAGGCGCTTGGAGTTTGACCAAGAACGACAAGTCGTTCGCGGTCTGATTGATGCGTTAAGTCGGGCCATGACGTGGTCATGGCCTCGAACTATTTTTCTGAACATTTTCTGTATGGCTTTGGGTGAATATTTCCCGAGTCAAAGGACGACTTCTGCGTGAAAGGATACGAACTTAGCCTGCTGGAAAAGCTCTTCGATGAGGCGCCGCATAGCGTTGCCCAGGGCAAATTTACCCGGCACACGCTGGAGCAGTTCAAGGAGTCCGTTGCGCTGGATGTCGAGGCCTTGCTCAACAGTCGCCTGGTCATTGAGGAGGACGTTTTAAAGGCGTTCCCACATTGCCAGATGTCACTGATGACCTATGGCTTGCGTGATGTCTCAAGCCGCAGTTTGGCCAGTTCCGTGGACCGTGCCTTTATCTGCACGGCGTTGGAAAAAACCATCTCTCTGCATGAGACGCGCTTGAAGGACATTCGGGTATCGCTGGATCAACACCGACGTTCGGCAGGCGGCTTACGCTTCTCGATCAGTGCCATGCTCATTGTTCATCCCGCACGCGAACCAGTCAGCTTCGATGCATTGCTGCAGCCCAGTACGTTGCAGTATCGCGTCAGTAAAACCCGACGCCTGGCGGTGAGTGAATAAATGTCCATGGACGACCTTCTGCCGTTTTACGAGCGCGAACTTGCTTTTTTGCGCAGTTACTCTCGCCAATTTTCTGAGCGCTATCCGAAAATCGCCGGGCGGTTGCTGCTGGCCGGAGATGTCAGTGAAGATCCCCATGTTGAGCGCATGATTCAGTCGTTCGCACTGATGGGCGCACGCATCTCGAAAAAGATCGAGGACGATTACCCAGAATTTACCGAAGCATTGTTGCAAGTGCTGTACCCCCACTACTTACGCCCGTTCCCGGCTTGCTCGATTACCGAGTTCGACCTGGGGAGTGGTGCAGGGACATTGTCCGAATGCGTGACATTGCCGCGCGGCACTGAGCTGCTTTCCCGCCCTGTACGCGGGGTCGAGTGCCGGTTTCGCACGGTCTACAACGTGATTTTGGCCCCCTTGCGGATCGCTTCGGCGCGCTTCAGTCCCTTGGTTCAGGCGCCCCGTGCTGTGCAGTTGCCGCTCCAGGCCAGCGCTCAGCTCTCGATAACCTTCGAACTTCTGTCTTCGCATGCCTGCATCCAAGCACTGGGGCTGGACCATGTTCGTTTGTTTATCGACGGTGAGCCTTCGTTTTGCGCGGTGTTGCGGGATGTGCTGGCGCTGAATGTCGTGAAGGCCTATCTGGAATCGGGTGATAGCGGGCAATGGCAGGCACTCCCCGCGTCACCGATGAAGAGTGTCGGTTTTGCCGAGCACGAGGCGCTGATTGACTGGCCGGCGCGTGCGCATCCGGCCTATCGGTTGCTCACGGAGTTTTTCGCATTTCCAGAGAAATTTGGCTTCTTTGATTGTGATTTGAACGGCGCCCAAGGCCGGCGCTTCACGTTGCATTTATTGCTCGGCGACGTGCTCCCAGGTTCGACCGCTTCGCGCTTGCTGGAGGGGCTGTCGGCAGCCAACATACGCTTGCACTGCACGCCAGTGGTAAACCTGTTTCGACAGCGCGCGCGACCAATATTGGTGTCGCACCAGGCCGTTTCATACAACGTAGTTGGCGATCAGCAAGCGGCCTCTGCGTTTGAGGTGCATGCCATCGAATCGGTGACGCGTGCCACCGAAACAGCGGGTGGTAATTCAGTTAGCGAAATTCGGCCCTTTTATTCCTTGCACCATGGCGAATGTCTGGAGCGCAATGCCCTCTATTGGGTAGCGCACCGTGATGAAGATCTCGCGCGTAAAAGCCCTGGCCATGAACTGCAATTGACCATCGTCGATCCCGACATGGACCCCATCTCACCAGGCAGTTCGTCGTTAAGCCTGGAGCTCACGTGCAGTAACCGTAACCTCCCTGAGCAACTTGCTTACGGCGTGCCGAGTGGCGATCTACGAATGCCCGGTGGATCCCTAGCGCAGCGTATTTCGTTGTTGCGAAAGCCAACAGCGGCGGTGCGTTTTGCTTGTGATCGCGGAGCGCAATGGCGCTTGATTTCCCATCTGTCGCTCAATCACTTGTCGCTGGTTGAGGGCGGAGCCGCCGCCTTGCGCGAGATGCTCAAACTGTACGACTTGCAACGCTCAGCCACGACGGCCCGGCAAATCGAAGGTATTCACGAGTTGAGCCATCGCCCGGCTACCGCCTGGTTGCCAGGCAAATACTTCGCCAGCGTGGCGCGGGGCACTGAAATACGCCTGGTGATTGATGAGGAGAGCTTTGTCGGTATCGGCCTGCATATCTTTGCCCAGGTGGTAGATCACTTCTTTGGGCTTTACGTCCACGCCAATAGCTTCACGCAGTTGGTGCTGATATCCAAACACAGCGGTGAGGAGGTCCTTCGATGCCAACCCCGAAGCGGCGACTCGATACTGGTGTGATTGCGCAGATGGTCGAACACCCTTACCGCTATGAGTTTTTCCAGGCGGTTCGGGTGTTGGAACATCTGTTTATTGGCCAGGGTGAGCGCCCCGGCGAGGTAGTGGGTAAGCGTCTGCAATTTCATAACACCCTGACCTTGGGGTTTCCCGCCAGTGAAATTGAACGGATGGAGATGTTGGCGGATCTCCCCGAGCAGGGGCTGGAACGGGTGGAGCGTTGGCAGGCGTATTTTCAGGGTCATCTGGATTCGGTGTCACTCACGCCGGCGTTCTTTGGCTTGTTGGGCGGGCAGGGGGCTTTACCGTTGTCCTACACCGAACGCCTGGGGGAGCGGGAGGCCGTCCATCGTGATCGGGCAGCGCGAGCGTTTCTGGACATCTTCAGCAATCGCGCCACGGCGTTGTTCTACGGCGCCTGGAAGAAGTATCGGCTCGCCTTGCAATACGAATTGGACCGTCAGGGGCGTTTTTTGCCGCTGACCCAAGCGCTGTCCGGGTTGACTCAACGCTCCCTTTCCAATGATCCGGCGTCGGGCGGTGTCTGCGACCAGGCGTTCGGGTTCTACAGCGGTGCCATAGGTCATCGTCCGTTGTCGGCGGCTTATTTACAGCGCGTGCTCAGCGAATATTTTCAGGTGCCTGTACTAATCGAACAGTTTGTCGGCGGCTGGCATTCGGTGCCGGTGAGTCAGCGTTCCCACCTCGGCGCCCCTGGCTTGACGTTGGGGCGTAATGCGTTGGTCGGTGGCCGGGTCTGGCAGCGTGATTTACGCGTGCGCTTATGGATCGGGCCGCTGCTGCGCGAAACGTTTGATGACTTTTTGCCCGGTGCGAACGGCGCGAAGGCGCTGGCAACATGGCTGACGTTGATGGCGGGCAGCAGCCTGGAGTTTGAGGTTCGCCTGATATTGCAGGCTGACCAGGTGGGTGGGGTAGCCCAGTCGCCATCGGGCAGCAGGCGACTGGGCTGGGATGCTTTTCTGGTTACCGAGCACCAATCCATGAATCGGACCGACGTCCGTTACCGCATCACCACATTGCATTAACCCCTGGATCAACGCTGGCGGTTTGACCACGACTTTTCTCAAGGACGCAGGATGAGCACTTCACTGAAAACACTGATCTCCAAACTGAACTCCACGTGCCGTCAAGCCGCCGAACAGGCCGTCAGCCGTTGCCGGGCGCGTGGGCATTTTGAGGTGGAGGTTGAACACCTGCTGTTGGCCTTGCTGGAGCAGCGCCACAGTGACGTCTCAGTCATCATGAAGCGCAGTGGCTTGAGCCAGGAGACACTGGAATCGGAACTCAGCAAGGAGTTGGACACGTTACGCGACGGCAGTACGCGCACCCCAGTGTTCTCGACACAACTGCCGGTATGGCTGGAGAGTGCATGGCTGATTGCTTCTCTTGAGGCACAGGACGGCGCTATTCGCAGCGGTCATCTGCTGTTGGCATTGCTGACCCAACCGGCCTTGGCGCAAAGGGCGACCCGCAGCTCTACCATTCTGGCGAAGTTGTCGCCAGAGGACCTCAAGGCTCATTTTGACCGCTTCACAGAAGGCTCTCAGGAGTTGGATCACGTCAGCGATGTGGCCTGCATACCCGGTGCCGATGAAGGTGTCACTGTACAGGTAAAAACACCCGCTCTGGATCAGTTCACTACCAGCCTGACGCAGCGCGCCCGTGACGGCCATCTGGATCCGGTGATCGGGCGCGAGATGGAAATTCGCCAGGTGATCGACATCCTCATGCGCCGCCGGCAAAACAACCCGATCCTCACCGGTGAAGCTGGCGTCGGCAAAACGGCGGTTGCCGAAGGATTGGCGCACGCCATCGTCTCCGAGGATGTGCCCAGCGCATTGGTGGGTGTTGAGTTGTTGGCCTTGGACATGGGCTTGTTACAGGCTGGCGCCAGCGTGAAAGGCGAGTTTGAGCTGCGCCTGAAGAACGTGATTGAGGAAGTAAAAAAGCACCCGATCCCCATCATTCTGTTTATCGATGAAGCCCACACGCTGATCGGCGCCGGCGGCACCGCCGGGCAGAACGATGCCGCCAACTTGCTCAAGCCGGCCCTGGCGCGAGGTGAGCTGCGTACCTTGGCGGCTACCACGTGGTCTGAGTACAAAAAATACTTTGAAAAAGACGCCGCTCTGACCCGTCGTTTCCAGATGGTCAAGGTCGATGAGCCGTCCGAGTCGGTAGCAGCGGCTATGTTACGGGCGTTGGTGCCCCTGATGGAGCAACACTTCAACGTCCGCGTGCTGGATGAGGCGGTCACTGAGGCAGTGCGCTTGTCGCACCGCTATATCAGCGCCCGGCAACTGCCGGACAAGGCCGTCAGCGTGTTGGACACGGCCTGTTCACGAGTTGCCTTGAGCCAAGGTGTTCGGCCCGCAATGATTGCTGACCTTCAAAAACAGCTAGAGCAACTGGAGGTCCAGCGGCAGGCATTGAGCCGAGAACTCGCCAGTGGCGGTCAGCACGAAAAACACTTGAACGAACTGCAAGCCCACTCCGCGACACTGACTCAACAGTTAGATGAGGCCACTACGCTGTGGCAGCAAGAGTCAGTGTTGGTCCAACGTATTGCGCAACTGCGTGGCGAGTTGGAGGAGGGAATGCCGTCGGCCAATGCGTTGACGGCAGCGCGTAAAAAAGCTCCCATGCCACCGCAGCGCTTGGAATTAGCCCGAGCGATGGACGCCTTGGCCAAGGTGCAAGGGGAGACCCCCTTACTGCCGTTGCAAGTTGACGCCAATGTCATTGCCCAAGTGGTGTCCGCGTGGACTGGCATACCCTTGGGCAAAATGGTCAAAGATGAAATTCGTACGGTTCGCACCTTGGGTGATGTGCTGCAGGCCCGGGTCATCGGTCAGCCCCATGCCTTGGCCTCTATCGCACAGCGAGTGCGCACTGCCCGCGCTTATCTTGAGGACCCGGACAAGCCCAAGGGCGTATTTCTGTTCGTCGGACCTTCCGGCGTTGGCAAGACGGAAACCGCCCTGGCTCTGGCCGATGCGTTGTACGGCGGTGAGCGCAAGCTGATCACCTTCAACATGAGCGAATACCAGGAAGCCCACAGCGTCTCAGGCCTCAAAGGCTCGCCCCCTGGCTATGTCGGTTACGGCGAAGGCGGGCAATTGACTGAAGCCGTGCGGCGCGCGCCCTACAGCGTGGTGCTGCTGGATGAAGTGGAAAAGGCCCATCCGGATGTGTTGGAGCTGTTCTACCAAGTGTTTGATAAAGGTGTGCTGGACGACGCCGAAGGGCGTGAAATCGACTTTCGTAACACATTGATCATCCTTACCAGCAATACCGCCTCGTCGTTGATCATGCAGGCGTGCCTCAACAAAACGCCCGATGAACTGCCGGGTGTCAAACAGTTGTCGGAGCTGATCCGCCCCACGCTATACAAGACCTTCAAGCCGGCCTTTCTCGGCCGCATGGACGTTGTGCCTTACTACCCGATCAATGATGACTCGCTGGCCGCGATTATCCGTTTGAAGCTGGACCGCGTTGGTCGCCGTGTCGAAGCCAATCACCAGGCCGAGTTTCATTACGACGATGCGCTGGTGGAGTCACTGCTGGTGCGTTGCACTGAAGTCGACATCGGCGCCCGTGCCGTTGACCAGATCATCAATGGCAGCCTGCTGCCTGAAATCGCCGACGCCGTCCTGGCACGAATGGCCGATAGGCAGACCTTGTCGCGAATCAAAGTCGGCGCTAATAAGCGCGGCTTTACCTACCAGATCAAATGAACACCGCCGGGAAGGATGACCTGTGACGTTCTCTACCGCATTGACGCAACAGCAGCGCCTTTTGCAACTGCACACCCCCTTGGGCGCAGACACGCTGGTCGCCGAATACCTCGACGGCTGGGAGGCGCTAGACCAGCAAGGGTACTGCTTGCAACTGAGTGCCTTGTCCGCGGACGGGCGTTTGCCCATTGAACAACTGGTCGGCGCACCGGTGTTGGTGCAGTTGCAGTGTGCTGACTCGCGCACGGACTTGCGGCCTTTTCACGGGCATGTCAGCCAATGCACACGCGTCGGCAGCAATGGTGGGTTGGCCCGTTATCAGTTACGGATCGAGCCATGGTTGAGCCTGTTGCGACACCGGCAAGACAGCTACGCCTTTCATGACCTGACCGTGATGGAGATTTTCGAGCAAATTTTCGGTTTCTATAGCAAGGGCGTGATTCAGCCGCAGTGGCGCTGGGCCCTGGAGGATCCGGGCGTGTACCGCAAGCGCAGCCTGACGACTCAATACCAGGAAAGTGACCTGGCGTTTGTGCAGCGGCTGCTGGCGGAGGAGGGCATTGCCTATCACTTTGAGCATCTGGGTGATGCCCAGGCCCCGAACTTGGGCAGTCATACCTTGGTGCTGACCGACAGCAACCGCAAACTGGCGCCGAATGCGCCGGTATCCGTGCGCTTTCATCGCAGCGACGCCACCGAGGCAGAGGACAGTGTTCAGCAATGGGCGGAAGAGCACCGCTGGATGGTGGGGCAGGTACAGCGCCAAAGCTGGGACTACCGCAGCAATTCATTGTTGTCAGGACACGCTCAGGGCGACACCGGCATCAGTGGATGTGTGGACCAGGACACCGCCGGCCCTTATGCCTGGACGGACACAGCCCAGGGTGAGCAGCGTGCACGCCAGCACCTGAATGCTCAGCAGGTTGCGCGTCGCCAAGTGCACAGCCTGGGGACATGGCGACGTTTGGCACCAGGGGCCACTCTATGCCTGAGTAACCACGACAGCGTGCAGGCGGACGAACCCATGCTGTGCATACGGGTGCACCATCAGGCCCG
Organism: Pseudomonas sp. NFPP02; assembly: GCF_900119355.1. Lineage (NCBI taxonomy): Bacteria > Pseudomonadati > Pseudomonadota > Gammaproteobacteria > Pseudomonadales > Pseudomonadaceae > Pseudomonas > Pseudomonas sp. NFPP02. The sequence goes on from NZ_FPJI01000017.1 coordinate 31,506, forward strand.
CAATAACCTGGATGCTCAGCTGCAAGCGGCGGTACTGGCAGGGCTGGGGCCTGTGCCCGACCAGCCGGAGGCGGTGTATTGCAACCACTTCACACTCATCCCCGCCAGTCACCCTTATCGACCGCAAACCCAAGACGGTCACGGACGCCGCCTGCATCCCATCCCAACCGTCCACGGTGCGCAGAGCGCCATTGTGATCGGCGACGGAGGCCCCGTGATGACCGATCGCGACCAACGCATCAAGGTGCAATTCCACTGGCAGCGCGGTGAACGCTCATCCAGCCATCGCCCCCATCCTCGTGCGACCGACAATGCGCCGGCAGACGCCCGTGTTGGCACTTGGGTGCGCGTGGCCGCGACCCAGGCCGGTGGCAATTGGGGGAGTGCCTGGGTGCCCCGGGTCGGGCAGGAGGTGCTGGTGGAGTTCCTCGAAGGGCAGATCGACCGCCCCGTGGTCATCGGCTCGCTGTACAACGGCCGGGGCCAGGCCGAAGCGGCGCATAACCAGATCGCAGGCGGTGCCTCCGGCAGTACCGGCAACGCACCGGCGTGGTTTCCCGGCAACCAACACGCCGGGGTACTCAGTGGCTGGAAAACCCAGGACCTGTCCACCAGCGCCACCGGCAGCGGCGGCTATCGACACCTGCAGTTCGACGACACCCCAGGGCAAAGCCGCGTCCAGCTCTACACCACCGATCAAGACAGTGGTCTGACGTTAGGGCACCTCAAACAGAACAAAGACAACCAACGCCTGGCTGACCGAGGCTATGGCGTCGAACTGCACACCCAGGCCCAAGGTGCATTGCGTGCCGGTACCGGGCTATTGCTGACGACGGAGCCGGCTGACCAGCAAATGCAGGCCAAGGGTCTGTTGGCCGAGCTGGAAAAAGCCCAAGGCCAAGTGGATCAATTGGCCGACAACGCCAGACAGCAGAAGGCCGGGCTAGCCAGCGACGGCAAGCAGTTGCCCACCAGTGAAGCCCTGCAGAACAGCCAGGAAAGTCTGAAGGCGACACAACAGGGAACCGCGTCAGGCACGGGCATTGGCGGTGGCGAGGGGCAAGTGGCGGCGTGGAGCAAGCCGCTGCTCGCGCTCTATGGCCAAGCGGGCGTGCTCAGTTTGACCCCCAAGCACCAGATCTGGGCGACGGGTACTCAATGCCTACTCAACGCCGGCGCGGACATCAACTTCACCGCCCAAGGCCACACCGCCTTTCTCGCGGCTCAAGGCCTGATGCTGTTTACCCGTGGCGCAGGGGGCGACAGTCGCCCCATTGCGAACACCGGCATCGCCCTGCACGCCGCCAGCGGCGCGGTCAGCGTGCAAGCGCAGAGCGACAAGATCCGCATGGCGGCACAACAGAACATTCGCCTGGTCAGCACCCAGGGCAACGGGCTTGTACAGGGCAAAGAGCAGGTGCTGTTGAGTGTGCAGGGCGCGACCGTTCGGCTGGTGGGGGGCAACATTGAGATTCATGCGCCGGGGACGGTGACGTTCAAGGCGCAGCGGCACGCCTTAACGGGCCCGAAGAATGGTGCTCCTAATCCAGCAGTGTTGAACAAAGGGCGGTTCACGGGTTGCGAGTTCAAAAATAGCGAAGCGGACATGTCGGGTGCATCTGTTGTTTAGGGAAAGGGAGGCCTCTGTGAACGAAACAGAGATCAGCGGGATCAAGGACCTGCTGTTTAACAAGGTGGCTTCATACCCCAACACCTACGTATTGCTGGATATGGCGCGTCCTCATGCATTGGATCAAGTTGTGCGGGAGCGGGCGCAAGACAATATGGCGTATTTGAAACATTCCGACTTTGCTGAGCAACCTCAAAAAGCACCGGTACTGGTGAGATTAGAAGGGCGTCACGATGATTTGTTGGACGCTAGCGTTGACCTAGCAATACAGCAAACGATGACTTCTGACTGTCGCCTACGGCAGGTGGCTGGATGGCTATCTTCCTCGCTGTCCCCCCAGCCGTTGGCCAGCCTGCTGAGTTCAAAGCTCAAGCTGCTCCACGGCAGCGGTACGGCCCGACTGCGGTTCTATGATCCTCGAGTGATGGCACAACTTCCTGTTGTCTTCGATAAGCCGCAGTTGATGCAACTCGAGAGCGGTGTCGAGCAGTGGATCTATTTGGATGAAGGGGCGCAGCTGCAGCAAACGGTATATCCCTCACTTGCACCAATAAGTCGAGCACCGTTCCTGGCTAATGCCGAACAGTGGTCAGCATTAAAGCAGATTGAAGTGGTGAACTCGGCAGTTCATATGCTCCGGACGTTGGGTTGTGCCTATGAGCCTGACTGGATCACACAAATAACTCTTTTAGTCCGGCGCGCGGTTGAACAAGGCTTCAAGGGACAAGTGGAGCAAGCCACTTACGCAGTTTTCGGAGTTTGGTTGCATCGCAGTTTTGACCAGCACTCTCGAATTCGTCAGGTACTGGAGGACGCTCGAAAAGTGGGATCTACCTTTGGGGAGGCGATGGGGTCGGTGAGTGGCGATGAACTTCTACGTCTCAAACATGAAATGGAGCACGCTCATGCAGGCTAGTTTCTCCAGCCCTTCAATGTGCCAGTTGCGAGCTTTTTTGAATGGATTAGAGGGGGCGATAGTGAGCAAATCCAAGGTGGCCACTTTCCTGGCGAAAAACTTCAGGTGCGTGCGGATACAGGCGCATTACCCAAGTATCGGTCAGGCCACTCATTGGATGATCTTGCTATGAGCAATCCAATAATCAACGCGAGTCAAAACTCAATGGTGCCGTGTAGGCCTGGCAAGTGCAATTTTTGCAACAAGCAGGGGTTGCTGATTTTCCCGCTGAGGCATTCGGCTTTTTGTAGCGACAGCCCGATGTTGTTGGACAAGGTCGCGGTGGTGGCGCTGGGCGAGTCGTTTGACTTCCCCCAAGTGCGCTTCAGTGCGCGGATGCTGCGCAAGAGTTACCTGTATGTGCTGGTCGAGCGTAACGGCCTGAAGACCTGGCAGTCGTATTTTGTCACTGACGATGCGCGGCTCTATCAATTCGCCCCGCTCTACCCACCCGCCCCAAGCCTGACGTTCAGTTGCTCCCGAGATGCTAACGCGCCCTCGACCTCGGCGGTCAGTATTGAAAAGCCGGAAGAGGTCAACAACACCTATTGGCTGTACACGCCTGACCCCTTGTCCAAAGCCAAGCTGGATGAGTACGAACAGTCCGCGGCGGCATTTTCAAACGAAGAGAAAATGCAGTACTTCAGCCCTGCGGACTGGGTTAACGGCAACCGTCACCAACCCTTCAGCCTTGAGCCGCAGGCCTTGGCCCAATGGGTACTGGAATATAAAGCGTTGGGCATCACCGCTACGGCGGCGACTCAGGACGCTGCGCCGACGCAGTTGGCCGCACGTTCTCCGGCCCTGCTCAATGCACTGAGTCAACAGGCCTATCCACCACTGTGTCCATCGGATGCATTGGACAGTGGGCGTCTGATCTCATCACATATCCGTCTTGTAGCATTGCGGGATGCGCTGGAGCGAGACCAAGGCGCTGCCCTGGTGCTACGTGATGCGATCGGTGTGACCCAGGAGCTGAACGCCTGGCGTAATGCGGCGCTCGAAGGGGCGGAGCCCTGGCTGAATGAAGAGCAGGACGGCGCCACCAATCACTGGCGTGTTCAGGTTGCGTTGCGGCTCAAGGATGTACGCGAGGGAATCCGTGAACACCGGATTAAAAAAGCCGATGAAAGCATCGATGATTGGGCCTACACCAGTCATACCGAAGACACATTGCAAGGCCTGTTTCCGGACACCAACAAGGAAGCGCGTGAAGACTACATCGTCCGAGCACGCAACCGCGCCAGTCTGAGAATGACTGAAGTCGAACTGTATGCGGAGATGGTAAAAGTCCGCGCAGAGGCCCAACAGCGTTACCCCGATCCTGGCGTCGCGGCGCGTGAAAGCATGCGCGAGACAGGCAAGGCTATGACTCGTCAGCAAATAGGCGAGGAGACGATCGCCCAGCGCAAACAACGTGCCGGTGAGCAGGCGCTTAAGCTGTTTGATCAACTTGACATGAATGAGGCGGACTCAGTACTGGCGCAGTTCGACGCCAAAACCGCCGAGTGCGAAGCCGTCGCTGAAGCGCGAGCCGCAGAGCATTTAATCGTCTTGCAGAGCACCTACCTGCTTAACGCCTTGTACGCCTATGACCCACAGGACCTGCGATGTGGCTGGGCGTTCGCGATCCAGGCCGCGCTGTGCACCTTGGGCATGGAAGCGTGCCCACCGGGCCAAGCCCTGCTGGCGCAGTGGTGGGAAGACACGCAAATCGCCGAAGGCAACCTGTTCTGGCGCGGTTATGCCTTGAATCAGCAGGACCTCATCGAACACACACGGGTCGGTTTGACCGAAAGTAAATCACTGTTCGCCAGTCTGCCGCTCAAGGACATTGCTGCCATCGCGATCAAGGAAATCAAGCGCGGTAAAAGCATCATCAATACCTTCGAAAAAGCCAACAAAGTCCTGGCCGATGGCGAAAAACTCGCGCCCATGGACTGGCTGGCCCGTTCGCAGATGGGCGTTCTGATGGGCTGGTACGCGCAGTTGGCCAAAGGCGTATTCACCTACGGTTCACCAAATAGTGTTGATAAGGCCATGGCCCATGTACTGACCACCGCCGTGAGTTGGCGCCTGGGCAAATTGGCACCGCAGTTGCGCCTGGAGGAACTGGCCGAGGCCAAGACACCAAAGAGCATTGACCGGGTGCGTGCGGAGTTGCAGGTGCGGGTGCGCGCTTCGGTTCAGGCAGAGTTGGAGTCCGGCAAGGTGGGCAACTTTTATGCCTTGCGGATCGGGGTGATTGTGGGACTGTACGAAGCGTTTCAGCTCTACAACAAGGCCCAGGCGATGCCGGATGGCAACAAGCAGAAGGCGGAATTTGTCGCGGCAGCACTGGCGACCACCGCCGTCGCGCTGGATTTGATGCATACCGGGGCGGAGTGGACCAGTAAGAAATATGGGGCTGCCACGGCAACGGGAAGAATAGCGGCCAGTTGGGGCGGTGGATTGAAGTTGTACGGTGGTTTTTTGGGCGCGATTGGTGGTGTGATTGGTGGTTCGCTAGATGTGAGCACTGCTGTCGATCAAATTCACAAAAAGCGGTTTTCGTTAGCGTTCGCATACGGTGTTAAAGGAGCTGCCACATTCGGAGTTGCATTTCTTTCTCTAGGAATTGCGATATCTGGAAGTGGTCCGTATTTACGAATGTTAATAGCTAGAACCGGTAATGCTATTACTTTGGAACTCCTTAAGGTCCTTGAGGTGGTAGCGGCGCGTTTGGCGGCGGAGCGAGCGCTACTTGTGATGCGGGCGGGATTAGCTCGACTTGCTTGGATCGCATTGATTATTGGTGGGGCAATATGGTTATTTGAGCCAGCGGCTATTGAAGCGTGGTGTGAAAAGTCCGTATTTCGGAAAAGTAAAAAAACTAAAGGGTTTAAGGGCCAGGCTGAAGAAGTTGTAGGTTTGGAGTCTGCCTTCACTAGTATGGTTGGTGAATGATGTTTTTATTTGAGCGTATGATGTGGTCTGTAAAAACAGAAGATCCAGAAGCGCGAGAGCATTGGAAAAAGGACGCCGCCACAAGCGAAGGGGTAGCTTCGTCGATTGCGACGCGCTTGGATGAAAATGCAAAACTATGGGGGGTTTATGAGTCAGCTAGTGATGTCCCTACTGATGCGGGCTCATTATATGAGTTTGGTGAAAATTACATTGATGTGCGCGCAGCTTTCCAAGAGGAGAAGCGAGGGCTGATTGCATTCGCCTTCCTGGCATTATCCATTGGGCTGAACTCTTACATGTTTTATGGCTTTGTTTGGACGGTCATAGGTGTTCTTGTTTCAGACTTTAATACTGAAAAATCTGTAGGTCTTGATGGGTGGTTTTTTGGTGTCTCAATTATCAGTCTTTGGTTCGTGATGAATTACCTTCTTTGGAAACACACTTGGAAATGGATTCGTGTCGAGTTGTTTACTCAGCGACATTTAATCGCGCGTTTCAATCGCAAAACTCGGCAGGTCTATGTGAATCGCCCAGATTACGCAGGAGGGCTCGTCACGTTGCCGTGGGGCGCAGTGGTCCCAGTGATCAATCCAGAGGATCCTGATTTTATCGGGGCCAGCGGTTTTTTGATCTTAGGCTTCCTTTCCGATCATTCCGGGGCTGGTTACGATGAATTGCTCATGTTAGGGCGGCCTATGCACGGTAATCAGGAACTGGTTGGTTTCTGGGAGTTCATCCGCCGGTATATGGAGGAGGGTCCACAAGCCGTTCCCAAGCCGAAAAGGTTGCTCACTCTGAGACCCACCCCAATCGAGCCGATTCGAGCAACCCTTCGTTTCATGTCCGGTTTCTGGCGCAACGGTGGAAAGATTACCGCGTTGATCACGGGCACCTTACTCTCGCCCCTGATCGTGCTGCATGCCCTGTGTCATTGGATTTCTTTACTGCTGTGTTGGGCGCCACGTTGGCCCAAAGAGATCCAAGAAGCCGGCCAACCTGGCAAACCCATTCCCAAGCTTACGACCGCGGAAGACTTCGGTCCGATTATTGGCGCCAACCTACGGGCCAATACCCTGAAAGAACGAAGCGAAACGCCTATGCCTGAGCGTAAGGGATGGCGGCCGGCTGCCGGTCATCAGGAGCGCTCCGAGGTTTGATAGGGCATTCCCCGTTGGATGAGCTGCATAGACAGCGTGCCGGTGAGCAGGCGCTTAAGCTGTTTGATCAACTTGACATGAATGAAGCGGACGCAGTGCTGGCGCAGTTCGACGCCAAAACCGCCGAGTGCGAAGCCGTCGCTGAAGCGCGAGCCGCAGATTCGGAAAGCTTGTTGGTTTTCGCTATTCAAGTAACGAAGTGCAGATGGCTGAGTTGCAAGTAGCGTTAAGGAGTTGATATGGATTATACAGGTCTCGAATTTGGCAAGCTGCGCTATCCAGTAAATCGTCCGTTGCACGATGAGGAGCGTAAAAAGAAGTTGGATGTGTCACGCTCCATAGATGTAGATCCGAATAATTTTTTGTCAGTAATCAAACTTAATTCTACTTACCTAGAGGTGGTGGATCGCTGGTATGCAGGTAAAGGCTTTAATGTCTGGCTGGGTTTGGTGGGCGCGCTGGCATTATTTCCTACAGCTATTTATTTTTATTGGGCGGTATATTTCTTATGGCCTCCGATCGGTGATGATGAGAACTGGATCAGTTGGGTGTTATGGTTGATTTTTTTCCTCTATTACTGGTCATAGCGATTGGGATACGCTGGCTTGTCCGAAGTGAGTGTTTTAGATGGACTCATTATCCTATGCGTTTAAATAGAAGGACAAGGCAGCTTCATATATTTTGTCAGAATGGGAGTGTGCTGACGGCGTCTTGGGATAGTGTTTTTGTTTTTGTTGGGGAGGCGACGACGCAGCCGGCTGGTAAATCCTACGACTTGAGGGCGCATGTTTTATCTGAGGATGGTAATACTGTGTTGCAAACATTTTCACTTGGCTATGTGCTGGCGGGTGGGCGGGAGAATGTGCTGCAGTTGTGGGAGTTCATTCGGCGCTATATGGAATGTGACGATGGTGCGGCACAGGCGTATGTTGATGCGTCGATTTGCTTGCCTATTCATGACAGAAAAGAAGGCTTCTTTTTTTCGGTTTTGCGAACGTTTGCGGGATGTGCGCGTTGGCCTTGGATCTCTTTGGTCTTTTCTCTCCCATACAGTTACATTGCACTTGGTCGCTGGCTAGCGATGACTACGAGTCGTATTCCTTGCTGGCCGCCTGAAATTGAGGCAATGAATGCGATTGACCCAGATGACGCATGGGCGCGCGATTGGCGCGATAACCCCAAGTTCGGGTTCGTGGATCAAACATGGCCGCTGATATGCTTTGTTATTGGTATCTGCAGTGGTTTGGCCATTTTGTTGATGATAGAAAATTTTTTTTGATGCATCACCCCGACGGCTGGGAAGCCCAAGACCTACCCATCAATGCCACCGGCAGCGGGGGCTATCGACACCTGCAGTTCGATAACTCCCCCGGTCAAAGCCGCGTCCAGCTCTACACCACCGATCAGGACAGTGGTCTGACAAATGTGACGGTGCCCGAGATCACTGCACCGAAAATGTTAAATAAAAAACGCGTGGCGAAGGGGAAGCAACCTTTCTTCAGCTACCGGGTCCTGCAGATCGAGGCTCCTCGGGGGGAGAGCGACCGCAGGCGGTGGGGTTCACGCCGCGCCACGGGCGCATTTGCGCCGTGGGCATATCCGGCGGTTGGAGGAGCGTACGGTTTGGGTCCGGCCTGCCATGGTTAACCTGGGGGCAAGTGCGGTCTTGGGAGCGGTGGGAAAAGACTACGCGCTGATGCCGACGCGCGCCACCTGATACGCCCTAAGCTCCGTCACATGCCGTCCTTCGTCAGCAGCTATTGTGCACATCCAACCCGCGCGGGCCACGCATGAGCCGATGACACGCCACCCGCTCGACACGCACCGTTGACAGTGTCATTTGTATTTCGAATGTACCGGGTGAGGCGTTGCAGCAATTAGGAAAAGCGTTGGGCATAGATATCCCCCCTGCGATGGAAGCAGCCAAGTGCTGTTGATTTCCAGCCGAATGCTGGGCACGCCGCTGCTGTGGAGGTCAATCAACAGCTGAGGTCTGCGAGGGTTTAATGAGGCCGCGTTCCGCCTGCACCACCCCATGGTGGTGAACACGCCGATCACCAGCGTTACGCTGATGCTACGTGAACGCACGTTCATGAGCGGATGCTCAGGCCGGGCGTGGCCGCAGTTTTTTGGTCATACGCACGCACCCTGTAATTTGGTTGAACTGCACGTAATGGGCTTGCGCCGTCCATTCCTCGACCAGGATCAAATACTCGGCCGGCGGATTGATCTGGCGCAGATAACCGCACAGCAGGCGTGTGCGTCGCGCGTTCATCGGCTGCTTTAGTGTCAAGATGACGTTGTCTGCGGCACGGCATTCAGTGATCTCCATGACTGAGCCCCTCATCGAGTGCTGGCGGCAAACGTGCTGGCCCAGTATCAGAGGCTGGGGATTCTCGCCGCGTGGCGTTCATTCTCAGATGAGGCGTTGCAGGCGTCTACTGTCATACTTGACAGTCCTTTAGTCGGTTGTGCACTGCCGTGACCCATTCCTCGACGTAACGGGCGTTAAATGATTCAGAGGCACAGACCGTCGACTACGTGCGCTCAGCTTCAAGTAACAGCGGGCTGCCTCACCTTGCGACTTAACCCCGGTGTCTTGCCCGTAATGCGTTTGAATGCGCGACTGAAAGCGGCCTGGGATGTATAGCCCAAGCGCTGTGCTACCTCTTCAATCGGCAGCCTTTCCAGGGTCAGCCACTGGCTTGCAAGCCGCATTCGTAGTTCGGTGACATAGCGCAGCGGCGTCATGCCAATCGTCACCTGGAAGCGATCCGCGAAGGCTGAGCGTGAGGTATTGCATTGCTCTGCCAACTGGGCAACGGTCCAGTCGCGGCCCGGTTGTTGATGGAGCGCTAGCAGCGCACCGGCCAAGCGTGGATCGCGCAAGGCGGCGACCAGGCCAGAGGCATTACCGCAAGCGCACTCTACCCAGCCGCGAACGACCATGGCGGCCACCACGTCGGCCAACCGCGCGAGGATGCCGGCGAAGCCCACACGTGCGGCGCTGACCTCGCGTTCCATGGTGGTCAGGATGGGCACCAGTCCAGGGTAGCGCTGGCCGCCGGCATCAATCAACATCAGGCCCGGCATCAGCTTGCCAAGGCCATGGATACTGCCCAGTTCAAACTCCATGCAACCACTGAACAAAATAGTGCTCGGCGTTGGGCTGGCATCGGTTCCGGTGTCAACCGCGCATACGGTGTCACCGAGGGGGACGCGGTCTAGGCGTTCGATGTCCTGAACGGGTGCGTCCGCATGGGAAGACAGTTGATGGGCGGCGCCATGGGAGATGAACACGGCGTTGCCGGCAGACAGCGCGTAGGTGGTGCCGTCCGCCATTCGCAGCACCGCATTGCCGACCGCCATGAAATGGAACCAGGCATGCCCAGGTTTTTCAGCGAAGCCCAAACCGAAACTCGGACTGGCTTGTATACGCCGGTATTCGACGCCACGCAGGCGCATACCGCGCAACAGCTCGTTGATGAGATCCGAGGAAAGAGCAAACTGTTTTGCAGACATTGTTCAGGTGTTTTAGTCAAAAAGTAGAGGTTTTTGATCATAGATCATCCAGTTTCCGGCGCCTAGACTGCGGCTTGAAATGAAGACTGGAGATCCCTGCAATGACTGACTGTATATGTAATGCCGTATCCAACCGCCATCCCGGCGCCTTCTCGGAGGCGGAGCCTGCGGCCCCCGCGTGGATGGCGGTCTTCTCGCTGGCAATGGGGGTGTTCGGATTACTGACCGCTGAGTACCTTCCGGCCAGTTTGTTAACACTGATGGCGACTGATCTGGGAGTGTCCGAAGCACTGGCTGGCCAGGCGGTAACGGTGACAGCAGTGGTAGCGCTGTTCGCCGGTTTGTTGGCGCCAGGCCTGACCCGCGGTATCGACCGACGTTGGGTGTTGCTGGGGTTTTCAACGCTGATGGTTGCCTCCAATCTTCTGGTCGCCGTTTCCTCCAGCTTCGCGGTGCTGTTGTTGATGCGCATCTTGCTGGGGATTGCCCTAGGCGGGTTCTGGAGCATGGCTGCGGCGGTGGCGATGCGCCTGGTGCCGAGTGCTTTGTTGCCTCGGGCGCTTTCGATCATTTTCAGCGGGATTGCTATCGGGACGGTTGTTGCCGTGCCGCTGGGCAGCTATCTGGGTGGGCTATACGGCTGGCGCAGTGCGTTCTTTGCAGCGGCGGCGGTAGGCATGGTGACCCTGGCTTTTCAGTCATTGACTTTGCCGCGCCTCGCGCCGCGCCGGCCGACACGTCTGCGCACCGTTTTCGAAGTGTTGCAGCGCCCGGGCATCGCCATGGGGATGTTCGGTTGTGTGCTGGTGCATAGCGGTCACTTTGCGATGTTCACCTATGTTCGGCCATTCCTGGAAGGCACTACCGGCATCGGCCCGCAAGGGCTGTCGCTGATGTTGCTGGGGTTCGGTGTGGCGAACTTCTTCGGCACGCTGTTGGCTGGCAGGCTGCTGGAGCACCACCCGCTGGCCACTCTGGTGTTAATGCCTGCGCTGGTCGGGGTTGCAGCACTGGCGTTGGTGCTGTTGCCACCCTCGTTGCCGATGCAGGCAGTACTGCTGGCAATATGGGGCTTGGCCTTCGGCGGTGTGCCGGTAGCGTGGTCGAACTGGGTCGCCAGCGCGGTACCTGATCAGGCGGAAAGCGCCGGGGGCATGGTGGTGGCATCTGTGCAGTCCGCCATCGCCACGGGCGCCGCCGCTGGCGGAGCAGTGTTCAGCCTCGGTGGCAGCGCTGGCGTATTCATAGCGGCAGCGATGCTGATGCTGCTGGCTGCGTTGCTGATTGCGCTGCGTGTCCGGGTTCCTTCTGTCCATGGCGTTCGCGAGTCCACGCCCGCATTACACCTTTGATTCGGTTTTCCAAACCGCCTCGTTGCGCTTTGGGTGGATGTCACATTTGGCACCGATAATCCTGAGTCACGGTGGTTTCCAGGCGAAGCATAGGCGCCCCTGCGCGAGCGCATAGCAGAAAATATCCGCAAGGCGGTATCAAGGGCACCGCGGGATTGCCGTGTGGGATACTCCTTTGGGGCCCAACTCGGAGCCAGACTCCACTGAGTGCCTCAAAGCTCCCCGGTTAGAAATTGTGCCCGTCCATAACCAAAGCTCCAGTCCGCATCTGTATTGGTTACTATTGAAACCACCAGTTCGGAGGCGGCAATTCCACATTTCTCCCGCAGGCCTTTCGCTAGCAACTGATAGAACAAGACTTTGGATTCCTCAGTCCTAGGACGACTGATCACAGTGATCACCACTACATTGTCCGTTCGATCGATACCGAGCCCTGTATCTTTGACAATCAATCTACTTGGGCGATGTTCGTTGACGATTTGATACCGATCCCCTTCGGGTACTTGAAATGCCTCCACGACTGCGCAGTGGGCAGCGTCGAGCAAGGTTTTTACTTGGTCATCAGAACGCCCATCTATAAGGTCGATTTTGATCAATGGCATGTCTTGATTCTCACTAGTCAAAGGTGCGTGCATTGCAGGAAGGATTCACACGATAAAGCTTTGGACTGTTCATAAAAAGGCCATATATTAAAATTCATTGTTTTCTTTTTAGAACAATTCACTTTCAAAAACGTTGGAAATTGATCGACTTAAGCCTCATGAATCACCCGCTCATTCTCAGCGGCATCGACGTCTACGACTGGCTTTGAGGCGCTGGCCTTCAACGGGCACAGCGCGCACCCCACCTCACTGGCTACATCCTTGTAGCCAGTGAGGTGGGGTAAGTTGCATCAGACGGGATATCTCGATGCTATCCACTACGGGTTTGTCATCGAATTCAAACCCGTTGTCTTACAGCCTCCGTTTACTTGAGCGTGACGTCGAGCATCGGCGGGATGTAGCCGTAGTCATACTCGGCGACTACGAACGTTTGCTGCCCTTTGATCTTGATACCCACCGTCGGTGCCTCGGTGCCCCCGATACGGATCTGCGTGCCGGTGTCGTCAGTCGGTACGCTGTCGATAAAGGAGGTCACCAGGCCGTTGGGCATGACGCAGTGCGAGTAGGTCTGGAACGGTTGGGAGGACGGGTTGCCCAGTACCAGGCCAGAGCCGTTCAACGGCACATACGGGCCGAACAGCGAATCGGCGACGAAACCGTACACCCCGTCCGGGCCGGTTACACCGTCGGCGTAGGTGAAGGTGTGGCTGATGGTGAACAGGTAGTACTTGCCGTCCTGGAACACGAAGTGCGGGCGTTCGGTCTGGTCGTTGACGCCGACCGCGGTCAGCAGCGGTGGGAGCATTTCCCAGTCGTCGCCGTCTTCGTCGCGGGCCACGGCGATCCCGACGCAGGCGGTCTGGAAGCGCGAGTTGCCGACCTCTTCATAGCCGGGTGGCACGTCGCCGATTTCGGCTTTACCGACCTTGTGCGAACCGCGCTCGCCGGCCACGTTGCCTTCGAACAGCATGTACAGCTTGCCGTCTTTCGGGTCGCGGAATGGCCATGGATCGCGAAAGCCCCAGAAGGCGTTTTGCGCTTCGGTCTGGTACATCTTGCCGTCCGCCTCGAACAGCGGCTTGACCTTCTCGAAGCCCACCAGGCTGACGCCGTGCTCGGTGGTCACCACGCGGCCACGCACCTTGACGATGGTCGCGCCGGGCGTGACGGCGGTGTAGTACAGGTCCACTTCGCCTTGTTCGTTCAGCAGGATCGGTGTGCCAGCCCATTCGCGCACGGTGGGCGAAACCCCTTCAGCCATTACCCGGCCGCCGAGTTTCCAGTCTTTGCCGGTGCGGGAGAACCAGTAGTACATCTTTGCCCGGCCATGGCGATCGTTCCAGTCGCGGATGACGTCGTAGTTACCATTCTGATCGAGGTATTGCGGGTCGTTCGGATGGCGATCCGCAGTGAGGGTGAAGATCACCGACCAGCCGTCAACGGAGGTGATGTTGCCGTCGATATCACGCAGCGGCATGGTGTCCCAGATAAAAACCTCGTCACTCAATACCGGGAAGTTCGCACTGACCAGCGGCTGGGTGGTGGTGGGGTCGTCCGCATGGACTTTGAGCGCATCGGCGCGGGTCCACAGGCTGGGTTGATGGGGTGTTTTGCCAAATTTCGAAGGGGTGCTTTTCATAGTAAGCCTCGTCCATGAAGGGATTCAAAATACTGTATTCATATACAGTTATTTGAATTTAGAGGACTCGTCGCTATGGGTCAAGGTTAAAAATGCACTTGTGCATAATTCGTGCTTTTTCCAAAGCTGATACGTTTCAGCTCGTCTTGTTTAAAGCGGTTCGTTCCTGAATGGATCGGCGAAGTTGTCCGCATGATGGCGGCAAACCAAGCGCCAGGCAGAAAGCCCAAAAATAATGAACCCTGCCTGCGCCTGCGCACCCAAAGTTACATAACCTGGAGGTGCATCATGCAAACCACTTACTTCTGGATAGGCCTGGCAGTGATCCTCGTACTGCTCGACGCGTGGATCATCAACAGCATCTGGCGCAGCGATAACGCATCGGCCAGCAAGGCAGGCTGGAGTGCTGTCGTCGTGGTACTGCCGTTCCTGGGCGCCGCGATATGGGCGATTGCCGGCCCAAGGGGTGTCACCAAGGGGCCGTCTTCTCCCGAGCACAGCAAGGGCTGAGTCCGGGCCGCGCTATGAACAACCCAGACCCCGACGACTTACAGAGCCGCAACTACCCGGTACCGGAAGATATGGCCTTGCAGCGCAAGGTCTGGCGCTTTGAAAGGGTGGGTTGGTACGCGCTGCTGGTGCTGATGGGGCTGAGCCTGGCGGGCCTGTTTTCCAGCGGGCCGCTGAGCACCCGCGAAGTGCGCAGTGCCGATGGGCAGTTGCGCGTGGAGTACCAACGCTTTTTACGCAATGGCGCCTCCGATGGGCTGGTGATTCATGTGCAAGGCAAGGCGCAACAACCCCTGGAGGTCGAGCTGAGCGGTGAGCTGCTGCGCGGTTCCAATATCGAGACGCTCCAGCCGCAGCCGCTCAAGGCCAGGGCGGCCGGGGAGGGTGTAAGCGTCTGGATGCTGAGTGACAGCGCCGGCCAGGCCGTGTTGTACCTGACCTTGCGCAGCGACACGGTGGGCAGCGTGGATACCCAGGTGTCGCGACCAACAGGGGCGTCCGTGCGCTTCTCTCAGTTCATCTACCCTTGACCGTCAGCCCAAACCCTAACGGCGTGAGCGGCACAGTTTTTCGATCAAGGAGATCAACGAGTCATGGCCCACGGGTTTGCTGACATGCGCATTAAAGCCCGATTCAGTCGCCTTTTTCTGGTCATTGCCAGCGCCATAGCCCGTTAAGGCGATGGCGGGAGCCTGTCGAAGGTGGCTTACTTTGCGCAGCTTCTGCATCAGCTCATGGCCATTCATTTTAGGCATGCCGATGTCCGAAATAATCACGTCGTACTGGGCATCCCGGGCTGTTTCAAGTGCGCTTAACGGGTCGCTGAAGGCGCTCACTTGGGCGCCTTCCATTTCCAGCAGCATGTTCAGCACCTCAAGGACTTCGGCTGAATCATCGACCAGTAAAACCTTGAGGCCATTGAGGCGCTGATCTTCGTTCTGGGTAGCGCCGCTATCCAGCAGATGATCCTGCTGTTTGCACAGCGGCAACCAGATCGAAAAGGTGCAACCGAAGCCCAACCCTCGCGAATGCACGCTCACCGAACCGCCGTGGGCCTCCACCAGCTGCCGCACCAACGACAAGCCAATCCCCAGGCCTTCGCGCTGGTGAGTCTGGTGCTGGTTTTCCGCTTGCCCGAACAGGTCGAAGATTTCTTCCAGGCTTTCTTGGGCCAGGCCCGCGCCGCTGTCGATGACGTCCAGTTGCGCGCGCCCGTCCGAGCGGCTGACCACCAACTGCACCTGGCCGTCTTCGGGGGTGAATTTCAGGGCGTTGTTGACCAGGTTCCAGATCACTTGCTCGATGCGCGTGGGGTCTACGTCAACGATCAACGGGCCCGGCACCGAAGGTGTCTGAAGGCTGACCTGGCGACGATGACCGTCGGCAAGGACCACGCTGTGAATGTCCTTGAGGGTGCGAATCAGGTCGATCGGTTGCTTTTTCAGCTTCAGTTTGCCCGTGCGAACCCGGGCGACATCCAGCAGGTCGTCAATGATCCGCGCCTGGCTGGACACCGCTTCGCAGATGGTATTGACCGCCTTGATGGCCGGGCCCGCGACCTTGGTGGCGGGCAAGCGCCGCAACAGTTCTGCGTTCAGCTGGATCAGGTTCAACGGATGCTTGAGTTCGTGGGACATCACCGCGAAGAACTCGTCTTTGAGATGGCTGTTGGTCTGGGTTTCCTTCAAGCGCTGATTCTGTTCGTCCTGGGTGCGTTTGTGGCCGGTAAGGTCGCGGGCAATCTTGACGTAGCCGCGCAAGCTGTCGCTCTTGAGCTGCGTCACCTCGCCACTGCAATAGAAACGGCTGCCATCCTTGCGCACATGCCAGCGTTCATCTTCGCCACGCCCATGTTCGCGGGCGGTGCGCAGTTCGCTCTCCGGCACGCCAGCGGAGCGGTCTTCCGGGGAGAAAATCAGGTCGTAGTAAGCGCCCAGCACCTCGTCCTTGGTGTAGCCGAAGATCAGTTCGGCACCGGTGTTCCAGTCGGTGATGGCGCCGTGGTCATCGAGGATGATGATGGCAAAGTCGTGGGTGCTCTCGGCAACCAGACGCATGCGCTCCTCGCCCAGGCGCAGTTCCTCTTCGGCCTGACGCCGCTTGGTGATATCAATGAAGGTCAGCACGGTGCCATCAATGTGGTCTTCACTGGAGCGGTAAGGCAGCAACCGCGCAATGTACCAGCGGTCGTCGTTGCTGCTGATTTCCCGCTCGATCAAGCTCAGGGACTCAAACACGGTGGCGGCGTCTTCGGTCATTTGCGGGTAATTGAGGCGGTGGGTGATGTCCAGCAATGAGCGTCCGGTGTCCACCGGCAACATACTGAAAATATCCGTGGCCCGTGGCGTGAACCAACGGATGCGCATGTTGCGGTCGACAAAGACCGTGGCGATGTCGGTGGACGCGATCAGGTTGGTCAGGTAGTCGTTGACCTTGTCCGTCTCTTCCACCTTGGTCTTGAGCTCGAAATTGACGGTCAGCAATTCTTCGTTGATCGACTGCAACTCTTCCTTGCTGGTTTCCAACTCCTCGGTGGCCGAGCGCAGTTCTTCGTTGACGGCCTGCATTTCTTCGTTGGAGGCCTTGAGTTCCTCGCTGGAGACTTCCGCCTGTTCGATGGTGTCCTGCAGGTGCAACTTGGTGCGTTGCAGCTCGCGCTCCAGGTTGCTCATGATCGCGTTTTCGGCCTGGCTGACGGTGTCGATGTCGGGCAGCTGTGGGTCGACGGCGGTTTCCTGGAAGATCACCAGCACGTAGTCGTTTTCGGTCGCTTCATCGCGGTAGGGGCGGGCGCTGATGTCCACCAGGAAGGGGCCTTGCTCGCGTTGGATGCGGATCTTGCGCGAAGACACCGGGCTATTCGATTGCTGGACCTGAAACAAGGTGGTGCGGATATCGAGGCGTAAATCGGGATGCACCAACGTCAGCAGGTTGTGCGTCACCTCGCCGGCCACGTAGCGCAGGAATCGACCTGCGCCTTCGCTCATGTGCAGGATATCGGCCTGCATATTCACGATAACGCTGGGCGGCGCGGCTTTTTCCAGAGCGCGCAGATGGATGTCCGCGAACGAGACCTTGCTGGGCGCCTTGGTTTCAATCGCCAGCGTCGTGGCGCTCGGGCGCAGGTAGCCGCCTCGCGGCATGGTCGGGGCGCGACGCACGGCGGACGAGCCGGCACGCACCCTGAAAATGCGGTTGCGCTTGTCCACCGGTACAAACAGGTCCAGGCAGCCGTCGGCCGACTCCGAGGAGCCGAGGAACAGGTAGCCACCGGGACGCAACGCGAAGTGGAACATTTGCAGGATGTCGCGTTGCACTTCGCGATCCAGGTAGATCAACAGGTTGCGGCACACGATCAGGTCGATCTGCGAGAACGGTGGGTCGGCCAACAGGCTGTGTTTGGCGAACAGCACCTTTTCGCGAATTTCCTTGCGCACCCGGTAGTGCTGGTTCTTCTCCTTGGCAAAGTACTGGCGCAACCGTTGAGGCGGTACGTCGGTGATGATCGCTTCGGGGTACACGCCGTTGCGGCCATGGGTAATGGCCCGCTCATCAATATCAGTGGCAAACACCTGCATCTTTGCACCGCTGGCGTCCAGCGCCAGTTGCTCGGCCACCAGCATCGCCAGGCTGTAGGCCTCTTCGCCGGTGGAGCATCCTGCCGACCAGATACGCACTTCCTCACGGTGCGGCACGCTGTCTTCCAGTGACTTCACCAGGTTGGGGATTACGTCTCGCTCAAGCGCTTCGAAGGCCTCGCGGTCGCGAAAGAAGTTGGTCACGCCAATCAGCATGTCGCCCAGCAAAGCCTTGGTTTCGTCCGGGTTGGCCTGGAGGAAGTTGTAATAGGTGGCGAGGTCGGGTTGGGCCGTGACCTGCAAGCGCCGCTCGATACGACGTAACACCGTGGCGCGCTTGTAATGCTTGAAGTCATGCCCGGTACTGGCGCGCAACTGGATCAGAATATCCAGCAACAGCTGCTCGGCCACGGCGGCATCGCGTTCGGTACTGGGTGGGGTGGTCTTGATCTCAGGGTCGTTGGCGGTGGGCAGCACAATCGACTGGGCATTGCGCCACAGTTCCAGCAGCTTCTGCGGCATTTCCACCACAGGCAGCACCAGGTCGACCATCTGGGTTTCGATGGCCGCCAGCGGCATGCCATCGTACTCGGCGTCTTCCGGTGCTTGTACCAGGGTGATGCCGCCTTGCTCTTTGATGCGCGACAGCCCTACCGCGCCATCTGAGCCGGTACCAGACAGGATCAGACAAAACGCGCGTTCTTTATGGGTGTCTGCCAGGTCGCGAAAAAACAGGTCGATGGCAATGTGCGGTCCACCTTCGCGCACGGAAGGTGAGACCGCGAGGTAGCCATCATTCATCTTCAAGAGCTGTGCTGGCGAGATGACGTACACGTGATTCTTTTCGATGGGCGTGGCGTCATTGACCTGCGACACCGGCATGCGGGTCGTTTCCTGAATGATCTTGCCCGCCACACTTTGATGGTCGGGCGAAAGATGCAGGATCACCACAAAGGCCATGCCGCAGTCTCTGGGCATGTGCTCGAAGAACGCTTTCACGGCTTGCAGCCCGCCCGCCGACGCGCCAATACCCACCACCGGGAAATTCAAGTTGCTGGGGGTCAGATCTTTGCGTTGCGGAACGTTGGGGGACCGCGGGGGGGCAGACTTCATAAATACCAACCTTGGATAACGGCGCACAGGAGGACGGGTGTAGAGGGAAGAACTTGAGCAACGAGGGCGAGGGCTGAACCGACAGTGAAATATAGCTGAAAACCTGCCGCCAACAAAAAATGCGTTTAGGCCACCCGGTCATTCGACCGACCACTTACACCCGGTTGAGGCGCGCAGCCTGCGGAAGGTTTAATCAAACTGACGAGTGGCCATCGTGGTAGCACGGTTATCCGATTTTCTGAAAATCCGTCTGAACTTCGCTTCCTGGCGAACCCTCGCAAAGAGAAACCCACCCAGGAGACGTTCTGATGAACAGCTATCCAAAACCACCCTTCAACGCCCAGCAACAGCCCGTACCCGGTGAGCAGCGCAAGATGGACCCGATCCCCGATTGCGGTGAGCAGTCATACCAAGGCTCGGGCCGGCTCGCCAATAAAATCGCCTTGGTCACCGGGGCCGACAGCGGCATCGGACGGGCCGTGGCCATTGCCTTCGCACGTGAAGGCGCGGACGTGGCGGTGTCGTATCTGGATGAACATGAAGACGCCAAGGAGACCGCACGCTGGGTCGAGGCGGCGGGTCGTCAATGCCTGTTACTGCCCGGCGACCTGGGCGATGCGGCGCAGTGCACGGCCATCGTCAACGACACCGTGGAGAAGTTCGGCCGCATCGATGTGCTGGTCAACAACGCAGCGTTCCAGATGACCTATCAATCGCTGGAAGACATCCCCGACGAGGACTGGGTGAAAACCTTCAACGTCAACATCACCGCGATGTTTCGCATCTGCAAGGCCGCGCTGCCGCATATGGCCGAGGGCAGTTCGATCATCAACACCAGCTCGGTCAACTCCGATATGCCCAACCCCAGCCTGTTGCCCTATGCGGCCACCAAAGGCGCGATTGCCAACTTCACCGCCGGCCTGGCGCAGATGCTCGGCGAGCGCGGGATTCGCGTCAACAGCGTGGCCCCCGGGCCTATCTGGACGCCGTTGATCGTCTCGACGATGACGCCGGACATGGTGAAAAACTTTGGCGGCAACACCCCATTGGGACGCCCAGGCCAGCCAGTGGAAGTGGCGCCGATCTACGTGCTGCTGGCGTCGGATGAAGGCAGCTACATCTCCGGCGAACGCTACGGCGTGACGGGTGGCAAGCCGATACTTTGATCAGTGATTGAGGAGGGCGGTATGAGCGAAGCCTCGAAGCACCACGAACCGAATCCTTCTGAGCGCAAGGTGCGCCCGGCGGCGGCTAAGCGAAACGATAAGTCGCAGGCACCGGCAGGCGGGCAACAGGCACATAGGCAAGGCGGTGTCGCTCCTGGAGGGCCTTCAACAGACCCTGAGTCAGGGGCGTGAACGCGAGGGGATATACACTCGGCCTGACATCCTGATTGGTTGTCAGGCCGCTATCGCAGGCAAGCCAGCTCCCACATTTGGATCGCGGGGGTGTCAGGTCGATGCATGCTGGCTGACGTTATTTTCGCTTGGACCGATGAATTCGCATCCACTCTCGATAGGCCACTGTACGCTGCGCATCCGCACGTTTCTTCGCCTCGGTAAAGCGCGCCCACGTCTGCGCATCGCCGCTGTAGGACTCAATGATCTCGTACGCCAACGCGTCCAATCGATCCGCTTCGAAGAACATCTCGGCGTTTCGCGTGACCTCGTCGTCCCGCCTGTTTGTAGTTGTGTAACCAAGAGTCTGACTGTTCATCCTCTGACGCCCTCCGCCCATTGAATCTGTGCCGCGCCACTCCAGCGCACCTGGGTAATGCCGTATTTCTCCGCCATCGGCTTGGACACACGCTTGAACGTGTGTTGCCCAAATTTGGGGATGACCGCCACACCAGCGTCACAACTGGCCCAATGCCAAGCCTCGGCATTGTCCATGCGCGGTGCGCGCACGATGAAGGACTTGGGCTCGCCGTGCAGCTGGTACTCGATAGTGAATAGGTCGTTGTGTTTCATGAGGCCTCCTTGATACTCATGAAGTACAGATATTTGACGTCAAAAATAATTCAAATAAGTTGTCCGACAATTCGATGACTGGGCGCAGGGCATGGATGAGGCCTAATCATCTACCGTAAAGGTGACCCATCCAGGCCCATCGGCCGGGCGTTGCAGCTCGGCGATGACCCCGCTGACAGAGGAGCCGTCGGGCAAATTGACGGTGATAAAGTTGGGATTGCCGGGCCAATCCATTGGCGTGTCAAAGTCCAAGCGCGCGATGGTCGGTTTACCGCTACTGGTCATTTGGATGTTTTTTGATTCGTTAAGGCGTTCATCTGAGGGTGTTCCAAGATGGCGCGAGGCAGTGATGACACTGGCAATACCTTGGTAGTCGTAAGACATGCTGGGTTACCTCATGTAAAGGGAACAACGAAGATCAAATGTGGGAGCGGGCTTGCTCGCGAAGACGTCCGTCCATTAAACATTGACGTGACTGATCCACCGCCTTCGCGAGCAAGCCCGCTCCCACAGAGGAGTTGTGCTTGACTGGCTGGTATTCGGGATTTGCCCCGTTTTCATTTGTGACGAGCCGAATATTTGCGCGCAACGACAACGCCGCCCACTAGCAGCGCTGCGCCTATTGCAACCATCCCATAGGGCGTACGGCGGGTTTGCCGCCAGCCGCCTTCGACACGACGTTCGCCGCTTGCCGGGGTGTAGAGGTTGCCCGTAGAGGTCACGGCGCGCTGGCTGCGCTCCAGGCCGAGGCGGGTAAGCCAGCCGGATAGCCGCGAAAAGCCAGGCAGCAAAAAATGCGCGACGCGGGCCACGGTGGCAGCGCTGCCTACCGTGGTGCTGTCCCTCGGTTGCAGCGCACAGGCCACCATCGCTTGCGCGACTTTATGTGGGTCGTAGACCGGTGGCGGTGGCGTCAACTCGTGGCCGGTAAAATTGCCGCCATCGCGAAAGCCCGGTGTGTCCATCACGGCGGGATAGATGTCGCACACATGAATATCCGGGTAGTCAGTCAGCTCGCCGCGCAGTGCCTCAGTCAGGCCGCGCAGGCCGTATTTACTGGCGGAGTAGGCGACGGCATAGGGCTGGGCTACCCAACTGCCCAGCGACAAGGTGTTGATCAGAGTGCCGCGGTGCTGGGCTTTGAAATAGGGCCACACCACGTGGGCGCCGCGCAGGTACCCGAGCAGGTCGGTTTGCAGCACCTGTTCGTGGGCTTCCAGGGGCGTGTCCTCGAAACTGCCGACGGCGCCTACTCCGGCGTTGTTGATCCAGATATCGATGCGGCCATTGCCGAAGGCAGCCGCTTGTTCGGCAAGGGCGCGCATCTGGTCGCCCTGGGTTACATCGGTTTTAACGGCGATGGCCTCGGCGCCACGCGCAGCGCATTCCTCGACCACCTCTTCCAAGGCTTTTTCATCTCGGGCCGCCAATACCAAGCGGGTACTTTGCTCGGCAAAGGCGTGAGCAGCCGCGCGACCAATGCCACTGGAGGCGCCGGTGATCACCACGGTCTTGCCGTGCAGTTTCCCCTTGGCCTGCATGACGCCAGGCGAATCCTCGGGCACGTGGACGGGCACCGGGTGCAGTTGCAGGCGGGTACCGTCAGTCAGTATCAGGGTCAGGTTTTCGACGGTGCCAGCGACGCGGTCGGGAAACACCGGTTCGCCTGTGGCGTCGAGCTCATCATAGATAAAAGTCTGGCCTTCAAGCCATCCGACGGCCGTCATCAATTCAGGGCCTAGGTAGTACTTTCCGTCCAGGAAAAACCCGCTGAAGTTCGGTGTGCGCTCCAGGTTTTCCACGGCGTATCGCTCGCCAGGCCTCATTCCGGTTGCGGTATCAATCATCATGACATCCTCCTTTGGCTGGTCTTGGGTAGAGAAAGGCCCGCAAATGATCGTTCAATCCAAATGACTGAATGGCGGTGTCAATGTTGATGGGCCTTCAGGGTCGGGTCGGCGATCTGGATAACCGTGCCCTGGCGCCACGCGTCCGCCCCAGGGGCGATGGGCGGCGCGGGGATATCGGTACGCGTCTTTTTCTTGTCGGCACTGTCGATGCCCAGGCGTTTATCTCGCTCGGCGACCATGCGCGGGTCAGCCTGGCCGTCGGCGGTAAAGCCCATCATCAGCTGAGGCACGCCTAACGGGAGGCGTTTATCCAGATCGGTATGCCAGGTGTGCCAGGTCTTGCCGTAGGTGTGCACCAGCTTCTCCATCAGCGCATGTTCCGCCACCTCAGGAATTCCCGGCGCGACCAGTTGCCCTGACTTCACTTCATGCACATGGCTGTGCCACAGCGCCTTTTCAGGCGCGGGCAACGTGTTGAACTGCGCCTCGCTGATGATGTACTCCACGCCCATCAACTTCGCATCCTTGCGGTTGCCGTCGTAGATCACGCACTGGATGACCTCTTCATTGAGGATTGCGCAGTAGTGATGGGCTTCCATTTGTACATCGGGATGGCCGTTGTAGAAGTGAAAGCCGTCCAGGTAGGCGTTCAGTGCGTCAATCGGCGGGCGTGATTGAAGCAGGGCGGCGCCGGCTTCCAGTGTTCGGGTCGAGGGTGTTGTGGGTTTTCCGGGGGCCTCGACATTCGAGGGTGAGTTGTTGCCAGCGCAGGCGCTGAGCAGGGCCAGCGTCACTGCTGCGGCCAGGGATTGGGTCACTTGATGGATGGGGTTGTCAGTCATGGTCGGCTGCCTCCTGTTGCCGGTGTGTTCATGCGCGATGATCAAAGCCAGGTTTGATCCTGTTCTCGTTGGAAAGACGCGCGTACGGGGCGTTCAAAATGCTTTGAGTTGAACACTCACTCATTCATCAGGTCGTTTTTTATAGAGGCGCTGACAGCGCAATTGCTTACCTGCCAGTGAGGTGTTCATCCCATGCACAAGACTGAAAATCCAGCGTCGACGCTGCTTACCCAATTGCTCCAGGCACGCGGGCCGGGCGGTCAGGAGGACGAGGTGCGCGCCATATGCCTGGAAAGCCTGACGCCGTTGTGCGATGAGGCCTGGGTCGATCCGGCAGGTAATGTGGTGGGTTTGATCAAGGGCAAACCCAGCGATGCCGAGCCTGCCGGTGCGGTTAAAGTCATGGCGCATATGGATGAAATCGCCATGGTGGTTAAACGCGTCGAGGCGGATGGCACGTTGCGGGTGACGGCGTTGGGTGGGGCCAACCCGGTCAACTTTGGTGTGTGCCCGGTGGATATCCTGGGGGACGCACGCATCCTTCCTGGCGTGCTGTCCTTTGGCTCGATGCACGCGACCAGTAATACGGCACAAGGGGCTGATGTGCTCTCGGGCGATGTGCACTGGAACGACGTTCATGTGATCACGCGATGCACTGCCCAGGCATTACGCGAGCACGGCATTCGGCCAGGAAGCCGTGTGGTGCTGAGCCGGCATTGGCGTGAGCCCTTCCAAGTGGGCGATGCCATTGCCGCGCATTTTCTGGATGACCGCGCCCCGATTGCTGCCGTTCTGCATACAGCCCAGCTGCTGGCTTCGCGCCGGGAGGCGTTGGCCAGGGATGTCTATCTGGTATTCACCACCCTCGAAGAGGAGTGCAATGCCGGGGCAATGTATGCCGCGTCGACGCTACCCGGCGACACCACCATCGCGGTGGAGGTGGGGCCGGTCATGCAGGAATACGGCACGCGCCTGGCCGTCGACCCGATCATCAATACCGGGGACCAGAAAGGCTATTACACCCGGGCGGTGGTCAACGACCTGGCGGCTGCCGCAGAGCGCTGCGGCTACAGCCCCCAATATGCGCTGTTGGTGGATTTCGCTTCGGATGCCAGTGCGGTCATGAGTAACGGGACCTGTGCCCGCGCCGGCTGCCTGGCCATTCCAACGGAAAATACCCATGGTTATGAATTGATTGTGGATGGGGCGGTGCAGGCCTGTGCCGCGACATTGGCCGAGTACCTTGCAACCTGATAGACGGGGCAAGGTACGCTGACCGGCGTGGGGCTCAGATTGGGCCGCTTGGAGAATCTGTCTCCTGCCTGATTTCATCGGCCGCATTGGGTTGCCCCAGCTTGCTGTATTGCTCGCGCAATTTTTGCAACTCACGCGACCCAAGCTTATCCAGGCTCAACGCCGCATTGTGAGCTTCTTTGGTGGCACGAATCAGCTCGTCCAGTTTCAGATGAAGAATATCGTTGTCACGGTTCTGGGTATTCTGGATCAGGAACACCATCAGGAAGGTGATGATGGTGGTGGAGGTATTGATGATTAACTGCCAGGTGTCGTTGTAATGAAAGTAAGGCCCGGTGAGCGCCCAAACAGCAATCAAGCTGACGGCTGTCAGAAAGGTTTTTGAGCTGCCCGCCTGGTTGGAGAGTTTTTGGCAGAATTTCGCGAACTTCATGGTGCTATCTCCTGGGGGATGTTCCTCTGTAGACCCCAGCAGAATTTCGAAATTCTTTTTTACAAATCGTTTTTTTTGACAAAAATCAATGAGCAAATCCCTCTTGCACAGGAGCACTCAGCATGTCGGTCGCTGCTTCTATCGTTGAATACCTCAAGCACCATCAGTTGGTCATCACGACGGCGGAGTCGTGTACCGCAGGCAAGATCATCACCTTGCTTTCGCAGGTCGACGGCAGCGGTTCGTGGATCGAAAGCGGGTACGTGGTGTATTCGCCAGAAGCGAAACAGCGGCTGTTGAACGTGCGTCGCTATACCATCGATACCTTCAATCTCACCAGCTGTGAGGTCGCCCAGGAAATGGCCCAAGGCGCGCTGCGCGACAGCCCCGCTGATGTGGCGGTCGCCACCACTGGCCTGCTGGGGCCGGATGGAATTGATGGCATTCCCCCAGGCACTGTCTGTTTTGCCTGGGCCTATCGAAACGGCGGGGCACTGAGTGTGTTCAGTCGCAAGGAACGCTTTATGGGTTCTCGTGAGCAGGTGCAGTTGGCCGCGTCTCTTCATGCATTGAAATGGCTGCCGCATTTTCACCAACGGGCGATGGTCGGTGAACGCGCCTAATGCTGCCAAGTGTGCGCGTTTACGGCTGCGGTTCGATGTCCATCAGCAAGTCGCCGTTGGTCAAGGATTCAGCCTCCTGCACCACGCCACGATAGGCCTGACCATTCCATTCAAAGCTAATCCAGTGGGCCTTCGGCAATAGCTTTGGCCATGGCGGTGCAAGCCGCAACTGCACGCCGGGCGCAGTGCGCACAAGTTGCCCCATGCATTCGCTGGCGAGCGTGTTCACACCGAACAGCGTGTCATGCAGGTATTGAATGTTGACCGGTTGCAGCGTTGCGTCAGTAGCGTCTGGCATATCTGTTACCCCACCGATGACAGCCAGAAAGACTGTCTGGCGATGACCATTTCTTCACGTATTTCCCGCACAAGCCGGTTGATCCCCGAAACACCGTGGTAGTGGGCGCGGTTGATGTTGGCGATGGTGAATTGGTCCATACCGTGCGCCGTTACAGTGACTGAAAGGCTGCCGTCCGCGTTGAGTGCGCACTTGACCGCGCACTTGGGAAGGCGAGCGGACAGGGCCGTTTCGATTTCGGCTTTCGTTAGCGTATCCATGAGTTCACCGCATAAAGGACTCAGCGCGTTAAGGCTAGCTCAGAATCAGTTGGCGTAAATACTGGCAAGGTAATGGCTGCTGGGGCAGATGTTCTACCTTACATATTTCTGGCCCTTTCTAGGAGCGTTCCTAAATACGCCGGCTGAAGGTCTGCCGATAATTCGCACATCCCCACTTATGTGTGCTCTGCCATGTCCTTCCTACCTATTCGTGTTCTGGTCATCGAAGAACACCCGTTCAAGCGGCTTGTTGCCACCCAGGTGTTCCGGGAGGTCGGGTGTGAAGAGGTGGCCGCCGTTGCCGATGTCGTGGCGGCCGTTGAGTTGCTCGAGCGTACCGGGCCTGTCGATATCGCCTTGTGCAACTTGAAGGACGAGGGCGCACACGGCTTGAGGGCCATCGAAGTGCTCGGCCGTGGCCACTTGGCTAAAGCGCTCATTATGTTCAGCGCCCATGGCACGGACCTGCACGATGCAATTGATCGCATGGCAGGCCTGTTGGGCATCAGTGTATTGGGTTATGTGGACTTCCCGGTGCCAGCAAGCGCCATTGCGCCTATGCTCAGCCGCTACTTGGAGAGGATTGGCGCGCCGACAAAGCAGGCGCGCCGAAGCAGCCGGTCTGGGTTCTTGAGCAAGGCCTGCGTGGCTGGGGGTTTTTCAAGGCATGAGTTCAAGGCGTTCTTCCAGCCCAAGTTCAATTTGAGCACGGGGCACGTGCGCGGTTTTGAAGTGCTGGCGCGTTGGCAACATCCACAGTACGGCCTGTTGTATCCGGCAGATTTTTTGCCGCTGCTCGCTCAAGTTGGCGCATTGGATGAACTGTTCTTCGCGCTGTTGCAACAAGGCCTTGAGTTCTTGCAGCAGTCGGCAGAGCAGCAGCAGGTCTTATCGCTGGCATTCAACCTGGAGTCCGACCAGCTCGGTCGTGGCTCATTATTGCCGCGTCTTTGCGATTCACTCCAATCCCACGCCATTGCTGCGTGTCGTCTGACGTTTGAAATCACTGAATGCGGCCTGCTGGAAGTTTCTCCCGCCGTGCTCGACACCCTGATACGACTGCGCATGATGGGTGCCGGCCTGTCGATTGATGACTTCGGCACCGGCTATTCCTCGCTGGAGCGCCTGTGCCAGTTGCCGTTTACCGAAATCAAACTGGACGCCGCATTTACCCGCGATCTTCAAAGCAGTGCGCGCAACCGTGCCGTGGTCAGTAGCACATTGGCACTGGGCGAGGCACTGGGCATGCGAGTGGTGGTGGAGGGCGTCGAGAACGAAAACCAGCGCCAGGGATTACTGAAGCTGGGATGCAACGAGGCCCAGGGCTATCTCTGTGCTCGTCCCATGAACGCTGCGCGCGCGTTGGCCTGGCTGGCGACCCAGTTGAACTCGCGCAGCAATATTTGATGTCAATCAGGAGGGCTTTTATGTCCAATCCACGTTTGCGGATCGCGTTGGTAGATAGCGATGCCACCCGGCGAATGAGTATTGAAAAAGACCTTGGCCATTTGGGATACCACCGCGTTGTGCCTGTCGATTCCCTCAAGGTGTTGATTACGTTATTGGATAACGCAAGGGATGTATTTGATCTGTTGGTGATCAATGAAGAAACCGTGCACGCGGCGGGCGCACAGTTTAAGCAAATGCTTGAGGAGTACGCGTGTGTCAGACACTCATTGATTTATCAGGGCGTGACCCTGCAAGCGTTTCCCGATAATCCAGTCACGGCGCAACGCTGCGGCTTTATTGCCTCCGGTGTTCCGGACCGATCGATTCTGGCGCGCGTCATGGATCGGGTGGATGTGCAAATAAAACAGCGCTCGGGCAGACCGTTGCTGGAATCCAATTAATCCTGATGTGAGCTATTGCACGCTTTTCGCGGGACCCGCCACCGCCTCAGTTTTATGCTTTTAGTCCCATTCCTATTTGCTTCTTTTTAGGCACTGATAAGCTTTTTCGCTGAAACAATCTCGGGAAATTCTTTGTCATGATCTTAAATGCCGCCGTGCCTAACGAGTTCAGCGCCCTGCGCGTGATCACGTTGGCAACCGACCCTGCGTGTGTCTTGCGCCTCGCCTCTGCGTTGGGTGGCATGGGGGTCACGCCGCTGGCCACGGTCGCCTCGCTGGAGGCGCTGCAGGCGTGGTTAAGCGCGCACCGCGTGGACATCATCGTGTGCGAAATCCGCTCCGAGTGTGGCGATGGCTTGATGTTGCCAAGTGTGCTCAAAGCACTGCATGACGCGGGTACGTTAATGCAGTTTCCGAGTATTTTCTGGACCGGCGAAACCACCCTGAATGTGCAGGAAAATTTGATCGAAGCAACAGTTACACCGGCGTGCGAAGCGCCCGCTAAGCAGTTGTGGGTCAAGCACATGGGCGGCGTAGCCATCAGCGCACTGGAATCCCATTCGCGCCTGGCGCAGTCGGCGGGAATCAGCGTGCAGATCTTGCGTGACGGTGGCCCGCTGGAGCTGGGCGATGCCTTGCGCACGGTGCTGCTGACCCTCGCTCAACCGGACCCCAAGCTGCAGGCCATGACGTTTGAGTCGCTGGCTGAGGATGAAGTCATCAACGCCCTGACCACCGGCGAGGGATTGCGCTTTGTCTTTCAGCCACAGTTCGAGTTGCTGAGCCGGCGCATCGTCGGCGCTGAGGCGTTGGTGCGCTGGAAGCACCCGCGCTTTGGTGAAATTCCGCCTGCGGTGTTGATGCCGCTGGTCAACCGTCTCGGCCTGGACCTGTTGCTGTTCAGCCTGGTGGAGATGTGGACTCTGCGCGTGATGCTAGCGTTAAAGCGCGAAAACATTACGATCCCTATCGCGGTGAATGCGTCGGCCAAGACCCTGTGCACCCCCAATTTTGCCGAGCGCCTGGCCTTGCGCATGCGCCAGGCAGATCTGCCGAGCCGCTTGCTGAAAGTCGAACTGACCGAAGATGTGCAGGAGCCGGATGAGCTGCATCTTTCGGCGTCATTGACGACTATTCGCGCCAAGGGTTTTCAGGTTTCGCTGGATGACTTCGGCAGCGGCGCAGCCACTTTCAAGCTGTTGGCGAACCTGTCGTTTGATGAAATGAAAATCGACGGCTCGTTTGTGCGCGGTGTCGAGCAGCACGCCTCGTCACGCAAGGTGATCGCAGGCATTGTGAACTGGGCAGGTCTGCTTAACCTGAGCCTGGTGGCGGAGGGGATCGAGGACGAGTCCACGATCCCCCTGCTGCACCGCCTGGGTTGCCGGGTAGGGCAGGGCTATGCGCTGGCGCGCCCGATGGAAATAGACGCCTTCTTGAACTTTGTGATTGAGCGGGAAAAGAACGGCTGAGGCTGTAAAGTTTGGCGGGCAGGTAAGTATTGGAACTTGATGTGTGTAGGTCAGCTCTTGGTTTTTAGGAGTTTTCTTATATTAAGTTTTTCGCAGATCTATTAAGTTTTATACCGTTGTTATTGTGAAGAATTGGCGCATTTTTTAACTGCGATGGTGAGCCTGTGCGCGTTAAGTTATAGGGAGTGAGCGTGTGGCGTGTGATGTTCAGTTGCACGGATGTAATTGATGAAATGGATGAGTCTGAGAGGACCTTAACTTATTCAGAGTGAGGCAGCGCTGTTGTCCATTTTTTTGCACGCTATACAGAGTGTTCCGTCATTTATGAAACGCCTACAAATTGCTTTGCTGGATGATCATGCAATCGTGCGGCATGGTTTGGTCAATCGGTTGGTACAGGAACCTGATTTTGAAGTGGTGGGGGTCTACGCTCGCAGTCGTGAGTTGATGGCCGGCCTGCTGACACACCCGGCCGAGGTGTTGTTGCTCGATTTTGTGCTCGGCCCTCATGAGCTGGATGGCATCCTGCTGATCCGTGCTCTGCGGGTAAAGTACCCGGGCTGCCGAATCCTGGTGTTTTCCACTCACCATGACGCGGCCACGGTGATTCTTGCCCTGCGCGTCGGTGCCCGTGGGTTTATCGGCAAGGGTGAAGACATGAGCCAATTGATCAGCGCAGTGCGGCTGGTGGCCTCGGGCGCTGTCTACCTGAGTGCTGACATGGCCTATCGGGTGGCCGAAGCCACGGCGGTCAACTATGACGGTGAGGAGCAATCACGCGATGACGCGATGCGTTTTGTCAGCTTGTCTGCGCGGGAGCAAGAGGTGATCCGCTGTTACCTGTCGGGCATGACCATCACCGAAATTGCTGAAAAATTCAGCCGCAGTATCAAGACCATCAGTTCGCAAAAGGCCTCGGCTTTTCGCAAGTTGGGCGTGATGTCCAACAACGAGCTGTTTCGGATCAAGCACATCATCGAGAGTGTTTAACGCTAAACGCAGGCCACGCCGACGCGCGCAAAAACAGCGGTAGGCGGGCGTGCCCTTTGGCGGTTGTTGCATATACTCCTTGAAGTGCCGTAATAGCTGTCCCTGTTGTTTGACCGCGCCACCTAAGCGGGGCCAAGTGGGTTCGAATACGATGAAACCTGTACGCATTGCTCTATTGGACGACCACGCTGTTGTTCGGCATGGGCTCGCCAACACCTTGGCGGCCGAGGCCAACTTTGACGTGGTTGGCATTTATGAAAAAAGCCGCGACTTGCTCGCCGGCCTGGTCAGCGCTCCGGCTGACCTGCTGCTGCTGGATTTCTCCCTGAGCCCCGACGAGATGGATGGCGTATCGCTGATCCGCGCCTTGCGGGTCAAGTTTCCCAGTTGCCAGATCCTGGTGTTGTCCGCCCATCATGACCCGGCTACCGTGGCCCTGGCCATGCGGGTCGGTGCCCGTGGCTTTGTTGGCAAGGGCGAGGACATGACGCAAGTGGTCAAGGCCATTCGCAAGGTGGTCTCCGGCGCGGTGTACCTGAGCACCGACATGACGTATCGCCTGGCGGAAACCGTCACCAGCGAGACGCGCAAAGACCCCAGCGAAGCCTCGGATGCCCTGGTCCAGGCCGAGCTGACCAGCCGTGAGCAGGAGGTGATCCGCTGCTATCTGGCGGGCATGACCGTGAGTGAAATCGCAGAAAAATTCAATCGCAGCATCAAGACCATCAGCACCCAGAAAACCTCAGCGTTTCGCAAATTGGGGGTCACCTCGAACAATGAACTGTTCAAGCTCAATAAAATCATCGGCTCACCATGAGGCGATGGCGACCGGGTGCCCTCTTATTCATGTTGCTGATGCTGGATGCCGCGCTTGCCTGTGCGGCGCCGGTTGAGCTGACGGAGCAGGAGCGGCTGTGGATAGCGCAGCATCCGGTCCTTCGAGTGGGGGTGATGGAAAACCTGGTCCCCTTCGAGTACATGAGTAATGGCGTGCTGCAAGGGCGGCCGGTGCAGTACCTGCAATATGTGCGCGATGCCACGGGGCTTGAATTCACCTATGTGCCGGTCAAGACCCGGGCTGCACGTGAGCGCATGCTGTTGGATGGCCAGGTAGACCTGCTGTCTTCGCACTTTCGCTTTCGTGACGAGCCGCCTATCGAGGATCTTACCGCGCTGGTCTACGACACTACCGTGCCGATCATCGTGACCCGTGTCGACGACGCCGATATTTTTGACCTTGACCAGCTACAAGATAAAACGGTCGTGATCCCCGATGTGGAGTATTACGAGCAGTTGCTCAGAAAAAGGGCACCCCGAGCCACTCTGATCAAAAGCCCCCAGGCCTTGGCCATGCTGAACACCCTCCGGGACGGTGGTGCCGATGCAGTCGTGGCCTCCGAAGCCTTCTTGATGCCCTATTTGTATCGACAGTTTCAGGGCGTGCTGGAAATTTCTGGCGTGGTGGGCAGCAGCATGTTGGATGTGAACATGGCGGTGCGCACCGATAACGCCATGCTGGCCTCGATCATTGGCAAAGCCCTAGGCTCGATCAGCCCCTCACAACAGAATGCGATGTACGAGCATTGGTACCGGGACCTGGAGGTAGATGCGCCGACCCTGTGGGACATCGCCAGCCATTACTTGCATCTTTTGATCCTGGGCATGTTGGCGTTGATTGGCTTGTGTGTGCTGGTCTATCGCGGTTACCGCCAGCAGCGGCAGGCCGAGCGGAACGAGCAGGAAAAAACCATGTTCCTGGCGGTGATGGGTCACGAAATACGCTCGCCAATGAACGCCGTGCTGGCGGCCATGGAGCTGCTGTGGCACACCCGACTCAATGACCAGCAGCGCCACTTCGCGCACTTGGCCAACAGCGGCGCCAATATGCTGGTGCGCTTGCTCGATGATGTGCTGCACCGGCCGGATTCAGGGGCCAAGGCGTTACGTCTGACACTTGAGGCGACGGATGTCATCGCGCTGGTGCATGGCGTAGTGGGCTTGCATCGCCTGCGTGCGGGGGAAAAACACTTGAGTCTGAATGTGAGCGTGCAGACACCCCTGCCGTCGTTGTGGCTTGACCGTTCGCGGCTGACGCAGGTGTTTCATAACCTGTTGTCTAACGCCATCAAGTTCACCGATACCGGCGCTGTTGACATCACCCTGCGCCTGGAAGACTTGCTGGACGGTAAGCATCAGTTGCAGGTTGAAGTCCGCGACACCGGCATCGGTATGGGCGAAGCGGTGCAGGCCTCTTTGTTCCGGCCTTATGCCCAGGCGAGTCAGTCCTACAAGCGTGCGGGAGGCAGCGGCCTGGGGCTGATGATATGTCGGCAATTGATCGATTTGATGCAAGGCTCGCTGACCCTGCGCAGCGAGCCGGGAGTGGGGACGTGTATCAACCTGTACTTGCCCGCAACCCTTGCCCCTGAGGCCGCTGAACCGACGCGAGCCCCAGCCCCAATGCCTTTGCATGTCACCGATGGTTTGCAGCTGCTGGTGGTGGAAGACACCCTGGCCAACCAGGAAGTGCTGCGGGCGCAAATCAGCGGGTTTGGTTGTGTGCCAGTGATTGCCGCCGATGCGGCCCAGGCCCGCGTGCGGTTCGCTGAGCGCGCTTACGCGTTGGTATTGATGGACTGCGACCTGCCGGATCAGGACGGCTACAGCCTGGTCTGCGAACTGCGGGCGCTCGAACAGCAATGGGGGCGAGCGCGCTGCCCGATCATTGCCATTTCCGCCTTGACCGGCGAGCAGCACCTTCAACGCTGCCTGGCGGCGGGCATGGATGGGGCGTTGAGCAAGCCCATACGTCTGGGGCAGTTGAGTGACGTGATCGAGCAGTGGTGCGGCGTCACGTTGGCGGCACCGCGTGCCAGCTTGATGGCCCCGACACTTGATCAGGCCGCTATCATCCGTGAGATGGCGGCCGACCTGGGGAGCCTGCTCAGGGCGATGGCGCTCTGTGATCGCCCTTCGGCCATCCATGTTGCCCATCGGTTACACGGCGCGGCACTGATCATCGAATGGCCGGCCCT
The DNA here is from genome assembly GCF_900119355.1 of Pseudomonas sp. NFPP02. Lineage (NCBI taxonomy): Bacteria > Pseudomonadati > Pseudomonadota > Gammaproteobacteria > Pseudomonadales > Pseudomonadaceae > Pseudomonas > Pseudomonas sp. NFPP02. The sequence continues at coordinate 65,387 of NZ_FPJI01000017.1, forward strand.
GGCCCAGGCGGCCGCGCACATGGAGAACCTGTTGCGGGCAGAGGAGGGCTGGGGCAACCCGGTTTACGTGCACACGCTTCAGGCGTTGGTTCAGCACTGGCGTGCCGTGAGCGAGGAGACCCCGCTGGACATGCTGGCCATGGTCGCGCCGCCGCCGATGACGCAACAATGAAGGTTGTACGGTTGCGCCTGCTGCTGGGGTGGTTGCTGCTGGCAAGCGCGGGCCTGGCCGATGCGCAGGCCGACCCGCCGTCGATGACCTTGACCCAGCAAGAGCGTGACTGGATCGCCGCCAACCCCGTGCTGCGTGTCGGTGTGTTCGACAACCTGCTGCCCTTCGAGTACATCAGCGACGGCCAGTTGCGTGGGCTATCGGCCAAGTACCTGGGTTTGATTGCGGCGCGTACGGGCCTGCATTTTCAGTCGGTGGTCACCGGCAATCGTAGCGCCCGCAAGGACATGCTGATCAGCGGCGAGGTGGATATCTTGCCAACCCGGCGCCGCGACGACGATCCGGTCAAGGACCTGGGCATGCGCTATACGACGCCCTACAACACCAGTTCCACCATCCTCGTCAGCCGCTTTGGCCAACAGCCATTCGTGGACCTGGAACAACTTGCCGGCAAACGCCTGGTGATGTTGGGGCGCGAGGGGTATCAGGCGTTTTTGCAGCAGAAAGTCCCCGGCATAACGGTGATCTCCGGCCAGAACGCTGTCGACATCATGGCGATGGTCAAGGACGGTCGGGCGGATGCCGCCATCGCCTCTGAATGGTTACTGATCCCCTATCTTTCCCGGCAGTATCAGGGGGTGTTGCAAGTATCCGGGGTGGTGCCGCAATTGCACACCGGCGTGAGCATGGCGGTGCGTGACAGCGACGCGATCCTGTTGTCGATCCTGGAAAAAGTGCTGGGGTCCATCAGCAACGATGAGCGCAAAGCGATCTATGACGCCTGGTTCGATGACATGAACCTGGACATTCCGACGATCAAGGACATCGCCGAGCATTTCCAGGGTGAGTTGTGGCTGTTGCTGTCGGTGGTGCTGCTGTTGATCGCGTTCGCCTGGCAAAGCCGTCGTCAGCGCCGCCAGGCCGTGCAGAGCGAGCGGGAAAAGGCGATGTTTTTGGCGGTGGTCAGCCATGAAGTGCGTTCGCCGATGAACGCGGTGCTGGCGGCTATCGAGTTGTTGGAGCACACACCGCTGGACGAACAGCAGCGCCACTTCACTCAATTGGCCAACAGCGGCGCCAATACCTTGCTGCGGCTGGTGGATGACGTGCTGGACATTTCCAGGATGGAGGCCGGGGAACTGACCCTGACCCTGGAGCCTGTGGACCTCTGGGCCTTAGTCCAGCAGGTGGTGGAGGAGTATCGCGCCGGCGCCGAAGAAAAAGGCCTGTTGCTGACATTGAGTGGTGAACGCCCCAGCGGCCCCTTGATGCTGGAGGGCATGCGCTTGAGTCAGGTGCTGCGCAACCTGATCTCCAATGCGGTCAAGTTCACTGAGGTAGGCGGGGTGGAGGTGCAGCTCAAGGTGGTTGAATGGCCAGAGGTTCCTGTGCCGCACGTGCTGATCCGCATCATCGACAGCGGCATTGGCTTGTCACAGCAGGCGCAGGCCAGCCTGTTTCGGCCCTATGCACGGGCCAAGCACTCTTACAAACGTACCGGTGGTAGCGGGCTTGGCCTGGTGATTTGCCGTCGCCTCGTGAGGCTGATGTCGGGTGAGCTGACCCTCAACAGCACCCAAGGCGTGGGTACTGAGGTTGAAGTCAAACTGTCTGTCGAGTGGGCCAAGACCCTGGATATACCCCAGGCTGAAGCGGCGCAGGCCCAAGTGGAGGGTAACGGTGTACACGTGTTGGTGGTGCAGGCGCCTGTGACCGGCCAACAGACACTGCCTGCACACCTGCAAGCGCTGGGTTGTAGGGTGTTGCTGGCGGTTGATGGCGCCCAAGGGTTGACGCTATTCAATGTGCGACGGGTCGATATGGTATTGATCGATTGCGACTTGCCAAACAGTGAAATCGAGCCGCTGGCGGGCGCCTTTCGTGAGTTGGAGCAGGTGTTGCAGCGTGCCCATTGTCCGCTTGTAGCTGTCGCGGGCTTCAGCGATAACGAGCACCTTGAGCGTTGTTTTGATGCGGGGCTCGACGGGGTGCTGGTCAAGCCGGTTACACCGGCCAAGTTGCAGCAGATGATCGAGCTTTGGTGTGACATGCCGCAAGGTCCGCTGCCGGCAATGCCCAAGGAAGAGCCAGAGGAGGAGTCGCATATCCTGCGCACGGCCTTCAACGACTTGATCGAGGCACTGGCCTTGCGCGAGCGAAGCCAAGCGTTGCAGGCAGTTCAGCGTCTGCACGAGGCGGCGCTGGGGCTGGAGCGGGACGACCTGGTGGGCACTGTCGAAAGCCTGGGACGGCTATTGCGCGATGAGCGTGACTGGCCAGCGCAGCAGATTGCCGAGCGTCTCAGCGTGCTGCTTGGTCAAAGGCCTGCGCCAGCATAGCCTCGTTGCTGTACCCGCTCGTTCTCACAGGTGGGGCTTGCCTTAATGCCGTTCAGTTAAGCGTATATCGCCCTCTGTAGGAGCGAGCTTGCTCGCGAAAAACGTCAACGATAATGTGTGCTTCCTGAATGAGCGCGGCGCCTGTGAGTTTTTCGCGAGCAAGCTCGCTCCTACAAAATGCCTTAACTGAACGGCATTAGAGCTTGCCTGCGATAGCCATGGGTATCTATACAACTCTGTAGCGCTCAATGGTAACCACGATGCGAAGCGAGCCGCTCAGGCGGCCCCCAAATCACTGGCGGATTACGGGCACACCGCGCCTGGGCGAGGTGCCGAGTGGTGGGGCAAGAGCGTTTTGCTTGCTTTTGCGCTGTTCAAAAGGGAGCCGCCGTCAGGGCGGAACCCTAGGTGGCCGTTACCGCAGGAACGGATATGTACCCAATCCAACTGTGTTGACTGTCAGGTCGCCTTCGCGAGCAAGCCCGCTCCCACAGTTGGATCGCGGGGCGCCAGGTAAATAAGCGTCGGCTGTCAGGCCGCCACGGGTCCAGCCTAACCTCGAAGTTGTGTAGATGCTTAGGCTGCGATAACGGTGGGTCAATCAACATCTGATGATCAGAATAACGATGACCCATTATATAAGCTGGATTTAAATATACCGTTCAGGCGCGCTTTTAGGACCACTCCTATAGACGCTTTGTCTGTTGGCTTATTAAAGCCAGCCCACTATGGTGGGGGGCTTTGTTTGTTGCTTTTAATCGCCTGTTTATAAGGTAATTTGCCCGGGTTATTTGTTTTTCAGAGCACTCCTATTTTGAAAATTAAGTGCGCTGCTTACACTTCACTTCGCAACAACGCAGAAGTATTTCCCGTCCAGGGAACTTCAAAACTTAATCAAGTCTATCGTGCTCTCGGAGTTACTCATGAATTACAAAGCTCGCGCCCTCGCTGTACTGGTCGCTGCCACCGTCTCTTCTGCTGCCATGGCTTCGGACGGCAAAATTGATTTCAACGGTGAGCTGAAAGCCGAAACCTGCCAAGTGGCCGTCAATGGTGCAGCAGCTTCCGGCGCGACCACCGTCACCTTGCCAACCATCTCCACCGCTTCCTTGGCTTCCGCCGGGCAAGTAGCTGGCCAGACCGGTTTCAACATCGAACTGAGCAAGTGCTCTGCTGCGATCAAAACCGCGGCGGCGTTCTTTGAGTCGGGCGGTGGTGTTGATCCGGCCAGCGGTAATGTGAAGAACATCAGCGGTTCAGCCACCAAGGTTCAACTGCAGTTGGTGGATGCCACCAATGGCAACGCGATCAAGGCCGGCAACACGTCTCAGGTTACCTCCACCAGCCGCGTAACTGTTGACCCAACTGCCCTGACCGCTGTGCTGCCGTACGCCGTTCAGTACTACGCCCAGTCGGCTACCACGCCGGGCACCGTTGTGGGCTCCGTGACTTACTCCATCAATTATCAGTAAGTCGCAGGCTTTGGACACACGCCCTGCTCGGTATTGAAGGGCGTGCATCCAGACGGTAAAGGGATTGCTCTATGTCGTGCACACGTGCATTCAAACCACTGCTGCTGATCGGCCTGGCCACACTGATGTGTTCCCATGCATTCGCTGCAGTGGTGATTACCGGTACGCGCCTGGTCTATCCGGCGGACCAGAAAGAAATCACCGTAAAACTGAACAATAACGGCACGTTGCCCGCACTGGTCCAATCATGGATCGACACCGGCAGCGTCGAATCGACACCCACCAGCTCCAAGGCGCCGTTCCTATTGTCGCCCCCGGTGGCGCGCATTGACCCGACCAAGGGCCAAAGCTTGCGAGTGCTCTTTACCGGCGCGCCTTTGGCGCAGGACAAAGAGTCGGTGTTCTGGCTCAACGTTCTCGAAATCCCGCCCAAACCCGAGGCGGGTGCAGACCTTAATACGCTGCAAATGGCTTTCCGTTCGCGCATCAAGCTGTTCTATCGCCCGGTCGGCTTGCCTGGAAATCCCAATGAGGCGGTTGAGCAGGTGCAGTGGCAATTGGTTACGGCACGCGATGGCCAAGGCCTGGCGCTGAAGGCGTACAACCCGTCGGCGTTCCACGTCTCGCTGATCGAGTTGGACCTGGTGGCGGGTAACCAACGCTATCGCAGTGAGGACGGCATGGTCGGCCCTGGAGAAACCCGGCAGTTCGCGCTGCCCACGCTCAAGGCCAGGCCGTCGAGCCAGGCCCAGGTGGAATTCAGCGCCATCAACGATTACGGCGCGTTGGTCCCGACCCACAACACGCTGCAGCCCTGATCCATTCCTGACGTTTTTAACCGCGAGTCATCTATGTCGACCTTTTCTTGCTCCAGGCTTTTTCTGCGGGCGCGGCCTCGCTTCGCCTTGAATCCGCTCACTGCCCTGATCCTCAAGGCATTGGCCATTGCTCCAGGCGTGTGGGGCATGCAAGGCGCACTGGCGCAAGAAGTGCAGTTTAATGACGCCTTCCTGCCCGAAGACTCGCGCAATCTTGACCTGAGTGCCTACCAGGCCGGCAACCCGGTGATGCCAGGCCAATACCGAGCCGACATCATCCTCAACGGGCAACTGAACAACCGGCAGGATATTCGCATTGACGCCCAGGCCGACGGCAGCAAGCCGGTGGTGTGTATGAACCGTGGCTTGCTTGAGCGCCAGGGTGTGCAAATGGCCAGCCTTACGCCCGAGGCCAGCACGATGCTCGACAGTCAGGCGTGCCCGGCAGTGGGGCAGGTAATCCCTGGCGCTACCGCGAACTTCTCCCCAGAGAACCAGGCGCTGGACTTGAGCATTCCCCAGGTGGCGCTCAAGCGTAATGCGCGGGGTTACGTCAGCCCGCAGTTGTGGGACCGTGGCGTGACGGCCGCCATGCTCAGCTACAACTTCAACGCCAATCGTAACCGCACCCGCAGTGGCAACTCCGATTCGGCGTTCATGGGCCTCAACGCGGGCCTGAACCTGGGGGACTGGCGCCTGCGCCACAACGCGTCCATGAGCTGGCAGTCACGTTTGGGCAGCCGGTACCAGGCTCTGGACACATACGCCCAGCGTGATATCACCGCGTTGAAAAGCCAACTGACGGTGGGTGAGTCCAACACCACCGGCGAGATCTTCGACACCTTGTCCTACCGCGGTGTGCAACTGTCCACTGACGACCGCATGCTGCCCGATTCGATGCGCGGGTATGCGCCGGTCATCCGGGGTATTGCCCGCACCAATGCGCGGGTAACCATTCGCCAGGCCGGCAATATCTTGCTGGAAACCACCGTGGCGCCCGGCGCGTTCGTGATCGATGACCTGTACTCCACCGGCTATGGTGGCGACCTCAGCGTGAGCGTGGCCGAAGCCGACGGCACTGAGCAGAACTTTATCGTGCCCTACGCCTCGGTCAGCCAGTTGCTGCGCCCCGGCACCTCGCGGTTCAGCCTCACTGCGGGTGAAACCCGCAACAACTTCGTCGACGATCAGGCGCGCCTGCTGCAAGGGACTGTGCAGTACGGCTTGAACAATACCTTCACCGGTTTTGCCGGTCTGCAATCGAGCGATGACTACACGGCGGTGCTCACCGGCCTGGCGTTCGGCACACCCATCGGTGCGATGGCCGTGGACATCACGCACGCCCAGACCGACCTGGCCGGCGGCGCTGCCAAGGGCCAGAGCATGCGGGTGTCGTACAGCAAGAATGTGCTCAGTACCGGCAGTAACTTCTCGCTGGCAGCCTATCGGTTTTCCACTCAGGACTACCTGGATTTCAGCAACGCCATCCAACTGCTGGATGCCGAGAAAAATGGCTGGGATTCGAGCATGTTCGGTCGCCCGCGCAGCCGTTTTTCGGTGACCGCCGACCAGAACCTTGGGGCTTGGGGGCAAGTCTCCATCAGCGGTTACGCGCAAAACTACTGGAATCAGCCGGGCAGTGATGTGCAGTACCAGTTCAGCTACAGCAAGCAGTTCAACCGCGTCAGCTTCAGTGTGAATGCCAACCGCAGCCGCATGGGGCTGGGCGACATGGAGAACAGCTTTTTGCTGACCATGAGCATGCCCCTGGATTTCGGCGCGTCGGGTAACACTCCGCAAATAACCGCGCAGGTGGGCCGCGATACCCAAGGCAATTACAGTGAGCAGGCCGGTATCAGCGGCACCGCCGGCCAAGACCGTCAATATGGCTATAGCGCCAATTTCGGCCATGACGGCGCCAACCACAGCAAGAGCGCCGCGCTTAACGGTCAGTACACGGGTGGGCGAGCCATGCTCAGTGCGGCACTGGGGCGTGGCGATGGCTATACCAGCGCCTCGATGGGCGCCAGCGGCACCGTGGTGGCCCATGCAGAGGGCGTGACCATGACGCCGTACCGCGGCGAAACCATGGCGGTGGTCAGTGCGCCGGGTGCCGCGGGCGCCAAGGTTTCGGGGTACCCCGGCCTGACGCTCGACAGTCGCGGCAATGCCGTGGTGCCGTACCTGCGGCCTTATGAGCTGAACGAGGTGGCCATCGACCCGATTGGCAGTTCGCTGGATGTCGAACTCAACGAGACCAGCCAACAAGTCGCCCCACGCGCTGGCGCCGTGGTGCATCTTAAATACACCACTAATCAGGGCCGTGCGGTGCTGCTCAATGTGCGCCTGGACGATGGCAGCAGCTTGCCATTTGGCGCAGGCGTGACCGACGGCGAAGGCGCCTCGGTGGGGATGGTCGGGCAGGGCGGTCTGCTCTATGCCCGGATCAAGCCAGAAACCCGCCAGTTGTTGATCAACTGGGGCAGCAAGACCCATCAACAGTGTGCCCTGATGATTCCTCCCGGCCCCGGCGAGGGCCAGCAATTGCAGCAGGTGGACGCTATTTGCGCCGCCGGCAAACAGGTCGCGGGCAGCACGCCGCCCAACAACATGCAAAAGGTACCGTTATGAACATGGGCGCTTTGATCAAACCCAGCCTAGCGCTGGCGGCACTTTGGGCGATGGCCGATACGGCCATGGCAGTGACCTGTACATATAACAACGGTATCCAGGCCGCAGTGGGCAACATGCCATTGCAGGTCTCGGCGATTACCGTCGGACGTGATGTGCCGGTGGGCGCCGAAGTCTATCGACAGCGCTTCAGCATGGCCTTGGGCCAGGCACCCGAGCTGGACTGCCGGTTTGCTCCGTTTCAACAGTGGACCGAGTTGACGGTCGAGGCGACTTCTGGCTTAGCCAATTGGTCCAGCGGCCCCTATGCCAACAAGGTCTACAGAACCCGAATTCCAGGGCTGGGGGTGGTTATCAATAGTCTCGGCGGCGTGCTGCCCAGGCAAACCAACAAATCCTGGACTGCCTGCACATCGGGCTCTCGCTGCCTGATTCCGTTTGATGGACCTTCGAACTTCGAATTGATACTGATCAAACTAGGGGAAGTAACGCCAGGTGTATTGGCGGGCAGCTCATTGCCGGTCGTGAGCCTGTTTGGCAACTTCGGCGATGCCAGGATGCAGGGTTTCAGGATGGGCATCTCCGGCAGTATCCAGATTGTCTCGCGCACCTGCAGTACGCCGGATGTTTCAGTGCCGATGGGGACGCACTTGACCAATAAGTTCACCGGGCTTAACAGCGCCACAGGGTGGACAGATTTTTCCATCAACTTGAATGATTGCCCGGCGTTCCATGGCACCTATTCCACCATCGGACCTGGCTGGCTTTCGCAAAGTGGTAATTCACCCACCGGCGTTGGCTCCGGCGGAACCCTAGCGGGTAACACCCTGCAATTTCGCATCGACTCCTCGCGCCCGGCGATCAATGCCAGTACGGGCGTGCTGAGCATTGATCCCACAGGCACAGGTAATTCGCCTGCCGCAAGCGGAGTCGGCATCCAAGTAGCGACACTAGACAGTACCCCGGTACCCCTGGGGATGAATCGGGCCAGCGGTATTAACCCACTGTCCTTCGAGTCCAGCTACAACATCCGCTTGCGTGCCCGTTATCTGCAAACCGCCAACCGAGTCACGCCAGGCCCGGCCAATGCGTCGGCGACGTTTACGATTATTTATCAGTGATGAATATGTCACTTATGTTCTGTGCGTTTGGTTTGAAGGGGCAGCCAGGCTGCCCCTCCCACCGTTACTCAAGAACCCGACTTCCGACCGCCGCCATGGCTGTGCTGCCCACCTTTACGGCCGGCTTCCGAGGCTTTTTCACGGTCGTTGGCGAAGTTCCCGCCCGACGCTTGGCCGCCTTTTTTACCGGCTTCGGAGGCTTTTTCGCGATCATTGGCAAAGTTGCCCGGGTTTTTATTACCTGTAGTCATGATAGTTCTCCAGTCGCTAAGTTTGCGTTTCGTTAGTTGGCCGTTTCGCAACGGACACTTATTCCGATATTGGCTTTTTGAAAAATGTTTTACCGATTTTTCTAACCGGCGACGAACGGTAATTTCGCTGAAAAAGTTATACAGAAACTTGGTTGATGCGCCGCTTCGTATAACTTTTATTGCCGGCCAGCGCTTTGATATTAATCAGATCGAAACTGCTGGTTTAGTTAACGGTCCTGCCATTCGTCTTTTTCGTCGCACTCCAAAAAAGGGTGTGGTTCCAACGAGGTTCCTAACCTGTGAACGGGAGCTTTTCAGCCATGAAACACAACCCATCCAACCCACAGTACCGGCCGCTCGAGCATCCAGACGCACCCAATGAAGACGGTTGCGTCATCGGCACTGCCGGGCGCGACGAAGACCCCAACGCGACCACCGATTGGGACCATCCCGACAGCGCCGCAACGCCCGCTGACGCCAGCATCAAGCCCGCCAACGGTACGCCCGGCATCGACGCCGTGCCCGAGTCGGAAAACCACGGCGCCGATTGAGAGAACTGCGCTACAAGTGCCGTTTCGCTTGGCCTGCAGCGCATTACCGCTGGTCGTGAGGCGTCGGTTTATTTTGAAATTTTCCACGCGCAGGCCACTTCCCATGCAAGGTAGGCGCGCATTCCAGCAGGGCGCCTTTTTCCGTAAGCCTGAGGAGATTTGTTCATGTTTCTACATAACAAGCGACTTCAATACACCGTCCGCGTCGCCGAGCCCAATCCGGGCCTGGCCAACCTTTTGCTCGAGCAGTTTGGCGGCGCCCAAGGTGAGTTGGCCGCCGCGTCCCGTTACTTCACCCAAGCCTTGGCGGAAGACGATCCGGGGCGCAAAGATTTGCTGATGGACATCGCCACCGAAGAACTCAGCCATCTGGAGATCGTCGGCTCCATCATCGTCATGCTCAACAAGGGCGCCAAGGGGCGAATGGCCGAAGGCGTGGAAGAGGAGGGCGAGTTGTATCGTGCCCTCAATGGCGCCGGCAATGACTCGCATATCACCAGCCTGCTGTACGGGGCGGGTTCGCCTTTGACCAACTCTGCCGGCGTGCCGTGGACCGCCGCCTACATCGACACTATTGGTGAACCCACCGCAGACATGCGCTCGAATATCGCCGCCGAAGCCCGGGCCAAAATTGTCTATGAGCGGTTGATGAACGTCACCGATGACCCGGGTGTAAAAGATGCGCTGGGTTTTTTGATGACGCGGGAAATCGCTCACCAGATATCCTTCGAAAAAGCGCTGCATGCGATCCAGCCGAATTTTCCCCAGGGCAAGTTGCCGGGCAAACCGGAGTTCACCCAGGTGTACTTCAACATGTCCCAAGGCGCGGAGAACCTGCGCGGGCCCTGGAACCAGGGTGACGGTTGGGAGTTTGTGGAAAACCCACAACCGGCGGTCGATGGCGGTGACGGCACCGCCAGCGTGCAGTTGGACGCCGACGATGAAGCGGTGCTGAGCGCGATGAAAATCCGCACGCTCTCGGACCCCACCAGCGACCCCACCACCGGCGCTGACCTGGGGGCGGGCCTCAAGCCCAAGCCCGACCTTTGATTGAGAATAGCCGCACGCTGAAGGGCGTGCGGTGCTTTCGACTTTCTTGACGAGGACAACGACATGGCAACCCCACAGGAAAACCTGCTCGACTGGCTACGTGATGCCCATGCGATGGAGCAACAGGCCGAGAAAATGCTCAAGGCACAGTCCGAGCGCCTGGAGAATTACCCCCAACTCAAGGCGCGAATCGACGAGCACATTGAGGAAACCCTTGGGCAGCAGCAACTGATTGACGAATGCCTGACGCGTTTGGGAGGCAGTGCCTCGACCCTTAAAGACGTGGGCGGCAAGCTGATGGCTTTCGGTCAGGCGGTCGGTGGCTCGCTGATGAGTGACGAGGTGATCAAGGGCGCGATGGCCGGCTACGTGTTTGAAAATATGGAAGTGGCCAGCTACACGGTGCTCATCGCGGCCGCGAAGGCAGCGGGCGACGCCGAGACACAAGCGGCGTGCGAAAAGATTCTACCCCAGGAAGTCGCCATGGCTCAGTGGTTGCTCGCGCACTTGCCAGAGCTTACGCAAGCGTTTTTGCAACGCTCTGAGGCGCCTGACATACAAGCCAAGCGTTAATGACACGTGCGGTGCCCTTGGGGGCGCCGCGTCCGCTCGGCACAAGATGGCACTGCGCAGCGTTTTCACGGTCCATGGAACACGTACCACGTATCTGGAGGTGAACCTTGGCGACAAAGAAGAAGCCTGTGGTCGACGGTATGGAATTGGCAATGCTGTCTGCCAGCCGCAAAGACCTGTTCTTTGCGGCCATGCAAGCCAGCCACAGCGCAATGATCGTGACCGACCCCGCGGGGCCTGATAATCCGATCATCTTTGCCAACCAGGCGTTCCTGACCCTGACAGGCTTTGAACTGGACGAAGTGATCGGACGTAATTGCAGGTTCCTGCAGGGGCCCCAAACCGACAAAAACGCGCTGCACCAGGTGCAACGCGCAGTTGAGCAGCACCATGAAGCCTGTGTCGAGGTGCTCAATTACCGCAAGGACGGCTCGACCTTCTGGAACGAGTTGTTCATTTCGCCGTTGTTCAACGAACGAGGGCAACTGGTGTATTTTTTCGCCTCGCAGCTGGACGTGAGCCGGCGCCACGACGCGGAACAGCGCGTGCGTCGCGCACAAGACCTGGAAGCGCTGGGGCAACTGACCGGTGGCATCGCCCATGACTTCAATAACCTGCTGCAAGTGATGATGGGTTATCTCGACTTGATTCAGCAGAGCGCCAAGCGTCCCGGTAGCGATCCGCAGCGCATCGTCAACAGTGCCAGCCGTGCCAGGGCCGCGGCGGAAAAAGCTCAGACCCTGACCCAGCAGTTGCTGGCGTTTTCGCGCAAGCAACGGCTCGACAGTCGGGTGATCAACTTGAACAGTTTGCTCGGTCGCCCCGAATTCATGGCACGTGCGCTGCAGGGCGTCGAGTTGCATGTAGAACTTGCCGAAGATCTGTGGAACTGCCGCATCGACCCTGTCCAGGCGGAGCTGGCAGTGCAGCACCTGTTATCGAATGCCCAGGATGCTTTGCACGGGCGTGCTGACCCGACGGTAACCGTCAAGACCTGCAACGTCCAGGTACCGGGCGATGTCGGTGCCGAGCGGGATGGGTTGACCGAGGGCTGTTACGTGAGTATTTCGGTCTCGGATAACGGCAACGGCATCGACGCAGGTATTCAGGACAAAGTCATGCAGCCGTTCTTCACCACCAAGGAAGAAGGCCAGGGCTCGGGCCTGGGGTTGTCGATGGTGTACGGCTTCGTCAAGCAATCGGGCGGCACGGCGCGGATTCATTCAGACCCGGGCATCGGTACGACGATTCGCTTGTACTTTCCTGCAGATGACAGCCAGCTGTGGGTCGAGCAGCCCCCCACAGCCATCTCACCGCAAGGTAACGAACGCATCCTGATCGTGGAGGACCGGCCCGAGGTGGCCGAGTTGGCGCAGGTCATTCTGTCTGACTACGGTTACCACACGGACGTCGCCCTCAATGCCGCCGAGGCATTGGGCATGCTCAAACAGGCGACGTATGATCTGGTGTTCAGTGACTTGATCATGCCCGGCGCGATGAACGGCGCGGCGTTGGCGCGGGAGGTGTCGCGCTTGTATCCGCACATCAGGATCTTGCTGACTACCGGCTATGCGAAAGACGCATTGGCCCGCGCGGAGATAGAGGTGCATGAGTTCGAGTTGATTCCCAAGCCGTATCAGCCTGCTGATTTGCCGCGCAAAATCCGGGCGGTGCTCGATGCCTGATCGAGCAGGCCAATGCGCTCAAAATGTGGGAGCGGGCTTGCCCCAATGCCATTCAGTTAAGCGCAATCCCCTGTGGGAGCTGGCTTGCCTGCGATAGCGGCGGGTCAGTCAACATCAATGTTGGGTGGGCCGACGTCTTCGCGGGCAAGCCCGCTCCCACAGGAGATCTTTGTTGCTTTGAGCACTGCATCCCTCGAGGGCGCCGCCCACAAAGCTACCTCAGCACCGCCAGCGCCAGGTCAAGCGCCAGCACCAACACAATCGAAAACCCGAATATCCTGCGTGCCCAGCCGGTCGGGTCAGCGAGGCGTGTACCGCTGGCCGCGAGAGTTAGCCAATAACCCCCCAGCCCGAGCATCACTACGAAATACAACGCCGCCATCTGCGCCACCGCGCCTAGCATCAGGGCGCTGGCGAGGAAGGCCAGCATGTACGCCTGGATCTGCCGATGGGCTTGGGCCAGGCTCAACAGCGGCAGGCCTGCGGCGCGGAAATCCTCGCGGCGCATCACGGTGATGGCGTGTGAATGCGGCATCTGCCAACAACAGAACACCGCGATCAGTAGCATGGCCGTGAGGTCAAACCGCCCGGTGACCGCGCAATAGCCGATCACCGGTGGCATCGCCCCGGAGACGCTGCCGATCAAGGTGGCCCAGTGGGAGCGTCGCTTGAGCCAGTAGGTGTAGACCCCCGCATAGATCACCAGCCCGACCATTGCCAGCCCACACGCCAGCGCATTGCTGCCGGCCCACAGCAAGCCAAAACCGCAGGTGCCCAGGACGATCCCATAGCCTGCGGCAGTGGACACGCTGATGGTGCGCAGTGCCAATGGCCGATGACAGGTGCGCACCATGCGCCGGTCGATGTCGCGGTCAATGCAGTTGTTGACGACACAGCCGCAACCGATCACCAGGGCCGTGCCGAGCAGTGTGGCAAGCCCGTGCGTCACCGAGGCCACATGCCCGCTGGCGGCGAGCAGGTAACCGCCCAGCACCGACGCCAGGTTACCGACAATAATGCCCGGCTTGGTCAGCTCGATAGCGGTATTGAACAGCCCCCGCCAGTGTTTCAGTGCGCCAGCATGTTGTGATGAATACTGTCCATGATCCATAACGAAAGCCCCACCAACAGAAGAATGATGACCGCCGAGAAAATCAGCGCAATCAGGTTCCAGCGTTGTTCTTCGGCCGTGTCCAGGTGCAGGAAGAACTTGAGGTGGACCACGATTTGTATCGCGCCCAACGCCACTACCAACCAGGCGGTGACGGTGCGCGGCAGTGACGGGAACATCACCAGGGCGAACGGAATCAGGGTGAGCAGTACTGACACCAGGAACCCGACCAGATAGGAGCGACTGCTGCCATGGCTGGTACCGGCACTGCTGTGAAGCGAGCTTTGCTTGTACATGTCACACCACCCCCAACAGATAGACCACGGTAAAGACGCAGATCCACACCACGTCCAAAAAGTGCCAGAACAGGCTCAGGCAACTGAGCCGGGTGGCGTTGGTGCTGGTCAGGCCGCGTTGCTTGACCTGGACCATCAGCACCGCCATCCAGATCAGCCCGGTCAACACGTGCGCGCCGTGGGTGCCCACGAGGGTGAAGAAGGCCGTCAGGAAGCCGCTGCGGTCCGGCCCGTAGCCTTCTTCGATCAGGTGGTGGAATTCGTTGATCTCCATGGCGATAAAGCCCGCGCCCAACACGAACGTGAGCCCCAGCCAGCGCAGCACATCGCGTTGCTTGCCATGGTTCATGGCGAGCATGGCGTAGCCGTAGGTGATACTGCTCAACAGCAGCAGCATGGTTTCGGCCAGCACATAGGGCAGTTCGAAAATATCCATGCTCGACGGCCCGCCCGCCACGCTGTCGCGCAATACGGCGTAGCCGGCGAACAAGGTCGCGAACAGGATGCAGTCGGTCATCAGGTAGATCCAGAACCCGAACAGGCTCAGGGAACCGGCGTCTTCATGCCCTTGTTCGTGGGTATGGGCAATGTCTTTTTCCATAACGATATTGGACATGGGTCAAGCCTCCGCCAGGTCTTTGAGACGGGCCGTTTCGATGCGCGCGACTTCCTGGGCGGGCACGAAGTAATCGGTGTCTTCGTCGTAGCTGCGCACCACGAACGCGACCACCGAGGCCACCAGGCCGAACGCCGCCAACCACCAGATGTGCCACACCAACGCAAAGCTGCAGACCAGCGCAAACAGGCTGATGACCAGGCCCGACGCGGTATTGCGCGGCATATGGATGCTCCGATAGTCGGTGTGGCTCAGGGTGCTGACGCCGCGCTCCTTCATGCCCCAGTACGCGTCCAGGTCATTGACCTTGGGCTGCTCGGCGAAGTTGTACAGCGGCGGGGGAGACGCGGTGGCCCATTCCAGGGTGCGCCCGTCCCACGGATCGCCGGTGCGGTCGCGGTATTGATGACGGTTGCGGATGCTGACAAACAATTGCAAGGCTTGCGCCGCCACGCCGCAGAGGATGATTGCCACCCCCACCAGCTCCAGCAGCAGCCAGGGCCGCCACTCGGGGTTGTCGAAATGATTGAGACGGCGCGTCATGCCCATGAAACCCAGCACGTAGGAGGGCATGAACGCGAAATAAAAGCCCACCAGCCAGCACCAGAAGGCGATGCGGCCCAGCTTGTCGTTCAAGCGGAAACCGAACGCCTTGGGGAACCAATACGTCAGGCCGGCCATATAGCCGAACACCGCACCACCGATGATCACGTTGTGAAAGTGCGCGATCAGGAACAGGCTGTTGTGCAGCAGGAAATCGGCCCCGGGCACCGCCAGCAGCACCCCGGTCATGCCGCCGATGCTGAAGGTCACGATAAAGCCCAGGGTCCACAGCATGGGCGTTTCGAAGCGCACACGGCCGCGGTACATGGTGAACAGCCAAGTGAAGATTTTCACCCCGGTCGGCACCGCGATGATCATCGTCATGATGCCGAAGAACGCGTTGACGTTGCCCCCCGCGCCCATGGTGAAAAAGTGATGCAGCCACACGATGAACGACAACACGGTGATCGCGATGGTCGCCCATACCAGCGACACGTAGCCGAACAGCCGCTTGCTGCTGAAGGTGGCGGCAATCTCGGAAAACACCCCGAACGCGGGCAGGATCAGGATGTACACCTCCGGATGCCCCCAGGCCCAGATGAGGTTCACGTACATCATCGGGTTGCCGCCGGCCTCGTTGGTGAAAAAATGCATGCCCAGATAGCGGTCCAGGGTCAGCATCAGCAGGGTGGCGGTGAGGATCGGGAATGCCGCCAGAATCAGCACCGAGGTGCACAGCGCGTTCCAGGTGAACACCGGCATCTTGAACAGCGTCATGCCTTCGGTGCGCATCTTCAGGATGGTGACGAAGAAATTCACCCCCGTGAGCAGCGTGCCGATACCGGATATCTGCAATGACCAGATGTAGTAATCCACGCCGACGCCGGGGCTGTAGCCCAGCTCGGATAACGGCGGATACGCGACCCAGCCGGTGCGCGCGAACTCACCGACCCCCAGCGAAATATTCACCAGCGCCGCACCCACCACGAACAGCCAGAAACTCAGGGCGTTGAGAAACGGATAAGCCACATCGCGAGCGCCGATCTGCAACGGCACGACGATATTCATCAAGCCGACCACGAAGGGCATGGCCATGAAGAAGATCATGATCACACCGTGGGCGGTGAAGATCTGGTCGTAATGTTCCGGCGGCAGGTAACCCGGCCCGCCGCTGGCGGCCATGGCTTGCTGGGTGCGCATCATGATCGCATCAGAAAACCCGCGCAGCAGCATCACCAGGGCGACGACGATGTACATGCAACCGATCTTCTTGTGGTCCACCGAGGTGAACCACTCGCGCCACAAATAACCCCACTTGCGTTTCCAGGTGATCGAGCCCACCAGCGCCACCCCGATCAGGCCCACGACGGCCAGGGTGTACATCACAATGGGTTCAGTGGTTGGGATCGCGTCCCACGACAGTTTTCCGAACATGGTTACCGCTCCTCAGCCAGCAGACTTGGGTGTTGATCGGTGCGTTGTGCAGCGTCGCTCAATGGCGAGCGCCGGGGTTTATTGGCCTTGTTCATGCCCTCGTATTTATCGACGATGTCCAGGAACAAGCGCTCCTGTACCGCCGAGTAATAGGTCACCGGGTGCTTGAGGGTGGGCTTGGCCAATTGCGCGTAAGAGCTATGGTCCAGAGAAGTGGCCGCGCCCTTGACCTTTGTCACCCAGGTTTGAAAGTCGGCAGTGCTCAGGGACAGCGTGGTGAAATGCATGTCGGAAAAACCGGGGCCGTTGTAGTTGGCGGCAATCCCTCTGAACTCACCGGTTTCGTTGGCGATCAGGTGCAACTTGGTCTGCATGCCGGCCATGGCGTAGATCTGCCCGCCGAGTGCGGGAATAAAGAACGAGGTCATGGCCGCGTCGGAGGTGACGGTGAAACTCACCGGCGTGTGCACCGGCAGGGCCAGTTCGTTGACGCTGGCGATGCCCAGGTCAGGGTAGATAAACAGCCACTTCCAGTCGGTGGCCACCACCTGCACATTGATCGGCGGGGTGTCTGATTCCAGCGGGCGATAGGGGTCGAGTGCGTGGGTGGTCTCCCAGGTCACCCACCCCAGGACGATGATGATCAGCAGGGGAACGCCCCATACCACCGCTTCGATTTTGTGTGAACTGGCCCAGCGGGGGGAGTAACGCGCTTTTTTATTGGTGGCGCGGTAGCGGTAGGCGAAGACAAACATCATCACAATCACCGGAACGACCACCAGCAGCATCAGGCCCGTAGCGAGAATAATCAGGTCGCGCTCATCGGTTGCTACTTGCCCCTTGGGGTTGAATACCACCAGGTTGCAACTGGTGAGTAAGAAGAGGCTGGTGATAGTGACCAGGCAATAACCCATCGCTCGTTTCATGCCTTGCTCCTGTATTGGAAACTTGCGTTTTGCTGTGCCGAATCTGTGCTCGCGCGTTAACTAAGCGAAGCGCTTGTTAACACCAGGAGCCATCAGGTGATAAACATTCGGCAATAAGCTGCCGTCAGTAGATAAAATGCGTCTACTGTCCGGTTCTATTGGCTTTTTCTGCCGCTCTGCAGGGCGCATTTCGCCGCGCTCCCGAACATTTTGAATAGAGCCCGATGGGTTGGTTTAACAATTTGTTTCCTCGCCTGACGAACGGTTTAACAGGCGAAACGGTAAAGGGTTTTTATCGGTGCATGATGGAGGTGGCCTTGCAGAAAGTCTGAATTCTGATTAGGGATTTCAGTCGTTAGTTGATGGCCAACCCCACTAACGGTTTTGGAGAAGCGCTATGTTTATACGTGGCAACACCTATAAAGCCTGGGTCTCAAAAGCACTGGAAGAAAAATGCTTCACCCGGGAAGTCGAAAACGGCTGCCATATCGAAGTCAGGGCCCGAGAGCGGGACGATGCTGATATTGAAGTGCTGCTCTGTGTTTATACCGCGACGGGACAATGTGTGGTTGAACGCATCAAGCAGTTGCCGGGTGCCGAATGGACGGTGAATGACGCGCTCAAACGCGGTATTGATCAGGCGGAACGTATTGCCGGAGGTGAGTCCGGCCGACTGCCCTGTGCTGACGCTCACGTGCACGACGATGATTGAGTGGCTCCGCGATCTTGAATGTGGGAGCTGGCTTGCCTGCGATGACGGCCTGACAGCCGACGAGGATTTTGGTCCGACAGGCAAGCTTGGACCTCGGTTCGTCAGTTAGACAAGCGTCGGCTGCCAGGCCGTCACGGGAGCAAGCTCCCTCGCCACAGGGTGTAGCGTCGCGGCAAAATAAAAAAGCCCGCACAGAGTGCGGGCAAGACAGGAGTTTTTACCAAGAGCCTAGAGTGAACAGACTCAGTATTAAGAAACAAAAGAAGCATGAGCAGTTTTATTTTTTTAATGCGAGGCCGACGAACGGTAGTGCAACAGCAAGTGCGTGATCGTCGTCATTAAAACATTAAAATTTCTGAACCTTCGTTCTGAGCAAATAACAAAAAGTCAGAAGGAGAGGTTATGAAAAATTCTTTATATGTCATCGAGTACGAATACCACCACGAGCCTAAGTCTTTCATTATAAGAGCGGAGGTGATGAATAACGCAGAGGCGTGGCATTGGGCCTGTTGCGATGCTGGAATTGGCATTATTCCCAGATCGCGTAATGAAAAGATCAAACGCATCAGTAAACCGCTGGCCGAGCGCTACGGTCTTGAGAATGTAAGATGGCGCCCGTCTGGGAGTATCCCGTTTATTGCAAAGCCTTATGTGCCGCCGCCACCCGAATGAATGTATTTTTAATGGACGGTGTCCATGCGGGTGGCGGTAGGGGCGAGGCGCGTGTTTACTGTTTTTTGCGTCGCTCCTGCAACATGCACAACTTTTGCACGCTGCGTTGAAGTGCCTCTTTCATCAGGTCGGCTGCATAGTGTTGCTGGCACGCCGGGCAGAGCATGTCAGAGGCCGACGACACTAGAAAGTCGGGGTCATCCAGCGTCGATTCGTAGGGTTGTTTGCATTGCAGGCAACTTCGGTTCGCTTGTAGATGGATCACATCGATTCCTCCCTGAATGAACGGCCACTCTCGATTAAGAAATGGGCGTTTTCAACTGCTAAAAAGGAAGAATTCAAACAAGCGATTAGTTGATGTTTTAATGCCAGTATCGAGAGGTGGCGGGGCGGGGATGACGCTTGGACGGCTGCCGATGTTTTAGTACCCTGGCGGGTTTATCGACAGGCGCGTCCTCACTCTCGGCTCTGTGGGTTCAGCTGTTGGGTTTTCTGCTGCGGGTTTTTTGCCCGGCGGCGGTCGCCTGGCGCTTTGATCGGTCCGGGTTGGGCGGGGTGACGCTACTTTCTATCGAGCCTGCCAGGCCGTCAGTCGGCGGGGTTGTCAGCTCCTCCCTGGCTTGTAACCAGTGCACGAAATCCTGACCGTCAGGCTTCCCTTGCTGTTCCCAAATGCGGTACGCGGTGAGTCGGATCGTTTCTTCGTCCATTGTGAGGCTCCCCTATTGAATAAAAGGTGCTAGGAGTGAATGAAGCTGCTCACGTACTCCGCCTTGATCACGGGAAGTTCGATCCCATGGATCAAGCCGGCGGTCAGCGCTTGTTGCGGATCAAGAATGCGTGGCGCGGCGATCAGGTACTTTTCGGTCTCCAGTTTTTCGACAGCATCGGCGGTGCGCTCGGCCACGATGCGTGCGTACAACTGCAAGTCGTAATCGAGGCTCATCGCATATTCGGACATGCGCGAGTGGTCAACCGCGCCTTGCACATGCCAGTGGAAGGGGTGGAACAGGAATTTGCTGTGCTTGCAGGCGGTTCTGCGCTCACCGGCCAGGAAAATGATATTGCCCATGGATTCCACGGTGCCGAGGTTATGGGTATGCACCGGAATCGGCAGGGACAATAAAAAGTTGTACATCGTAAAGCCGTAGCTGCATTCACCACCCATTGTGGCGATATTCAGTACCAGGCCCTGGGCATCTTGTTGTACGGCCAACGAGGCTTTTTCAATCAGTTGGCTGCACGTAGAAGCGGTGACCGGTGCGGTGAAGTTGATAATGTGTAAAGGCATGGTGTCCCTCATCAATGAAAGCAGGGGAGCATGGCTCCCCTGCATCAAGCACATCAGCTTTTGCGTCCGCCGCCGTGGCTGTGTTCGCCACCTTTACGCCCGGCTTCGGAAGCTTTTTCACGGTCATTGGCAAAATTGCCGCCACTGTTCTGGCCGCCTTTGCTGCCCGCCTCGGCGGCGCGTTCGGGGTCATTCTTGAAATTGCCCCCGCTGTTCTGGCCGCCTTTGCTGCCGGCTTCAGCGGCGCGCTCGGGATCATTCTTGAAGTTCCCGCCACTGTTTTGGCCACCTTTGCTGCCGATCTCCTGGTAGAACTCTTTGTCATGGGACGCAGAAGTGGCTTCGCCGCCTTTTTTACCGGCTTCGCTGACGCTCATCTGGCCTTGCTTGTCTTGAGTAGTCATGTTCAGTTACCTCGTCGTTATGTAAGTAATGTAACGTTCACTTCGATTGTGCTGGAAACGTGCACTTAGGCGCGTGAGTCAAGCTGCACGGTTATAAGTGCCTTTCACACAAGGGTGGCGTTTTAGATGCACTTATCGTGGCTTCGGCTTGTTCAGCAAGTTGCTGATGTTCGTAACACGCAGACGTATTAGAACGCAGGCCAGTCCTTGCTTTAGTTTGCACTTCTACAATCGGCCTGCGAGCTGGCTCGCCGCGCTGATTATCAATGGACGCACGCATGATGAATGCCCTTTGTTAACGAACGGAACAGCGGTACTGCCCGTGTGGTCAGGACTTACGTCCACCACCATGACTGTTCTGGCCGCCTTTACGCCCGGCTTCCGAGGCTTTCTCGCGGTCGTTGGCGAAGTTGCCGCCAGAGGCCTGTCCACCTTTCTTTCCCGCCTGTGATGCTTTTTCGCGATCATTGGCAAAGTTTCCAGGGTTTTTATTGCTCGTCGTCATAACAATACTCCCAGTTTTGAAATGTCGTTTCGCTAGTTGCCCGTTTATGCAACGGACATCTTTTCTGATAAGGGCAAGTGCGCAGATGTTTTGAAATTTTTTAAAAAGGGCGATGAACGGTAGAGTGGCAGATGAAACTTGTACAAGTAGGCTCAGAAAGTGCCGCTTCGTCTAAGTTTTTCTGCGTCGATTGATATTGAATTAATGGCGACCTTAACGGTTGGTTTAGCTTTCAATACCCTGTTTGATAGTGGTCATTAAAGGCGCTGGCTCCGCTGGCCGGCGCTCAGCCGCACACTCTGTTGCTGCAGCCCGCACAGACTGCTTGTATGCTGGCACTCTGGAACCGGTTGCCCTGTGAGTACCGACGTTCGAATGATGGCTGGAACGGAAACCGGACTTCCTTAAGGTGCTGACGTGAAGCGTGATACCCGTCTTGTGATGCTGTTGCTGTTGGTGATCGGCTGTTCCCTGACTTCGCTGACGATTTGGAAAGTCCTGTCTTCCCGCGACCGTGCGCTGGCGGAAGTGGATGTGCATGGCTTGAACCTGACCCAGGCCCTTAACACCTATACCGAAGGCATCGTGCGGCAAAGCTCGTTGCTGTTGCTGGGGCTGGTTGAGCGCCTGGAAACCGAAGGCAGTGGCCCGGTGCAAATCCAGCGAATCAGCACGCTGATCAACCTACAGCAGCCGCTGATGCCGCAGCTCAGCGGCATCACCATTTATGATCATCAGGGCCGGTGGCTGCTGTCTTCCAATCGTGCGATTCCGGAGGGCGCCAATAGCAGTGATCGGGCCTATTTCATCCACCATCGCGACGATCCGAGCGCTGAACCTTTTATTGGCCCGCCGATTCAAAGCCGCGCCAACCATGAATGGGTGGTGACCATCAGCCGCCGTTTCAACGACGCGGCCGGCAACTTCGCTGGCGTGGTCGCCGTGACCCTTGGGGTGGAAAACTTTCTGCGGGTATTCGGCAAACTCGATGTGGGCCAGGAGGGCGCCATCGGCCTGTCCTACGCCGACGGCACGTTACTGGTGCGTTACCCGTTCCGCGAGCAGGACATGGGCCGCAACTTCTCCACCTCGCCTATTTATTCCAAGTACCTCGTCGACCAGCCTGTGGGCACTGCGGCCTATACCTCCAGCCTCGACGGGGTTGAGCGGCTCTATGCCTTTCGCAAAAGCGAAACCCTGCCGCTGATCACCACGGTCGCGTTGGGCAAGCACGAAGCCCTCGCGGCGTGGCGTATCGAGGCGGCGCTGTCAGCGGTCGTGGTGGTGGGGCTGTTGGGGCTGACGGGGCTGATCGGCTGGTTTCTGATCCTGGATATCCGCAGGCGAACAGCGGCCGAAGAGGCGTTGCGTGTCGCCCAGCAACAGTTGCTCGACTCCAATCGGCAATTGGCGCTATTAGCGAAAAAGGATGCGCTGACCGGCCTCGCCAACCGCCGCTGTTTTGACGAAACGCTGGCCCTGGAAGCGCGCCGGGCGCAGCGCGAGGGTACGTCACTGGCATTGCTGATGATCGATATCGACCATTTCAAACGCTTCAACGATGCCTTTGGTCACGTCGCGGGAGATGCTTGCCTGCAGGCGGTCAGCACGTTATTGGAAACGTGCGTGCGGCGGCCCTCGGACCTGGTGGCGCGCTATGGCGGAGAAGAAATGGCGGTCGTCATGCCCGCGACTGACAGTGCAGGCGCTGCGGTGGTCGCGCAACGCATTCTTTCGCGCCTACAGCAGGAGAACATCACACACCCAGGCAGCCCCTTCGGGCGCGTGAGTGTGAGCATCGGCGTTGCGACGGGCCTGGGCTCACGGCTGGAGCCGGTGTTGGGTTTGGTCGAGGCGGCTGATGCAGCGCTTTACGGTGCGAAGGCGGCGGGGCGCAATGGGTTCAACGTGCACCCTGCGGACGTGACTTCGGGCGGCTGAAACGGCTTTTACCTCGGTATGCGCGGCTCACATCCCAAGCGTCGGGATCATGAGTTCGCCGCACTCCATCAGTTGGCCAGCAGTGACTTGCAGCTGCGGGGTGGGTTTGGCCGCATAGCCTGCGATGAAGCCGGCACTTAGCAGTGCCAGGCAGAGGACGGCTTTTTTCACAAGCATGCGCAGGGTCTCGATCGGTTCAAAAGGGTGAACCACAGATTGTGCATTCGAGAAAAGGTTCCTGGCCGCGCAGAGGGCTTTCTGCCTTCTTCTTTCTGTAGGAGCGAGCTTGCTCGCGAAAAACCTCAACGATAACGCGTGCTCCCTGAATAAGCGCGGCGCCTGTGAGTGTTTCGCGAGCAAGCTCGCTCCTACAAAAGGTATCGTCAGCGAATGAACCTGACGTACACACGTTCAGGGTCGTTATCGTCCAGATTCTCGATCTGCCCGCTGGGAATAAAGCCGGCTTTCGTCAGCAGGGCCTGGGACGCGCCGTTGGAGGCATTGGTCGACGCGAACAGCTTGGGCGTCTTGCAGGCCGCTTCGGCCGCTGCCAGCAGACGAAGGGCGACGCCTTTGCGTTGATACAGCGGTGAAACCACCACCAGCGCTATAAACCCATGGTTGAAAAAATCGTGGGTGAGCACCAGGTAGCCGGCGCACACGTTAGCGTTGGCGGCTACCAGGCATTGCTGGCGAACCACGGCATCATAGATAAACACACGACGGCTGGCATGCTCGGTTGCGTAGGCATCCAGTGCGACCAAGGCATGCACATCGTCGGGGATGGCTTGGCGGATCAGCCAGTGTGGAGCAGCGGGAGGCAGAAGGTATTCAGCCATGGTCGTGGAGCATCCTCTGTTTAAACATTTGCCCCCACGTGCTTGATGACAGTCCCTTGTGCATTGATGACGCGATGCTATCGCCCGCTAGAGGGCGGCGTTATGGATAGCACAGTTATGGGGCGCGAAGGGGTTACGTTTGTTGGCCTGATTGCAGTCGTTGTTTAGAAATGTTTATGTGTTCCAATGGTTATTTCGACTTGCGCAGGAAGCGCATCGGCCGAGGCCATTCAGTCTTTTAAAAGATTTATCCCAAGGAGTAACACCATGCAAGGAAGCACATCGTTCAAGTACCTGGCGTTTTCGTTGATCCCGTTGATGGCCGCCTGTACCACGCCCACACGCCAGTCCGCCGTCCTCCCTGCGCCAGCCTTGCCGTTCGATAACTGCGCGGTTGGTTGCCCCACCGGTGGCAGCCCGGTGACGTTGAACCGCCAGGCCTACACGTTGAACAACAACGGCTCGACCAAGTTTGCCAATTGGGTCTCCTACAAGATCACCAAGGCCACGGCGGCCAGCGGGCGCTCCCGTGACTGGCGCACCGACCCGGATATTCCAGCCGGGGAAACCCTGGACCCGGTGGATTACAACGGCGCCAACGTCGCGCTCAAAATCGACCGTGGGCATCAGGCCAACCTGGCGTCAATGGCCGGGGTGGCCGACTGGCAAACGCTCAACTACCTGTCGAACATTACCCCGCAAAAGGCCGAACTCAACCAGGGGCCGTGGGCGCGCCTGGAAGACCAGGAGCGCACTCTCAGCAAGGAGCCAGGCGTCGATCAGGTGTATGTGGCCACCGGGCCGCTGTATGAGCATTTTGTGGGCTCGTTGCCGGGTACGAACAAAGTACACACCATCCCGAGTGGCTATTGGAAAATCATCGTGGTCGGCAGTTCGCCGGAAACGGGTCTGTACGCCTCATTCGTGATGAACCAGGAAACCCCCAAAGGCGCAGACTTCTGCGATTACCAGGTCACCGTGGATCACATCGAAGAGCGCTCGGGGCTGACGTTCTGGAGCACCTTGCCGCAAGCGATGCAAGCCACGCTGAAGGCCAGGCAGGGTCAGTTGCCGAGTCGGATCGGCTGTAGCCGAACCAAAGCCTGACGCCTAGTCGGCACACACCAACGAGGGCCTGCGGCTGTTGTTCTTGCCCAGGCGCTCATGCGTGGCGACGTCTGTGGCCTGTTCACGCAGTGCGTCTTCGAGCGCTTGCAAATGCTTGGAAAGGATTTTCACCGACCCACTCGGGTTGGCGGGGTCGAAGGGGATCCGACCGTTGGCAATCAGCACCATGGCCAGTTCCCACGCGCGTTGTGAGTCGTTCATGACAGGGATTCCTTCTTCAGCGTGATCGATATAGAGCTGTGACCCGCTGCCAGCGCCCGGGTATCAACTGGGTTGCTGCCGAAATTTCGATCATTTCACCGATTCAGCGGCGCTGGAACCATCATCTTTTTAGATGGTGGCCGGGACGCGTCGAAAGAATGAACCTGAGCGGCACGGTGCTCACCTAATCCGTATGAATCGGTCGTTTCCCATTCACTGTTCCGAGGGGCAACCATGGACTCTGTACTGCGGGCTGTGGCGATTTACCTGGTGCTGCTGGTGCTGTTCAAAGTTGCCGGCAGGCGCACGCTGGCCGAGCTCACCACCTTTGACCTGGTTTTGTTGATGGTCATCGGCGAAGCCACCCAGCAGGCGTTGCTGGGCGAAGATTTCTCAATGACCAACGCCGTGCTGGTCATCGCTACCCTGATTGCCATCGACATTGGCTTCTCGCTGGCCAAGCAGCGTTCAGCCTGGTTCGCGCGGGTGCTCGATGGCGGGCCGACGGTGCTGGTCGAGCAGGGCCAGGTGCTGCATAAACGGCTCAAGCATGCGCGGCTGGACGAGGGTGACATTCTTGAGGCGGCCCGGTCCACCCAAGGGCTTGTCGAGCTCAAGCAGATCCGCTTCGCGATTCTTGAGCGCAACGGCAAGATCTCGGTGATCCCGTTTGATTGATACGCGGCCCCCATTCGTCAGCCAAGGGTCTGTTTTTTGAACGCACGCGCCTCTGTACCAGACAGATAGATCATGGGCGGACGAATGTTGCTGTCGTCACGCGGATATCACTCACTCGCCAGCAGGTGAACCCTCATGAAGAAGCTCTATATGTGCCTGGGTCTGTGCAGCGCATTCATGCTGCACGGCTGTTTTGACAACGCCGACAACGCCACTAAAGACAACAACAGTGGCACCCAGTCGTCGGTGCAGATGCAGGAAGGCAAGGCGGACGAGAGCAAATAGAGCGGCCTGCCAGCCGCCGCTTATATCATTGATGCTCATTGCCGAATGTGGGAGCTGGCTTGCCTGCGATAGCGGTGGTTCAGTTAACGATGCAGTGACTGACCGTCCGCCTTCGCGGGCAAGCCCGCTCCCACAGCGGACCTGTGCCAGGCGCTGATTTTGTGGGCAATGCATGGCCAGTGTGGGAGCTGGCTTGCCTGCGAATGCATCGACTCGGTTTACCTGAGGAACCGAGGTGTTTGCATCGCAGGCAAGCCAGCTCCCACAGTTGATCGCGACCGATCAGCGCATATGCAGGATGATAGGGCTACTGCTCGCCGGGTCGGTATGCCCACGCAACTTGCCCACGGCCTTCGCATCGACCGCGCCGCCGTGGTTGCCCCAGGTGCCGCGCACGTAGCTCAGCACGTCGGCGATTTCCTGGTCGGACAATTGCTCACGAAACGCGGGCATGCGGTAGGCGTCTGGCATCCCGGCGGTGACCACGCGTTGTGAGCCATTGAGCGTGATGTTGATCGCAGACGCATCTTCCTGGGCCAGGGCCGAGGTAGCGCCGGCCAGAGGCGGCATCCAGTCGGGCTGGCCTTTGCCGTCGAGCCCATGGCAGGAGGCGCAGCGGGTGGCGTACGTGTGGGCACCGGGGACATCCGAGCGTGCCGTTACCGGCTGATATTGCCAGGGGCTGCCGTCACGCTGGGGGTCGCCGGGCAGTGACTTGAGGTAGCGAGCGATCGCGGCCAGGTCATCGTCTTGCATGAACTGCGTGGAGTTGTTGAAGGCTTCGGTCATTGAGCCATAGACCACGGCATGCTGGTTGCGACCGGTCTTGAGGAACTGCACGATCTGTTCCTCACTCCAGCGCCCCAGGCCGGTGTTGTGGTCCTGGCGCAGGCTCGGGGCGTACCAGCCGTCGAGCAGGGCACCGGCCAGGAACGGCGCGCCGGATTCGTCCAGGGCCTTTTCGTTGAACGCCAGCCCCCGTGGCGTGTGGCAACTGCCGCAGTGGCCGGGGCCTTGGACGATATAGGCGCCCCGGTTCCACAGTGCGTCCTTGCCGGGCTTGGCGGCATAGGTCGCGGTCGGTGCAAACACACCGTTCCACAGGGCGATGGGCCAACGCAGGTTGAGCGGCCAGGGAATGTCGCTGGGGATATTAGGCTGGTTGGCCGGTTGCACGCCTTTCATGAAAAACGCGTACAGCGCCTGGATGTCGTCGTCGCTAAGCTTCACATAAGACGGGTAGGGCATGGCCGGGTAGAGTCGTCGCCCACCCGGTGCTACGCCGTGGCGTACGGCGCGGTCGAAGTCGGCCAGGCTATAGGTGCCGATGCCATGCTCGCGGTCGGGGGTGATGTTGGTGGCGTGGATCGCCCCCAGCGGTGTGGCCATTTCCAGGCCACCAGCGAATGGCTGCTTGCCGGCCAGGCTATGGCAGGCCACGCAGTCACTCACTCGCGCGACGTATTCGCCGCGACTGACCAAGGCGGGGTCGAAACTCGTGGCCTGTTGCTGCTCAAAAGGCGAGGCAGGCTCGCGAGTGACGTACCAGGCCAGCAGGCCGGCGGCGACCACGCAGGGCAGCACCAGCCACCCTGCGGTTCTTGCGAATCGGCGGTTATTCATGGGCATTCCCTGTCGGTTAGCTGAAGGTGTAACGGCTCAAAGGCAGACTGCGGATGCGTTGGCCGGTCAGCTGCGCCACGGCATTCGCCACGGCCGGGGCCACAGCCGGCAACGGCGGTTCGCCGATACCGCCCATTTTTTCTCCGCTTTCGACGATCTTCACGTGTACCTGCGCCATACGCGAAGGCGGCAGCACCGGATAAAGGTCGTAGTTGCGCGCCCTTGGCTTGCCATCCACGTATACCGCTTCCTCCAACAAGGTTTGCGACAGGCCCAACGCCACGGCACCGTTGACCTGCGCTTGCACAATCGCCGGGTTGACGATGCTGCCCGGGTCAATCGCTTCCCAGATGTGATGAACCTTGACCTGGCCGTTCTCGATCGACACCTCGGCCACCACCGCTGCATGGGAGCCAAACGGCGAGGCCATGGCTACGCCGCGTGCACGGCGGGTGCCGTCTTCGGCGGTGTAGGGCCCACGCTTCCAACCGCCAGAAAGCTCGGCGGCCGCTTGCAGCAGGGTGGTCAGGCGCGGGTTGTCGCGCAGCAGGTGCAGGCGCAGTTCATAGGGATCATGGCCGCCTTTGTCGGCCAGTTCGTCCAGGAAGGCTTCGTAGAAAAAGTCATTGAGCGAATTACCCACCGAGCGCCAATAACCGAGCATGGCCGGGCCTTTGACGTAAATCTGCGCGATGCGTTTGTTGGGTATTGCGTAGCTCTTGCCCGACAACCCTTCCAGGGCAGTAGGGTCGATGGCGTCGCCCTGTTTGCCGGCGATGGCTTCGGTGGGGCCTTCGGTGGCGCTCACCGCTTCGATGGCGACGGGCAGGCCTTTGTCATCCAGCGCGGCGCGGAACTTGACCACGGCGACCGGACGCAATACATCGCGCACGAATTCTTCTTCACGGCTCCAGATCAGTTTGATCGGCCGGCCCACCGCCTTGGCCAGCGCAATGGCCTGCGGGTAAGGATTTGCCGAGTCATACAGGAAATGCCGGCCGAAAAAACCGCCCAGCAGCGGCGAGTGCAGGGTGACTTGCTCAATGCTCAGACCGGTGCGCTTGGCAATGTCGGCACGGAACATATCCGGCGCCTGGTTAGGCAGCCACACCTCCAGTGTGCCGTCGGGGTTAAAGCGTGCCAGGGCTGAAGGCGGTTCCAACTGGGCATGGTTGAGGTACTGGTTGTGGTAAGTGGCTTCGACGCGGGTCTTGGCGCTGGCCAGTGCACCGGCCACATCGCCTTCGTTTTCGTCATCGCGGGCCGGGCCCTGCTGGGCGGCGAGGAAGTCGCGGTACTTGTCGCTGGAGAAATCCGCTGGCATGGCCCGCACGGTGGAGTCGGCGGCGGCTTCAAGCCATTCGACCTGGATGGCTTCGACGGCCCGCTTGGCATGCCACCAACGCTCGGCTACCACGGCCACGGCGCCGGGCAGGGTGTGAACCGAATGCACGCCTTTCATGGCTTGCACCTGCGCCTGGTTGCGCAGGCTGCCCACGGTCATGCCCAGGCGTGGCGCATGCTGGACGGCGGCATGGAGCATGCCGTCGATTTTCAGGTCGATGGTGTACTGCGCCTTGCCGGTGGATTTGTCATAGGCATCCAGGCGCTTGACCGGCTTGCCGATCCAGCGGAACTGGCTCGGGTCGCGCAGGGTGATGCTGGCCGGGTCGGGCACCGGCATATCCAGGGCGGCACCTGCCAATTCGCCGTAGCCCAGGGAGCGACCGGAAGCGGCGTGCACCACGCGACCGGGCTGTGTGGTCAGCTCGCTGAGCGGTACGCGCAGTTGCTCGGCGCCGGCCTGCATCAGCATCGCGCGGGCGAGGGCGCCGAGGCGCCGCATGGTCGGGTAGCTCATGCGCACCGACATGCTGCCGCCGGTGATGCGCATGCCATTTTCCATCACCACGTAGGCTTCGCCGGGCGGGGCCGCTTCGACGATGAACGTGGCCGGGTCGGCATCCAATTCTTCACCGACGATCTGCGCCATGGCGGTGTGGGTACCTTGGCCGCCTTCCATGAAGGGGCTGAGCAGGCGCACGCTGCCGTCTGGGCGAATCTCCAGGAAGGCGGGTACCTGGGTTCCACGCTCAGCGGCCGCGCCGGTCGCGGCTTGCACGCGGGAGGTGCCCAGCGGCAAGCCGAAGCCGATCACCAGCGCGCCCACCGCGGTGCTGGCCAGGAAGCGGCGACGGGACAGGTTGATCGGTTCGCCCAGGGTAACGCCGGGAATGATCTCGGTGGTGTTCATCAGGCGGTCTCCTTCCCGGCGGCCAAGGCATCCATGGCGGCATGGATCGCGTTGTAGGTGCCGCAACGGCAGAGGTTCACCATCGCCGCGTCGATCTGCGCCTTGGTCGGCGCGGGGGTATGTTTGAGCAGCGCGGTGGCCGCCATCACCTGCCCGGACTGGCAGTAACCGCATTGCGCTACTTGATGTTCGACCCAGGCCGCCACCACACGCTTGCCCACGTCATCGGCCTCCACGGCCTCGATGGTGGTGATCTCGCGACCGACCACGCCCGCCACAGGCGTCACGCAGGCGCGCACCACATTGCCGTCCACCAGCACCGAACAGGCGCCGCACTGGGCCAGGCCGCAGCCGTATTTGGTGCCGGTCATGCCCAGGTTATCGCGGATCACCCACAACAACGGGGTGTCGGCTTCGGCATCGACCTGATAGGCCTTTTGGTTGATACGTAATTCCATGCGGGCTCACCTGCTGATCATCGGTTGGTGGTGCTGAGTTCTTATAGGAGCGGTGCGACTGGAAGTCGCCCATCGTCGAACTCTAGACCAACGCGCAAGGGCTATCTATCCGATTGCCCTCAAGTTCAGAGGATCAGGCAAGAATTCAACAGGATTGGGTCACTGTCCTCTGTAGGAGCGAGCTTGCTCGCGAAGATCGCCAACGATAACGCGCGCTATCAGGTTTAACGCGGGGTTCTCGGTTTTTTCGCGAGCAAGCTCGCTCCTACAAGAGCCTTCATCAGCAGCCACCAAATTGAAACCCGCCTGACAGCTTTTCCTTCAAATACCCTACCAATACGGTCACCGATTTGGGCACATGGGGCGAGTAGGGCCGAATGAGGTAAATCTCATCGGCAAACGCGCCTTTGAGTGTCCAGTCCTTCAATACCTGCACCACTTTGCCAGCGGCCAGCGCCGCCTGGGCGCTGAAGTCCGGGAGCAGGGCGATGCCCAGGTGGTTGAGTGCGGCGTCGCGCAAGGCTTCGCTGTTATTAGTGGCGAAGCTGCCGGCGATAGGCACGGTGAGGCGCTCGAGGGGCTGGCTGCCGCGTTCAAAGGTCCAGGCGGGCTGGTCGGTGCCGCGTGGGTAAAACAGGCAGTTGTGGGCCGACAGGTCGCCCGGCTCGCGGGGTTCACCGTGGTGTTGCAGGTAATCATGGGTGGCGACCAGTACCGAGTTGGTGTCGCACAGTTTCCACGCCACGTGGGTTTCGGGCACCTGGAAGCCGTGGCGCACCGCCAGGTCGTAACCCTCGGCGGCCAGTGAGCTCAAGGCATCGGAGACGTCCAGTTGAATACGCACCTGGGGGTACTGCTGCAAAAAGTCGGACAGGTGCGGCACCAGTTGTTGCCGGGCGAAGGCCACGGGGGCGGTCAGGCGCACCAGCCCGCGTATTTCCCCGACCGAGTCGCGCACCGAGGAAAAACTGCGGGCGATCTGCGCATAGGCGCTGCGCACTTCGCGGGCCAATGACAGCCCTGCATCGGTCAGCCGCACGCTGCGGGTGGTGCGCGTCACCAGCCGCGTGCCGGTGGCCTTTTCCAGGTCGGAAATGCGCTGGCTCACCGCCGATTTACTCACTCCCAGGCGCGCGGCGGCAGCGGTGTAGGTGCCTTGCTCCTCCAGAACAGACAGCCAGTGAATGTGGGTCCACAGCCCTTCGATCTCAGCCTTTTCCATGGGTGTATTGTTCGCATATAAGGACAATAAGTTCTGGATTCTGCTCTGGTTCGGAACAAAGCGAAAGCCTATCGTGTGGACCAACGCTACCCACCTGGATCGACTGCCATGACTGCAACCATCGAGCACTACATCAACGACCAGCGCGTCAGCCGCGATGACCGTTATCAGGACGTCTACAACCCGGCCACCGGTGAAGTCACCGCCCGTGTGGCCCTGGCCAGCCGCCAGACCGTGACCGAAGCCGTCGCCGCCGCCCAGGCCGCGTTTGCCGGCTGGGCCGACACCCCGCCGATCCGTCGCGCCCGCGTGTTGTTCGAGTACCTGCATCTGCTGCGCGAACGCAAGGACGACCTGGCGCGCATCATCGTCGCCGAGCACGGCAAGGTGTTCACCGATGCCCAGGGCGAAGTCGACCGTGGCATCGACATTCTCGAATTTGCCTGCGGCATTCCCAACCTGCTCAAGGGCGAACACTCCGACCAGGTCTCCCGTGGCATGGACAACTGGACGATGCGCCAGCCGTTGGGCGTGGTCGCCGGCGTGACGCCGTTCAACTTCCCGGTGATGGTACCGATGTGGATGTACCCCATCGCCATTGCGGCGGGTAACACCTTTATCCTCAAGCCCAGCCCGACTGACCCAAGCGCGTCGCTGTTCATGGCCGAGCTGCTGCATGAAGCCGGCCTGCCCAAAGGTGTGTTCAACGTGGTGCAGGGGGATAAAGAGTCGGTGGACGCGCTGATCGAACACCCGGACGTCAAGGCCGTGAGCTTCGTCGGCTCCACGCCGATTGCCCAGTACATCTACGAGAGCGGCGCCCGCAACGGCAAGCGCGTGCAAGGCCTGGGCGGGGCGAAAAACCATATGGTGGTGATGCCCGACGCCGATATCGAACGCACCGTGGACGCGCTGATGGGCGCCGCCTACGGCAGTGCCGGCGAGCGCTGCATGGCGATCTCGGTGGCGGTGCTGGTAGGCGACGTGGGTGACAAAGTCATTGCCGCCTTGACCGAACGCGCCAAATTGCTGCGCATCACCGATGGCCGCGATCTCAAAGCCGAGATGGGCCCGATCGTGTCGCGGGCCGCGCTGGAACGCATCAGTGGTTACATTGAGCAGGGTGTACAAGCGGGCGCGCAGTTGCTGCTCGATGGCCGTGACTACGTCCCCACCGAACCCGGCCTGGAAAATGGCTTCTGGCTCGGCGCGACCTTGTTCGACCACGTAACCCAGGACATGAGCATCTACCGCGAAGAAATCTTCGGCCCGGTGCTGGCCTGTGTACGGGTCAACGATTTTGCCGAGGCAGTGAAGCTGGTCAACGACCACGAGTTCGGCAACGGCGTCAGCTGCTTCACCCGCGATGGCAACATTGCTCGTGAGTTTGCGCGGCGCATCGAAGTGGGCATGGTCGGTATCAACGTGCCGATCCCGGTGCCTATGGCCTGGCACGGGTTTGGTGGCTGGAAGAAGAGCCTGTTCGGCGACATGCATGCCTACGGCACCGAGGGCGTGCGCTTCTACACCAAGCAGAAGTCGATCATGCAGCGCTGGTCGGAGAGCATCGAGCAGGGTGCGGAGTTTGCGATGCCGGTGTCCAAGTAACGTTCAAGCTGTGCTGCAGGATCTGATGTGGGAAGGCTCAAGCCCTCCCACATTTTTTTTGCCTGTTGACGGTTGAACACATAAAAGTCCAGTATGGAATTATAAGTACAAAATAGCCGCTCCACGTTTTTCTTCACTCTTGCCAAACCAACAACAACTTGCGAGAACCCCTCCATGAAGAAACGCCATCTCCTTCCCGCCCTGGCCCTGAGCCTGTTTGCCGCCAGCCACCTGCTGGCCGCCGAGAAAACCCTGCGTATTGGCATTGAGGCCGCTTACCCACCGTTCGCCTCCAAAAC
Source organism: Pseudomonas sp. NFPP02 (assembly GCF_900119355.1). Lineage (NCBI taxonomy): Bacteria > Pseudomonadati > Pseudomonadota > Gammaproteobacteria > Pseudomonadales > Pseudomonadaceae > Pseudomonas > Pseudomonas sp. NFPP02. The sequence continues at coordinate 99,096 of NZ_FPJI01000017.1, forward strand.
CGGTGACGGCAAGATCGTGGGGTTCGACTACGACATTGGCAACGCCCTGTGTGCGCAAATGAAGGTCAAGTGCGTGTGGATCGAAGGGGAGTTCGACGGGCTGATTCCGTCCCTCAAGGTCAAGAAGATCGACATGGCGTTGTCGTCCATGACCATCAACGAAGACCGCAAGAAGTCGGTGGATTTCACCCACAAGTACTACTTCACCTCGTCGCGTCTGGTGATGAAGGACGGCGCCGTGGTGGATGACCAGTACGCCAGCCTCAAGGGCAAGAACGTCGGTGTACAGCGCGCCACGACTACCGACCGGTATGCCACCGAGGTGTTCGAGCCCAAGGGCATCAACGTCAAGCGCTACAGCAATAACGAAGAAATCTACATGGACCTGGCAGCGGGGCGCCTGGATGCGATCTTTGCCGATACCATCCCCCTGAGCGACTTCCTGTCGATGCCGCGCGGGCAGGGTTACGCCTTTGTCGGCCCGGAGCTCAAAGACCCGAAATACGTGGGTGAGGGGGCCGGCATTGCAGTACGCAAGGGCAATGGCGAGTTGGTCAGCGAACTGAATGCGGCCATCGACGGCATTCGCGCCAGCGGCGAATACCAGAAGATTTCACAGCAGTACTTCAAGGCCGATATCTACGGCGACTGACGCAAAGACGCGGTCAATGTGGCAGCTGTCGAGCTTTAGCGAGGCTGCGAAAGCGGTGGGTCAGGCGATGACAATGTTGACCTTGCCGGCCCCTTCGCAGCCTCGCTAAAGCTCGACAGCTCCCACCGGGGATCGGCGCTGTGGTCAGAAAGGGTTCATGCCTTCAATTCCTTCAAATGCTTGTAGACCGTCGCCCGCCCCATGCCCAGCACATTGGCCACATAGTTGGAGGCGCTCTTGCCCTTGAAGGCTCCCTCAGCATGCAGCGCCAGCACCAGTTCGCGTTTGTGGTCGCGGGTCAACAGGTTCAGGCTCAACTGACGCTCGCGCAGCCAGGCATGCAGGAAGGTGTTGATGCGTTCCTGCCAGTCATCGCGAAACAGCGCGTCTGGCTGTGCGATCAGCTTGCTTGGCGACAGGAATAAATCCAGCGCCGCCTTGGCCGTTTCGAACATTGAAATATTCAGGTTGATGCACAATACAGCCAGCCGGTGACCTTTGTGGTCGTGCAGCACAGTGCTCAGGCTGCGGATTTTCTGGCCGTCCCAGTTGAGCTTTTCGTAAGGGCCGATATTCACCTCGCTGACGTCGCCGTCGAGCATGTCCTCCAGGGACGAGTCGTCACCCAGGCTGCGTTTGGACAGGTTATTGGCGATGTAATCCACGGTTTGCGTGCGCAGGTCATGCAGCACCACTTCTGCATGGGGAAAGAACAACGTAGCGATTGCATCGGCAATCGCGCGAAAGTTCTGCATGACCTTGTCTTGTTCAGCGGTGTTCATCAATGGGGCTCCAGGCGGACCGGGGAGAGCATACCAGCGTCCAGGCCGAACCGGGTCAGTGCCTCCGGCAGCGGTTCGCCGCGCACCAGAGCGGCGCTTGCCTGGCCCATGGCGGGTGAGGTCTGGATACCATAGCCGCCTTGCGCTGCCACCCAGAACAGCCCCGGTACTTGCGGGTCAAAGCCCGACAGCAAATCACCGTCCTGCACAAAACTGCGCAGCCCGGCCCAGGTGCGCGTGGGGCGGCGGATGGTCAGGGTGGTGGCTTCCTCGATCTGGTAAATGCCCATGGCAATATCCAGCTCTTCGGGTTGCACATCCTGGGGTTCTACCGGGTCGGCGTTGGCCGGTGAGCCGAGGAACATGCCGGCATCCGGTTTCATGTAGAACGCTTCGTCGAGGGCTACCAGCATCGGCCAGTCGTGGCTGTCCATGCCCTCGGGGCCGGCAAAGACAAAGGCCGAGCGGCGCTTGGGCTGCAAGCCGATGGACGCTGCGCCCGCCAGCCCGCCGATATGGTCGGCCCAGGCACCGGCGGCGTTGATGATGACCGGCGCGGTGAAGGTCGCATCCTGGGTGCGCACCTGCCACAGGCCGTCGGCGTCGCGGCTCAAGCCCAGCACATGGCTGTCGGTGCGCACTTCGCCCTGGTTGCGGCGGATACCGCGCAGGTAGCCTTGATGCAGGGCGTCGGTGTCGATGTCACAGGCGGTAGGGTCGTAGATTGCCCCGTGGACTTTTTCACGGCGCAGGATCGGCAAGCGTGCACAGGCTTCATCGACCGTCAGGCGCTGCACCTGCTCTACGGTCGCCTTGGCGCTCAGGTACTGGCTGTCTAGTTCGGCCGGGTCACCGTTGAAATCAACGGTCATTTCGCCCCGGGGCGTCAGCAGGGGATGTTCGCAGAAGCCTGCGGGTGGCTGGTCGAAGAAGGCCCGGCTGGCCAAGGTCAGCGCGCGTACTTGCGGGGTGCCGTACGCGGCGGTGTAGAGCGCTGCCGAACGCCCGGTGGAGTGATAGGCCGGGTGGTTTTCACGCTCAAGCACCAACACCTTGCCGTGCTGCGACAACCAGAACCCGGTGGACGCGCCGGCAATGCCGCCGCCGATAATGATGAAGTCTGCCTGGCTCATGGAGATCTCCTGAAATAAGCATTGTAGGCGCGTGCGTGCTCGCGAAAAACGTTGACGATAACGCGCCGATTCTGTGTGACCGCAGTGCCTGTGAGGTCTTGGCGAGCAAGCTCGCTCCTACAGTCGATACAGGGCATTGGCCAGGGCGATGTCTTCCAGGCCCAGGCCGATGGAGCGGAAAAAGACGTGACGATCGTAGTCGGGGCGCTGGGCCATGTCGCTGAACAACTCGGGCAGGTCGCCGACAATCGTGCGTTTGTCCCAGTCGTGCTGCTCGCTGGCGATCAGCATCTCACCGGCCGAATCCGGAGTGGTCTGGCGGTAGTCGCAGAACACGTGCATCTGGTTGAGGCAATGTGGCGGTACTTCATGGGCACGTGGCGCATTGGTGCTGATGGAGGTAATCAGCGCGGGTTTGCTCAGGCGCGAGGGGTCGATGACCGGCCCGGCGGACGAGGTGCACAGCAGGATCACATCCGTGTCTTCCAGGGCGGCCTCACAACTTGAGACGAGACTCAGGCGCGGGTCCAGGCTGGTCAACTGCGCACGCGTCTCGGCGCTGGCGCTGCCCAGGCTTGGCGAGTACAGGCGGATCTGCTGCCAGTCGCGCAGGTTCTGCACATAACGCAGGTGCGCCTGGGCGACCTTGCCGCTGCCGATGATCGCCAGGCGTTGCGCCGCCGCCGGTGCCAGCGCATCCACTGCCAAAGCCGTGGCGGCGGCGGTGCGTGCAGTGGTCAATTCAGCGGCATCGCACAACAGCAATGGCTGGCCGCTGTGCATCGACATCAATAAGGTCCAGGCCGTCACCAAAGGGCCCTGATCACGCACGATATAGGGGGAGGTCTTGACCCCGTACACGCCGTCTCCGGCCAGTACGCCCAGGTAGTTGATGAAATCCCCGGCGCCTTGAGGAAATTCCACCAGCTGTTGCGCCGGCTGTACCGCTTGCCCGGCGGCGAGGTCGCGGAACAGTTTGCGCAGGATCGCGGGTACATCGACTTGAGCCAATAAAGTACGGGCCTGGGCCTGGTCGATGACGAGGGGCGTCGTGGACATGGGGTTCTCCGGATAAACTAATTTGTCCATTATGGACTTTTAGTTTTTATCCGCAATAACCTGAGGGAAAAATGAGATCAATGTGGGGGAGCCATGAAGATCAAATGTGGGAGCTGGCTTGCCTGCGATGGCGGTGTGTCAGTCGGTCCATCAGGTGGCTGACCCGCCGCCATCGCAGGCAAGCCAGCTCCCACAGGTGATCGGTGGTGTTCTGGCGGACGAGTTATCGCCTGCCCGAGCGGGTACTCACATCCACCCACACCGCCAGCACCAGAATGCTGCCCTTCACAATCATCTGCCAGTAGCTGTCCACATCCAGCATCGACATGCCGTTGTCCAAACTTGTAATCACCAACGCGCCAAGCAGCGCGCCATAGACGGTGCCCGAGCCGCCGCGCATCGATGTGCCGCCGATAAAACAGGCCGCGATGGCATCGAGTTCGCCCATGTTGCCCGCCGAGGGTGAACCCGCAGCAAGGCGCGCGGTGTTGACCAGGCCGGCCAGCGCGCACATCACCCCCATGATGCCGAAGATCCACAGTTTCACTGCTTGCACGTTGATGCCGGATAGCCGTGTGGCTTCCATATTGCTGCCTACCGCATACACGCGGCGGCCGAATACGGTCTGGCTGGTGACGTAGCTGAATACGCCGAGCAGCACCAGCAACAGCAGAACCGGCACGGGGATACCGTCGTAGCTGTTGAGGGTGGTGACGAACCCGGCGAGCACCGCGCCGATCAATACCACACGTAACACGTCGCGCACCAAAGCGTGCGCGGCCAAGCCATGCAGTGCGCGGTTGCGCCGCTGCTTCCAAGTCAGGAACAGCGTCAGTGCGAACAGCAGTACGCCAAGCCCAGCGCCCACACTGTGGGGCAAATACCCCTGGCCCACATACACCAGCGACGGCGACACCGGCGCAATAGTGGTGCCGCCGGTAATCCCCAGCAGAATCCCGCGAAACGCCAACATTCCGCCCAGGCCGACGATGAACGAGGGAATGCGCAGGTAAGCGGTCATGTAGCCGTTGGCCAGGCCGATCATCAAGCCGCACAGCGCCACCAGGCTCAGGTTGGCCAATAGCGGCACGTGATAGACCACATCCAGAATCGCCGCCAGCCCGCCCAACAGTCCGAGCAACGAGCCCACCGACAAGTCGATCTCGCCGCCGATAATCACCAGCACCATGCCGCAGGCCAATATCCCGGTGATCGACATCTGCCGCAGCAGGTTGGAGAGGTTGCGCGGGGTGAGAAAACCGCCCTCGGTCTGCCAACTGAAAAACAACCAGATGAACGCCACGGCGATCACCAGCGCGAGCATCTTGTAGCGGGTAAAAAGGTGTTTGACCTGATTCATCTACGCGGTCTTCCGATCATTAGGGTTATGGCTGAGCGCGGCGGCGAGCACCTGTTCCTGGGTGAGCCCTTCATTGATGAAATCCCCCCGCAACTGGCCGTCGCCAATCACCAGCACGCGGTTGGACACGCCGAGCACTTCGGCCAGTTCTGAGGAGACCATGATGATCGACACGCCTTCGGCGGCCAGCGCACCCATCAGTTTGTAGATCTCGTACTTGGCGCCCACGTCCACTCCGCGTGTGGGTTCGTCGAGGATCAGCACCTTGGGCTGGGTCATCAGCATTTTCGCCAGCACGGCCTTTTGCTGGTTGCCGCCTGAGAGGCTGGTGATCGGCAGCGACGGGCTGGCGGTCTTGAGGTGCATGCGGCTGATCTGCTGGTCGATGCTGCCCAGTTCGGCCTCAGCGTCGATGCGGGTCATGTGCGCGTAGGTGTCGAGCACCGCCAGGGTAATGTTCTGGCCTACACCCAGGTCGGGAATGATGCCTTGGCGCTTGCGGTCTTCGGGCACCATGCACAGCCCGGCGTGGATCGACTTGAGCGGCGTGCGCGTATCGATCACCTGGCCGTCCAGCCATACTTCGGCGCTGTAGCGGCCGGGGTAAGCGCCGAACAGCGCCGACACCAACTCCGTGCGCCCGGCGCCCACCAAGCCGGCGATGCCAAGGATTTCACCGCGCCTGAGCACGAAGGAGATGTCGTCGACGCGCTTGCGCTTGGGGTTATCGACGTCGTAGCAGGTGACGTTACGCGCTTCGAAGATCACCTCGCCCACTTCATGGTGCTCGATGGGGAAGAGGTTGCTCATTTCGCGGCCGACCATCTGCGTGATGATCCGGGGGATGTCCATGTCTGCCATGGCGGTGGTTGCGATGTGCTTGCCGTCGCGAATCACCGCAATGGTGTCGCACACCGCCGCCACTTCATCAAGCTTGTGGGAGATGTACACGCAGGCCACGCCCTTGGCCTTCAGGCCCTTGATAATGTCCAGCAACACCTCGATTTCGCCACGGGTCAAGGCCGAGGAGGGCTCGTCAAGAATCAACAGGCGCGCCTGTTTGTTCAAGGCCTTGGCGATCTCCACCAGTTGCTGGTAGCCGCCGCCGTACTGCGACACCGGCAGCGCCACATTCATGTCTGGCACCTTGAGTTCACGCATCAACGCCTCGGCGCGGTGCAACATCGCCGGGTAGTTCATGCGCCCACCGGGCAGGGTCAGTTCGTGGCCCATGAAAATGTTCTCGGCCACCGACAGGTCGGGCACCAGGGTCAGTTCCTGATGAATGATGACAATCCCGGCGGCCTCGGTTTCGCGGATGGACTGGGCCTTGAGCGGCTGCCCATCCCAGAGGATTTCCCCCTCCCAGGTGCCGTGCGGGTACACCGCCGACAGCACCTTCATCAAGGTGGATTTACCCGCCCCGTTTTCACCGCACAGGCCCACGCATTCCCCAGGCTTGACCTTGATGTCTATGCCGTTGAGAGCGTTGACACCGCCAAAGCTTTTGACAATGCCGTTCATTTGCAGCAGGTAATGCGACATGGCAATGGCTCACACAAAAGGCCGACGAAACACCGTCACTGTAGGAGCGAGCTTGCTCGCGAAAAACCCCCAGGCGACACGGGCTGCCTGCCAGGACCTACAGGCCGATCTGCTCTTTGGTATAGAAGCCGTCTTTCTCCAACACATCGATGTTGGCCTTGGTCAACGGCGTCGGCGTGAGCAAGATGGTGTCGACCTTTTTGCTGCCATTGTCATATTGCGAGCTATAGGTAGGCTGTTCGCTGCGTGCCAACTGCACCGAAAGTTTGGCCGCTTCGGTGGCGATCAGCTTGAGCGGTTTGTACACGGTCATGGTCTGGGTGCCATCGATCACGCGCTTGATCGCCGCGAGGTCAGCGTCCTGGCCGGAGATGGGTACCTTGCCCGCCAGCTTCTGCGCAGCCAGGGCCTGGATCGCACCGCCGGCGGTGGCGTCGTTGGAGGCGACGATGGCGTCGATCTTGTTGTCGTTACGGGTCAGGGCGTTTTCGACAATGCTCAAGGCTTCGGTGGGGTTCCATTCCTTGACCCATTGCTGGCCGACGATCTTGATATCGCCTTTGTCGATGGCCGGTTGCAGTACCTTCATCTGACCTTCGCGCAGCACCTTGGCGTTGTTGTCCGTCGGCGCGCCGCCGAGCAGGAAGTAATTGCCCTTGGGCGCCGCTTGCAACACGCCGCTGGCCTGCATCTCGCCGACTTTTTCGTTATCGAAGGAAATATAGGCGTCGATGTCGGCGTTGAGGATCAGGCGATCATAGGACACCACCTTGATCCCGGCCTTCTTGGCTTCGGCCACCGCGTTGGTCAGCACCGTGGCGTTGAACGGCACAATCACGATCACATCGACGCCCCGGGAGATGAGGTTTTCGATCTGGGCAATCTGCTTCTGTTCGTTGGCATCGGCAGACTGCACGAAGACCTTGGCGTCGAGCTTTTCCGCAGCGGCAACAAAGTAATCACGGTCGCGGGACCAGCGCTCCAGGCGCAGGTCGTCGATGGAAAAACCGATTTTCGGGTGCGCAGGGTCGGCCATCACCGGCAGGGCGAGCAGCGCCACGGCTGCGGCGAGCAGGGCAGGTTTGAATGACTTCATGGTGGTGCGTCCTTTTATTGTTGTTGGAAAGACACTAGGTGAAGATCCTCTTTGTGGCGAGGGAGCTTGCTCCCGCTGGAGTGCGCAGCACTCCCATTTTTTGGGGCCGCTTCGCGCCCCAGCGGGAGCAATCTCTGGTCACAGTCAGGTGTAGATAAACCGATTCACCACGCCTTCAAGCATCTCCTGGCGCCCGCTCACCGCCTGCGGGTTCAGCTCGTTGGCAAAGGCATGTTCAGCCAATGACTCCAGGCTGAACTCACCGGCCAACACCGCCTGGCCCAACGGCTGCTGCCAGCCGGCATAGCGTTGGTCCTTGAACTGCTGCAAGCGGTCGTCCTGCACCATCGCCGCCGCACGCTCCAACGCCAGGGCCAGCACATCCATGGCGGCGACATGCCCATGGAACAGGTCCACCTCGTCGAGGCTCTGGCGGCGCACCTTGGAGTCGAAGTTATAGCCGCCGTTCTTGAACCCGCCAGCCTTGAGGATTTCGTAGGTGGCCAGGGTCATCTCCTCGACGCTGTTGGGGAACTGGTCGGTGTCCCAACCGTTCTGCGGGTCGCCGCGGTTGGCGTCGATACTGCCGAAGATCCCCAACGACACGGCGGTGGCGATCTCATGATGAAAGCTGTGCCCGGCCAGCGTCGCGTGGTTGGCCTCGATGTTCACTTTGATCTCGTGTTCCAGGCCGTACTCATGCAGGAAGCCGAACACGGTGGCGCTGTCGTAATCGTATTGGTGTTTGGTCGGCTCTTGGGGCTTGGGCTCGATCAACAGGTCACCCGTAAAGCCGATCTTGTGCTTGTGCTCCACCACCATGCGCATAAAACGCCCGAGCTGTTCGCGCTCGCGCTTGAGGTCGGTGTTGAGCAAGGTTTCATACCCTTCACGGCCACCCCACAGCACATAGTTGGCGCCCTTGAGGCGCAGCGTGGCATTCATTGCACTGAACACCTGGGCGGCGGCGAAGGCGAACACCTCTGGATCTGGGTTGCTCGCCGCCCCGGCGGCAAAACGCGGGTTGCTGAAGCAATTGGCGGTGCCCCACAGCAGCTTGATGCCAGTCTGTTCCTGATGGCGCTCCAGGTGGTCGACCATCTGCGCAAAGTGATTGCGGTACTCCTTGAGCGTGCTGCCTTCGGGCGCCACATCGGTGTCGTGAAAGCTGTAGTAGTCGATGCCCAGCTTGGAAAAAAACTCAAACGCCGCCTCGGCCTTGCCGATGGCCACCTCCATCGGATCGCCACTGCGCTGCCACGGGCGCTTGAACGTCCCCATCCCAAACATATCCGCCCCCGGCCACACAAAGGTATGCCAGTAACAGGCGGCCATGCGCAGGTGCTCCCGCATGGGCTTGCCGAGGATCAGCTTGTTGGCGTCGTAGTGACGAAACGCGAGGGCAGAGGTGCTGGCAGGGCCTTCGAAGCGCACCTTTTCGACACCGGGGAAGTACGGCATGGGGTTTTCCTTATTGTTCTGGGCGGTGTCTGGATACTAGCAATGGCACCTGGGTGGCTGATTATGAAAATCACCAAAGGGGAGTGCGATTTTGAGTGAAGGGCTGAGAACGGCTGAGGGAGTACAGGATTTAGGGAAACGTCTGACTTTACGGTGGGGATATGCCTCTTCAAAGTTTGGGTTGTCAGCCATTGCCTTGATGTGAACAAGCGCAGGCGACTAACTAAGCTGAGAATGAGGAAGATAAAGATGAGTGCATCGCACACCTTGCTATATACCAATGAAGTGTCGGCTGAGTTTTTAATTGAGCTGGACATGCCTGCATTTTCCGAGCAACAACTTTCGGGTTTCAGCGAGCAAGCTCTGAAGATCATTAATGAACGAGATGCCCAAAACAAGGCTCATCCGGCTATTGCAATTTATCGAGTGGCGGCCGAAGGCAGCCAGACGCGTAACGGTGGGGTGATTAAAAAAACCACATCGCAAATGGCATTCAAATTGGCTGATGGTTCGCAAGTACGTGCTGCGCACAAAGGGGATTGCGCTGTATACGCCGACGGCACGACGGCGCAGATCGTGACGTGTGCGGGTGAAGCTAATAGCCATATTGCGCTTGTAGGAAGCACGCTCAGCAACGGTGACGAAATTATCAATACGCCACAAGGTTCAGTACTGCTGATTGCTCGTGAAGGCGTGCAGAAGGCAGATGATTTTTTATGAGGGATTACTAAGTGTGTTGTGTATGACTTAGTTGTTTTTCCGCGCTATGCACTTGAGTACATAAAATTTTAAAAGAGGGTGCGTGAATGAGTGAAGGATATTTTGTGGGTTTGGGTGATAATACAACCTGTGGCGGAAAAATTATCGAGGGCGATCCTAGAGTTAATATATATGGTGTTCTCCATGCTCGCGAAGGCGACTTGGTTACTTGTGGAAAACATGAAGGGACTTACCAGATCGTCGGCGGCATTTCTCATATCGAAAGTCATGGAAAACGTGTGGCCGGCACGCTGGACAGCTTCAGCAGCTGCCCCTGTCGAGCTCGGCTTATTCCTTCGGTTTACTCCGCCACCTATGAAAATGAAAGTTCAGAGCCGCCAATTAATCAGCGAGTTGCTCAGCCAAGCACATCATCTGCAAATGGCAGCCCTGTAGCGCCGCGTCAGTCTGGTTTCGCCCCGTCGGGTCGTACAGTTCCAACGGCATACAACGGCATGAATGGGCAAGAGCCTGGTTTCTATATCGTGCCCCAGAGCATGACCCGCGAGGCGCTGGAAGCCACACTTTTTCCGACGCTCGACCCGGCTGTAATGCGCAAGTTTCAATCGCTGAATCCCAACACAGGCCACGTCAAAGCTGGTTCGATGATCGTGCTCAGCGATCCGAACAACGCCTCCTGCACGTATGAAGAAGCTCAGTTGATGCAGGCTGCACAACACGTCAGCGCATCACTGGATGAACTGACGCCGGACGAGGCTGATTTTCTGTATCGCCACGGTGCAGAGATCGCCGGTTTCATCGGCCAAACCTCAACCTGGCTCGGCGTCAGCGCGGTGGTGATGGAAAAGCACCTGAACAACCTGCGCGAAACGCTGCAGGCTATGGAACGCCTGCATCAGGACAGCTATCGGCAGCACGGGCATCTTAGGTCAGCGCAGTTCTTTGCTGATCGCCAACGGTTGATGAACCAGTTGGATGCTCATCTGCTCAACTCCACCCGCCTGCGCGGGCAGACCACCTTGGGCGATCACCCCAAGTTGAAAGCGGCCCTGGGTATATCCAGCCGCAGCTTGGTGCATCACTGGGACAAGGCGGGTGGGCCGGGGCAGATTCCGGGGTATGCCGCGCATGTGGAGGCGGTCAGCCGTGCCACGAAGTATATGAAGACCGGTGGGTACATCGGCATTGGTCTTGGCGCGGTATCTTCGTTGTTGGCAATTCAGCAGGTGTGCAAAGGGGATTCTGCGGCAGCGTGTAAAAAGGTCAAGTTTACTGAAGGGGGAAAATTTGGCCTTTCTACTGTCGGTGGTGCTTGGGGTGGCAGGTTAGGTTTACAGGCCAGCGGTCCTGTCTGCCTGGCGCTAGGTATCTCTACAAGTATAGGAGGTGTTATTTGTGCTGCTGCACTGGTAGGAACTGGTGCATGGGTGGGCACGACGGCAGGTGGGATGGGAGGGGAGCTAGGTGGAGAAATCCTTCACGAGAAAACTGCGCTATGACTGAGGAGGAATTCTGGAAGTCCTGGTTCGCTTTTTGGATTGTTGGCGGTGGTCCTTTTTTGCTTGGAGTTATAAGCATTGGATACACGTTGTATCTGAGCCGGTGTCACTTGGACGCCATGAAGGACGCGTTGAAGAATAGCCGTTACATTTACTTATGGGGACCGAGTTTGGGGCGGCGGGGGGTGATTTGGACCCTGTTGGAGATAGCGAAAATCGCAGGAATGGTGACGTGGTCGAAGACGTATATCCGAATTGGGGATGTAAACGCTGCTGATCTTGAAAGCTTTCCACCCTACCTAAAGCGTCTGCTGATTATTGATACGGCTATGAAAGTCATTGGTTTTACTTGGCTTGTTATCGTAGCTGTACTACTGAAGTTTAAGTAGTTTGAGGGGGCGACATCCCTTACTTGAAAAGCACTCGGCGTTTCCAATTCGTAGCCTGACGCATCACTAGGTTCCGGTGGGTACGCCGAGGCAAACCTGAGAAATGAAAAAATTTACGAGGCCAGAACTATGACCAGTATCGATACGTGGTCTCCCTGGATCGCTATGATGGCTACAGGAGTGCCAATTATGCTCGCCGCTGCTGGCATTACTTTTAGTCTTTACCTTAGTCGTCGACACTTGGACTCTATAAAGAAGGCACTGAAAAACAGTCGTTTTATTTATATCTGGGGAACAAGCCTGGGAAAGAGGGGGGTAATCTGGTCGCTTCTGGAAATATCAAAAATTGCCGGAATGGTGACGTTGCCGAAGGCGTCTATTCGCATCGGAGAACTGGACCCTGACGATCTTGAAAATTTTCCCCCTCGTCTAAAACGTCTGTTGACCATCAATATGATGATGTTGATCGGTTCCGTATTTTGGGCCGCAGTTGCAGCCATGTTGGTGGAATTTAGGTAAGTTGAGCGGGCCTCCTCCGAGGCCCGCTATCCTGATCAGTCAAACCTCTGCGTACTCATCTGCACCGACCGGCCCCAGGACAAAAACAATGAAAACCCTACCGCCCGTTCACCGCATCGCCTTGCTGTTCAACGGCAGCAAAATCTACGACCGTGGCATCATCGCCGGCATTGGCAACTACCTGAGCAGCACCCGCGCATCCTGGGACCTGTTCCTGGAAGAGGACTTCCTCTGTCGCCTGCGCGGTATCGAGCGTTGGCAGGGGGATGGGATCATTGCTGACTTCGATGATCCGCTGATTGGCGAGGCGCTGGCCGGCAGTCGGGTTCCAGTGGTGGCGGTGGGCGGGTCTTATGAGGATGTGGGCAAGTACCCGAAGGGCATTCCCTATGTGGCCACCGATAACCATGCCCTGATGAAGCTGGCCTACGAGCACCTGGTGGAGGCGGGTTTGACGCGGTTTGCCTGTTTCAGCCTGCCCGAAGCCCAGGCCAATCGGTGGGCCCAGGAGCGTGAGAAAGCTTTTCGCCGCTTGATGCAGCGTGATGGCTTGCAGGTAGAGGTGTATCGCGGCCTGGGCACCAGTGCGCCGTTGTGGGACAGCGCGGTGGAGCAGCAGATTGCCTGGCTGCACAGCTTGCCCAAGCCTATCGGCATCATCGCGGTGACCGATGCCCGCGCCCGGCAATTGCTGCAAGCCTGCCTGACGGCGGGTATTGCGGTGCCGGAGGAGGTGGCGTTGATCGGCATCGACAACGACCCGCTGACCCGCACCCTCACGCGGGTGCCGCTCAGTTCGGTGATCCAGGGCACGGAGACCATGGGCCGTACCGCTGCGGCATTGTTGCATCAGATGCTGCATGGCAAACCCTGCACGGGCACGCAGGTGCTGGTGCCGCCAGACGCCATTAACGTGCAAGCCTCCAGCCTGCATCAACCCCTGGGCAACCCTTACGTGATGCAGGCCTTGTTGTTTATCCGTCAGTACGCCTGCCAGGGTATCAAGACCGATCAGGTCGCCGCTTATGTCGGTGTTTCCCGCTCGTCCCTGGAAGCGCATTTTCGCAAGGCGCGTGGCTGCAGCGTGCATGATGAGATTTTGCGCTTCAAACTCGCCGCTGCCGCCAAGGGCCTGGAAAACCAAAGCCTTGCTATAGCCGACATTGCCGCACGCTGCGGCTTCACCTCTGCGCAGTACCTGCATACGGTGTTTCGCCGCGAATTTGGCTGTACGCCACGTCAGTATCAGCAGGGCGCGAGCTAGAACACCGCTTTGACTTGCAAACCCAGCACCAGCGCATTGTCGATGCTCTCACCGGAAAACGCCCCCGGCTCGATGATGTATTGCACATCCGGGCGCAAGGTCAGCCAAGGCGTGGCCTGGTAGCCATAACTGAGTTCGATCAACTGTTCGGCACTGTCGATTGAGGGGTAGGACGCCCCGGCATTGAACGCAGCCAACTCTTGCACATCACGGCTGCGCGGGTTCGGCACCGCGCGGCCATAGCCCAAGGCGACGGTATCGCGCGGGCGACCTTCGAACGGCTTGTACAGCACCACGCCTGCGCCATACCACTTGGTGAACGGCGAGGCCGCTTGGCTGGCGGCAGAGTACTGGCCGAAGGCGTGCAGGCTACGGCCTTGGGATGATTGTGAGGCCCACACAGCCTGGTCGATCAAGAGGTAGTGACCGCCACGCCCGCTGACGTCCTTGTTGCTGCCAATGCGTTTTACATCGGAACTGTCGTAGTAATAACCGAGCTTGTATTCACCGGGCAGTGCGCCCGCATGCTTGTAGATAAGCTCGATGGGCACCACGGTGCCGGTGGTGTGCTTGGGCCCCAGGTGCCAGGCACGGCTTGAGTTGCCATTGCTGGACGGGTCGACATTGAACGCCGCCACGCGCAGTTGCCAGTTGGGCGAAAAGTCGTATTTTACCCGGGCACCGAGGTGCGCATTCGGGTAGTTGGCCCAGCCACTGCCGCCGGACATATTCAGCGGATGCCCGCAGAAGCCGGCGTTCATGAAGTTGCACAGGATGCCGCTGTCCAGGCCGCCGAGATCATTGCCCATGGCCATATAGCCCAGCTTGAGGTTCAGCGCCGGGGTGAACAGCGTGCGCTCGTAGCTCAGCTCGGTGAGGCGCGTGTAGAGGCCGCCGTAGTTTTCCTGGATCGGCAGGCGGTTGCCCACCAAGTCCTCGGAGGCGCTGTTGCCGCGTCGGTCGTTGATGGTCAGCTGGATGCGGTCGCCGTTGTTGAAACCGTAGAGCTTGCCCAGGTCGAACTGCACGCCGAGCTTGATATTTTGCGAATAGCGCGCCGAACGGTGTTGGCCGCCGTGGGCGTTGTAGGCGGTCTCGCCGCTGTAGTCACCGGTAAAGCGCACACCTTGCGCGTCGAGTTCGCGGCGCAGGCCGCCCCAGTCGCCGGTCAGGGTGGTGTCGTCGGCTTGAACGGGCAGGGCGGCCGCAAAGGCCAGGCCCAGCGCCAGGCGCCAGGCGGTATGAGGAGTAGGGGTCATGGGGGATCTTTCCAAACACAAAGCGCGGTGCCGGAGCACCGCGCGAACAGAGGGCGGTTACGGCAGGGCGTAGGCGATCACGTAGTCGCCACGGTCGGTGGACTGGCGTGCGCCGCCGGCGGTGACGACGATGTATTGCTTGCCGGTTTTCGGCGACACGTAGGTCATCGGCCCACCCTGGCTGCCGACGGGCAGGCGGGCTTTCCAGATTTCATCGCCATTGCCGCTGTTGAAGGCGCGCAGGTAGAAGTCCTGGGTGCCGGCGATAAAGATCAGGCCGCCTTGGGTGGACAGCGTACCGCCCAGGGTCGGCAGGCCTACCTTGATTGGCAGGTGCATGCGGATACCCAGGGGGCCGGTGTCTTCAACGGTGCCCACCGGTACTTGCCAGGCGACCTTTTGCGTCTTCATGTCGATGGCGGTCAAGGTGCCGAATGGCGGCGCCTGGCACGGAATGCCGGCCACCGACAGGAAGCGGTTTTTGTTCACCGCGTACGGCGTGCCCTTGAGCGGCACGGCGCCCATGCCGGTGTTCAGCGCTTCCCCACCGGAAGAGGCCTGGGCCTTGTTCTGCGACGGTACCATCTGGATCCACAGGCCCAGGCGCATGTCGTTGACGAAGATAAAACCGTGCACCGGGTCGGTGGAAATGCTGCCCCAGTTCATGCCGCCCAGGGAACCCGGGAAGCTCAGGGATTTATCGGTGCCCGGCGCGGTGTACAGGCCGTCGTAGCGCATGCCCTTGAAATCGATGCGGCACAGCAACTGGTCATACGGCGTCGCGCCCCACATGTCCGACTCGGTGAGGGTTTGCGCGCCGATCTGCGGCATGCCGACGGATTTAGGCTGGGTCAGGGAATACGGCTCGTTGGGAATGTTCGCGGCTTTTACCGGCACTTCCTGCACGTCCGTCAGCGGCTTGCCGGTGGCGCGGTCGAGCACGTAAATCTGCCCGGCCTTGGTGCCGATGACCACGGCCGGTACAGCCTTGTCGCTACCTGGCGGGGTGAAGTCGATCAGGCTTGGCTGCATTGGCAGGTCGAAGTCCCACAGGTCGTTGTGGACCGTCTGGTAGACCCACTTCTCGGCACCGGTGGAGGCGTCGAGTGCCAGCACCGAAGCGCCGTATTTGTGGTTGAGCTGGGTGCGCTCCACGCCGTAGATATCGGTGGAGGAGCTGCCCATCGGCAGGAAGACCGTGTTCATCAGTGGGTCGTAAGACATTGGCGCCCAGCTGTTCGGGGTGCTGCGCACGTAGGTGGCGTCGCCCGTCGGGGCCTGCTTGTCTTCAGGGTTGCCTGGGTCGAAGGCCCAGCGCATCTGACCAGTGATCACGTCAAAGCCACGGATCACGCCACCGGGCATATCGGTCTGCACGTTGTCTGCCACGCGACCGCCGACTACGACGGTGGTACCGGCCATCAGCGGCGCTGAGGACAGTTGGTAGTAGCTGTCTGGTACATTGCCCAGGCCGGCCTTGAGGTCCACCTGACCGTGGGTGCCGAAGTCTTCGCAGAACTTGCCGGTGTCGGCGTCTACGGCGATCAGGCGTGCATCAATGGTGTTGGTCAGCAGGCGACGCTGGCACTGCGCACCGGCGGGCACGCTGGCGGCCAGGACCGGCGAGCTGTCGGGCTGGGCCGGCTGGGCAATCGGCGCGCTGGCGTCGAAATACGCCATGCCCCGGCAACGCTGCCACACTGCCGATTTGGCGTTGACTTCGTTTTTCCACAGTTCTTTGCCGGTGTCGGCATCCAGCGCGATCAGGTTGTTGTGCGGGGTGCAGATAAACACTTTGTTGCCGATCTGCAGGGGCGTCAGTTGGTCTTCGGCTCCGTTACCGTCGCTGATGGCCACGTCGCCGGTGTGGTAGGTCCAGGCGACCTTGAGCTTGTCGATGTTGTCGCGGTTGATCTGGTCCAGCGCGGCGAAACGGCTGCCACCTTCGGTATTACCGTAGTGGGCCCAATCTTTCTGCGCATCGGCCGCAGCCACCGGGGTGACGCCCGGGCCTGCACCGGTGGGCGCAACGCTGGGGTGCGCGACAAACATATTGCCCGCTGCCACCGCCACGCCCAGCGCCAATACGGCGGCGACGCCATAGGCACCCCGCGCCGGTTTGCCAGCCAGCAACGGATACACCAGTGCGACCACCACGCCAATCACCGCAAACATGAACAGTCGCGAGAACAGCGGCCAGTATTCCAGGCCCACGTCGGCCACCGCCCACACGGCGGTAGCCACTAGAAACGCGGCGAACAACCAGGCGCCGGCAGGCTTGCAGCGGGCAATCAACAGCCCGGAGATGGCCATGACCACGCCGCCCAGCAGGAAGTACCAGGAACCTCCCAGGCTGACCAGTTTGGCGCCGCCGACGGCAAGCGCAAGGCCGAGCAGGGCGATGACGACGCCCAGGCCCAGGAGTAAGAATCTAGAGACGCCAGCGGCGCGCGATGCTCGTTTCATGTCGAATGGACTCGAGTGAGAGAGGGCAAAGACGCGATTTTAGCAAGATAAGTAACCGGTTAGTACATTTGAGTCCTGCAATAGACTGTTGCAGGTACTGCGATGATGGGCGGGGCCGCCTCTGAGTCGGCCTAGATGGACCCGGCGACGCGTACCCTGTGGCGAGGGAGCTTGCTCCCGCTGGGGCGCGAAGCGGCCCCTCTCTTAATTTAAAAGACTGGGACTGCTACGCAGTCCAGCGGGAGCAAGCTCCCTCGCCACGGTACAGCGCTGCCTTTATTGGGCGGGCATCAGAACTTGAAGCGCCCCACCAGCCCATTGAGCTGGCCGGAAATATCAGTCAGCCGCCCTGAACCGGTCTGCGCCGAATGCGCAAAGCCTTCCACCAACTGCGCGTCGGCGTGGATCTGCGCGATATGCCGGTTGATCTCTTCGGCCACCTGGTGCTGCTCTTCGGCGGCGGTGGCGATCTGAGTGTTCTGGTCGCGAATCGAATCCACCGAGCCGCGGATCTTGTCAAAGCTGTCACGGGCCTGCTGGATGCGCTCCACGCTGGTGTTGGACACCAGCAAGCTGCCTTGCATCTGCTGGGTGACTTCCTGGGTGCGGCGGGCAAGGTTGCCCAGCAGGCTGTCGATTTCGCCGGTGGAGTCGGCGGTGCGACGCGCCAGTGCACGCACTTCATCGGCGACCACCGCAAAGCCGCGGCCCTGGTCGCCAGCGCGGGCGGCTTCGATCGCGGCGTTGAGCGCCAGCAGGTTGGTCTGTTCGGCAATCGAGCGGATGGTGTCGAGGATGGTGTTGATGTTCTGGCTGTCTTGCTCGAGCAACTGCATGGTCTGTGTGGATTTTTGCAGGTCTTCGCTGAGCTTGAGCACGCTGCCGGTGGCTTCGCCGATGTGCTGCTGGCCGGTGTGCACGTCGCGATAGCCCTCATCGGCACTCGTGGCGGCGGCGCTGCATGAACGCGCGACTTCGTTGGCGGTGGCGACCATCTCGTTGAACGCGGTGCTCACCAGTTCCACGGCTTCGCGCTGGCGGCCGGCGGCCTGGTTCATATTGTTGGCCACGGCGCTGGTGTCGGCGGCGGCGGTTTGCAGGTCTGAGGAGGCGTTGCCGATGCGCTGCACCAGTTGCGCGATCATGCTCAGGAACTGGTTGAACCAGCCGGCCAGGCTGGCGGTTTCGTCCTTGCCTTGCACTTTGAGCTGGCGCGTGAGGTCGCCTTCACCTTCGGCGATTTCCTGCAGGCCGTCGGCCACACCGCGAATCGGACGCACGATCACACGGGCGAAACTGGCACCGACGATTGCGAACACCACGGCCAGTACGGCGGCGATCGCAGCGATCAACCACGTCAGGCGGGTGGCGCCGGCCATCACTTCGTCACGCTTGATCAGGCCGATAAAGCGCCAGCCCAAGTCTTTGGAACTGACCACGTTAGCCATGTAGGCCACGCCATCGATGCTCACCTCGGTCACGCCATCGCCGTGCTTGGCCAGTTCGGCGTAGTTCGCGCCCAGGCCCGCCAGGGGCTTGAAGTTGTGCGTGGCATCGCTGGGGTCCACCAGCACGTTGCCGTCGGCTTCCACCAGCATCAGGTAGCCGCTGTCGCCCAGCTTGATGGTGCGCACCAGCTCGGTGAGTTGCTTGAGCGACACGTCAAGGCCAACCACCCCAAGGACGTTACCCGTGGCATCCGCGACGGTGCGCACGGTGCCGATCAGCACCACATCGTCCGGGGCCCAGTAGTAGGCGCCTGTGCGCACGGTCTTGCCTGGCGCTGCAATGGCGGCCTGGTACCAGGGGCGGGTGCGCGGGTCGTACTGCGTCAGCTTGGCGTCGTCCGGCCAACTGGCGTAGCCGCCATCGCTCAGTCCCAGGGACAGGTAGGCGGTACTGGGGTGGCTTTTGGCGAACTGATCAAAAATCGCCAGCAGTTCGGTGTTGGTCGGCGTCAGCGGAATTTGCGCTGCATCGGCGCCGGCGTAGTTCTTCAGGTTCTTGGCCGCGATCACACGCGGGTCTTTGGCGACGAAGTCGACATTCTGGCTGATGCCGTCGAAAAACTGCTGCATGCCATTGTCGATCTGGCGGATCTCGCGGCCGCTGCTGTCGAGGAAGTTGGCCAGCGCACCCTCGCGCAGGTTCAGCACCACGATAATGGCGACCAGGATGACCGGCACGCACGCGATGGCCGCAAACGCCCATGTCAGCTTTTGCTTGATATTCATAACTTCACCCGCGGGTATTTATAGTTTTGGCAAGGGGAGAAAAATGGCTACTGCGTGTCGCAGGCGTTTTTGTGAGAGGCGAGGCCATGCGTACCCTCGGTATATCGGCCGAGGGAGTTGGCACTTGAGGAGGGGGAATCAGGCGATCGGGTCACCGACCAGGGCATCGCGGCGCATCGACTGCAGGTTCTTCTCGATGGTTTCGCAGATGCTTTCCATCTGGATCTGGTGTTCGCTGGAATTGAACGGGCTTTGCAGGTCGGTGCCGATGCGTTCGATGGCCAGCAGCATGAAGCCCACGACCGTGGAGGCCAACGGCGTGAACCAACCGAGCGATTCCACCAGGCCCACCGGCACGATCAGGCAGAATAACGAAATGAATAGCCGCGGGAAGTACACGTAAGGGTAGGGCAGTGGCGTGTTGGCAATCCGCTCCATGCCGCCCTGGGCGTTGGAGAGGTCCACCAGGGTCGACTCCAACCGCGCCAGGCGGATGCTGTCCAGGCGCCCGGCCTGGTATTCGCGCGCCAGCAACGAGGCCGAGCCGGTGAGGATGTCATTGGCGAAGTTATTGGTGGCGCCGTTGCGCGCAAATTCTTCGGCGGGGATAAAGGCTCGCACTTCCTCCGGGCACGGCTGGCCCTTGAGGTGCGCAGCCAGGCAATTGACGTAAGCCACGTGACGGCGCAACAGCGTCGACTTCACCGGGTTCACCTCACCAGGGGCGTCATCGAGCAGGGTCAACACTTGCCGAGCAAAACTGCGCGAGTTGTTGACCATCGCACCCCACAGCGTGCGTGCTTCCCACCAGCGGTTGTAGGCGCTGCTGTTGCGAAAACTGATCAGCACCACCAGTGCCGAGCCGAGCAAGGTCAGGGGCATCAGCGGCAAATTGATCTTGGCGGTGAGAAACAGCATGAAATCCACCGTCACCGCCACATCCCACAACAACAGCCAGAACAACGCCCAGCCCACATAGCCCATGGTCTTGATGATCAGGCGGTATTTCTTCAGAAGGGCAGCTTTCAAACGAGAACCTCGCGGCGGGCGGTTGGCAACAATCCCCTGTTACGACGCCGCCGAGGAAGGAAGGTTCGCAGTGTGCTGAATCGATTAGTCCTCTAACCGCCAGGCGGAGAGAATGTAACCAAAGGTTGCGCGTAAGTGTGTGCCATAGGGCATCTGACTGTGGAACAACTTTGGTACTGATGACGTCTTGTCCGGCAATCGCTGTACATTGCGTTCGAGGCAAAAAGCCATTAATGGCAGGATTTTTGAAGTGATTTGTTTTGGGGCCGGGCTGCAGGGATTTCGTAGCTGAGATCAGTGGCATCAAGTTGGATGATCAGGGCTCTTTCATGCGTGTCAGTTCGTTGAAGTTGGCTATGTGTAATACCGCGCAAGCGCTCGAACGTCATAAGGATTTTGAATCGTGCATGAGAGCGCATTACCACGTGCTGCTCGTGCCCTATTCGAGACGACCGTTTTTCTACAAGAGTGCCCTTAAATACAGCCGCTTGATGGTGTCGTTTGCATTATTGAGCCAATACTTTTCTACACCGCTGCCTTTGTTGGCAGAAGTTAAAGCCTTGTGCGTAACGCGCAAATATTGTTCGAAAAACAGCCTGGAATCGATTTTTTTGCTATTCCGGGCCTTGGGTTTCATGGAGGTTGCGCCGCACCCCGAAGACAGTCGCTTCAGGGTGTATGCACCTTCGGATGAAGCCTGCCGCGAAGCGCGGTTGATGCTCACCGCCCTCACGGAGTCTTTGGCGCTGCTCTATCCCGAAAGGGAAGTGTTCCGGCAGATGCGCGACTTGGATGACCGCGAGTTCCTTGCGCTCTATTTCAAGGGTTTTGCCATGATTCTCGCGGCCGAGTTGACGGTGGATGTCTTGCTGCCCGAATGTTACTGGCTGGTGAAGCGCGACGCCGGCCATCTGTTGATGCTGGCGATCTACAACGACGCCTTTGCCCCTGAGAACGACCGCGCCACCTTCCGGTCGTCTTCCTACCTAGCCTTGGCCAAGCAACTTTCCGTGTCCAAGACCCACATTATCCGTATGGTGCAGGAGGGGGTTGAAAAGGGTTATTTCAAAGCCCACTCCAAAACCCGGCTGGAAGTTCTGCCACCCTTTGCCAGCCTGGTAAAGCGGTTCATGGCCTTTTCATTTGCGATGGGCCTGCATGCTATTGAGATGGGAGCGTAAGGATGCCTGCTAACTTGAAGTTGCGGCCCAGAATGCGCAGTTTGTTGTCACCTGCGGTGACCCAAGCCGAAGGGGTAGGGATTATTGCCTGGGTCGGCATGCTCCTGATTCCTGCGGCCCTGAAGTTGAATTTTTATATGTTGGGCGTCACGGTGGGCCTGCTGATTGTTTGCCGGGTACATGCCACCACCACGAACTTTCTGCTCTGGCGAGTGCTGGGGGTCACCTATATGGTGTTGTTGTCCGTCGGCTTCGCTTATCTGATTCATATGAACAAAGAGTTGCGTATCTATGGCCTGCCGTTGGCCGTGACCCTGGTGGTGGGCAGTGCGATCTTGTTTATCAGTGTCCAGGATTATCTGGCCGATGCGCTATTGATCTGGCTGATCCTGTGGCCGCCCATGCAGGCGGATATATACGTTGGCACCGAGGTGTATTTGCTGCTGTTCTGCGCCGCGTCGGTATCCATCGGGTTTATCTTGAGTTATTCCTACTTGAAGAACCTGCGTTCGGTATTGCTGGTGGAAAGCGAGTTTCGCGCCTTGGCCGAGACCGACTACCTGACCTCCATTCTCAACCGGCGCGCTTTTATGCAGAGCTTCGAGAAGTTGCTCGGTGGGGAGCAGGGCGGCTACTTCATCATGTTGGATATCGACAGTTTCAAAGAAAAAAACGATCTATATGGCCACGACGTGGGGGACAAGATTCTGCGCGCCATGGCCCTTTGCCTGAAAAACGCCAAGGGCAGCCACAGCTTTGGACGGATCGGCGGGGAAGAGTTCGGCGTGTTATTGCAGGGCGACGATGTGGAGGTGGCCTGTGATTATGCCCTGGACTTGTTGCAAGCGATCCGCAGCAGTGTGCCTGCGCCCCACCATTACACCTGCAGTGCGGGAATGGCGCGTTTTTCGCCGGGCGACGAGTTGTCGGCCGTACTCAAGATGGCGGACAAGAACCTGTACGGCGCCAAGCGCAATGGCAAGGACTGTGTGCACCTGGACGGCGCGCTGCTAAAGGCGGTCTTGTCCTGAGGCTTGGCGTCTAGTGCATAGGTATCTGCACAACTTTCCAAGTTGCAGCAGCCAACGCTAACCACGATGCGAAGCGAGCCGCTCTTGATCTTGATCTGCTTTTGATCTTAAGCGCCCCGTTAAACCACGCTGGCGGATTACGGGCACACCGAGCCTGGGCGAGGTGCCGAGTGGTGGAGCAAGAGAACCCTAAGTGGCTGTTACCGCAGGAATGGATATGTACTCGGTATAACTGTGCCGGCTGTCAGGCCGCCTTCGCGAGCAAGCCCGCTCCCACAGTTGGATTGAGGGGTGTCCGGTAAATATGGGGCGGCTGTCGGGCCGCCATCGCAGGCAAGCCAGCTCCCACATTTGGATTGTGGGGTGTCAGGTAGGCAAGCGCCGGGTGGCAGGCCGTCACGGGAGCAAGCTCCCTCGCCACAGGCCCGGCGTCGCGCCGAAGTTATGCGTCTAGTGCTGTGACAACACGCTCGCCAGCAACCCAGGGAAGCGGCTTTCCAGCTCGTCACGGCGCAACGAGTTCATATGGGTGGTGCCCACATTGCGGGTGTGCACCAGGCCGGCATCGCGCAATACCCGGAAGTGATGGGACATGCTGGACTTGGGCCGCCCCCCGTCGAGTTCGCCACAGGTGGCCTCTGGCACGTTGGCCAGGTAGCGCACGATGTCCAGGCGCACGGGGTCGCTCAAGGCGTACAGCACACGCTCAAGCGTCAATTCTTGCGGAGTAGGGTGTTTGAAGGCTCGCATGGGGCGGATCATAACAGGGGGGTAGCGTTCAATACCATAGTTCGATTACCATCGAACTATCGAATCACTCATCCCTTCCTGGAGTTCTCAATGTCGGCCTTGTTCGAACCGTTCAAACTCAAAGATGTGACCTTGCGCAATCGCATTGCTATCCCACCGATGTGCCAATACATGGCCGAAGACGGCATGGTCAACGACTGGCACCACGTTCACCTGGCCGGCATGGCCCGTGGTGGTGCCGGCCTGCTGGTGGTCGAGGCCACCGCGGTCGCCCCTGAAGGGCGCATCACCCCAGGCTGCGCCGGGATCTGGAGCGATGCCCATGCCCAGGCATTTGTGCCCATGGTCAAGGCCATCAAGGCCGCAGGTTCGGTGCCGGGCATTCAGATCGCCCACGCCGGTCGCAAAGCCAGTGCCAATCGCCCCTGGGAAGGTGATGACCACATCCCGGCTTCTGATGCCCGTAGCTGGGAAACCATCGCCCCCTCTGCCATCGCGTTTGGTGCCAATTTGCCCAACGTACCGCGTGCCATGACCCTGGAAGACATTGCCCGCGTGCAGCAGGACTTCGTCGACGCGGCCCGCCGCGCTCGCGATGCCGGCTTTGAATGGATCGAACTGCACTTCGCCCACGGCTACCTGGGCCAGAGCTTTTTCTCCGAGCACTCCAACCAGCGTACCGATGCCTACGGTGGCAGCTTCGACAACCGCAGCCGCTTCCTCCTCGAAACCCTGGCTGCGGTGCGTGAAGTCTGGCCGGAAAACCTGCCGCTCACCGCCCGGTTCGGTGTGATCGAATACGACGGCCGTGATGAGCAGACCCTCACCGAGTCCATCGAACTGGCCCGCCGTTTCAAGGACGGTGGCCTGGACCTGCTGAGCGTCAGCGTCGGCTTTACCATTCCTGACACCAACATCCCATGGGGCCCGGCCTTCATGGGCCCGATTGCTGAGCGTGTACGCCGTGAAGCCGGTATTCCGGTGACCTCGGCCTGGGGCTTCGGCACGCCGCAACTGGCCCAAGGCGCTTTGCAGGCCGGGCACCTGGACCTGGTTTCGGTAGGGCGTGCGCATCTGGCCGACCCGCATTGGGCCTACTTTGCTGCCAAGGAACTGGGCGTGGACAAGTCCTCCTGGACCTTGCCGGCGCCTTACGCGCATTGGCTGGAACGCTATCGCTGAGGTATGCCTGCGCGTTGCATGAGCCACTCGATTGAGTGGCTTTTTTTCGCCTGTGGTTTTTGCGTTACCCACTGGAGACACAGCAGGTACGTGAAAAATAACAAATGAGAACCGATATCAAACGAGAATGCCTTGATATATGATGCGCGGCGAATTCTTGGCAGGTTTGCCGTCCCATCTGGCTCATTCACTAGGTTTTACACCCATGCGTCGTACCCTGATTTCCATCTGTGTGCTCCAGGCGTTTTCCCCCTTCGCGTGGGCAGAGCAGGTGCCTGCCGAGAACACCAGTATCGAGCTGCAAGCGACCAATGTCACCGCCACCGCGGACCTTGAGTCGGCCCAAGGCCCCGTGCAGGGCTACCACGCCACACGCTCAGCCAGTGCGACGCGCACCGACACCGCCATTCATGAAACCCCGCAGTCCATCAGCGTAGTGTCCAAGGACGTGGTCGAAGACCTCGGTGCAACGCGCTTGCAGGATGCCCTTGATTACGCCGGCGGCGTGGGCCGTGCCAACAATTTCGGCGGCCAGGGCCTGACCACCTTTACCGTGCGCGGCTTCACCACCGGTGAGTTCTACCGCAACGGTTTCCCGATCAACCGCGGTTACCCGAACATGCCGGACGCCAAC
Source organism: Pseudomonas sp. NFPP02 (assembly GCF_900119355.1). Classification (NCBI taxonomy): domain Bacteria; kingdom Pseudomonadati; phylum Pseudomonadota; class Gammaproteobacteria; order Pseudomonadales; family Pseudomonadaceae; genus Pseudomonas; species Pseudomonas sp. NFPP02. Next base: position 124,341 of record NZ_FPJI01000017.1, read on the forward strand.
ACCATCGAGCGTCTGGAAGTACTGCGCGGCCCCGCGACCATGCTCTACGGCCGTGGCGACCCAGGCGGCACCTTCAACGTGGTGTCCAAGCAACCGCTGGCCGAACGCACCGTCACCCTGGGCAGCCAGCTCAATGACCAGGGCATGAAGCGCGGTACCCTGGATGCCTCCGGCCCGCTGGACGAGGAAGGCCGCCTGGCCTATCGCCTGAACGTAGTGGGCGAGGGCGGCGAGACCTTCCGCGATCACGTCGAGACGGAACGCTACGGCGTGACGCCGGTGATCACCTGGCAGGCCACCGATGACACCAAGGTGACCTTCGAAGGCGACTTCATGCGCAACAACCACCCGCTGGACCGTGGCCTGACGCGCTTCCCCAACCAGCGCGGCACGCCCTCGCGTGATACGTTCTGGGGCGACAAGGACGCCGGCAAGCTGCACAACGACAACAACATGGCGCAGTTGCGTTTCGAGCATGCACTGAGCGACAACTGGACCCTGGGCGGCGGTTTCCAGTGGTTGGACGGCAGTTTGAAAGGCAATGCCATCGAAGCCAACGGGCCGGGCAGCCTGGGCGCTGATGGCCGCACCCTGCAACGCAACTTCAACTACCGCAAGCTGGAATGGACCGACAAGGACTATCAGCTCAACCTGACCGGGCACTTCTCCACTGGGGGCTTCGATCACACCTTGCTCACCGGTATCGAGTACGAGGACTACGACTACAAGTCGATTATCCAGCGTTCCAGCGCCGCAGCGGGTACCTATCCCATTGACATCTTTGACCCGGTGTACGGTCAACCCCGTCCGGCACTGACCCGTACGCCGACCCACGACAAAGAAAACCTCAAGACCTACGCCGCTTTTGTACAGGACCAGGTTGCTCTCACTGAACGTCTGAAAGTGCTGGCCGGTGCTCGCTTCGAGCGTTTCGAGCATGATTACCAGAACTATGTTGGTAAAAGCTGGCAGGCCGCCGACAACGCCGTCACCCCACGCGTGGGTGTGATCTACGACCTCACCGACACCGTCGCGGTCTATGCCGATGCTGCGCGTTCGTTCAAGCCCAACACCGGCGCCAGCCGCGAAGGCGGTGGTTTTGCGCCGGAGAAAGGCAAGTCCTACGAGATGGGTATCAAGTGGGAGGCGCTGGACCGGCAGTTGAGCGTGGATGCGGCGATCTATCAGATCGAGAAGAAGAACGTGCTGACCACCGATCCCGTGGACAATACCTTCAGTGTCGCGGCCGGCCAGGTGCGCAGTCGGGGCTTCGACCTCAATGTGGCAGGCAACCTCACGCCCGAATGGCGCGTGATCGGCGGCTACGCTTACGTAGATGCGGAAGTTACCCGTGATAACACTCTGCGCTCCGGCACTCGCTTGATGAACATCCCGCGCAACAGTTTCAGCCTGCTCAACGTCTACGAGTTCCAGGACGGCGCGCTCAAAGGCCTGGGCCTGGGCGCCGGCGGCAAGTACGTCGACCAACGCGCCGGCCAGACCGCCAATACGGCATTCTCCATGGACGCCTATACCGTGGTCGACCTGCTCGGTTACTACAAGGTCAATGAGCGTGTGCGCTTGAACCTGGATGTGAAGAACCTGTTCAACCGCGAATATGAAGAAGGCGCGTTCGGCAATATCTACGCCTACCCCGGTGCACCGCGAACTGTGCAGGTGGGCATCGCCTACACCCTGTGATGAACAGCTGCGGTACCACGCAGGGCCTGTGGCGAAGGAGCTTGCTCCCGCCACGGCGCCTATCTACCTGACACGCCGCATTCCAACTGTGGGAGCTGGCTTGCCTGCGAAGACGGCCTGCCAGCCGACACTTCTCTACCTGACACCCCACATTTGGAATGCGGCGCGTCAGGTGGATATGCGTCGGCTGGCAGGCCGTCGCGGGAGCAAGCTCCCTCGCCACAGGGGCCTGCATCAGCTTCCCTGTCAGGTTTGACAGTAGACACTGGCGGGCGATCGAGGGATGTTTGCTCGTAACGTGCCAGCGCAGCGGTCGGCGCTCATTGCTTTTCGAAGCCACGCTTAATAGGGATATTAAAAATGGAACGGGAACTGATCGAGAAAGCTGAAGACCTGATCAAAAAGACCAACGATGCCGAGCGTCTGTTCACCCGATACGCCACCAAGTGCTACACGTCAGCCTTGCAAAAATATGCCAAGGAGATCAGCGAAACCTCCTATACCTATCTGCTGGCCGAGCTGGCCGAAAGTTCGCTGAGTTCGGAAATTCTAGGCCGTCCAGGCGCCAATATCAGCCTGGTCAGGATCGAGATAGAGGAGGTCATGCTCGAAGCCGATGTGATCAAGAAATTGAAGCGGGCCGAAACCCATTACCTGGAAACCCTGGAATCGGTGCGCAAGTTCGAAGACCTTAAACGCTTCGAGAAAATGCAGGACACGTCCGATATCGTCCGCTCGATAAAACTCGGCGTGTCACGTTTCAATATCCTGTTTGTCATCTTGCTGATTGGTGGGTTGACCTGGGCGGCGATCAATCTGCCTAAAGAAGCCTTGGCGTTGATTTCCGCTGCGATCGGCGGCGCCATCACTCACTTGCTGTCCGAGCGCCAGGCCGTGCTGGCGCTGAAAAAAGAGGGTGATAACACCTGCCCCAGGGCCAACAATAACAGTCAGGAATGACGCGGGCTCACAACGGCGTCAACACGTTCATCACCGTATCCAGCGCCACCCGCGTGTCATCCAGTTGCACCAGCGACGCATGCCGCGCACCCAGGGCGTCGCGGTTCTGGATCGCCGTGAGGATCGCTTTGTGCCGAGGCAGACTCAGGCCCTGGATATCCGGACGGCGGTTGGTGATGTTGATCGACTCGCGCAACGGCAGCGAGAGCATGTTGCACATATAGGCGAGCAGGTCGTTGCGGGTGGCGTCGGCAATCGCGCGGTGGAAGTCCAGGTCGGCCTGTAACAGGTCCTCGTGGGTCTTGGCGGTTTCCATGCCTTGGTAGGCTTGTTCGATGGTGGCGATGTCTTCGTCGGTGGCGGTGGTCGCGGCCATGGCGGCGATTTCCGGTTCGAGGATGCGGCGCACCCCGGCCAGGGTGTTGAAGAACTCGCTGTGGGGCGTGGACTGCATCAACCAGGACAGCACGTCCGGGTCGAGCAGGTGCCATTTCAAGCGTGGCCGTACCACCGCGCCCACCCGTGGCTTGGAGTACACCAGGCCCTTGGCGCTGAGCACCCGCGTGGCTTCGCGCAATACCGAGCGGCTGACCTGGTATTCCTCGCACAGCGTGGCTTCCATGGGCAAGCGTTCTTCAGGCTTGAAGCGACCGGAAACGATGTGCATGCCCAAGTCCTGAACGATCTGGGCATGCTGGCTCTTGCGCGGCTTGGGCGGCTGGTGATCCATAACGACGGGGAGGCTCTGGCTTAGATTCGCCGCATCATAGCATCCCAATTAGTGGGAATGCCGTGGGACTTCTGCCCCGCGACAGCCCACCAGGAAGTCAAAGTCACAGCCTTGGTCGGCCTGCAACACATGGTCGATGTACAGCTGGCGATAGCCGCCGACAATGAGGTTTTGCGCGGGGGGCAGGTCGGCCATGCGCGCTGCCAGCTCGGCATCTGGAATGTCCAGGTGCAGGCGGCCATTGGCGCAATCGAGTTCGATCCAGTCACCTTCCTTCACTGTCGCCAACGGCCCGCCGGCGGCGGCTTCCGGTGCCACGTGCAACACCACGGTGCCGTAGGCGGTGCCGCTCATGCGCGCATCGGAAATGCGCACCATGTCCGTCACGCCCTGGGCCAGCAGCTTGGCAGGCAGGCCCATGTTGCCGACTTCGGCCATGCCGGGGTAACCCTTGGGGCCGCAGTTCTTCATGACCAGGATCGAGTTGGCATCCACGTCCAGCTCCGGGTCGTTGATGCGTGCCTTGTACATGTCGAAGTTCTCGAACACCACGGCGCGGCCACGGTGTTGCATCAGTTCGGGGCTCGCTGCCGAAGGCTTGAGCACCGCGCCCAGGGGCGCGAGGTTGCCACGCAGCACGCAGATGCCGCCGTCGGCGCGGATCGGGTTGTCCAGGGTGCGGATCACTTCGTCCTGGCCGTAGATCGGCGAATCCTGGGTGTTCTCGCCCAGGGACTTGCCGTTGACCGTCAAGGCGTTCGGGTGGGGGATCAGGTTGGCCTCACCCAGGCGACGCAGCACCGCGGGCAGGCCGCCGGCGTAGTAGAACTCTTCCATCAGAAAGCGTCCGGAGGGCTGCAGGTCGACGATGGTCGGCATGCCGCGGCCGATGCGGGTCCAGTCATCCAGGTCGAGTTCGACGCCGATGCGCCCAGCGATGGCTTTCAAGTGGATCACGGCGTTGGTCGAGCCGCCGATGGCCGCGTTCACGCGGATAGCGTTTTCGAACGCCTCCTTGGTGAGGATCTTCGACAGCTTCAAGTCTTCACGCACCATCTCCACGGCGCGCATGCCCGACATGTGCGCCAATACATAGCGGCGTGCATCCACCGCCGGAATCGCCGCGTTGTGGGGCAGGGAAGTGCCCAGCGCCTCGGCCATGCAGGCCATGGTCGAGGCCGTGCCCATGGTGTTGCAGGTGCCCGCCGAACGCGACATGCCGCCCTCGGCCGCGAGGAAGTCATCCAGGGTGATGGTGCCGGCCTTGACCTGTTCGCTGAGCTGCCACACCACCGTCCCCGAGCCGATGTCCTGGCCCTTGTGCTTGCCGTTGAGCATCGGTCCGCCGGTGACGACGATGGCCGGCACATCACAACTGGCCGCGCCCATCAGCAGCGCCGGGGTGGTCTTGTCGCAGCCGGTCAGCAGCACCACACCGTCAATCGGATTGCCGCGAATCGCTTCTTCCACATCCATGCTCGCCAGGTTGCGAGTGAGCATGGCGGTAGGGCGCAGGTTGGATTCGCCATTGGAAAACACCGGGAACTCCACCGGAAAGCCACCGGCCTCGATCACGCCACGCTTGACGTGCTCGGCGATCTGGCGGAAATGCGCGTTGCACGGGGTCAGCTCCGACCAGGTGTTACAGATGCCGATGATCGGCTTGCCATGGAACTGATGGTCGGCAATGCCCTGGTTCTTCATCCAACTGCGGTACATGAAGCCGTTTTTGTCGGCGGTACCAAACCACTGGGCAGAGCGTAGGCCGGGCTTTTTGTCAGGCATGATCGATTCTCTTATTGTATGACTATATGTTCTATGCGTGCTTAAACATAAGCGCAAAATCGCCGCTTTGGAAGTGTTGTTTTGCAAATAGTCATACTATATAGTCGAGTTCAACTGAGGTATGGCCCTGACGGATTTCGTCAGAGGCGTCCCCCGAGCTTCTATAAAAACAACAATCGGAGATCGACCCCCATGAGCCAGGAACTGCGGCTTATTCGGCGCATCACGCTGAAACTGATTCCCTTCCTGATCCTGCTGTACCTGATCGCCTACGTGGACCGTTCCGCCGTGGGCTTCGCCAAGCTGCACATGGGCGCTGACGTGGGCATCGGTGACGCCGCGTATGGCCTCGGTGCCGGGTTGTTCTTCATTGGCTATTTCCTGTTTGAAATTCCCAGCAACCTGATGCTCGACCGCTTCGGCGCGCGGCGCTGGTTTGCGCGCATCATGATCACCTGGGGCGCCATCACCATCGGCATGGCCTTCGTGCAGGGGCCGCACAGCTTCTATGTGATGCGCTTTCTGCTGGGCGCGGCGGAGGCGGGCTTCTTTCCCGGCGTGCTGTACTACATCACCCAGTGGTTCCCGGTGCGCCATCGCGGCAAGATCCTCGGGCTGTTCATCCTCTCCCAACCTATTGCAATGATGATCACCGGCCCGGTGTCCGGCGGTTTGCTCGGCATGGACGGCATCCTTGGCCTGCATGGCTGGCAGTGGCTGTTCATCGTGATCGGCACCCCGGCGATCCTGCTGACCTGGCCGGTGCTGCGTTACCTGCCGGACGGCCCCCAGAAGGTCAACTGGATGAGCGAGGAAGAAAAAGCCTGGCTCACCGGCGAGCTGCACAAAGACCTGCAAGCCTACGGCCAGACGCGCCATGGCAACCCCTTGCATGCGCTCAAGGACAAGCGCGTGTTGCTGCTGGCGCTGTTCTACCTGCCGGTGACCCTGAGTATCTACGGCCTCGGCTTGTGGCTGCCGACCCTGATCAAGCAGTTTGGCGGCAGCGACCTCACAACCGGTTTCATCTCCGCCGTGCCCTATATCTTCGGCATCATCGGCCTGTTGATCATCCCGCGCAGTTCCGACCGCTTGAACGACCGTTACGGCCATCTCGCCGTGCTCTATGTACTGGGCGCCATCGGCCTGTTCTGCAGCGCCTGGCTCACGGTGCCAGTGCTGCAAATGGCCGCGCTGTGCCTGGCGGCGTTTGCCATGTTTTCCTGCACCGCCGTGTTCTGGACGCTGCCGGGGCGCTTCTTTGCCGGCGCCAGTGCGGCGGCCGGTATTGCCTTGATCAACTCGGTGGGCAACCTCGGCGGTTACATCGGCCCGTTCGTGATCGGTGCGCTCAAGGAGTACACCGGCAATCTGGCCTCAGGCTTGTATTTCTTATCCGGTGTGATGGTGTTCGGCTTGCTGCTGACCCTCGTGGTCTACCGCTTGTTGGAACGCAAGCACGTGCTGCCCGTCGACCAATTCGCCGCCAGCGCCCGTGGCGCCACACGCACTTAAATCCAGGAGAACCTGCATGCGTTTAGTTCAGTTCGAGTTGAGCAACGGTGAGCGCCGCGTCGGCGTGGTAGAAGGCAACCAGGTACGCGAAGTGCGCGGCGCCCACAGCGTGCGTGAACTCGCGCTGGCCGCCATCGATGCCGGCGGCAAGTTGCAGCAACAGGTAGAAGCCCTCGGCCTGGGCGGCAGCCATGACTACGCCGCCTTGTTGGCGGAACACAAAATCCTGCCGCCGCTGGACCATCCGGACCCGGCCCATATGCTGATCAGCGGCACTGGCCTCACCCACCTGGGCAGTGCCTCGGCCCGCGACAAGATGCACCAGCAGGCCGGCGACGACAGCGCGATGACCGACACCATGCGCATCTTCAAATGGGGCGTGGAGGGCGGCAAACCAGGCGCCGGCCAGGCCGGTGTGCAACCAGAGTGGTTCTACAAAGGCGATGGCAGCATCGTCGTGCGCCCGGGCCAGGCGTTCCCGGTGCCGCCGTTCGCCGAAGACGCCGGCGAAGAACCGGAAATCGGCGGCCTCTATGTGATCGGCCATGACCGTAAACCCTATCGCCTGGGCTTTGCGGTGGGCAACGAGTTCTCCGACCATGTGATGGAGCGCAAGAACTACCTGTACCTGGCCCATTCCAAGCTGCGCAATTGCAGCTATGGCCCGGAGTTGCGCGTGGGCGAACTGCCCGAGCATCTGGCGGGCACCAGCCGCATTCTGCGCAACGGCGAGGTCATCTGGCAGAACGAATTCCTCAGTGGCGAGGCCAATATGTGCCACAGCCTGGAAAACCTCGAATACCACCACTTCAAATACAGCCAGTTCCTCAAGCCGGGCGATGTGCACATTCACTTCTTCGGCACCGCCACCTTGTCATTCGCCGAGGGTATACGTACCCAGCCGGGCGATGTGTTCGAGATCAGCCAGGCTGAATTCGGCGCGCCGTTGATCAACGGTATCGGCAGCAGCGATGCGGCATTTGAACCCGGCCAAGTCACCCCCCTTTAAGGAGATCAACATGACCCCGTTCCTCGGCCACAACTACATCGGCGGCCAGCGCAGCGCCAACGGCAGCATCAAGCTGCAAAGCATCGACGCTACCACCGGCGAAGCCTTGCCCCAGGATTTCTACCAGGCCACCGCCCAGGAAGTGGACGCCGCCGCCCAGGCCGCGGCACAGGCTAACCCAGCCTATCGCGCCTTGAGCGCCGCACGGCGTGCGCAGTTCCTGGATGCGGTGGCCGATGCGCTGGACGCCTTGGGCGATGACTTCGTCGAACTGGTCTGCCGCGAAACCGCCTTGCCGGCCGCACGCATCAAAGGCGAACGCGGGCGCACCAGCGGCCAGATGCGCTTGTTCGCCACCGTGCTGCGCCGTGGTGACTTCTACGGCGCGCGTATCGACAAGGCCCTGCCAGAGCGCCAGCCGCTGCCGCGCCCGGACCTGCGCCAATACCGTATCGGCCTCGGCCCGGTGGCGGTGTTCGGCGCCAGCAACTTCCCCCTGGCATTTTCCACGGCTGGCGGCGACACCGCTGCCGCGCTGGCCGCCGGCTGCCCGGTGGTGTTCAAGGCCCACAGTGGGCACATGGCGACCGCCGAGCGCGTGGCCGATGCGATCATTCGTGCTGCCGAGGCCACCGAGATGCCGGCTGGCGTGTTCAATATGATCTTTGGCGGCGGCGTCGGTGAGGCGCTGGTCAAGCATCCGGCGATCCAGGCGGTAGGCTTTACCGGCTCGCTCAAAGGCGGCCGCGCCCTCTGCGACATGGCCGCGGCGCGCCCGCAACCGATCCCGGTATTTGCCGAGATGTCGAGCATCAACCCCGTGATCGTGCTGCCCCAGGCGCTGCAAGCCCGCGCTGAAAGCATTGCCCGTGACCTGACCGCGTCGGTGGTACAAGGCTGCGGCCAGTTCTGCACCAACCCAGGCCTGGTGATCGGTATCGCCTCGCCTGCGTTCACCGCGTTCACTCAGCAGGTCGCGCAATTGATCGGTGAACAACCGGCGCAAACCATGCTGAATGCCGGCACCCTGGGCAGCTACGGCAAGGGCCTGGAAAAACTCCGGTCTCACCCGGGCATCCAGCATCTGGCGGGCAGCGCGCAATCGGGCAACCAGGCGCAACCGCAACTGTTCAAGGCGGATGTACGTCTGTTGATTGACGGCGATGAAGTGCTCCAGGAAGAAGTATTCGGCCCCACCACGGTGTTCGTCGAAGTGGCCGATCAGGCCCAACTCAGCGCCGCCCTGCAGGGGCTGCACGGGCAATTGACCGCCACGCTAATCGGCGAACCGACCGACCTGCACCAGTTCGCCGAACTCACGCCCCTGCTGGAACAGAAAGTCGGGCGCATCCTGCTCAACGGTTACCCCACTGGCGTGGAGGTGTGCGATTCCATGGTTCACGGCGGGCCGTATCCGGCGACTTCCGACGCCCGTGGCACCTCGGTCGGCACTTTGGCTATCGACCGTTTCCTGCGCCCGGTGTGCTTCCAGAACTACCCTGATAGCCTGCTGCCCGACGCGTTGAAAAACGCCAACCCCTTGCGTATTCAGCGCCTGGTAAATGGCACGCCATCGCGCGAATCGCTGTAACTGATCAGGAGGCTTCATGTCGTTGAGCGCAGTCACCCCGCACCGTGCCCGGTTGGGCGAAGGGCCGTTCTGGGATGTACCGACCCAGGCCCTGTATTGGGTGGATATCGCCGCCCGCCAGGCGCTGCGTCTGATGGGGGGGCAGTTGCAGGTGTGGCAATTGCCTGAGCACGTCTCGGCGTTCATCCCCTGTCAAAGCGGTGATGCGCTGGTGACCTTGAGCAGCGGTGTGTATCGCCTGGACCTGGCCACCGAAGCCTTGACCCTGCTGTGCGTAGCCGACCCGCAAACGGGCAACCGCGGCAATGAAGCACGCTGCGATGCCCAGGGCCGGCTGTGGTTGGGCACCATGCAGAACAACATAGGCGAGCAGGGCGAAGACCTGCCGATTACCCGGCGCTCCGGTGGCTTGTTTCGCATCGATGCCGATGCGCGGGTCACGCCGTTGTTGGCGGGCCTGGGCATTCCCAACACCTTGCTTTGGAACGAGGCGGGCAGCCAGGTGCATTTCGGCGACAGCATGGACGGTACGCTCTATCAGCATTCGATCCAGGCTGACGGCCAACTCGGCGCCGCCCAGGCCTGGTTCGGGCCGCACACACGCGGCGGGCCGGATGGCTCGGCCATGGACGCCGAAGGCTACATCTGGAACGCGCGCTGGGATGGCAGTTGCCTGCTGCGGCTAACGCCTTCAGGTGAGGTGGATCGCATCATCGAACTACCGGTTAGCCGTCCCACCAGTTGCGTGTTCGGTGGGCCCGAGCTCACCACGCTGTACATCACCAGCGCGGCGAGTCCCTTGGATCACCCCCTTGATGGTGCGGTATTGGCCATTGAGGTCGACGTGCCAGGCAAGCCCTGTCACCGCTTCGCCGGATAAACCAAACGCGCTGTTGTGGCGAGGGAGCTTGCTCCCGTTCGACAGCGCAGCTGGAGCCGGCTTTTTTTGGGGGGCGCTGCGCACCCCAGCGGGAGCAAGCTCCCTCGCCACAACAGTACCCGTACACAAAACGAACATTGAAAAAAAACAACAACAAGGAGTCACCCCTATGAATCGTCGTCGTGGTTTGCGTTCCCTGTGCTGCGCCGCTGTGGCGGTCTCGGCCATGAGCTTGAGCGGCCTGTTGCTGGCCGCTGAAGAAGTGAAAATCGGTTTCTTGGTCAAGCAGGCCGAAGAGCCCTGGTTCCAGACGGAGTGGGCGTTTGCGGAAAAAGCCGCCCAGGACAAAGGCTTCAAACTCATCAAGATCGCGGTGCCGGACGGCGAGAAAACCCTCTCGGCCATCGACAGCCTGGCCGCCAACGGCGCCAAAGGCTTCGTGATCTGCCCGCCGGACGTGTCCCTGGGCCCGGCTATCGTTGCCAAGGCCAAGGTCAACGGTTTGAAAGTGATGGCCGTGGATGATCGCTTTGTCGATGCCAAGGGCAACTTCATGGAAGACGTGCCGTACCTGGGCATGGCCGCGTTTGAGGTAGGCCAGAAGCAGGGCGCCGCCATGGCCGCCGAAGCGAAAAAACGTGGTTGGGACTGGAAGGACACCTACGCGGTGATCAACACCTTCAACGAGCTCGACACCGGCAAGAAGCGCACCGACGGCTCGATCAAGTCGCTGGAAGAGGCTGGCATTCCTAAAGATCACATCCTCACCGCCCCGCTGAAAACCCTCGACGTGCCAGGCAGCATGGACGCCACCAACTCGGCACTGGTCAAGCTGCCGGGTAGCGCGAAGAACCTGATCATCGGCGGCATGAACGACAACACCGTGCTCGGCGGCGTGCGCGCCACCGAAAGTGCCGGTTTCGCCGCAGCCAATGTGATTGGTATCGGCATCAATGGCACCGACGCCATCGGCGAATTGAAGAAAGCCAACAGCGGCTTCTTCGGCTCGATGCTGCCCAGCCCGCACATTGAAGGCTACAAAACCGCTGAGATGATGTACGAGTGGGTTACCCAGGGCACCGAGCCGCCGAAATACACGGCCATGGACGAAGTGACGCTGATTACCCGTGAAAACTTCCAGGCGGAACTGACCAAGATCGGGCTGTGGAAATGACCGCTTCGGCCCTGCGGTTTGAAGGCATCGGCAAGACCTTTCCCGGGGTCAAGGCGCTGGATGGCATTTGCTTCACCGCCCACCCCGGGCAGGTGCACGCGCTGATGGGTGAGAACGGCGCAGGCAAGTCGACCCTGCTGAAAATCCTCGGCGGCGCCTACATTCCGTCCAGCGGTACGGTGCAGATCGGCGCGCAGACCATGGCCTTCAAATGCGCCGCCGACAGCATCGCCAGCGGTGTGGCGGTGATTCACCAGGAGCTACATCTGGTGCCGGAAATGAGCGTGGCCGAGAACCTGTTCCTCGGGCATTTGCCCACGCGCTTTGGCGTGGTCAACCGGAGCCTGCTGCGCAAGCAGGCCCTGGCCTGCCTCAAGGGCCTGGCCGATGAAATCGACCCCGACGAGAAACTCGGGCGCCTGTCCCTGGGCCAGCGCCAATTGGTGGAAATCGCCAAGGCGCTGTCCCGTGGCGCCCATGTGATCGCCTTTGACGAGCCGACCAGTAGCCTCTCGGCGCGGGAAATCGACCGCTTGATGGCCATCATCACGCGCCTGCGCGA
>NZ_FPJI01000019.1:0-94106 GCF_900119355.1 Pseudomonas sp. NFPP02
AGGTGTATTCCGGCAGCCACAGGCTGTCATCACGGATCAACACGCTGGCGCCGTTGATCAGCGGGTGCATCCAGCCTTCGTGGGAACCGTCGAAGGCGAAGGACATGAAGTGCAGTTCGCAATCGGCCGGTGAGGTCTCATAACGCTCGCCAGTGGCGATGATATGCGCCACCAACGGCCCATGAGCCACCGCCACGCCCTTGGGCAAACCGGTGGAGCCGGAGGTGTAGATCACGTAGGCAAGGTTGTCGCCGTCCAGAGCCACATCCGGTGCCGTATCGCTGTAACCGGCCCATTCTTCGGTGCGATCAATCGCCAGGGTATCCAGACCCTCGGGGACTGGCAGTTGCTGCAACGCCCGGCTGTGAGTCAGCAGCAGTTGCGCACGGCTGTCTTGCATCATGTACAGCAGGCGATCACGTGGGTATTCGATATCCAGCGGCACATACACACCACCGGCTTTCATCACCGCCAGGAACGCCACCATGATCTCGGCACTGCGCGGCATGGCGATGGCCACCCGCACTTCCGCGCCGACACCACGGGCGATCAGGGCACGGGCCAGGCGATTGGCCTGGCGATCCAGTTCACCGTAAGTCAGGGTTTGAGTATCGAATTTAACCGCCACTGCGTCCGGGGTTTGCCGGGCGCAATCGCCGACCAATTCGTGCACCAGGCGCTCGGCTGAAAAACCGGTGTCGGCCTGATTCCACAGCTCAAGAATCTGCTGTTGCTCATCCTCGCCCAGCAAGCTCAATTGGCTGATGGGTTGCTGTGGGTCGATCACCATTGCCCGCAAGAGGTTCTGCCAATGCCCGGCCATGCGCTCGATGGTCGCCACGGCGAACAGATCGGTGGCATAACTCAGAGAGGCACGCAGGGCCGTCTGGCTTTCTTCCACATCCAGCGCCAGGTCGAACTGGGCCACGCCTTCGTCCAGGTCCAGGACTTCGACGTGCAGGTCGGCCAGGCGATGCAGATGGCTGTCGGCAGCGCTCACACGGTGGTTGAACAACACTTGGAACAACGGGCTCAGGCTAAGGCTGCGCTCCGGTTGCAATGCCTGCACAAGCTGTTCGAACGGCAGGTCCTGGTGAGCCTGGGCCTCCAGGGAACGCTGACGCACCTGGTGCAGCAGTTGCTCGGTGCTCATTTGCCCGTGGATATCGGCCTTGAGCACTTGGGTGTTGACGAAGAAGCCGATCAACCCCTCGGTTTCCAGGCGATTGCGGTTGGCAATCGGCACGCCCACGCGCACATCTTCCTGGCCGCTGTAGCGATGCAGCAACGCCTGGTAAGACGCCAGCAGCAGCATCGGCAGCGTGACGCCAGCGTGCTGCGCCAGTGCGCGCAAACTGCCCAACAACTCCGGATGCAACTCGATACCCAAGCGTGCGCCACGATGGCTTGGCTGTGCCGGGCGCGGATGGTCGAACGGCAACTCCAGCACCGGTTGCTCGCCGCTCAACTGCTCGCGCCAGTAGGCCAGTTGACGCGCCTGCTCCCCCGCCTCCATCCAACCGCGCTGCCACACGGCATAATCGGCGTACTGGATCGGCAGCGCCGGCAATTGCACGTCTTGGCCTTGGCTGTTAGCGGCATACGCCTGCACCAACTCTTCGACCATCAACTGCATCGACCAGCCGTCAGAGACGATGTGATGCTGCACCAGCACCAGCACGTGGTCGTCCTCGGCCAGGCGCAGCAAGGTGACCCGCAGCAGCGGCCCACGCAGCAGGTCGAAAGGCTGGGCGATCACCTGCGCGACCCGCGCCTTGAGGCCGGCATAGTCGCTGTCGACCTGCTCGATATCGACCCGGCCCTGGGCGTCAATGACTTGAACCGCGCCGGTGGCGTCCTGACGGAAATACGTGCGCAGGCTTTCATGGCGAGCCAGCAAGCTATCAAAGCTCTCTTGCAGCGCGGTCAGGTCCAACGGCCCCTGCAAACGCAAGGCGCTGGGGATGTGATACGCGGCGCCGGCCGGGTCCAGTTGCCAGAGGAACCACTGGCGCTCCTGGGCATAAGACAGCGGCAGAGGCTGCGTGCGGTCGGCCTTGATCAACGCCGGCGCGGTGACGCCCTCCTCGCCCAAGGCCCGCACGAAATCACCCAGTAGCGGCTGTTCGAACAAGGCCTTGAGTGGGACTTCCAGCGCCAGGGCCTGACGCACCCGTGACACCACCCGCGTGGCCAGCAATGAATGCCCGCCCAATTCGAAGAAATGATCGTCGAGGCCCACCCGGGGCAATTCCAGTACCTCGGCCCAGATCGCCGCTACCTGCTGCTCACGCGGGGTGACGGGCGCTACATGGCCCTTGAGCGACAGGCTGGCATCCGGTTTGGGCAATGCCTTGCGGTCGAGCTTGCCGTTGGGGGTCAGCGGCAGGCTGTCGAGGAACAGCCACTGCGCGGGCACCATGTAGTCCGGCAAGCGCTCGCGCAGCGCGGTTTTATAGACCTGCGCCGCCTGCGGCGCGGCGCTGACCAGGTAAGCGATCAGCCGGTCGTTATCGGCCAGCACCACGGCTTCGCGTACGCCGTCGAACTCACGCAAGCAGGCTTCGATTTCACCCAGCTCGATACGGAAACCCCGGACCTTGACCTGATGGTCGACGCGGCCGATGTATTCCACCACGCCGTCGGCCCGATAGCGTGCCAGGTCGCCGGTACGGTACAGGCGTTCGCCCGGAGCCCCAAACGGGTTGGGCACGAAGCGTTCGGCGGTCAGCGCCGGCTGCCCGTGGTAACCCCGCGCCAGGCCGACACCGCCGATCAGCAGCTCACCGGACACACCTTGGGGGCATGGCGTGAGACCGGCATTGAGGATGAACAAGCCGGTATTGGCGATGGGCCGTCCAACGAACGGCAATGCCTGATGCAAACGATGAGCCGCCGACCAGATGGTGGTTTCCGTCGGGCCATAGAGGTTCCACAACGGGCCTTGCAGGTCGAGCATGCGCTGGGCCAAATCGACGGGCAGCGCTTCGCCACCGCACAGGCAGGCGATGCCACGCAGTGAATGAGCCCGTGGGCTGTCGAGCAACATGCGCCAGGTCGAAGGCGTGGCTTGCAGCACATTCGCCGCCTGACGCTGGGCCAGATCGAGGATCGCCTCGGGGTCGAGGGCCGTTGCCTGGGTGCTCAGCACCACGGTACCGCCGACACTCAGCGGCACATACAGCTCCAGGGCGAAGATGTCGAACGAGAAGGTGGTCAGCGACAACAGCCGCGCATCCTGGCCGATACTCAACGTGCCGGCCATGCCGCTGGTGAAGCTGCACAGCGCCTTGTGACGAACCATCACCCCTTTGGGCTTGCCAGTGGAGCCAGAGGTGTAGATCACGTAGGCCAGATGCTCCGGTGTCACGGCAACCTGGGGATTGTGCTGCGCTGTGCCGGCCTCCTCCACCATCAGCACCTGCACGCCGTGCGGCTGAGCCAGGTGCCCCAGCAGGTGCGGTTGGGTCAGCAATACCCGGGCGCGGCTGTCTTCAAGCATGTAGGCCAGGCGCTCTGCCGGGAATTGCGGGTCGAGCGGCACATAGGCGCCACCGGCCTTGAGGGTCGCGAGCAAGCCAACCACCATGTCCAGGGAACGCTCCACGTGTACTGCAACCAGCACGTCCGGGCCGACGCCCATGTCGATCAGACGATGGGCGAGCCGATTGGCGCGACGGTTGAGTTCGCCGTAGCTCAGGCGCTCATCATTGAAATGCAGCGCGATGGCGTCGGGTTGCGCCGCGGCCTGGGCCTCAAACAACTGGTGTACACAGCGTTCGCGTGGGTAGTCGGTGTCGCTGCGGTTCCAGTCGTGCACCATGTGCTGCCATTGCGACGGGCTGAGCATCGCCAGGTCGTCCAAGGCCACCGAGGCATCCTGCAGGACCGCGCGCAGCAGGTTTTGCCAATGCTCGGCCAGGCGTTCCACGGTCGCCGCGTCAAACAGATCCGTGGCGTAAGTCAGCGAGGCCCAGAGACCGTCCGCCGACTCCTCGGTTTCCAGGTTCAGGTCGAATTGCGTGCTGTGACCGGCCCAATCCACTGGCTGCAAAGCCAGGCCGGGCAGTTGTACCGGGGCTGAACGCAGGCTGTCCTGATGGTTGAACATCACCTGGAACAGCGGGTTATGGCTCAGGCTGCGCTCGGGCTGCAACACTTGCACGAGCTGCTCGAACGGCAGGTCCTGATGGGCCTGCGCCTCCAGGGCACGCTGCTTGACCTGGGCCAGCAACTGGTCGAACGGCATCTGCCCGTGCACGTCAGCTTGCAGCACCTGGGTGTTGACGAAAAAGCCCAGCAGTCGCTCGGTTTCGAAGCGATTACGGTTGGCGACCGGTACGCCGACACGCACCTGTGCCTGGCCGCTGTAGCGGTGCAGCAAGGTCTGGAACGAGGCCAGCAACAGCATGAACAGCGTCACGTCCTGACGCTGGGCCAGGGTCTTGAGTTCAGTCAGCAGCGCACGCTCCAGATGAATCTGGCGGCGCGCGCCACGATGGCTCTGCACTGCGGGGCGTGGATAGTCCAGCGGCAGGTCCAGCAACGAATGCTCGCGCCCCAGACGAGCGCACCAGTAATCGAGCTGGCGTTGTTGTTCCCCAGCCGCCATCCAGTCGCGCTGCCACTGGGCGTAGTCGGCGTACTGGATCGGCAAGGCCGGCAACCCTGCGTCGCCTTGGTACAGCGCCACCCACTCGTCGATCATCACTTGCATCGACCAGCCGTCAGAGATGATGTGGTGCTGGGTGATGACCAGCACATGGTGATCAGGCGCGACGATCAGCAACTTGACGCGCATCAGCGGGCCGTTGCGCAGGTCGAACGGGCGCTGGATCTCTTCGGTGACAGCCTGCTCGATAGCGCCGGCGTCGACCTCTTGTTGTTCAACCGGCACTGCCAGGCTTGGGTGGATGACTTGCACGATGTGCTCGCCCGACTCCACGAAGGTGGTGCGCAGTGGTTCATGGCGCTGCACCAGGGCCTCGACGGCGCGCTCCAGCGCCGCGATGTCGAGTTCACCGCGCAGGTGCAAGGCGGTGGGCACATGATAGGCCGCGCTGGTGGGATCCAATTGCCAGAGAAACCACTGCCGCTCCTGGGCAAAGGACAACGCCAGCGGCTGCTCACGGCCAACCGCCTGCATCACAGGCGCGGTATCGGCCTGCACGCCTGCGCACGCCGCTGCGAAAGCGGCCAGCGTCGGCTGTTCGAACAGGGCCCGCAACGGCACTTCCAGCTTGAGATCGTGGCGCACCCGGGAGATCACTTGGGTGGCCAGCAAGGAGTGGCCGCCGCGTTCGAAGAAGTGATCTTCCAGGCCAACCTGCTCGACCTGCAACACTGCTTGCCAGATCGCCGCCAACTGGATTTGCAATGGACTTTGCGGCGCCACGTAGGCGGCGCTGGCCTGGTTCAGGTCGGGTGTGGGCAGCGCACGGCGGTCGAGCTTGCCGTTGTGGTTCAACGGCAAGGCATCGAGGACCACCCAATGGCCCGGCACCATGTAGTCCGGCAACGTCTGGCGCAAGCGCGCCGCCAGTGCCTGGGCCTCCAGCGCTTGGCGTTCGGCTGGCACCACGTACGCCACCAATTGCACGCCGGTCGCGCTCGGCTGCGCAAGCACGGCGGCTTCTCGCACGTTGGGCAAGGCTTGCAGGCTGGCTTCGATTTCGCCCATTTCGATACGCAGGCCACGAATCTTCACTTGATGGTCGATACGCCCGACGTACTCCAGTGCACCCGCCGGGTTGTACCGGGCCAGGTCGCCACTGCGATAAAGCCGCGCACCGGGCATGGCGGAAAACGGGTCCGGCAAGAAGCGTTCGGCGGTCAGCGCCGGGCGGTCGAAGTAGCGTTGCGCCAAGCCAACCACGGCACCAATGCACAGCTCGCCCACGCCATCGGTGGCCAACAGTTCGAAACCGCTGTCGAGTACATACAGGCCGCGCCCGGCAATCGCCTGCCCGATTGGCACGCCGTAGGCGTCGTTGGCATCGGCCAATTGGCACTCATGCACACTGGACACCACCGTGGCTTCGGTCGGCCCGTAGGTGTTGACCAGGCTCACATTGCCCAAGCCCGCGGCGTGCCAGGCACGCACGCCCTCCACTGACATGGCTTCACCCCCCACATGTACCTGGCGCAGCTTGCCCAGGGAGCGACGGTGCTCGGCGCACTCTTGCGCCAACAGGTACCAGTAGGCGGCGGGCAGATCGGCCAGGGTCACGCCCTGCTCGACAATCTCTTGCGCCAGTTGCCCGGCATCCCAGAGTTCATCGCCACGCATGATCAACGCCGCGCCCGCACACAGGGGCGGGAAGCACTGTTCGACAAAACCATCGAAACTGAAGGTCGCAAACTGCAACACGCGGTCCTCGGCGCTCAGTCGGCTGTACAGCGTGGCGCTGTCACAGAACTGGCCGAGGGCGGCATGGTCGATGGCCACGCCTTTGGGCTGGCCGGTGGAGCCAGAGGTGTAGATCACATAGGCCAGGTCAGCCGCCGCCGCGTGATTAGGCGGATTGGTCGTCGGGTAGCCGGTCAGTTCGTCGCCACTGGCGCTGAAATCCATGCGGGTCAGGCCGCGGGGCAAAGGCAAGTCGGCGAGCAAGCCGGTTTCGCTGAGCAGCACGTCCAGGCGGCTGTCGGCGAGCATGTAGGCCAAACGTTCCGCCGGGTATTCAGGGTCCAGCGGTACGTAGGCCGCCCCGCTTTTGAGCACTGCCAGCAGGCTGACGATCAATTGCGGGCCACGCCGCGAAGCCAGGCCCACCCGTTGGCCGGGGCCGACACCCAGCGCCAACAGGCGATGGGCCAGGCGGTTGGCGCGCTGGTTCAACTGGGCGTAGCTCAAGCTGGCGTCACCGGCCTGTACAGCCAGGGCGTCTGGCGTCGCTTCGGCCTGGGCTGCGATACGCTGATGCACGCGTTCGTTGGCCTGGGGCGCTGCGGCTGAGCGGCTCAGAGCGAGCATCTGCCGTTGCGCAGGGGCGTCGAGAAGGCGCAGGTTGCCCAGCGGCATGTGAGCGTCTGCGAGCAATTGCGCCAGCAGGTGTTGCAGGTTGGCGCTCAACTGCGCCACGTGCGCCTCGCTGAATTGGGCACGGTCATAACTGAATTCCAGGCGCAGGCTGGCGCCCAGTTCGATGCCCAGGGTTAATGGATAGTGCGTGCGCTCATGGTTGTGCAGGCGACCGAAGGTCAGGCCGGCCGGCGCGCCTTGCTTGAGCGCCTCGGCGACCGGGAAGTTCTCGAACACCAGCAAGGTGTCGAACAGCGCGCCCTGCTGGCCAGCCCAGCCCTGGATGTCGTAGAGCGGCACATGTTCATGGTCGCGCAGGCTGAGGTTGAGCGCTTGCAGTTCGCTGAGCCACGTCGCGGCCGACTGGGCTGGCGAGGCTGTGCTGATGATCGGCAAGGTGTTGATGAACAGGCCCAGTTGCTGCTCGATCCCCGGCAGCGGTGCGGAACGCCCGGCCACGGTGGCACCGAAGGCGACGCAGTCCTGGCCGGTGTAGCGTTGCAGCAATAGGCTCCAAGCCCCTTGCAACAGGGTATTGAGGGTGACTTTGTGCTGGCGTACGAACTCAGCGAGGCGGCGGGTAAAGTCGCTGTCCAGTGCCACGTGATGGTCAGCCATGCCAACCGCGTCCATCGGCTTGCGCAACGCTTGCGCCAGCAGGGTCGGCGCCGGCAATGCCGCCACGGCGGTTTTCCAGAACGCTTCGCCCGAGGACTGTTGTTGCAGCCAGGCGAGGTAATCGCGGAACTGCCCGAGCGGCGCCGGCACTGCCTGCCCCGCATAGTGAGCGATGACTTCACCGAGCAACTGCGCGTTACTCCAGCCGTCCATGAGGATGTGGTGGCTGGTGAAGATAAAGTGCCAGGCCGCACCGGCACCGCGCGCCAGCGTCAGGCGAAACAGCGGCGCGGCATTCAGGGCAAAACCGCGTTCGCGTTCGGCCTGGGCCAGGGTGTCGAAATCGGCGTCGGGGTCTTCGATCACTTGCAGTTGCAGGTCGACCTGGCGCTGGATCAGCTGATGAGCACTGTCCAGGCCCAGCCAATGGAAGCTGCTGCGCAGGATGTCGTGACGGTCCAGTGCGGCCTGCCAGGCACGCCCGAAGGCGAGCAAATCAAGGCCCTCGATGTCGAGGCGCAACTGGTTGATGTAGGCCTGGGACTCGGGTTCCAACAGGGTGTGGAACAGCATGCCTTGCTGCATCGGCGACAGCGGATAAAGGTCGGCAATCGCCGGCCCGGCTACGGGCAAGGCATCCAGTTGCTGCTGGGTGACGCGTGCCAGCGGGAAATCCGACGGGCTCACCTGGCCTGCCGGCGTGGCACAACAATGCTCGATCAGCGCCCTGAGTTCGGCTGCGTACTCATCCGCCAGACCTTGAACAGTTGCCGCCTCGAACATCTCCCGGCTGAACCCCCATTGCAACGACAGCTCGCCGCCATATACCTGACCTTCCAGCGTCAGCCAGTTGGCCAGCGGCGCCTCTGGATCCTGGGCCTGGCCACTGCCCTGACTGGCCGGCACGAACAGTGCCGACTCGTTGAACTGACGGTCGAACTGGCCCAGGTAGTTGAAGGTGATGCGCGGCGCGGTAAGGTTCGCAAGGCTTTCCTGTGCGTGTTGCGCGCCCAGATAGCGCAGCAGGCCGAAGCCCAGGCCTTTGTCGGGCACGGCGCGCAGTTGTTCCTTGACCGCCTTGATCGCCTCGGGCAACTCGCCTTCGGCGTGCAGGCGCACCGGGTACAGGCTGGTGAACCAGCCGACGGTGCGGCTCAGGTCGATGTCGTCAAACAGATCTTCACGGCCGTGACCTTCCAATTGGATAAGCGCAGCAGGTTGCTCGCTCCAACGGCTGATCACCCGCGCCAGGGCGGTCAACAGCAGGTCGTTGACCTGGGTGCGATAGGCCGCTGGCGCGTCTTGCAGCAGTCGGCGGGTGTGCTCGGCGTCAAGGCGTGTTTCCAGCTTGGCGCCCAGGCGGTTTTGCAGGCCGCCTTCGGGGTGATCACACGGCAGCTCGGCGTCGATGGATTGGGCTTGCCAGTACGGCAGTTGCTCCTCGACGGTCTGCGCGTGGCGGTGCAACTGTTGCGCCCAGCGCTGGTAGGCACTGGTTTTTGCCGGCAGCACCTGTTCGCGGTAGGCCTGTTGCAGGTCTTCGAGCAGGATGCGCCAGGACACACCATCCACCACCAAGTGATGGATCACCAACAGCACACGCTGGCTGCCATCGGCCATGCTCACCAACGCGGCGCGCAGCAGTGGACCTTGGGCAAGGTCAAGGCTGCGCTGGGCTTCATCACACAGCGCCGCCAGTTCAGCGTCGGTGCCGGCCTGGCATTGCCACAACAGCGGTTCGCTGACATAGGCAGCATGGCTCTGCTGCCAGCCGCCAGCCTGCTGCACAAAGCGCAGGCGCAAAGCGTCGTGATGCTGGATCAACCGCGCCAGCGCGGCCTCCAACCGTGCAGGCTCAAGCACCTCACCGGGCACCAGTAACAAGGATTGATTCCAGTGATGCCGCGCCGGGATCGGCTGGTCGAAAAAACTGTGTTGGACGGGCGTCAGCATCACCTCGCCACTGACCGGGCCCTGGTCGATCAGGCTGACCTGCTCAAAGCGCGCCACCAGAGCCAGGCTGCGGATGTTCTGGTACTGGAACAGGTCACGCGGGCTCAGGCGAATGCCGGCCTGACGGGCGCGGCTGACCACCTGGATAGAGATGATCGAATCGCCGCCCAGCTCGAAGAAGTTATCGTCCTGGCCGACCTGCTCAACGCCCAGCACGTCGCTCCAGATGGCAGCCAGGGCTGTTTGCAGGTCGCCTTGGGGGGCGACAAATGCCTGCTGCTGCGCCGCATCCGGCACTGGCAACGCCTTGCGGTCGAGCTTGCCGTTGGCGGTCACCGGCAGCTTGGGCAGCGCAATGAAATGCGTCGGCACCATGTATTCCGGCAAGCTGCTGAGCAACCATTCCTTGAGGCCCGTTGGCGCCTCGCCTGCGTGTACAAGATAGGCGACCAACTGCTTGCCGCCCTGTACCAGTACCACGGCTTCGCGCACGTGTGGATGCTGCATCAGGCGTGCTTCGATTTCGCCCAGCTCGATACGCAAGCCGCGCAACTTGACCTGATGATCGAGACGGCCGAGGTATTCGATTACCCCATCGGCACGTTGGCGCACGCGGTCACCGGTGCGATACAGGCGTTCGCCTGTCACAAAGGGGCTGGGTACAAAACGTTCGGCGGTGAGCGCCGGGCGCCGATGGTAACTGCGCGCCAGGCCGACGCCGCCCAGGTAGAGTTCGCCACTGACGCCGGCCGGCACCGGGTTGAGTTGCGCGTCCAGCACGTAGGTGCCGAGATTGGCGATGGGGCGGCCGATGGGCACGCTATCGGCGCCTTCGTCAATGCAGGTCCAGTGCGTGACGTCGATGGCCGCCTCGGTCGGGCCATAGAGGTTGTACAGCGCCGCAGCGGGCAACTTGGCGAACACTTGCTGTTGCGCGTCCAGGGGCAAGGCTTCGCCGCTGCACACAATGCGCGTGAGGCTTGCGCACGCCTGTACGCCCGGCTCATGGATAAACGCCTGCAACATCGACGGCACGAAGTGCAAGGTGGTGATGGCGTGTCGGCCAATGGTGTCAATCAGGCGCGTCGGTTCACGGTGTTCGCCAGGCGCTGCGACCACCAGGCGGGCGCCGGTCATCAGCGACCAGAAGAACTCCCACACCGACACGTCAAAGCTGAACGGGGTTTTCTGCAACACCGCGTCATTGGCGCCCAGGCCATACGCCTGTTGCATCCAGCTCAAGCGGTTGACCAAGGCGCGATGGCTATTGCCGGCGCCTTTGGGCTTGCCGGTGGAGCCCGAGGTGTAGATCACGTAGGCCAGGTTGAGGGCATGCAAGGCCACGTTCGGTGAATCGCTGCTGTAGCCGTCGAGCCATAGCGCCGGCTGGTCCAGGGCAATTACCTGGATACCGGCGACGGGCAGCGACGCCAGCAGGCTTTGCTGGCTGAGCAGCAACTGAATGCCACTGTCTTCGATCATGTAGGCCAGGCGTTCCCGGGGGTACTCAGGGTCGAGGGGCACGTAGGCGCCACCGGCCTTGAGAATCGCCAGCAGGCCAACCACCATTTCGATGGAGCGCTCGATGCAGATACCTACCAGCACGTCGGGCCCTACGCCCTGCTCGCCCAGGGCATGGGCCAACTGGTTGGCGCGCGCATCCAGTTGGGCGTAGGTCAAGGTGGTGGTACCGAACACCAGTGCCGGTGCATCGGGACTGCGCCGTGCCTGGTCTTCGATCAGGTGATGAATCCCGCGCTCGGTCGGGTACGCCTCGGCGGTCTGGTTCCAGGTGTGGACCAGCCGTTGCTGTTCAGCCGCGTCAAGCATGGGCAATTCGCCAATGCGCTGTTCGCCATCGAGCACCATGGCTTGCAACAGACTGACCCAATGCCGGGCCATGCGCTCGATGGTGGGCGTATCGAACAAGTCATTGGCGTAGGTCAGCGCGGCATGCAGGGTGCCGGACTTTTCATAGGTGTCCAGGGTCAGGTCGAACTGGGTGGTGCGGCCTTGCCATTCCACCAGGGCCAATTCCAGCCCCGATGCAGTGCTGACCGAGGCGATGTCGGCGACTACCGGCTGATGGTTATACATCACCTGGAACAGCGGCGTGTGGCTCAGGCTGCGCTCGATTTTCAGCGCTTCCACCAGCCGTTCGAAGGGCAATTCCTGATGGGCCTGGGCGCCCAGGGCATGCTCCTTGATACCTTGCAGCAACTCGGCAACCCGGGTTTGCCCGGTCAGTTCGGTGCGCAACACTTGGGTGTTGACGAAGAAACCGATCAGCCCCTCGACTTCGGTGCGATTGCGATTGGCAATCGGCACACCGACGCGAATGTCGCCCTGGCCGGTATAGCGGTGCAACAGCACATTGAAAGCACCGAGCAGCAGCATGAACAGGGTGACGTTGTGTTTTTGCGCGCAGCTGCGCAGTTGCGCGGCCAGTGCCGGCTCAATCGCGAAGTTGTGCCGTGTGCCTTGGTAGCTGGGCATGGCCTGGCGCGGGTGGTCGGTGGGCAGCTCCAGAACCGGATGTTCATCACCCAGGCGAGCCTGCCAGTACTCCAACTGGCGGGCCTGCTCGCCCGCTTCCAGCCAGCGGCGCTGCCACAGGGCGTAGTCGCTGTACTGGATGGGCAGCGCCGGCAGTTGGGGCGCTTCGTTGCGCTCATGGGCGTCATAGCAACGGATGAATTCGTCGATCAGCACATTCATCGACCAACCGTCGGAGACGATGTGGTGCAGGGTCAGCAGCAGCACGTGTTCCTGCTCGGCAAGCTTGAGCAGTTGCACGCGCAGCAGCGGCCCGTGTTCCAGGTCGAACGGCAACAGCGATTGACGGGTGGCGGCGGCGTTGACGGCCTGCTCCCGTGCATCAAAGGCCAGGGCCGTGAAGTCCAGGTGCTCGACGGTCACCGACGGCTCCACCGCCACCTGCGCCAGCCGCTCATCAGCCTGACGCTGGAACACTGTGCGCAAGGTTTCGTGACGCGCCACCAGGCTGGCGAACGCTTGCTCCAGCGCTGGCAGGCTCAGCGCCCCCCTCAAGCGCACTGCGCCGGGCAAATTGTAGGCGCCGCTGGCCGGGTCCAACTGCCATAGAAACCACATGCGCTGCTGCGCGTAGGACAGCGCCTGGCGGTCCTCCACCTCCACCCCTGCCGGAATCGGAAACCTTGAAAAATCCACGCCTTCTTTCTGCAAGGCTTGCAGGAACAGTTGGCGCTTTTCCAGGGGCAGCCCGATAAACCGGCGAGCAAGTTTCAAGGAGTCTTCAGCATTCATTTCTTGGAATCCGGGGCAATAGGCGGGAAGCACAAAGGCACGTCGTCCCTATAAAACGAACCGGGCGGGGAAAAATTAGCGGGGGAATGGGGGGCGCCGCACAGGCTGTCATCGGGGGTTACATCAATCCCCGCGAAGCCGCACGAAGCTGAGCTAGCATTGACGAACACCACTTTTTGCAACTACATTTAGTTACACGCAGGGAACGCCGTGTCCAAGAATGAAAAGCTGCTCGCCAAACTGCTCAATGAGCACATGGCATTTACCTGGTCTGAGCTCGTCACGTTATTACGCCGATTGGGATACACACAGATTGAAGGGGCCGGAAGCCGGGTCAAGTTCGACATGGGCGACCCCAGTGCAATGATCACCCTGCACAAGCCTCACCCCGGCAACGAACTGAAACACTACATTCGGCGCCAGATCATCGAACAATTGAAATCAGGAGAACTGATTCAGTGAACAACCAACTGAAACACAAAGGCTACATCGGCTCCATCGAAGCCAGCCTCGAGGACAACTGCCTGTTTGGTAAAATCCTGTTCATCAAGGCATTGGTGAGCTATGAAGGCAAAACTGTGGCTGAACTGGACGCAGCCTTCCGTGGCGCGGTGGATGATTATCTCGCTACCTGCCAGAGCCTGGGGCACACGCCGGAGAAACCGTGCAAAGGTTCATTCAACGTACGCGTCGGGCATGACTTGCATTTGGCCGCTGCCCTGGCGGCAAACCGTAAGAAAGTGACATTGAATGATCTCACGCGTCAGGCGCTGAACGAATTTCTGCAGCATCACTACCCAGAGCCATGCCCGACGATTGGCTGACTATCCCAACCGCCGGTAACCCACTACCGCCGAGCCCGCTACCACCGCCCCCGCCGCCAGCGCCACCCAAAACCCGCTGGTGGCGCCAAAGTGGTCGATCATCCACCCCGAACTGGCGGC
Source organism: Pseudomonas sp. NFPP02 (assembly GCF_900119355.1). NCBI lineage: Bacteria > Pseudomonadati > Pseudomonadota > Gammaproteobacteria > Pseudomonadales > Pseudomonadaceae > Pseudomonas > Pseudomonas sp. NFPP02. The sequence continues at coordinate 13,828 of NZ_FPJI01000019.1, forward strand.
GCCAATGGCCACGCCGATGCTCAGGCCGGTGATCAGCCAGGTCATGCCTTCGGTAAGGCGGCTGGCCGGGACGATCTGCTCCACCATGGCCATCGACACAATCAAGGTGGGCGCGAAGAACAGCCCGGAGATAAAGATTGCAGCGGCCAAGCCGGGAATATTGCTCACCAACAGCAAGGGCAAGGTGGTCAACGCCGTGGCTACGCCGCAGTACAGGAACTGGCGTGGCAACGGTGCCTTGAGTTTGAGGGCACCGAAGGCCAACCCCGCCAGGCACGAACCAATGGCATACACCGACAGCACGATACTCGCCGCCGCCGGCTGGCCTTGATGCTGGGCGAAGGCCACGCTGACCACATCCACCACGCCGACGATCACGCCCATGGCCAGCAGCAAAATCATCAGGATCAATACCGACGGCGACGCAATCAGCCAGCGACCGTGTGCTCCCTGATGCGCGTGTACCGGTGGCTCGGTTTGCCGTTGCAGCACAAAGGTGGTGACGCCCACCGCCAGCAACAACGCCGCCACCAGGGGCCCGGCTTCTGGGAACACCGCCACGCTCAACCCCACCGAAATGGGCGGGCCGATGATGAAGCACACCTCATCAAGTACCGACTCCAGGGCAAACGCGGTTTGCAGCCTGGGCTGGCCACGGTACAACTCGGTCCAGCGCGCTCGCACCATGGCCGACATATTGGGCATGCAGCCCGCCAGCGCGGCGAACAGAAACAGCGTCCAATTCGGCGCCTGCAACCGCGTACACAGCAGCAACATCAATAGCGCCCCGCCGCCGATCAGCGCGGCAATCGGCAGCACCCTGCCCTGGCCGTAGCGGTCCACCCAACGTGACACTTGTGGCGCGCAAATCGCCGTGGCCAGGGCAAACACCGCCGCCACCGAACCGGCCAGGCCATAGCCGCCATGCACCTGGGACAGCATGGTGATCAGGCCGATGCCGGTCATGGATATCGGCATGCGTGCCAGCATGCCAGCGAGCACAAAGGCCCGGGCACCGGGGGCTTGGAATAATTCAGCGTAGGGGTTTGCCATCCTGCTTGACCTCTTGCTCGACGCCCTGGGCTTGCTATCTGAAACCATCAGGGCAGAATACATACGGCGCGTATGTGGCAAATCATGCTTCGCATACGCAGCGTATGTCAATCACTTAGCCAAGAGACGCCCATGAGCCGAGCCCGAGCTGAAATGATCGAAGACACCCGCGCCCGCCTGATAGCGAGCGCGCGCCGGGCCTTCGCCACCCAAGGCTATGCCAATACCTCGATGGATGACTTCACTGCCCGCGCCGGCCTGACGCGCGGTGCGCTGTATCACCACTTTGGTGACAAAAAAGGGCTGCTGGCGGCGGTGGTCGCTCAACTCGACAGCGAGATGGACGCGCGCTTGCAACGCATCTCGGAGCAGGCCGTAGAGCCTTGGAGTGGTTTTTGCGAGCGCTGCCGGGCTTATCTGCGCATGGCCCAGGACCCGGAAATCCAGCGCATTGTATTGCAGGATGCACCGGCGGTACTGGGCGACACCGGCTCCCAACAACACTGCGTGGAGTCCTTGCGTCAATTGCTGGAGGCCCTGATGCAAGCGGGCCTGATGCCTACGGCACCCAGCCACGCACTGGCGCAGTTGATCAACGGCAGCCTGGTCAATACCGCGTTGTGGATTGCCCGGGATGAACACCCGGGCACACGACTGGAGGAAGGCTTGCAAGGCCTGGAGCTGCTCCTGCAGGGGCTGAGCCTCACACCAACCGTTTGATCTGCTTATGCCGCCACACCAGGCGGTAATAGGCGATCTGCAACACCAGCATCGCCAGGTAGGTCACCGGAAATGCCATCCACACTCCTTCCAATCCGAAGTGGGCGTTGAACAGATAGGCCATTGGCAGTTCCACGCCAAGCACGCAGAAGATCGAGATCGCCACCGGCATCAGCACCACGCCGCTGGCGCGCATGATGCCGCCGATCACCGCCTGGAAGCCGAATACCAGAATGCTCCAGAGCATGATGTGCAGCAGGTGTTCGGCCCGTACCCGTGCGCTGTCGTCGGTGATGAACAGGCCCAGCAACCAGTGGGACAGCCCATAGCCGAGCACGATCAAGCCACCGGTGAGGCACAGGTTGATCACAAGCCCCGTGCGCAGGATCGGCCCGATACGCTCCAGGCGCCCGGCGCCAATCGCCTGGGCGCCGAGGATCGAGGCGGTGATGGCAATCGACAGCGCCGGGAACTGCACATAGTTGACGATCTGCGTCACCGCGCCATAGGCCGCCGTGGCCTGGGAACCGTGGCCGTTGACCAGGGCCAGGATGACCAGCTCCGACAGCGATAGCACCACCATCTGCAAGCCCGTCGGCAGGCCGATGCGCAGGACTTTGCCGAGGACGACGCGGTCCAGGCGCAAGGCGGCAAGCAGCTCGCGGTCTGGCGCCATCACGTGGTTTTTGTGGCGCAGGCGCAGGACCAGAAACAGCATCGCCAAAGCGTTACCCACCAGCCCGGCATACACCGCACTCTGGATGCCCATGGGCGGCAGGCCGATCCAGCCGCGAATCAGCGCAGGCGTCAGCAGCAAGCCCACCAGGGTTGAGACCATCAATGCCAGCAACGGCGAAATCGTGTCGCTGACCCCACGCAACAGTTGGGTATAGAGGATGAACACCAGCAGCAACGGCATGATCAACATCATCATCTGGGCGTAGCCCACGGCATCGTCGAGCACATCCACCGGCGTGCCCAACGCCTGCAATGCCGGGCGCGCGAACAGGCTGCCCAGCACAGCGGCCACCAGGCCCACCAACGCGCCCAGGGTCAGGGTGGCACCGGTAATCACCTTGACCATTCCGGTCTCCTGGGCGCCCCATGCCTGGCCGATCAACACCGAGGCGCCCGCCCCCAGGCCGATCACCAGGGCGATAAAGAAAAACACGATGGGAAACATCCCCGACACCGCGGCCAATGCCTGGGTGCCCAGCATCTGGCCAACGTAAATGCCGTTGAGGGTGCCGGAAAAGCTTTGCAGGAAATTGGACAGCACCATCGGTGCCAGGAACAACAGGTAGATTTGCCACAGCGGACGTTGCAAAGGGTTTTGCATGAAAAACGGGGCCTCGAATCACGAAAGCGTCTCAGGGTTATACCGTAACTGGATCCAATATGCTGTTGTGAAGGCCCGTGTTAACCCCCAAAGGTCTGCGACGGCCTGCGCAACGTCGGGTCAAACGGATTGAGCCGCGGCCCGATGGCCGCCGCCTCGCGCTTCAACAACTCCACCACCATCGGCAAGCGGCTCGGCCCCAGGCGGTCGCTGATGGTCGCCACGCTCAACGCCGCGACCGCATACCCGTCGCGGTTGAGGATGGGCACCGCCAGCCCTGCCATGCCTTCCAGCACACCGGTGTTGCGTGCCGCATAACCCAGCTTGCGCACGTTCTCCACTTCGGAGCGCAACAGCACTTCGTCGTACAGGTGGAAGTCCTTGAGCCGTGGCAGGTTGTAGCGGATTACCGTCTCGCGCTCTTCTTCCGGCAGAAACGCCAGGATCGCCAGGCTGCCCTGCCCCACACCCAAGGCCACGCGCCCACCGATATCGCCGGTGAAGGTACGGATCGGATACGGCCCCTCGCTGCGGTCCAGGCAAATGGCGTCGAAGCCGCTGCGCGCCAGCAAGAACAGCGAGTCCCCCAGCGAAGCGCTCAGGCGCAACAGGCTGGGGCGCACCAGGTCGCGCAGGTTGCCGGTCTTGCCCGCGTTGGCCGCCAACGCGAAAAACTCCAGGCTCAGGCGATAGCGCTTGCTGCGTGCATCCTGCTCAACCATGCCTTCGTCCATCAGGCTGCGCAGCAGACGATGGGTGGTGGGCTGGGACAAGCCCACCTGTTGGGCGAGCTGGGTGACCCGCTCGCCGCCCTCGGGTACCTGCCCAAGGGTTCGCAGCACAGCAAACAACCGGGAGACGCTGCCCGCACCAACTTCTTTGCCGCCGTCATTTCGCTCAGTGGAATCCATAACATCTAATCTCGTTAATAATTCTGATCAATGAATAAATCGCAAAATAGTAGTCCGTTGAGTGAAATTTCAGCTTCCGCCCATCCTAGTCTCCGTCCTAATCTGCGTCCACAGGGGCGAAATGAACAACAACCGGCAGCCGACTTGAGATCGAGCGCCAACGCACCGGCACCGCACTTTTCGCATCTGCCCAAAACAAGAAAGCGCGTTTAGACGCGACTGAATAAAGGTGGAACGCAAACATGGCATTTCTCCAACTCAAAGCCTTGAGCAAACGCTATGGCGCCGTCGATGCGGTGGTCGCCACTGATCTGGCGGTGGAACAAGGCGAGTTCGTTTCCCTGCTCGGCCCTTCAGGCTGTGGCAAGACCACCACCCTACAAATGATCGCCGGTTTCGTCGACGTGAGCGGCGGCCAGATCCTGCTCGACGGTCGCGACATTACCCACGCCAAGCCCGCCAGCCGTGGCCTGGGCGTGGTGTTCCAGAGCTACGCGCTGTTCCCGCATATGAGTGTGCGCGACAACGTGGCCTTCGGCCTGAAGATGCGCAAGGTGCCTGCGGCCGATATCGCCACCCGCGTCAATACCGTGCTGGAGCTGGTGCGCCTGGCCCAACATGCGCAACGCTACCCTCGTGAGCTGTCCGGCGGCCAGCGCCAGCGCGTGGCCCTGGCCCGTGCGCTAGTGATCGAACCGCCGGTGTTGTTGCTCGATGAGCCGCTATCCAACCTCGACGCCAACCTGCGCGAAGAGATGCAATTTGAAATCCGTCGTATCCAGTGCGCGGTGGGCATCACCACCCTGATGGTCACCCATGACCAGGCCGAAGCCCTGTCCATCAGCGACCGCGTGGTGGTAATGCAGGCCGGGCGTGTGACTCAGATCGATGCGCCGTACAAGCTCTATGAGCACCCGCGCACGCGGTTTATCTCAGACTTCGTCGGCAAGGCCAACCTGCTGGCTGGCGACTACGACGCGCTCGGCGCCCCCCAAGTACGCCACGACGGCAGCGCAGGCAAGCTGACCCTGAGCCTGCGCCCGGAAAAAATCCAACTGGTGGACCCTGGCACCGGGCGCGTGCAAGGCAAAGTGCTGGACCGCTACTTTTTCGGCAGCCAATGGCTGTACCGCGTCCAGACCGCCCTGGGCGAAATCACCGTGGTGCGCAGTAACGACGGCAGCGCACCTTTGGCTAGCGGCGCGGCAGTGGGCCTGCAATGGCAGGCCGATTTGCTGCGGGTACTGGCCGCCGATGAGGTGCACCCATGAGTCGCGGTTACCTGCTCTCGCTGCCAGCGCTGGTGCTGTTTGCCGGGCTGCTGATCGTGCCGCTGGGCTTGACCCTGGTGCTGTCGTTCAATGTGTTCGACTACCAAGTAGGCGTAAAGGCCGATGAGTGGACCCTGGCCCATTACTGGGCGCTGTTGAGCGACGCCTACTTCTACGAGATTTTCTGGCGCACGTTCTGGATCAGTGCCCTGGTGACGCTACTGTGCGTGGTGATCGGCGTGCCGGAGGCTTACATCCTCAGCCGCATGGGCACGCCGTGGCGCTCGATTTTCCTGATAGTGATCCTCACACCTCTGCTGATTTCAGTGGTGGTACGTGCGTTTGGCTGGAGCCTGCTGCTCGGCGCCGACGGCCTGGTCAACCAGGTGATCCAGGCCCTCGGCGGGCGCCCGATGAAGCTTCTCTATACGCCGTTCGCCGTGATCATTGCCTTGGTGCACGTGATGCTGCCGTTCATGATCATCCCGGTGTGGACCTCCCTGCAAAAGCTCGATCCGTCGGCCGAACAGGCGGCGTTGTCCCTGGGCGCCAGCCAAGTCACGGTGATGCGCAAGATCGTGCTGCCCCAAGTGATGCCCGGTGTGCTGTCCGGCACCTTGATCGTGTTCGGCCTGGCCGCCAGTTCCTTTGCGATCCCCGGCCTGCTGGGCGGGCGGCGCCTGAAGATGGTCGCCACCGTGGTGTACGACCAGTACCTCTCGGAACTCAACTGGCCCATGGGCGCGACCCTCGCGGTGGCGCTGCTGTTGGTCAATCTGCTGATCATGCTGAGCTGGAACCGCATGGTCGAAGGCCGCTACAAAAAGTCCCTGGGGGTTTAAGCACATGTCCAGAAACGGTCCTTTGGCCCTCGGTTTTCATGCGGTGGTGGTGCTGTTCATGATGGCGCCGCTGGTGGTGGTGTGCCTGGTGGCGTTCACGCCAGAGAACACTTTGAGCCTGCCCACGTCGGGCTTCTCCCTGCGCTGGTTTCGCGCAGTGTTCGAACGCGCTGACTTTATCCAGGCGTTCTACAACAGCCTGATCCTGGCCTTCACCGCCGCCACCCTGGCGACCCTGATTGCGGTGCCGGCGGCCCTGGCGATCAGTCGCTATTCGTTCCCGGGGCGCAATTTCTTCAGCGCGCTGTTCCTGTCGCCCATCATCATTCCGCACTTGGTGCTGGGGGTGGCCATGCTGCGCCTGTTTGCGCTGATGGGCGTAAACGGCAGCTTTACCTGGCTGATGCTTGCGCACGTGGTGATCATCACCCCCTACGTGTTGCGCCTGGTATTGGCGGCGGCCATCGGCATTGATCGCAGTGCCGAGCAGGCCGCCGAATCACTCGGGGCCGGGCGCTTTACGCTGTTCCGGCAGATCACCCTGCCAATGATTTTGCCTGGCGTGGCCGGTGGGTGGTTGCTGGCGTTCATCAACAGTTTCGATGAAGTGACCCTGTCGATTTTCGTCAGCTCGCCGGCCACGCAAACCTTGCCGGTGCGCATGTATGTGTACGCCACCGAGTCCATCGACCCGATGATGGCGGCCGTGTCGGCGCTGGTCATCGCACTGACGGCAGCGACCATGATTGTGCTCGACCGGGTCTACGGCCTGGACCGCGTGCTGGTGGGGAAACACTGATGGCCTTGTTCAAGCGACTGAGCGAAACCCAACGCCCTGCCCTGGCCTTCACCCTCGACGGCCAACCCGCCACGGGGTTGCTCGGCGACACCCTGCTGACCGCCATGCTGACCTGTGCCGAGCACCTGCGCGGCAGCGATTTCAGTGCCGAGCGCCGCGCCGGGTTTTGCCTGATGGGCGCGTGCCAGGATTGTTGGGTGCGGCTGGCCGACGGGCGGCGGGTGCGCGCCTGTTCGACCCTGCTTGAAGACGGCCAGGCGATCAGCCGTGACCCGGGGCGCCAGCCATGAAGCCGGTGGTGATTGTGGGTGCAGGCCCGGCGGGGATCAGCGCGGCGCGCACGTTGCTCGACCATGGCATTACACCTTGCCTGGTGGATGAGAGCCCGCGCGGTGGCGGGCAGATTTATCGGCGCCAACCTCCAGGGTTTCAACGCACTGCCAGGCAGATCTACGGGTTTGAAGCGCGCAAGGCCCAAGCCGTGCACCGCACCATGGATGAATTGGCAGCCTTGATCGACTATCGGCCCGATACCTTGGTATGGAATGCCGAGGACGGTCGCCTGGACATGCTCAATAACGGGCGCGCCGACAGCCTCGAATACGCGCAGGTGATAGTCGCCACCGGCGCCACCGACCGCATCCTGCCTGTGCCGGGCTGGACATTGCCCGGTGTCTACAGCCTGGGCGCGGCGCAAATCGCCTTGAAGTACCAAGGTTGCGCGATTGGCGAACGCGTGGTGTTTTGTGGCTCCGGGCCGTTGCTCTATTTAGTCGCTTACCAATACGCAAGGGCCGGTGCCAAGGTGCTGGCGGTGCTCGACAGTGCGCCGCTGAGCGCCCAATGCCGGGCCTTGCCGGCGCTGCTCAGGCAACCGGCGACCCTGGCCAAGGGCATGTATTACCGCGCCTGGCTGACCGCCCACGGGATTCCCGTGTATCAGGGCGCAATGCTCAAGCAGATCGACGGCGACCAACGGGTACGTGGTATTCGCTGGGGCGAACAGATCTTGCCCTGCGATGCGGTGGCCTTCGCCCACGCCCTGCGCAGCGAAACGCAATTGGCCGATCTGCTCGGCTGTGAGTTTGCCTGGAGCCGCCTCAACCGCGCTTGGTTGCCGCAACGCGACAGCGCCGGGCGCAGCAGTGTCGACACGGTGTACCTGGCGGGCGACGGCGCCGGGATCATGGGCGCCGATGCCGCGCAAATGGCCGGCGAATGTGCCGCGCTGGCGTTGCTGGAAGATACCGGCGTCGCGGTCGACCCGCACCGCCGGGCTACACTGGAGCGGCAGTTGGCGCGTATCCAGCGCTTTCGCCAGGGCCTGGAAACCGCGTTCCCCTTCCCCGAGCACTGGGCCGCGCAGGCGCCGGACGAACTGGTCGTGTGCCGCTGCGAAGAGGTGAGCGTCGGCGAGGTGCGCGCCGTGGTGGATGAAGGCCACTGGGAAATCAACCGGGTCAAAGCCCATTGCCGCGTCGGCATGGGCCGCTGCCAAGGGCGGATGTGCGGGTTGGCGGCGGCGGAAATCGTGGCAGAGCGCAGCGGCCGCGACCTCCCACAGATCGGGCGCTTGCGTGGCCAAGCGCCGATCAAGCCGCTGCCGTTTGGCGTGCAGGTGCAGCCATGATCGACGTCATCGTCTTGGGGGGTGGCATCGTCGGGGCTTCGGCGGCCTTGGTGCTCGCGCAAAAAGGCCAGCGGGTGGCACTGGTAGAACGGGATTTTTGTGGCTCGCACTCAAGCGGCGTCAATTACGGCGGCGTGCGGCGCCAGGGGCGGCCCTTGCATCAGTTACCGTTGTCCCAGCGCGCTCACCAACTGTGGGCCGACCTGCCTGGGTTGATTGGTATTGAGGGTGAATACGTGCGCTGCGGGCATTTGAAGCTGGCGCGCAGCCCCGGGGATTTTGCCGCACTGCAAGCCTACGCCGATCAGACCCGTGGCTTTGGCCTGGGATTGCAGCTGTTGGACCGCAGCGAGTTGCGCAAGCGTTTTCCCTGGGTGGGCGACGTGACAGTGGGCGCCTCGTTGTGCCCGGATGATGGGCATGCCAACCCGCGACTGGTGTCCCCAGCCTTTGCCCGTGCCGCCCAACGCCATGGCGCTGCGGTGTACGAGCAAGCCGAGGTGATCCGCATCGCGCACGACAGCCGACTGTTCCAGGTGCACTGCGCCAACGGCCTGCACTTGCAAGCGCCCTGGCTGCTCAACTGCGCCGGCGCCTGGGCTGGCAAGGTCGCCGCGCAATTGGGCGAGCCGGTGCCGATTATCTCGGCGCACCCGGCAATGCTGGTCACCGAGCCGCTGCGGGGAGTGATGACCGTCAGCACCGGCGTCGAGGGCGGCGGCATCTATGCCCGGCAAGTCGCCCGTGGAAACTGCATCCTCGGCGGCGGGCGCGGCTTTGCCCTCGGCCCACAGCAAGCCCGGCCGGGCCAGGCGGCGGTGCTGGAGATCCTGCGCAATGCCGGCGAACTCTACCCGTTTCTCCAGGGAGCCCAGGCCATTCGCACCTGGAGCGGCACCGAAGGTTACCTGCCCGACCACGAACCGGTGATCGGCCCCAGCAGTACCCAACCCGGCCTGCTCCACGGCTTCGGCTTTGCCGGCGCCGGGTTCCAGCTCGGTCCCGCGGTTGGTGAAGCCCTGGCAGAGATCGTCTGCGAAGGCGCCAGCCGCCAACCCATCGAAGCGTTTTCCATCCGTCGTTTCCAAGCCTGAGAGGAAAAAACCCATGCAATCACGTCTCGCGTTGTCCTGCTTGTCCCTCGCCTTGCTCACCGGCACGGCCCATGCCGCCACCACGCTGTACCTGGGGATGAACGGCGGTACCATGGAACGGGTGTACGCCGACAAGGTGCTGCCCGCCTTCGAAAAGGCCAATAACGCCAAGGTCGTGATCGTACCCGGCACCTCATCGGACATTCTTGCCAAGGTCCAGGCCAACCAGGCCAACCCGCAGATGCATGTGATGTTCCTCGACGACGGCATCATGTACCGCGCCATCTCCATGGGCCTGTGCGACAAGCTCGCGCCGAGCCCGCCACTGGAACAGATCCCGGCCAAGGCCCGAATCAAGGACGAAGCCGTGGCCGTGACCCTGGGCGTCACCGGTCTGGGCTACAACGCCAAGATGTTCAAAGACAAAGGCTGGGCCGCGCCCACCTCATGGATGGACCTGGCCGACCCGCGCTTCAAGGACAAAGTGGTGTTCCAGTCCCTGGCCTCCTCCACCTTCGGCCTGCATGGTTTCCTGATGTTCAACCGCATCCAGGGTGGCGATGAAACCAATGTGGAACCGGGTTTCAAGGCCTGGCCTACGACCGTGGGCCCCAACGTGCTGGAATACATCGCCAGCTCCGCGAAGATCTCCGAGATGGTGCAAACCGACGAGGCCGCGATCTTCCCCCTGACCCCGACCCAAGTCGCCACGCAAAAGCTGCTCGGCATACCGATGGAGTACGCGCAGCCCAAAGAAGGTGCCGTGGTGCTCAACGTGGCCGAATGCGTGATCGCCCGCAATGACCAGCCGGAACTGGCGCAGAAGCTCGCAGCGTTCTTGCTGACCGCCGAGGCCCAGGCGCCGGCGTTGGAAGAAGGTGACCAGATCCCGTCGAACCCGACCACACCCACCACCGACAAAACCCGCGCGCGGGTGGAGGCCATGCAGAGTTATCTGCAAACCGCCATTTCGATTGATTGGGACCAGGTCAACCAGGCACGGCCGCAGTGGAATGCGCGGTGGAGTCGGTCGATTGAGCGTTGAGGCTCAGCCCTGCGCAATCAGGGCCAGTTCTTCGCGGGTGCGACTGACGTGTGCACCGGCCTTGAGCAATTCGTCGACAGCCCGTACACCGCCCTCCTCGCTGATGCCTCGGCACGCCGGCAAATGCAGGATCACTTGCAAGCCGGCCTTTAGCAATTGCAACGCGGTAGTCTTGACGCAATAGTCCAGCGCCAGGCCGCCGACGATCACGCGTGCCACGCCGTGGGCATTGAGGTACTCGATGACGCCGGTGGACAGTTTGTCGTGCAGGTCGTGGTAACAGGCGCCGTAGGGGTGCAGGTCGGGCTCGACACCTTTCCAGATGAAGTAGTCGTAGTCATAGGGCGTGGGCAACTCATCGAGCAGGGTGAACCCTTCGGTACCCGGCACACAGTGGCTGACCCAGGTCACATCGGCATGGGCCAGGCCGGTGGGTTGCAGCATCTCGCTGTGCTGCGCAACCACCCAGGGTGCGTGGGGGGTGTGGGCGTCCTTGCTGCCGATGCGGTGGCCGGCGAGACTGGCCATGTAATTGAGTTCGGCACCAATGCCGTCGCCACCGGCCACTGGCAACTCGTTGGGACACAAGGGCGTGAAGCTCTTCTGGGCGTCGACGTCAAATGAAGCGATGGCGGCTTTCGAAAGGCTCATGGTCGTTCTCGGGTGGTCTGCACGTACGACCGCCTCCGGGCGAGCGTAGAAATCTTGAAGTATGGGACAGTTTACTGCGGGGATCGATGCGTTGCTGACTTACCCTATTCTCAAGCACGCTGAAGTTCAAAGGTGGGAGCTGGCTCGCCTGCAATGACGGGAGTGAATCCACCAACGCTATCGCAGGCAAGCCAGCTCCCACAGTTGGGTCAGCGTTAACTGCTAGTTCAGCCAATTGCCGCCATCAACGTTATAGGTCTGGGCCACCACATAGTCGGCGTCCGTCGACGCCAGGAAGATCGCCATGCCAGCCAGGTCTTCAGCTGTGCCCATCCGCCCAAACGGCACCTCATCCCCTACGCGCTTTTTCTTCTCGCCAGGCGCCAGCCCTTCATGCCTGGCGAACAGCGCATCCACCCCATCCCAATGCTCGCCGTCCACCACACCGGGGGCGATGGCATTGACGTTGATGCCCTGCTTGATCAGGTTCAAGCCCGCCGATTGCGTCAGGCTGATCACCGCCGCCTTGGTCGCGCAATAGACCGCCACCAACGGCTCGCCCCGCCGCCCGGCCTGGCTGGCCATGTTGATGATCTTGCCGCCATGCCCTTGGTTGATCATCTGTCGGGCTGCGGCCTGCAGGGTGAACAGGGTGCCGGCGACGTTGATCGAGAACAGTCGTTCAAAGCTGTCGCGGGTGATGTCGACGATGGGCGCCAGGTCGAACAGTGCGGCGTTGTTGATCAGGATATCGAGCTTGCCGGCGTGGCTCACCACCGTGGCGATCGCCGCGTCGATGGAGGCTTGGTCGGTGACATCCATCGACACCGCGTAAGCCTTGGGCCCCAGTTCGGCGGCGGTGGCCTGGGCCTGCTGCAGGTTGATGTCGGCGATGGCCACGGTGGCGCCTTCAGCGATGTAGGCCTGGGCGAACGCACGGCCAATGCCTCGCGCCGATCCAGTGATCAGCGCGCTTTTGCCTTCGAGTCGTTTCATGGGGGGTCCTGTAAAGGTTATTGCCGGTAGCCGGTGAACACCGCCGAGAACAGCTTGCCGACCTTTGTTGTGGAGCCTCGATTACAGCAGCTTGACCTGCCGCCTCACAAACGGCTGGCGAATGCGAGGCTGATACTTTTTTAACCTGAGGCACAGGATCAAAAAAGTATCAGCCTCAGGCGAAACCAGGGCTAGCGCAGCGATTGCCAGTGCGGGTATTTTGGGAAAATTGCACCGCCACAAGAGGCAGCACCATGCCCGTCAGCCCCGCCACCCTGTTCGAGCATCGCCCTGCCGAGCTTGAGGTGATCCTGACCGAACCGGAACATGGTTTTCGCTGGTTCGAACATGACTATCCCTATGAACTGGCACGCTGGAACCACCACCCTGAATTCGAAATCCACCTGATCCGCCAAGGCAGCGGCAAGCTGGTGGCGGGCGACTATATCGGTGCATTCAGCGCCGGGCACGTCGCGCTGATCGGCCCTGGCCTGCCCCACGACTGGATCGGTGACCTGGCCCCGGGCGAATACCTGCACGGGCGTGATGTGGTGCTGCAATTCGACGGCGCCGCCCTGCTCGCTCTGCGCACCACCCTGCCTGAGCTCGGTGATTTACAGTCACTGTTTGCACGGGCGCGACGGGGCATCGAATTCACCGGCGAGACCGCAACGAGCGCGGCACGGCTGATGGAGGCCATCGGCTGCGCCCATGGGCTGCAACGCCTGGCCCTGTTCCTGCAATTGCTCGACACCCTGAAGAACGCACCGCCTGCACAGGCCAATACCCTGGCCAGCCCGTGCTATGCACCGACGCTGGATGCGCGCAGCGCCGAACGTATCAACAAGGCGCTTGACTACCTGATGCGGGAACTGACCGGCGATGTACGCCTGTCGGACATCGCCCGGCAACTGGACATGAGCGAACCCGGCTTTTCGCGGTTTTTCAAGCGCAACACCGGCCACGGCTTTATCGACCTGATGCGCAAGTTCCGCGTGCAGCGTGCCTGCCGCTTGCTGTTGCACAGCCAAATGTCAGTGGCGGACATCTGCTTTGAGGTGGGCTACGCCAACCTGTCGAATTTCAATCGCCACTTTCGTATCGAAATGCACCAGACGCCGAGTGAGTACCGGCGGCAGGCCGCACTTCAATTATTCACGCCGGTTACCCATCACCCGCCGCCTTACTCGCCCGCCCCTTGAGCCAGTGCCTGCTGTGCCAGACGGGCAACCTGCAACTCAATCATGGCACGCTCGCGCTCCTGGTCTTCCAGAAACCAGGCGGCAGACAACCCGGCATGAGCCACCACCCATTGCAACAAACGCGGACGTGAGAGGCCGGCCGCCAGGGCGATAACCCCAACCTGGCGGCGGAAACGCAGTGGATCGCTACTGGTCGGCAAGTCCGGATTGCAGATCAGATTAGCGTAATCGTAACCGCGCTCGCCCATCACCCGCTTTGGATCGATCGCCAGCCAGCCACGAGGGCCAAAGTCGAGGATATTGTCGTGATGGCAATCACCGTGCAGTACCACAACCTCCTGTTGCGCAGCCAGCAATGTCCGGGCCGTCGCCGCGCAGTCGCGTAAGGCACCGCCCTCCTGTTCGGCGGCGTGCCACAAGGATCTGAACCACTCATCCAGCCCAACCAACCCTTCGGGCGGCGACACACGAGGCGCATGCAGCCGGGCCAGGGTTGCGCAGGCGATCTGGCTGGCTTCGTCGTCCTGACCATTGAGGGCCATGCGCATCAAGGAACCTGGGCCCGTGGCGCGTTCCATTAACACTGCAGTGTGGTCATGGGCGAACACCCGTGCCGCACCGTCACCGGCCCACCAACTCAGCAGGCGGCCGCCGAGTTTTTCCTCAGGGGTATGAGCAATTTTCAACATCGCCGGCACGCCCTTCCAGCGGACCGGCAACAGGTGGCTGCCGGGTGTGACGATAGGCTCTCCATCGGCACTCAGCTCCCAGGCACGCAGGTAGTGTTCGAACATCAGATTCCTCCACAGGGGTGACGCATCAGGATGACAGAAATCCCACTGTTTTCCTGACCAAAGCGTCGGCTAATTGCTCTTTTTTCTAGATAGTTCAAGCCATTGACCCAAGTTGGTACAACCTGTGCAAACGTTTGCGGAACGAACTTGACCGCCAAGTTCACTCCTCCCCGTCTAATCGGGTTTAAACCGCGTAAGAATAAGGACTTTCAATGCACCCCACCTCAAAGCCTCGTGCTGGTCTTGGCGTTTCGTTGCTACTGGCTGCCGTTACGGGAGTACTCAGTGCACCCATTTTGGCGCAGGAAAAGCCCGTGGATGACTCAGCACAGGGCGAAACCCTCAGCCCTGAAGCCAACCCCCCGGCGAAAAAAGGCGTGTATCTGTCCGAGTGGTTTAACCAGGACCTCACGCTGATTGGCAGCAAAGACATCAGTTTCGGCCCCAAGCCTCAAGATGACGTCTACCTGGAATACGAGTACTTCGGGCGCAAGGGCCCCTTTGAGTTGTACGGCTATATCGATGTGCCGAAGATCCTCACCATCGGTAACAGTAATGACAAAGGTGTGTGGGACCATGGCTCGCCGGTGTTCATGGAGCATGAACCGCGGATCTCCATCGACTACCTCGCAGGACGCAGCCTGGCAATTGGCCCATTCAAGGAATGGTATGTGGCCTTTGACTGGATCTACGACCACGGCAGCCGCAAGGAAAACCGCGCCAACACCCTGTACAGCGGCCTGGGCACCGATATCGACACCCACTCGCGAGTCAACCTGTCGGCCAATTTCTACGGGCGCTACCAGTGGGAAAACTACGGTGCCAGCAATGAGTACTCCTGGGACGGCTACCGAGCGCAGATGAAGTACATCGTGCCCATCGGCAAGTTCGACAACGGCGCCTCGCTGACCTACATCGGTTTCACCAACTACGATTTCGGCTCGGACCTGCACAAGGACAACCCGGCGCGCACCGCCAACTCCCTGGTGGCCACCAACGTATTGCTGTACTCGTTTACCCACCTGCGCTTTACCCTGGTCGGCCGTTACTTTCACAACGGCGGCAACTGGGAGGATGGCAGCGAGTTGAATTTCGGCGAAGGCAACTTCCGCGCACGCTCAGACGGCTGGGGTTACTACGCTGGCGTGGGCTATCAATTCTGATCAAGGAGCTTTAGATGAACGCATTGACCCGTGTCTCGCTGGCCGTCGGCCTGGCCCTATTGCCTCACGTGGTGCTGGCGGATAACCCGCCACCGATCAAACCCAAGGTGATGCTGATCACCATGTTCGCCCCCGAGGCGCAAACCTGGATCGACCGCCTCGAACTTAAACAAGAGGTACGCGTTCCGGGCTTGTCCGCCGAATATCCCGTGATTCGCTGCAACACCCAAGACGTGTGCCTGCTGGTAACCGGCATGGGCCAGACCAACGCTGCCGCGTCTACCCTGGCCCTGGCCTTGTCGCCCAAGTTCGACCTGCGCCAGAGTTACTTCCTGATCGCCGGAATCGCCGGTATCAGCCCCAAGCACGGCACCATCGGCACCGCCGCCTGGGCTCATTACCTGGTGGAGTTCGGCACGCAGTGGGAGCTAGATTCACGGGATGCACCCAAGGACTGGCCGACGGGCTATATCGGGATCAACACCAAGGGGCCCAACGAAAAACCACCGTTGGACTACAAGACCGAAGTGTTTGAGCTCAACCAAAAGCTGCAAGCCAAGGCGTTTGCCTTGTCGCACAAGGTGGAGCTGACAGAAAGCACAGAGTCCGCCGCCTGGCGCAAACACTACCCCGCCGCCCCGGCCAACCAGCCGCCGCAAGTCACCCGCTGCGACACCCTGGCGGGCAACACCTGGTTTTCCGGTACCCGGTTGAGCGAACGTGCCGAAGTCTGGACCAAGTTGCTCACCGACAACAAAGGCGAATACTGCACCACCCAACAGGAAGACAACTCCACCTACGAAGCGCTGCTGCGCGCCAGCCGCGAAGGCTTGGTGGATATCCAGCGCCTGGCCGTGGTGCGCGCAGGTTCCGACTTTGACCGGCCTTACCCTGGCTACAGCGAAGTGGACAACCTGCTCAAGTATGCGGACCAGGGTGGGTTTGTACCGGCGCTGGAAAACCTGTACCGCACGGGCAACCCGTTGGTCCAAGCGATTGTGAAGAACTGGTCGGCGTGGGAAAAAGGCGTTCCCGAAGCCGAATAAAGATCAACACTGTGGGAGCGGGCTTGCTGTGGCGAGCAAGCTTGCTTGCGCTGGGGTGCGTAGCGCCCCCAAAAAAGCCGGCTCCAGCTGCGCTATCGAGCGGGAGCAAGCTCCCTCGCCACAGCAAGCCCGCTCCCACATTTCTATCCATCAGGGCAGGAAGATGATTTTGTCTGGGCTGCCGTTGTTCACTTCTGCATAGCACTGAACACCCTCCGCCAACGCCACTTCACGCAACCCTGTAGGCAGCGGCAACAGGCCTTCATCAAAGAAGCGCCCAAACGCCTCCAGCATCACCGCGCATTGTTCGCAGCTATAGAGCAAAGAGTTGATCCCAACCACCGACCCGCCCTTACGGTACAGCGCCAGGGCCGGTAACTGCACATGGCCGTCAACGGGTGCGGCGATGATGGCGATGCGGCCGAACGGTGCCAGCCCCGCCACCGCGGCAGGCAGCCAGAAACCGGTAGTGTCAAAGATCACGTCGGCGCCGCCCTTGAACACGGCCTGCACTTGCGCGCCCAATTCCTCCGGCTTGCCCAAGGCAATCGCCTCCAGCCCTTGGGCCTGCAACATCTCGAGCTGATCGGCCTTGCGCACGGCCGCCAATACCTGCGCACCGCGTATCTTCGCCAGCGCCAACGCCGCACTGCCGACCGCGCCGTTGGCGCCGACCACCAGCAAGCGCGTGCCCTTGCCAACGCCGCTGCGCTCCAGGGCATCCCAGGCGGTGGTATAGGGCACACCGAGGCTGGCCGCCTGGGCAAAGCTCAAGTGCGTAGGTTTGTACGCCACGCCCTTGGCTGACACGCGCAGGTATTGGGCATGGGAACCGTCAGCGAAAAAACCCAGGTCACGACCGGTGCCCCAGACCTCCTGGCCGAGCAATGCCTGCGGGCCTTCCACCACCACGCCTGCGAAGTCACGCCCAGGGATGCGTGGCAGCGTGGTGTAGGGGAAACGGCCAAGCACGTTTTTGACGTCGCTGGGGTTCAGGCCCGCCGCGTTGACCTTGACCAGCACTTCGCCGGCAGACGGTACCGGCATGGGCACCTCCACTAGGCGCAGGTGGGCGAGGTCGCCGGTGTCGGTAAATTGCAGTGCGTTCATAGAGGGCATCCGTGGAAGGAAAAAGGGATCAGGACAACCAACCACTGACCAACTGCCGCGCCATGGGCCAGAGCTTTTCGCCGAGCAGCATGCCCATCAGGCCGACCAGTGCGATAGCGGGCGGTGCAGGCGAGCGGAAGTCCAGCGCGCCGTAGATCACGCCGACAAACAGGCCGATGGCCAAGGAAATCAAATAGCTCATGAACGCTGCGCCCGGTTGATTGATGGGCTCAGTCTAGGGCGCGTCTACCGTGGGTATCGGCCAAGTGCTTCAGGATTTCGGCCAACCCCTGTACTGCGACGGCGATACTCCCAGTTCACGTCGGAACATGTCACTGAAGCTACTGGGCGAATAGCCCAGGGTGCGCGCTATGCCGCTCACCGAATGGCCCTGGATCAACTCCGCCGCCGCCGTAGCCAACTGCACCTGACGGCGCCACTGGGCAAACCCCATGCCCAGGTGCTGCTGGAACAACCGCGCCAGGGTGCGCACGCTGGCGCCCGCGGCCTCGGCGTGCTGCTCGAACGGGATGTCCAGGGAGGGCGACGTCATGACGGCCTGGCACGCATTGATCAGCCGACGATCAGCCGCCACCGGCATGGCGATGCGAATAGGCGAGCGCCGTGCGCGTTGCAACTCCAACAGGGCCAGGCCTACGACAGCCTCGTAATAGGCCGCATCACCGTGATCACCCTGCTCGACCAAGGTCACGATCAACTCACGCAACAAGCGGCCCACTTCGATGACCTGCACCTGGCTGTCCAGCGTCGCCGCCAACGCCGGGCGCAGGTAGATATTGCGCATCTGCAAATCGGAGACCACGCGGATCCCGTGCTCCACCCCCGGTGGCAACCACACCGCACGCTGGGGCGGCACTACCAGGGCTTCGCGGGGCGTCTCGACCCACATCACTCCGCTCATGGCGTAGAGCAACTGGCCCCAATCGTGACTGTGCGGCTCTACGTACAACCCACGCGGGTAGGTACGCGCCAACGGCTGCACGGGAACGGCGTGATCACTGAGGTCGGGGGGCGCGGCCAGGGCCATTGCGGGTACACATCAATCGGGTCGGGTGACCATGGTAAAGACTGGTCGCCGGCAAGCGTACTGTTTTTACTCATCCTGCAGGCACCGGGTGGCCGGGCCTGCAGGTCAATCCTGTCAACCGTGGGCTGACTTGGCGCATTCGCAACCCGTCGCCGCCGCGCAGGGTTCACCATGAGCATGGTGCTCGGCACAGCCCTGGCAGCAATAGCCCTTGCCGTCTTTCATTATTGCGTCAGCGCCCAATACACATTTGCAGTGAGGGCAAGCACAGGTTTGATCTGGCATGGTCAGACTCCTTTTTCATGGTCGTCCGATGCGGCGAGCGCCGCACCTTAAGCAGTGACCCTGGGCAAGCAAGCATGGTTCAGCGCCGTCAGTCGGCCCGGCGGCTATTACTGCGGTACATGAACACCAACGCCAGGGCAAGCAATAGCATGGCGAGGATACGGCTGCCCGACAGCTCGATCGCCGGGTTGCCCAGCCAGCCAAAGTTGTCGATCAGCATGCCCATGCCCAGTTGCCCGACAATCACCGCCACCGTGGCGACGGCTGTGCCGACCACAGGCACCGCGCCGACCATCACCATCATGTACACCACGCCAAACAGGGCACCGGTCAATTGCCACTTTGGCACCTCCAGCAGGCTGACGGCCTGGGCCGGTTCGAAGAAAAATATCAACAGCGCCGTGGTCAGCGCGCCCACCGCGAAGGTCAACAGACTGCTGCGCAATACCCCCACCGTCTGGCCCAGACGCCCATTGATAGCGGCCTGCACACTCAGCACCGCCCCCGCTGCAATCACCACCACCAACAACATAAACAGATTCATCGTCTTAACCTCGTGCAATCAGAACCAGAGCCGCCACAATCAACGCCAACGCGATCCAGCGCTCGCCATTGACCCGTTTGCGCGCCGTGCCGAACCAGCCGAAGTGGTCGATCAACACACTCTTGCCCACCTGGCCCGAGAGGATCGCGATCATGGTCATCGCGATGCCAATGTGCGGTGTGGCCAGGGTCAACACCACCACGTACATCGGCCCCAGAAACCCGCCGATCAGCTGCCAGCGTGGCAGTTGCGTGAATGCTGGACCCTTTTGCGGGCCGCTGAACAGCAGCAGTAAAAACAGAATCGCCGTGCCAACGCCAAAGATGCTCAACGTCGCCCACAAATGCCCGACCTGCGCGCCCAATGGCCCGAGCAACCCGGCCTCCACCGACAGGCCCATGCCCGCCAGAATCACCAACGGCAACAGCAGCAGCCGTAAAAGGTTATTGCTCGGCCTGGCCTGCGCCAGGCCTTCGGTAGAACGTGCCTGCATACATCACCCGTGTATCAAGAAAGGAAAAACATGGCGCGCATTATCCGGTGGCCGTACTGTGCGATAAATGGGAGTATGCGGACAACACCTTTGCGCAAAACGCACAGCCTGGAGAGACGATGCAGGGCTTGAATGAACTGAGTTTCAAGGCGCTACGCCTGTTTGTGGCCGTGCTGGACCAGGGCAGCTTTTCCGAAGTGGCCCGCCGCGAAAGCCTGGCGCCCTCCTCCATTTCGCGGCAGATTCAACTGATGGAACAGGCCGTCGGCCAGCAATTGCTCTACCGCCATACGCGTGCCGTCAGCCCCACCGAAGCTGGCCGCCTGCTGGGCCGTCACGCACGCTTGCTACTCGAGCAGTTGGAGACGGCTAACCAGGCCCTGCAGGAGCAAGACAGCGAACCCAGCGGTCTGGTGCGCATCAACGCGCCCATGGCGTTCGGCCAGCGTCACCTTTCACCCTGGCTGGGAGGGCTGTGCCGGCGCTACCCGAAGCTGCAACTGGATATCCAGCAGACCGACACCTTCGTCGACCCGCTGCAAGACGGCACCGACCTGCTGTTTCGTATCGGCGTGCTCAATGACTCGGGCATGCAGGCGCGCATCTTCGCGCCGCAACGCTTTCGCATCGCAGCCAGCCCCGCCTACCTGGCCCAGCATGGCACGCCGCGCCACCCCGACGAACTGGCCCACCACCACTGCCTGGCCTACAAAGGCATCACCGGTCAGCAGCGCTGGTTCTTCCGCCGCGGCCAAGGCGATTGGACCCCCTATAGCGTCAGCGGCCCCATCACTGGCAACCACGCCGACACACTCACCCACGCCGCCGAACAAGGCCTGGGCCTGGTGGTGTTTCCGTCCTGGCTGATTGGCGAAAGCCTGCGCGCCGGCACCTTGCAGGCGGTGCTGAGTGAGTATGAGGTCGCGACAACCCTGGAGCCCCAACAGATCGCCGCATTGTGGCCGGGCAGCCGCAGGCTCTCATTGAAGGTGCGCACGGTGATCGACTATTTCGTGGAGTGTTTTGGAACGGTGCCGTATTGGGATCGGTGAGTGTGACCGCCCCCTGACGGAGCGCAAACTGTTCGAAGGCGGTGTTGAGAAAACGAGCACATGACTCAACCCTGGCTCAGAACAACCACTGCCCGATCAACCACGCATTCGCCCCACTGATCACCGCGAACAAAAACCACGCCAGCAGCCGCGTGGGCAGCCGGTTGACGAATGGCCCCATCAATTGCTTGTCGCCAGTCATGCGGATCAGCGGGTACAGCGCAAAGGGCAACTGCAGGCTCAGGACCACCTGGCTGAGAATCAGCAGCTTGCCGATGGCATCATCACCCATCAGCCATACGCCCAGAAACGCCGGGATCAGCGCCAGCCCACGGGTAATCAGGCGGCGCTGCCAGCAGGGTATGCGCAGGTTGAGGTAACCCTCCATGATCACTTGGCCGGCAATGGTGCCGGTAAAGGTCGAACTCTGACCCGAAGCCAGCAAGGCGATACCGAACAGAATGCTGGCGAAAGCACCGCCGACCAAGGGATCAAGCAGGTGATAGGCGTCCTGGATCTCCACCACATCGGTATGGCCGGTCTTGTAGAAGGCTGCAGCCGCCAGCACCAGGATGGCGCCGTTGACCAACAGCGCCAAGGCCAGGGAGCCGATGGTGTCGATACGCGCCAGCTTGACCGCGTCCTGTTTGCTCGCCAGGTCCTTGCCGATCAGGCGGGTCTGCACGATGGAGGTGTGCAGGTAGAGGTTATGAGGCATGACCGTCGCGCCGAGAATACCGATGGCCAAGTACAACGGCGCCGCATCGCTGATAGCCGACAGTGACGGAGTGAAGCCACTGAGCACGTCGGGCCAGTAGGGTTTGATCAGCACCAGTTCGATGAAAAAACACACGCCGATGGTGGCGACCAGCGCCAGCATGATCGCTTCCAGGCGGCGAAAACCACGATTTTGCAGGGCCAGGATCAACAGCGTATCGAAGGCAGTGATGACAATACCAGTGGTCAGCGACACGCCCAGCAACAGGTGAAACGCCAGGGCGCAGCCGAGCACTTCGGCAAGGTCTGTGGCGATGATGGAGATTTCCGCCAACACCCACTGGGTACGAGCAGAGCGCTGGCTGTAGCGCTCACGGCACAGTTGCGCCAGGTCCTTGCCAGTGGCGATACCCAGCCGTGAACACAGGCACTGCACCGCCATCCCCGCCAGGCTGGCCAGCAGCACCACAAACAACAGGCTGTAGCCGTAGCGTGAACCGGCTTCAATGGCCGTTGCCCAGTTGCCGGGGTCCATGTAGCCGATGGAGATCAACAGGCCGGGGCCAGCGAACATCAGCACCCGTTTAAAAAACGAGGCCTTGGGATCAACAGCGACAGAGCCGGCCACTTCCGGCGGGCAGAACGGGGCGGTAGCGATTTTCGGCAGGCTGAATTTCACGCGGTATTCCAGGCAAATACACAAGACTTGGGCAGCAGCTTATCAGTCGGACGCGACCGTGCGCATCACCGTGTCTCGCGGCAGGTCAAACGCTTCCACCACTTGCACCACCAGCTCCAGTTCCTGGTTAAGCGCCTCGCGCTCCATGCGCTGGCGAATCACGCCGATCACCAGTACCGCCAGGGTGGTGATCGAATATGCCGGGCCGGAAAACGCTCGCACCCCGCTGACCAGCAACATCGCCGCAGCCAGCGCCTGGCCCACCACCGGAATCGCCGTGGCCGCACCACGCCGTAGGATAAACCCGGTCAGCCCGGCCAACGCCGTGCCGCTCAAGGCGGTGGTGGCCGAACGCCCCAGATCGAAACGGTTGAACAGCCCCTGCTCTTTCTGTGCAGCCGCCTTGAGCTCGGCCTCGAACGCCTGGCGATCAGCGCGACTGAGTTTGTCCTTATATTGCTCGATCAGTGTTTCTGCGACCTGCCCTTCGATCTCTGCCAGCGCCACGTGTTCAAGTGGTTGGTCGAACTTGATGCCCAGGCGTTGCGCCACATCTTCGGCAATCTGGCGATAGCCCACGCCATGGCCACGGGCCAGGTTCATAAAGCTATCACCGCCCATGCGCTGCAATTCGATGGCCAGTTTCAACGGCTCGCGCACACTGGCATCAATCGCGGCACTGCGCTTTTGCGCCATCAGTTCAGCAAGAAACTTCAGCTCCTCCGGCCGCGCTTGCACCAATGCCGGGTACAGGTCCACGTCCGCTTCGG
This sequence comes from Pseudomonas sp. NFPP02, assembly GCF_900119355.1. Taxonomy (NCBI): domain Bacteria; kingdom Pseudomonadati; phylum Pseudomonadota; class Gammaproteobacteria; order Pseudomonadales; family Pseudomonadaceae; genus Pseudomonas; species Pseudomonas sp. NFPP02. The sequence goes on from NZ_FPJI01000019.1 coordinate 37,082, forward strand.
CAAAACGCACTTCACTGCTGCGCGAGTCCACACGGATCATGCCGCGCCGCTCCTGCAGCAAATCGGTGTACTGCACCACCGTCTTCAACTGCGGCCAATAGGCGGCATGATCGAAGCTGGCCAGGTGCACATTGGTGACCTTGGACTTGAGCGCGGGCGTTACGTCAATCGCATAGCGGCCAATGCAACGCTCGGTGTCGGGTTTCATGGCCAGCGCCCAGTCCTTGCTGGAGTGGCAGTTGATCAACCGCCCCTTGAGCGGCGCCGACACATCGTCCCAGGGGCTCGATGTACAAATCGCCCCGCCCATCAACAACAGGTTATCGAGCGGCAGTTCGCGAGCAATCTCGGGGCTGGCCAGCAAGCTCTTGACCAGGATACGCGCGCCCAGGGAGTGGCCGATCAGGTTGATGCGCCGTACCGGCAGCGACTGGTCGTGCAGGTAGCCGGCCAGCTCTGGCAATAACGTCTTGGCCACTTCATCGACCCGTGCCTCGACACTTTTGTAATGGTCGAGAAAATAGGCAATGGCCTTGCCCACGCCCACCGTCGCCGCGCCCAGGCCGCCACCGCCGAGCAGCGAGGCGAGCACGTCCTTGAACGGTGCAAACAGGTTTTCCAGAAAATGCCCCGCCGGCCAGAACAACATCAGGTTGGTCGACCCTTCGATACCGGCCAGTTGCTCCTTGAAACTGCCCAGTTGCTGACGGTTGAAGAATGCCGAATAACCGTGAACATAGAGATTGAGCACATCCCCCTGGGGCTCGCCACACAAGACGAACGTGGGTTTGCGGGTGCGGTGCATTTCATCCCACTGGTGTTGCATGGGGCGGTGACTCCTGGCGGAAGGGATGGCGATAGTAACAAACAGAGCCGACAAGGAAGGTGAATCCTGACCAGCGTTCGCCACGCTCAGGACAATTGGAATAGCCTGAATCTGGCGAAGAGCCCAGCTACTTCAACAGGCAAAGTTGTCAATTTTGACCTGGCCATCCGGAAAAGTGGCGATGATTTCCAGCTCGCCCCCCATCGCACGTATGTAGTCACGCAACGTGCTGATGTACATATCAGTACGACGCTCCATCTTCGAAACCGCTGCCTGGTTGATATTCAATGCCTTTGCCAGGCTTGCCTGGCTCAGTTGCTGGGCTTTGCGCAACTCATGCAGCGGCATTTCTTTCAAGTGTTGCTGAAATATCTGCTCGGCATCGGCGTGCGCCTCAGGTGTCATGCGAGCTTTCAGTTCCGCGAATTTCTTAGCCATGGTCACGGCCCTCTTTACGCAATGAGTCTAAATGTACGTCGTACAGCTTCTCTGCCAAGGGTACGTACTCGTGGTACCAACGGTGCTGTGCGGTTTTATCGCCACCTATCAGCAACACTGCACAGCGCCGAAAATCGAAGGCATACAACACCCTGTAAGGTCGCCCTGCATGCTGTACCCGCAACTCTCGCAGGTTGCCGTGCCGAGCACCCTTGATATCGCTGCTATGGGGAAAGCGCAGCCCAGGCCCGAACAGCCCCAGCAAATCAACACTGGCAGCCACCGACGATTGCTCCTTTGCATCCAAGCCATCCCACCACTCTTCGAATTCATCCGTGTATTCAATGTCCCAGACCATGCAAATATGCCACCCAAGGAATATAAACTCAAGTGCATAACTTTAGGCCGGCGTCGGTTGGTCGCCAGCCGTGTTCCGGAAAAAATTGTATTCACATCCTTCAGGCTGCCCGGTGAGCAATAAATGCCCTGCTTTCATGAACCAACGTACTTCTTCAAAAAATCTTCCAAAAAAAACCGCCCTTTCGGGCGGTTCAAAAAACTCGGCCGTGATCAAAAACCGAGGGAGAAACTCACAGTCACTGCGTGGTCCTTGTCGTTACGCGAGAGTTGGCCCGAATAGCCCAGGCCCAGTCTGCCGTTCTGGCTGATCTGGTAATCCAGCCCCGCTTCCACCACTGCACTGTCCTTGGCAATCGGCACGCCTTGGGTGCTGAACGAGCCACCGCCATTGATAAAGCTCAGGTCGGCGTCGGGCTTGGTATCACCGAAGGCATGGCGCCAGCCGATGCTGCCCCGTGGGGTGATTTTCGAGCCGTTGCCCAGGGTGATGGTCTGGCCAATGCGCACGCCCAGGGTCGAGTAGGTGATGTCCTGGTCGGCATCGCCACGCAGGGCTGCCGAACCGCCTTTTTCCTTGATGGTGTCGCTGTCGTAGTTGACGTAGGCCAGGCCGGCGAACGGTTCCAGGGCCACGCTAGGGGTTTGGATGGTGTAGCCGACTTCACCGAACACCTGCGCACTGCGTGCCTTGTAATCGGCTTTGAGGCGTTGGCCCTCGCCACCGACGGCCACGTTGCGTTTGCTTTCGACGTCATGCCAGCTGTACGCCACGCCCATGCGTGCGACGAAGGCTTCCTGCTGGTAGGCGGTGTAGGCCATCAGGTGGTAGCTGTCCACATCGGCGCTGGAATTGCGGCGCTTGGCGTCCAGGTCGCTGCGGGTGTAGCCGGCGGCCACACCGACGCGCCAGGCGTCGTCCACTTGCTTGTCGGTGCCGAGCAGGAAGCCGCTGAGGTTGCGGTCCAGCTTGGCGCTGTTGCTGTCACCGCCCATATGGCCCCAGGTGCCGAGCACGCGCATCCAGCCGACCATCTCACCGTGACAACCGGCGCTGCTCAGGTGGTTTTCGCTGGGTGCCAGGGCATTGCGCGGGTCGTCCTCGCGGTAGCAACCGGGTTGGCGCAGGCGCTCGTTGACCGCATCACGCACGTAACGCGAGTCTTCAAGCATGGCGCTGGCGGTGCTGGCGTGGATTTCGCCGGACAAGCTGTCGAAGGCCGCGCGTGCCGCTGCCACATCACCATTAAGCAGGGCGTTTTGCACCGCTGCGCCACCGACTCCGGTGCCTGTGCCCAACGCCGCCGCCACGCCGCGCTGGTTACCAGTGGCCGCCACACTGGCGTAACTGACGTCGTTGCGGCTGACCGCCAGGGCCACTTGGGTTGGGCTGTAGTTCAACGCGGAAGTGAGGAACGCCAAGTTCTCCAGATTGGTGGTGGCAAAGGTACCGTTGACTGCGCCCGCCGTCAGCAGGGTGTAGGTGGTGGCGCCGGCATAGGGTGCCAGGTTGACCACATTCAAGGTGCCGCCCAGGTTGGCGGTACCGCCCACGGCCAGGGAGCCGGTGGTGGATGGGGTGATCACCAGGTTCAGCGCACCGGTGCTGGCGTTGGTAAAGTTGCCGGCCACGGTCAGTTTGCCGCTGTCGGGTGTCACCGAGCCGTTGTTGACCAGCGAACCGACACTGCCGTTACCGGTCAGCCCCGCACCGTTGGCCACATTGACTTGGCCGCCAATCACGGCGCCTGGGTTGGCCGCGTTGCCCACTTGCAACACGCCCTCTTCCACCGCCACGGTGCCGCTGAACGGCTGGTTGCCGGTCAGCAACAGCGCGCCTGCGCCTTGCTTGATCAGCGCACCGGTGCCGCTCAAGGTGCCGCTGAACTGGCCATTGGTGCGCTGGGTAAACAACAACCGCGCGTTGTTGAGGATCCTGCCACGCAGGCTGGTGGTGGTGCCCGCCAGCGTACCGCCACTGACGGTAGTGCCGCCGGTGTAGGTATTGGCGCCAGTCAGCAGCAAGGTGCCCGCATCCAGCTTGTTGATGCCGCCGGTTCCCACCAGCGGTGCATCAATCTGGGTAGTCACGCCGGAATTGACTCGCACCGCCGCCAGGCTGCCATCCGCCGCGTTGGTCGGGCTCAAGCTGCCGCCTTCGCCGGCCGTCAGCACGTAGCCGGCGTCCAGCACTTGCAGGCCGGTGAAGCCTTGGTTGCCGACCACGGTCACGGTGCCGCCCTGCCCGCCAAATACCGCGAACTGGTTGGTGGACGCCTGCCCCTGGGTGCCGGTCGGGTCGGTCCAGTTGGTGCCCGGGCCCCAGGTGCCACTGCCACCGGTAATGGTGCCATCGGGGTTGGTGGTGCCGCCGTTCCAGAACTGGATCTGCCCTGGCGCGGTTTGCACCACCAGGTTGAGCTGGTTGGCCAGCGCCGTTTGCAGGCTCAGGTTGCCCAGTGCCACCGGCAAGGTGCCAAAGGTGAGGCCGTTATCGGTCAAGCTGCCGCCGTAGCGGAACAGTTGGTACACGCCGACGCCGAAGCCGCCGGTATCGCTGACGTTGAGAGTGCCGTCCAGGGTCAGGTTGCCCGCCACGTTCACCGCCGTACTGGAAGCACCCGGTGCGCCGAGGGCGAAGTCCAGGGTGGTGCCCGATGACAAGGCCAGCGAACCCACCGACAGCGGCGTCGCGGCGCCGGCCTGGAGCACCGAGCCGTCTGCCATGTTCACCGCACCGCCCAGAGTCCCGCTGCCGCCGAGGGTCGCGCCGCTGGCGACTTGCACTGCGGCGCTGTTCAAGGTGCCGTTGACCAGCAGGCTGCCGGTGTTGACGTTGGTAGTACCGGTAAAGGTGTTGTTGCCAGTCAGCAGCAACGCTCCGGTGCCGGTTTTGTTCAGTACACCAGCGCCGGTAAGGTTGCCGGTGTAGGTGCCGTCAATGGCTTGCTCGAAGGTCAACGCCGCGTTGTTGGCGATGGCGCCTTGCAGGCTGGTGGTGTTGCCCGTGGTGCTGCCGCCGTTGAGCGTGGTACCGCCGCTGTAGGTGTTGGCACCTGTCAGCAACAAGGCGCCGCTGCCGTTTTTCACCAGGCTGCCAGTGCCGCTGACCACGCCATTGAGGGCCAGGTCGTGGCTGCCGGCCAGGGTCAGCGGGCCACCCAGGTTGAGGGTATTGGCCAGTTGCAGGTCGGTGCTGCCATCCAGTTGCGCCGCGCCGCCGACCGTCAAGGCACCACTGCCCAGGGCAGCATTATTGCCAAGGATCAATTGACCGGCGTTCAGGCCAGTGCCGCCGCTGTAGCTGTTGACGCCATTGAGCGTCAGCGCTGCCGCACCGTTTTTCACCAGGCTGCCGCTGCCGCTGATGCCACCGTTGAGGGTCAGCGCGTTGCTGCCTGCCACCGCCAAGGCACCGTTGAGTACAGCCGCATTGGCCAGGCTGACCGCCGCGTTGCTGTCCAGGGTGGTGCCGCCGGCCGCCGTCAGAGCGCCTGTGCCGAGGGCACTGTTGTTGCCCACCACCAGGGTGCCGCCATTCAGCGCGGTACCGCCGGTGTAGCCATTATTGCCGTTGAGTACCAGGGTGCCACTGTCGAGCTTGGCCAGGGTGCCAGCGCCATTGAGGGTCACGCCCAGGGTCGCGGTGGCATTGGGGTCGACGCGCACCGCGGTGTTGCCGGTGCCGCCATTGACCAGGTTGAGCACGCCCGCCGTGCCGGAGCCCAGGGTGTAGCCATCAGTGACGAACTGCATGCCGGTGATGTTCTGCGTGCCGTCCACCGTCACGTTGCCCGCCGCGCCTTGGAACACCGCGAAGCTGTTGACCCAGCCCTGGTTGAGGGTGCCGTCGACATTGGTCCAGTTGGTATTGCCGGCGTTCCAGGTGCCGTTGCCGCCGTCAATCGCACCGTTGCCGATCAGGCTGTTGCCATCCCAGAACTGCACGGTGGTGTTGGGTGCAGTCACCAGCAGGTTGACCTTGCTGGTGATCGCGGTCTGCACTTGCAGATCACCCGGTACCACACTGCCTGGCAGTGTGCCGAGCGCCAGGCCGTTATCGGTCAAGGCCCCGGTGTAGTTGATGAGGTTGTAGACGCCGCTGCCAAAGCCGCCGATATCGGTGACATTGAGGTTACCGTCCAGAGTCAGGTCGCCGCCGACATTCAGCAGGCCTGTGCCGCCGCCCAGCACCGGGGTGCCGAGGCCAACATCCAGGTTCGAGTTGCCACCCAGCACCAACGAGCCCACCGACAGTGTGCTGCCGGAGGCCAGGCCGATGTGCCCACCGTCGGCCACGGACACCGCGCCGGCCAATGAACCGCTGCCGGCCAGGGTTGCGCCGCTGTTCACCGCCACCGTGCCGCTGGCCAGGGAACCTGTGACATTCAAGGTACCGCCGTTGACGTTGGCCGCGCCGCTGAGGGCATTGGTGCCGCTCAGGTTGAGCACCCCGCTGCCGTTTTTATCCAGGTTTCCGGCACCGTTGAGCGCGCCGCCAAAGCTGTTATCGAGGTTGCTGCCTCCCACCGCCAGCGTAGCGCCGCCCGCCACCTGCACCGTGCCGGTGCCAGCCAGGCTGTTGAGGTTGGCATTGCCACCCAGGTTGAGGCTCGCGCCGCTGCCGACAGTGACGCCGGAGGTGGTTCCCAGCGCACCATTACCCGCCGTGGTCACGCTGCCGGCCGCCACGGTCAGTGGGCCGCTGAAGCTGTTGTTGCCAGTCAGCAGCAGGTCCGCCGCGCCATTCTTGATCAGCGCTGCATTGCCAGCGAGTACGCCGGCCAGGGTCAGGTTGTTGCTGCCAGCGACGCTGAGGTCGCCATTGAGGTTGACCGCATTGGCCAGCACCAGCGGCGTGCTATTGGCCAGGGTCGCCGCACCGCCGACGGTCAGCGCGCCCGAGCCCAGGGCCGTGGTGCTGCCGAGGGTCAGCGTACCGGCATTGAGTGCCGTGCCGCCGCTGTAGGTATTGGCGCCGTTCAGGGTCAGGTTGGCGCCACCGGCCTTGGTCAACGAACCACTGCCGTCCACCACGCCGTTGAGGCTCAGGTCGTTGCTGCCGCCGACGGTGAGCGCGGCATTCAGGCTGGTGTTATTGGCCAGGGCCAACGCCGTGTTGCTGTCCAGGGTGGTTGCCCCATTGACCGCCAAGGCACCACTGCCCAGGGCCGACGCATTGCCCAGGGTCAGGGAGCCGGCATTCAACTGCGTGCCGCCCAAGTAGGCATTGGCGCCGTTGAGCGTGAGGTCGCCCGCGCCGGTTTTGGTCAGCCCACCGGTACCGCTGACCAGGCCGTTCAGGCTCAGGTCGGCGGTGCCTAGAATGCCCAGGTTGCCGGCCAGATTGACCGTATTGGCCAGGGCGACCGCCGTGCTGCTGTCGAGGGTGGTGCCGGCGGCCGCGTTCAGGGCGCCACTGCCCAGGGCCGTGTTGGAGGCCAGGATCAGGCCGCCTGCGTTGAGTGCGGTTGGGCCGGCATAGGTGTTGTTGCCACTGAGGGTCAGGTTGGCGATGCCATTTTTGATCAGGCTGCCCGTGCCCGCCACGGTGCCGGCCAGGGTCAGGGCATTGCTGCCGCCGACGGTCAACGTACCGTTGACGTCCACATTGTTGGCCAGGTTGACCACAGCGTTGCTGTCCAAAGTGGTGCCATTGGCGGTGGTCAATACGCCGCTGCCCAGGGCACTGTCATTGCCGACCACCAGCGTGCCGCCATTGAGTGCGGTGCCGCCGGTGTAGCTATTGGCGCCGTTGAGCACCAGGGTGCCGGTGTCGAGCTTGGCCAGGGTGCCACCGCCGTTGAGCGCGACGCCCAGGGTGGCGGTGACGCCAGGATCGACACGCACAGCGGTGTTGCCACCGGTGCCATTGAAGAGGGTCAAGGCCCCCGCCGTGCCGCCCGCCAGGTTGTAGCCATCCGTGACGAACTGCAACCCAGTGATTGCTTGCGCGCCGTCAACCGTGACAGTGCCCGCCGTGCCTTGGAACACGGCAAAGCTGTTCGGGGTCCAGGCTGTATTGAATGCGCCGTTGACGCCGGTCCATTGGCTGGCGCCTGCACTCCAGGTGCCGCTGCCGCCTTCGATGGTGCCATTGCCCGTGGTTTGGCTGCCGTCCCAGAACTGCACGTTGGTGCTGCCGTTGACCAGCAGGTTGACCTGGTTACCGATAGCGGTTTGCAGGTCCAGGTCGCTGGCCGGGATGTTCACCGGCAGGCTGCCCAGCAGCAGGCCGTTGTTGGTCAGGCCGCCGGTGTAGTCGATCAGGCGGTAGATACCCGCACCGAAGCCGCCGATATCCGTGACGTTGAGGGTGCCGTCCAGAGTCAGGTTGCCGTTGACCTGCACCAGCGCGGTGCCGCCCGTGGCGGGCGCGCCGAGGCCCGCATCCAGATTGGAGTTGGCATTGAGCAGCAGCGAACCGGTGGTGAGGGTCGCGCCGGAATTGACGGCCAGGTGGCCGCCGTCGGCGATGCTCACGTTGCCCAACAAAGTACCGGTACCACCGAGGGTGGCACCACTGCCCACCGCCACGTTGGCGCTGGCCAGTGAGCCATTGACGAGCAAGCTGCCGGCGTTGACCTGGGCATCCCCGGTCACCACGCTGAGACCACCGAGGGTCAAGGCGCCTGTGCCGTCTTTGGTCAGGTTGCCGAGGCCTGCCACGACGCCGTCGAAAGTGCTGTCGAGGTTATTGTTGCCGACGCTCAAGGTGCTGCCGGCCCCTACTGTGGCAAGCCCGGTACCCGTGAGGGCGCCCAGGCTGGCGCTGCCGCCCAGGTTCAAGGACGTACCGCTCGCCAGGTTGACCCCGGCGCCGACACCCAGTGCTCCGTTGCCCAGCGTGGTGAGGCTGCCCGATTGCACATCGAACAGGCCGTTGAAGGTGTTAGTGCCGGTCAGGCTCACATCCGCCGTGCCGGTTTTGACCAGGCTACCGCTGCCGGCCAGCACGCCGGCCAGGGTCAGGTTATTGTTGAGAGCACCCACGGTCAGCCCAGCGTTGAGGTTGACCGCATTGGCCAATACCAGCGGCGTGCTGTTAGCCAGCGTGGCCGCGCCGTTTACGTTCAAGGCGCCGGTACCCAGGGCCGCTGCCGTGCCCAGGGTCAGCGTGCCGGCGTTGAGGGTGGTGCCGCCCTGGAAGGTGTTGACGCCATTGAGGGTCAGGTTGGCCGCGCCGTCTTTGCTCAGGCCAGCCGTGCCGGTGACCAGGCCACCCAGGGTCAGGTCATTGCTGCCGGTGACGGCGAGGTTGGCGTCAAGCACGACGCCATTGCCCACACTCAGCGCTGCCGTGTTATCCAGGGTCGCCGCGCCGCCAACGGTGAGGTTGCCCAGACCAAGGGCGGTGGCGCTGCCCAAGGTCAGCGTACCGGCGTTCAGGGTGGTGCCACCCAGGTAGGCGTTGGCGCCGCTGAGGATCAGATTGGCCGTGCCCTCCTTGGTCAGGCTGCCCGCACCGTTGATTGCGCCGCCGAGCGTCAGGTCAGCGGTGCCGCCGATGCCCAGGTTGCCAGCCAGATTGATCGCGTTAGTGGTGGTAACCGCCGTGCTGGCGTCCAATGTTGTGCCGCCGGCGGCGTTCAACACGCCCGCGCCCAGCGCCGTATTGCTGGCCAGGATCAGCCCGCCTGCGTTCAAGGCCACAGGGCCCAGGAAGGTATTGGTGCCGCCGAGTGTCAGGTCTGCCGTGCCGTTCTTCACCAGACCACCGATGCCACTGATGGCGCCATTGAGCGCCAATGCGTTGCTGCCGCCGACCGTCAGGCTGCCGCTGAGTACCGCATCATTGCCCAGGGTTACGGAGGCGTTGCTGTCCAGTGTGGTGCCCGCCGCAGCAGTCAGGGCGCCAGTACCCAGCGCGGTGTTGCTGCCGACCACCAAGGTACCGCCATTGAGCAAGGTGCCACCGGTGTAGCTGTTGGCGCCATTGAGCACCAGCGTGCCGGTATCGAGTTTGTTCAGAACGCCCGCGCCGGTGATATCGACGCCGAGGGTGGCAGTCGCCAGTGGGTCGACGCGCACGGCGAAGTTGCCGCTGCCGGTGCTCAACTGCCCACCGGTGCCATTGACCAGGCTGTAGCCATCGGTGACGAATTGCAGACCGGTGATGGTTTGTACGCCATTCACGCTGACAGTCCCCGCAGCACCTTGGAACACCGCAAAGCCACCGCCCCAGGTCTGGTTGGAAAGGCCGTCGGCCGAGGTCCAGTTGGTGCCCCCCGCTGTCCAGGTGCCGTTGCCACCGTCGACAGTGCCGTTGGCAAGGGTGTTGCTGCCGTCCCAGAAACGAATATTCGGCGCCGCTACCACCAGGTTGACCTGGCTGCCCACTGAGGTCTGTACCAGCAGATCACCCAGGCCATAACCCAGCGGCACCGTGTTGACGTTCAATGCGCCGGTCAAGCCGCCGGTGTAGTTGATCAAGCGATACACGCCGGCGCCAAAGCCACCGGCATCGCTCACATTAAGGTCGCCGGCCAGATTCACGTTGCCACCGACATTCATCAGCGAGGTCAGCGACGGTGCGCCAAGCGCCACATCCAGACTGGCCCCGGCACTCATGTTCAGGCCGCCAGCCGACAAGGTCGTGCCACTGCCCAGCGCCAGGTGCCCGCCGTTGTTGATATTCGCCGTACCCAATAGCGAGCCACTGCCGGTGAGGGTGCCGCCGGTATTCACGTTGACCGACGCGCTGCCCAGGGAACCATCGACATCCAGAGTGCCCGCGTTGATCGCCGTGTTACCGGTGATGCCATTGATTCCGTTGAGCGTGAGCGTGCCGGTACCCACCTTGATCAAGCTGCCCGCACCGCTCAGGTCTCCGTCAAAAGTACTGCTGGTGTTCACGCCACCCACGGTGAGTTCCAAACCACCGCCGACTGCCACGCCACCCGCACCGCTGAGGCCGGCCAGGCTGGAATCGACGCCCAGGTTCAGTGCGGCGCCGGTGCTGACATTGACGCCAGAGGTGTTGCCCAATGCACCGGTGCTGCCGGTGGTGACGCTGCCGGAGACAATATTCAATGGCCCGGTAAAGGTGTTGTTGCCGCTCAAGGTCAGGTCAGCCAAGCCATTTTTTATCAGCGCACTGGCGCCGCTGATCACGCCGCTGAGGTTCAGATCATTGTTGCCCGCGAGCGTCAGGTCACCATTGAGCGCAACCCCGCTGCCCAGAGTCAAAGCCGCGCTGTTATCCAGGGTTGCCGCACCGCCGACCGTCAAGGGGCCTGCGCCCAATGCGCCTGCCGTGCCCAAAGTCAACGTACCGGCGTTGAGGCTGGTGCCACCGGTGAACGTGTTGGTGCCGTCAAGGGTCAGGTTGGCCAGGCCATCCTTGATCAGCGCCCCCGCACCGCTGACCACACCGCCCAGGGTCAGCCCATTGGTGCCGCCGACGGTCAGCCCGGCGTTGAGGACAATGCCATTGCCCAGCGCCACCGCCGAGTTGCTGTCCAGGGTTGCGGCGCCGCCGACGGTCAAGTTGCCCAGGCCAAGCGCCGTATTGCTGCCGACGGTCAGGCTGCCCGCATTCAGAGTAGTGCCGCCCAGGAAATTATTGCTGCCGCTGAGTGTCAGGCCGGCCGCGCCGTCTTTGGTCAGGCTGCCTGCACCGTTGACCGTGCCGCCCAGGGTCAGGTTGGCGCTGCCACCGATTCCAAGGTTACCGGCCAGGTTGATCGCGTTGGCCAGCGTCGTACTGGTACTGGCGTCCAGGGTCGTGCCCCCGGCTGCATTCAACGTACCCGCGCCCAAGGCACCACTGGCGCCAACTACCAGCTTACCGCTGTTCAGCGCAGTGTTGCCCAGGTAAGTGTTCGCTTGATTGAGGATCAGATCCGCCGGGCCGTTCTTGATCAACCCACCAAGGCCCGCCACCACACCGCCAAGGGTCAGCGCGTTGCTGCCGCCAAGGGTCAGGTTACCGCCCAGGTTGAGGTTATTGCCCAGGCTCACTGCTGCACTGGCATCCAGCGTGGTACCCGCCGAGGCGTTCAACACACTGGCGCCGAGCGCAGTATTGGAGCCAACCACCAGCGAACCGGCGTTGAGGGCCGTGGCGCCGGTGTAAGTATTGTTGCCCGTAAGCGCCAGGCTCGATACGCCCTCCTTGATCAACCCGGAACCACCGCTGACAACCCCGCCAAGGGTCAGCGGGTTCACGCCGTCTACGGTCAGATTCGCGTTCAAGGTAATCGCATTGCTGGTTGTCAGCGCAGCATTGCTTTGCAAAGTACCTGCACCCGCCACGGTCAAGGCACCGGTGCCTAGCGCGGTGGCATTGCCCAGCGTGAGCGTGCCGGCGCTCAAGGTAGTACCACCCTGGAAGGTGTTGGCGCCGCTGAGGATCAATTCGCCGGTCCCGGCTTTGTTCAAGCCAGTATTGCCCGAGATCAGGCCGCTCAAGGTCAGCCCGGTAGCAGCCCCCTGCACCGTCAGTCCACCGGTTCCGAGGGTCATCAGGTTAGCCAGCGTCAAGCCGTTGCCAGTGGCCTCGATAGCACCGCCGTTAGACGTGAGCACACCGCTGCCAAATGTCGCGTTGTTATTGAATTGCGCCACACCCCCATTGAGCGTAGTGCTGCCGCTGACCAACGGCCCCTGCAACGTCCAGGTGCCACTGTTGATGGCCAGGTTGTTGAAGTTGACATAGTTGGCGCTTGAAGCCGTGCCGGTGCCCGTACTGCCACCACCGACACCCGTCGTGTTTTCAAGGATCAGCGAGTTGCTGCCGCCTGCGCCGCCGTCCACCTGGCCGGTGGGCGCGAACGTCAGGTTCACGCCGATCAGTCCGCCCAGGCTTAAGCCGAGGCCGCCGCCACTGGTCACCTGCGACCCCGTGACCGCTGTAAACGTGTTGGTACTGGCGGTCCCCATCGACACGCCGCCAGAGATAGTGCCGGTGTTGCGGAACGTGTTCCCTGTAGTGGAGCTCTCGAACGCCACGCGCCCGGTCAGGGCGCCGTTGTTGGTCATATTGACCTGCCCGCCACCCTGCACGGCTACCACCGGGGTATCGGACGTGAACAGCGACAGGCCGAGCAAGGAGGAAGAACCAATGACGCCGTTGTTGACGATCGTGGTGGTGCCGCCTGCGCCGTTGGTGGCGTTGAGGGCCATGCCATCCAACGAGGCCAGGTTCAGCCCCAGCAACGCGCCAGTACCGCGCATGATGCCGGTGGCACTGTTGGTGATGTTCAACACGCTGGCTGCCGTGTTGCCGATCACCACACCACCGCTCAACACTGAAACCAATCCGAGGAGTGCCGGGTCAATGGTGCCGGAGTTGTTCAACGTGGCGTTGTTGCCGGTCAGGGTCAGTGCTTTGCCGCCCAGCGTTGCGTTGAGTTGCGCCCCGGCATTGACGTTGACCGTCAGGTTATTGACCGCGCTGCTGAAAGTGTTGAGGAACAATGGCAATGACGGCACGCCCGTACAGGTCACCGTCGCGCCGACCGTAGGGCTTGCCGGGCTACAGGCGGCAAACACATCCGGGCTTGCCAGGCCCATCACCAGCCCGGCCACTCCGAGGCGAATCGCGAGAGAAAGTGCAGAAACACGAGGTAAAGCGGCAGTCGCAAGTCTTCTATCCACGTTCTACTCCTTGTGGTCCAAGCCTTTCATCCGTGACTGCGTGCACGCCTTGTTTCAACGATCCACACGCATCGAATTCGAAACACCTGACCGTGGTGACTACTGATCCAGTTTTTCGAAACGTTAGTAGACCCGCGCGAAAGCCATTGAATTAAATGGTATTAATACTTTCGTAAAACCGGCGTAAGAATGGGATGAGGGCCAACATCCATTGACTGTCGCGACAAAAATACAAGTTTCAAAATGTGAAAAAGCGCTCTAATAGCGCTCTATTTCCCCTGCTGTGGAATATTTTGTGGCCAGAGATTGCTCCCGCTCGGGTGCGCAGCGCCCGCAGTTTTTTGGGGCCGCTTCGCAGCCCAGCGGGAGCAAGCTCCCTCGCCACAATGGCCCCCCGAGTTGATCTACGTAAACGATGGAGTTCGTGATGCCCCATGAAGGCAACCTGTTACAAGCAGCCGTGGTGTTCCTGTTCGCCGCCGTGCTGGCCGTGCCCCTGGCCAAGCGCCTGGAATTGGGCGCGGTGCTGGGCTATCTGTTTGCCGGTGTGATCATCGGCCCGTCGGTTCTCGGCCTGATCGGCAACCCGCAAAGCGTGGCGCAGTTCTCTGAACTGGGCGTGGTGCTGTTGCTGTTCATCATCGGCCTGGAGCTGTCGCCCAAACGCTTGTGGGTGATGCGCAAGGCGGTGTTCGGCGTCGGTCTGGCCCAGGTCCTGCTCACCGGTGTGGTGATGGGCGCGGTCGCGCTATGGCTGTTTGGCCAGTCGTGGAACAGCGCCATCGTGCTGGGCCTGGGCCTGGCGCTGTCGTCTACGGCGTTTGGCCTGCAAAGCCTGGCCGAACGCAAGGAGCTCAACCAACCCCACGGGCGTCTGGCCTTTGCCATCCTGTTGTTCCAGGACATCGCCGCCATCCCGCTGATCGCCATGGTGCCGTTGCTGGCCGGCAGCGATCATCCGACCACCGAAGCCCAGGGCCTGCAACATGTGTTGCAGATCCTCGGCAGCATCGCGGTGGTGATCATCGGCGGGCGCTACCTGTTGCGCCCGGTGTTTCGCATTGTGGCCAAGACCGGCCTGCGCGAAGTGTCCACCGCCACCGCGCTGCTGGTGGTGATCGGCACCGCCTGGCTGATGGAGTTGGTGGGCGTGTCCATGGCCCTGGGGGCCTTCCTCGCCGGCCTGCTGCTGGCGGATTCGGAATACCGCCACGAACTGGAATCCCAGATCGAGCCATTCAAGGGCCTGCTGCTGGGGCTGTTTTTCATTAGCGTGGGCATGGGCGCCAACCTCAGTTTGCTGCTCAGCACGCCACTGGTGGTGATCGGCCTGACCCTGCTGCTGATCGGCTTGAAGCTGCCGCTGCTGTACGCCGTCGGGCGGATGGTGGGCGACCTCAATCGCGAAAGTGCCCTGCGCCTGGGCGTGGTGCTGGCGGCGGGGGGTGAGTTCGCCTTCGTGGTGTTCAAGATCGGTCGCGACCAGGGCCTGTTCGAACCGCAGCTGTACGACGTGCTGGTGCTCACCATCACCCTGTCCATGGCCGTGACTCCGCTGCTGTTGCTGGTGTGCCCGAAGCTGTTCAAACCCAAGGCCAAGCCGGTGGAAGTGCCCGAGGAATACCGCGCCATCGAAAGCGATGCGCCTCGCGTGGTCATCGCCGGCATGGGCCGGATGGGCCAGATCGTGGCGCGAATCCTGCGCGCGCAGAACATCTCGTTCATCGCCCTCGACACCTCGGTGGAAACCATCGAGCTGACCCGCAGTTTCGGCGGCATGCCGGTGTTCTACGGCGACCCCCAACGCCCGGAAATCCTCCACGCCGCCAAAGTCGATCAAGCGGAGTTCTTCGTGATCGCCATGGACGACCCGGAGATCAACATCAAGACCGCCGAGCTGGTGCGCAACCTCTACCCGCACATGAAGATCATCGCCCGTGCGCGTAACCGCCAGCACGTACACCGCCTGGTGGACCTGGACGCTTCACCGGTGCGCGAAACCTTCTACTCCAGCCTGGAAATGAGCCGCCGTACCCTGGTCGGCCTCGGTTTGAGCCAGGCCCAGGCCGATGCGCGCATCAACCGCTTCAAGACCCACGACCAGCAGGTACTCGCCGCCCAACACGCGGTATACGACGACGCGGCCAAGGTCATGCAAACTGCCCAGGAAGCCCGTGCGGAACTGGCGCGCTTGTTTGAAATGGACAGGCTTGACGAGGAATCCTCCGACAAGCTGTGATGGGCTGGATGAACGAAATTGCGAATTTTCTGACAGAATACGCCGCAATTTCGTTCATCCCCGGAGTGCTTCATGGCCACGTTCACCAAAACCGCAATGCTGCTCGCCCTAGCGCTTACCGCCGGCAGCGTGTTCGCTGCCACCAAGCCCGCCACACAGACAATCTCCACCTTGGGTGGCAAGTTCACCTTCAAACTGCCCAAAGCCTACAGCGCCGACACCCTGCCCTCCGGCACGGCGCAAGACGGCACCGCTGACACCCAAGGCACCCTGTACGCTAACTCAACGACGAAAAGTGTGGTGATCGTCGCCGAAACCGTGCGCAACGATGGGGCAACTATCCAGGATAACGACCCAAAGTTCCTCGACGGCGCGGTGGCTGATTTCGTCATAGACCAGAGCGCCGCCATGCCCGACTTCAAGAAACTGGGGGAGAAGAAACTCACCTACAAGGGCCTGGGCCTGCGCCAGGTGGACAGCAGCGCTACCCAAGGCGGAGGCAAGACCTTGAACTCCACGTTCCTGGGTGGTTCGGGCAACCATTTGCTGGTGATCCAGGCGATTTCCCGGGCGGATGATGTGAAGGGGCATGCGGCGTTGGTGAAGCAGATTACGGGCGGCAAGTAGCCCCCTCTTCCAGCCAACACAAAACCCATGTGGGAGCGGGCTTGCCTACGATGGCGGTGTGTCAGTCACTGAATCTTTTACTGAGCCACCGCTATCGCAGCATAGGTATCTACATAACTCTGTAAGCTCAGCGGTAACCACGATGCGAAGCGAGCCGCTCTTGATCTGCTTTTGATCTTAGGCGCCCCGTTAAACCACGCTGGCCGGAATCCGACAGGGATTTGGGGGCTAAACCGGCAGGGATGCCGGTTTAGCCGCCCCGCGCCATGGATGGCGCGTGGCGGCGGCCCCCCAAATCACTGGCGGATTACGGGCACACCGAGCCTAGGCGAGGTGCCGAGTGGTGGGGCAAGAGCGTTTTGCTTACTTTGCCGCGTTTGCAAAGTGAGCCGCCGTAAGGGCGGAACCCTAAGTGGCCGTTACCGCAGGAATGGATATGTACACGGTCCAACTGTGTTGACTGCCAGGCCGTCTTCGCAGGCAAGCCAGCTCCCACATTGGATCGCGGGGCATCAGTTATATCTGTGTCGGCTGCCAGGCCGTCACGGGAGCAAGCTCCCTCGCCACAAATTTAGCGTCGTGCCGAAGTTGTGTAGATACCTATGGCTATCGCAGGCAAGCCAGCTCCCACATGTTCAAGCGCATTTCACTTCAGGCTTTTCTCTAGCCAGGCTTTCAAGTCCTGCACTTCCACTGCGCTGATGGTGTGATTCATTCCCGGGTACTCATGAAACTCCGGCTTGAGCCCCAACCCCGTCAGCACCTTGTTCGCCTGCGTGGCCGAGCTAAAGGGCAGCGCCTGGTCCAAGGTGCCATGGCCGATAAAGATCGCCAGCTTGCCCATGGACGCATCAGGTTTGAGCGCAGACCTGAGCACCGGTAGCACGCTGCCACTGAGCGCAGCGATACCGCGTACCAACTCGGGTTCACGCAAGGCCACCTCGTAAGACATGATTGCGCCCTGGCTGAACCCCACCAGGAACACCCGATCACTTTGGGTGTGGTACTTGGCGGTAGCCTTGAGCACAAAGTCCTTGATCAGCCGGGCGCTGCTGAACAGTTCATCAGTCTCGCCGTTGTACTCAGGCTCATCGGTCTTGGTGAACCAACGATAACCTTGCGGCTCCACCGGCAGCGGCGCGCGCACCGACAGGTAGGTCCAGGTGGACGGCAACGCGTCCTTGATACCAAACAGATCTTCCTCGTTGCTGCCAAACCCATGCAGGAAGATCACCAGCGGCTGGTTGCGCGCATCACCCTGGGTCTGTTCCAGGTAGGACAAAGGCAAGTCGGTGTGCAAGCCGGAGTCGGCATGAGCGGCGCCGGCCACCAGGGCCAAGGCGAGGGCAAGTTGTTTGAGCATCGGGTTTACCTCAGGGTTTGCGCAACAAATAGGTGTCCATGATCCAGCCGTTTTCCAGGCGCGCCGCCTTGCGTACCCGTTCGATCTCTTCTGCCACATGCGCCACTTTACCGCTGATCAGGATCTCGTCCGGGGTGCCCAGGTAGGCGCCCCAGTAAATATCCAGGTCCTGATCCGCCACACTGCGGTAGGAATCTTCGGCGTCGAGCATGACCACCAGGGTATCGGCATCACTCGCCTGCCCCGCCGCCAACCGGCGCCCAGTGGTGATTTCGATGGACTTGCCAATACGGTTGAGCGCCACCTTGTGCTGCGCCGCCAGGGCTTGCACGCTGGTGATGCCGGGGATCACTTCAAACTCGAAGACACAGCGACCACTGGCAAGAATCGCCTGCAAGATGCGGATGGTGCTGTCGTACAGCGCCGGGTCGCCCCAGGCCAGGAACGCCCCCACCTCACCGTCAGCCATTTCTTCGTTGATCATGCGTTCGAAGGTCTGCTGCTTATCGCGGTTGAGGTCCTGCACAGCGGTGGTGTAGTCGATTTCACCGCGCACACGCTCCGGGCAGTCGGCCTCGACAAAACGGTAGCCGGGCTCGGTGATATAGGTGTCGCAGATTTCCCGGCGCAGGTCGATCAGCTTGTCCTTGCTCTGGCCCTTGTCCATCAGGAAGAACACGTCGGTACGGTTCAGCGCCTTCACGGCCTGCATCGTGATGTAGTCGGGGTTGCCGGCGCCAATGCCGATGATCAGGATGCGTTTCATGGGTTGCTCTCAGTGCGGGGCGTGGATTTTGCCATGATCAACGCATCAGGCGTGAGTTTCCAGGCGCAGGCGCCAGACCGCGTTGAAACGCAGCTCGGTGCGCGACAGCGGTTCGACATCGATCAGGTAGAACATCGATACTGGAAATTGCATGACGTACAGCATTGCAGCGCGGATGACCAAGGGATGTGTAACGGCCACCACATGGCCGGGTTGGCACTCCAGTGACCTCATCCATTCGCCCACGCGCGCGCAAATGTGGTCCACCGACTCGCCGCCATGGGGGGCACTGGCGCTGTCGGTGAGCCAAGTCATCAATTCATCGCGATCAAGCTGGGCAGTGTCCTGCCCCTTCCAATGGCCAAAATCGCCATCGCGTAACGCGGGCTCAACCACGGCGTGGTCACCGAACAGCGTTGCCGTCTGGCGAGTCCGCGCTTCGGGCCCGCATATCAGGCGCACACTTTTGCGGAACCGATCCGTCAGTGACAGCCGCGCATTCTGCCAATCCATCAGTAACGACTCGTCATCGGGAAACCGCCCCTGCTTTTGCATGGGGGTCACGGCATGACATACGAGAGTCAATCGGGTTGCTTGCATAGGCACCTCACTCTGCTCAGGGACGCGGCGGGGAGAAAACGGCGGCGTATTTCAACCTGTCACAACGAACAGGCAAAGGACTGTGACACATGACGGCTCCCCGCATCAGCGGCTGTAACCCTTCGTATTAAGTGGATACGGAACACCTTCGTACAGAAAAGCCACGAAAATTCGCCACAGAAGGCGCGCTTTTCATAACGATAGACGGAGACTTCCATGACGATCCCGGCAGCCACGAACCATGTTCCACCCTCATCTTCGCAACAAACGCCAACAGGCACCTTTGCGTGGCCGGTCAACCCGGATGAAAGGCTGAAGTATGACATCGCTCAGCAGCCGGAAAATCCTGGTCGATCCGAGCCCGTTTCAAGACGCGCACCAAGTTCGCCTCAATTTCTGCTCACTCAAGGACACGTCAGCACGTTGGTGGAAAAGAGTGATGCCGAGCTGGCACAGCAGCTCAGCGCGGCATTGATGGGCCAGGTCGCTGAGGAGCTCACAACCAACAGACAGTCACTCACCGCCCCGACCCTCACCCAGGTTCCGCCTTTTTCCAGCTTCGGCCAAGCGTGGGCACGTTTTAACCAGGCGCTCAGGGCAGAGCCGTTTGCAACCTTTGCCAAAGCCCATCACATCGACCTGTCCAATTTCAGCTGGAACCCTCAAGAGGGAACCATGACGTGCATGATCAATGACTCCCCCAACAGCTTCACGGAGTTCACCCCTGGCTGGTCACAGGCATCGGCGGACGTCGCCGCAGAGGCCAGAGAGCTAGGCGCCCCGTCGACGACCTGGTTCCGCTACACCGGCGAACACACGCCTCCCAGTTACCTGGTCGGAGACTTCTACGCTATCGCTAGAACCGAGCTTACGCGCGATCCGCGGGCCGTGATCGCGGCACTCCAGCAAGCCGACACATTCCCCTCTCTGGTCATCCCCAACGGCCCCCTGCCATTGGACATCTCGCAACAGACCTTGCGCGCCAGGCAAGCACAACGCAGCGCGAAGGAGACGATCACCCAAGCCACCTTTGAACGCAGCGGTACACTTGCCGACTCCAGTCGCACACCGACGCCCGCCGAACGCGTCGAGGCGGCTGATCGGGAAGTGGCACGGGAGTGTGCCAGAATCCTCACGAGGATCGGATATCAAAGGCGCATCGATGATCAGTCGCTAACCTTTCTCCCCTTCTTGAATGTGCCTGACGACTCAACCTACGCACACACACGCGAGGCGTTCGGCAAATGCTTCTCCAGCCCCGCTTTCCTGGCGTTTGCGAAAGAACATAATCTCGAGGTGTCATCCTTGTTTATCCACTTGCCGACAGGCCAGTTGGAAGGCTACGTACGAAACCCTGATGGCAGCCGTAAATCGATTGTTTTGCGCACGTCGACTTGCCCCCAATGGGCGGCCCTCGAACCCGACATTTCAAGCGCGGCCCGCAAATATGGGAGAAGCGGCTCGGTCTACGAGGGGCCCGTTCGTACCCAGCAAGCGCTGGATCTCTCTATGATGCTGGACTTTTACGGCGTGACTCGGGAAACCGGCTCAGAGCAGAAGTGGCTCGAACAAGTCGCAGGGCTCATCCGCGATGGCTTCCCCTCCTTGAAAAAAAACAACCCTTCTGCTGACACCTCGCGTGGGATTCGCGAACTGCAGCAGGCAACCCTACAAGCACTTGCAGGCATCAAACCCCCTCCAACACCTACTGTCGTTCAAGCGCCTGCGCCGGTAACCACCGCCAAGCCGCCCGTCGCCAGCCCCGTGAGCGACATCGCCCACCGTCTGTTTAACGCAGAGCCCGGATTGCAATCGGTCGTATCGGGATTACTCAAGGACGCCATCGATGCGTCATTGAACCTCGATGTGGAGCAGTTGGCGTTCGCCGTTCCCGATCCGGACAATCCAGGTGAGCACATTGAAACACCGCTGATGGAAATGATCATCAGCCATGTCGCTGGAGGCGCCGCGCCGGTTTTCGACAGCGCTGGCAAATTCGTCGATACGCGCGAGGACGTGCTCGCCCGTACCGGCAAACCTGCGGGTACTGCACTTCCTATCGATAGGTCAGCGCTACAGAAGGCTATGAGCGAGTTGCCCGGCAAGCTGAACGAAACGCTTCGAGCGGCAAAGATCACGTATTGGAATGAGCCGCCGTTCAATGAGCCGGCCCCTGGGCTGAGTGCCGACACAGCGCTCGGTGTCACCCCGATTTACGCGGGTAGTCGCCGGTCAATGCTCGGCCAGCTGCTGCACAGCAACCTGCGCCTGGCCAGTTTAAAATCCCCAGGTCTCAATGACATACAGCGCGAAACACTGGATACGGTAGCAAGGTTTCCCCACGGGCACCTCAACCCCACAGACAACTCCAAGACAACCATTCACTTCATGGTCCGCACTGACCCGGCCAACCCAGACAGCCCGAACGTTCAAACCCCTAACCTGTTCATCGAACGCAAGGCTGGGGACCGCACCCTCGCTGTGCTGATGTGCGAACCCAGCGGAAAGGTTACTCCTTATGCTTCCCTGGATGCAGCCCAGCAGGCCTGGGAACAGCAAAACCCCGAGGCGCAACCACCGACCCGCACCGACAAGCCCAGCCTGAAAGCCTTCGACGCTGATGCGTTCTACCTGCAAGCGAACGTCATGATTAACAACGGGGACGCCAACGCCGACACTGATCCCGCGCTGATCGTGGCGCGACCATCCCAAGAGTCCGGGCTCAAGCGTCCCGAATGGTCAAAAACCGCCTCCGATGCCAATCGCTTTATTTACCATGACCTGCTTCTGGAGATGGCGGGCTTCGAGCGCCGGCACAAGGGCAAGAGCTTTGGCAGTGATATTCCGGACATTAGCACTTATATCCAGGAACAGATCAAAGCCCTCAACCCTCCACCCTTTCACTATGACATCAAGGATCTGGAAGTCATCTTTCACACTCCCTATGGCGCCCCGGCCAGCGGATTCGGATCAACCCAAACCACCACCCTGCCCTTCACCGAAACCTTTGTACGCAACCTTTCAGGATTACCAAAAGGTCGGGTGGAGGTGCGTCACAAACCGACGGGCATTCATCTAGCCAAGCTCGGAAAAGAGGGCGAACTGGGTAAGCTGATTCAGCAAATCGATGCCGGCAAGAACTACCCCGAATTAGTCAGGCGCGAGCTGCTCGACGATCCTGAAAAAAAAGCCAGGCGCCAAGCGCTGTTCGCCGAGCAAGTCCCGATTGAACTGAAGATGAGGGCCCTGGAACTGACGGCCAAAGGCGAGGCTGGCTTCGATAACGCCATGGGTTTTCGTTACCTTCAGGCAATACTGGATCCAACGCCAGGGAAGAAGTTTGTCAATGGCAACGAAATCACCGTGCGCCCCTTGGCGCTGATGCGCCTGCCCGGCGCGGTGCCCGATGTGGTCGAAAACATGTTCCTGATCGAACCCAAGGACATCACAGTCGGCCCGCACATTCTTTATCGCCCGTTGAATTCCAGCGCCCCTCTGCTGCAGTTTCCTTCGCGCCAGGCGCTAATGGAGTCTGTCCAGACACAGAAGGAGCTACAAAAAGACATTCTTGCCTGGCTGCCTGATGAGACAACCCGCACCGTCTACAGGCACGATGGCTTTCGCGAACCGCATATGCCGACATATACGCCCGTGTTCACGCCTGCGCCGCCCACACTGGCGACTCACGACCTGTCGTCCGAGCTGCAAACCGGGCAACTGATGAGCTACTTGTATGAAGCCAATTCAAGGGCGCTGACATCGCTGGCCGAACACCAAGCCGTATCCAACGGGGAAAGTCGCTGGGAAAGGATTAAAGAAGGGGCAGGCCTATTACTCAATACGGCATTTCTGTTCATGCCAGAGAGTGCCTTTTTAATCGGCATGCCGTTTCAGGCAGACAGCATCATAAGTGATATCAAGACGCTTGCCGGGAGCAGGGAAGGAAACAAAGAAGCAGCCGCAACAGATTTATTCATCAACATAGCGATGTTAATGCTTCACCTCGCAAGAGCACACCCCACTCAAACCTCCGCACGTACTGGAGTCGCGGCCATTCATACGGTACCGCAGGAAACACGCGTAGGTGATTTACCGGCGGCGCCTTCGCCTGAGTCAGCATTACGTGAAGTGATTCGGTTGGGCGGTCCATGGAGGGGTTTCAAGGCCATCGATGGCGACATACAAACCTTCGAGGATATTTACAAAGGCGCCCCACGACTCAATATATTCGGACATGGGACTGAACCGGCCACCGGAGAGCCCGCGAAAGTCGTAGGCGCAAACGGCAAGTTCTATTCGGCGCAAGACATCGTCAATAAACTTCGTGCGGAAAAAATTGACTTCAGCAAATATAAAAACATTGTGCTTCGCGTCTGCTATTCCGGCGCAAACGGCCCGAACTCGCTGGGTGATGAAATCTCCAACCTGACCAACATACCCACCAAGTCATTCGCAGGTCCTGTGCACATGGATTATTTTTTGGGCAAAGACCCAATAGGCCTGTTCAAAACGTACTATCGGGAATTCAAAGCGAAATACCCCACGCTTTCTCCACGCGACATAAAGTTACTCGCTGATTCGAAAGTGAGGTTGGATTTTGCCAAGAACAACCACCTTAATACGGTGGAAAAGACATCAGGAACGCTGCTGCGATTCAATATTGGCACCCAGAAAGAGCCTGAGATGGTTCAAGAACTTGTCGATTACCGGCCACATTACTCCTACCCTGCCCTGCACGCGGCCCACGTGTTGCCAGCCAATTCAACCCGGTAGCCTGTTGCGGCAGGTTTGCCAACACAACCCTGCCGTTTGATTACCAAGATGCAAACACGGCGTCAGGCCAGCGCCGTTTTCGCAGACGCCACCCTAGGCGTGGCACCGACCACGAAGTCCTCCTTGCGCAACAGCACCAGCGCTACCAACGACACCACCCCGGTCGCTACATAGAAATACCACGGCGAAGTAATGTCGCCTGTCACCTTGATCAACCAAGTGGAAATCAACGGCGCACTGCCGCCAAACACCGCGACGGGCACGTTATACGCCACGGCAATCCCAGTGGAGCGAATCCGCGTCGGCAACAGCTCACTCATCAACGCATAGGTTGACGACGCGTACAGCCCGAACAGAATCGCCACCGCCATCAACGGCGCGAAGAAGGTCGCCGGGGTGGCGGTCGGGGCGGATTTGAACAGCCAGAACATCGCCAGGGTCGCCAGCGTGCCGATCACCATCAGGAACGGCTTGCGCCCGAATTTATCGGTAAAGGCCCCGCCAAACGGCATCACGAAAGCCGCCGAGAAGCTGGCGACGAACACATAGAGCAAGGTGGTGCCACTGTCGAACTTGAGGATCTTGGCCATGTAAGTCGAGGCGAAGGTCAGCACCAGGTAAAAGATCGAGCTGTGCAAGGTGATGATAAAGAACACCAGGGCAATCGCACGCTTCCACTGCCAGACCTCGCGCAGCGGCGCCCGCGAAGTTTGTCCGGCACGTTGCAGGGCCAGGAATTCAGGGCTGTCTTCGAGCTTGAGGCGGATGTACATGGAAATAAAGCCCAGGGGCGCGGCGATCAGGAACGGTACGCGCCAGGCCCATTCCTGCATGACCTCGGCGCCCAGCACCCAGGTCATGCCGTTGGCCACGGCGCCACCGAGCAGCAGGCCGAGCACGGCGGTAACCATCAGCCAGCAGGTGGCAAAGCCACGGCGACCGGGGCCGGCGTATTCAGAGATGAAGCTGGTGACGGTACCGATTTCGCCGCCCGCCGAGAAGCCCTGCACGCAGCGCACCAGAATCAACAGGATCGGTGCGGCGATGCCCAGGCTGGCGTAGGTCGGCAACAGGCCCAGCATCACCGTGGAGCCGGTCATCATCACCAGCGCCATGATCAGGGTTTTGCGCCGGCCGATCTTGTCTGCCAGCGGGCCGAAGAACAGCCCACCCAAAGGGCGGATAAAAAAGCTCAGCGCAAACGCAGCAAAGCTGGCCAACAGGCTGGTGGTGGGGTCATCGGAGACGAAGAACGCCTGGCCGATATAGACCGCGAGAAAGCCATAGACGCCGTAGTCGTACCACTCGATCAAGTGGCCGGAGGTGGCGCCCAGAAACGCACGGCGGCGCTTGCGGACGGTGTCTTGTGCGGGATTGCCCATCGTGGGGACTCCTTGTCTGATTATCGATCCATGTTAAAGCGCGGCGATACTCGCGGTTTGCAGCCAATGCCGCAAGTCGGTCTTGAGAATCTTGCCGTAGCTGTTCTTCGGCAAATCGCTGCGCCACACATATTTTTTCGGTTTTTTGAACGAGGCCATGCGCGCCAGGAACCACGTCGTCAGCTCGCCTTCGTCCAGCGGCTGGCCGCTGCGGGTCACCACGAAGGCCACCACCGACTCCCCCCATTGCGCGTCGGGCTCGCCCACCACGCACACTTCGAACACCTCGGGATGCTGGGCCAGCACTTCCTCGACTTCACGGGGGTACACGTTGCTGCCGCCACTGATGATCACGTCCTTGGAGCGATCCGTCAGGGTCAGGTAGCCGGCCGGGTCGAGGTAGCCGATGTCGCCGGTCAGCAGCCAACCGTCCACCAGCGTCTGGCGCGTGGCCTGCGGGTTGCGCCAGTAGCCTTGCATCACCGTGGCGCCACGCACCGCGATTTCACCGCGTTGGCCGGTGGGCAGTGGCTGGTGCTCGGCATCGAGAATGCGGATCTCGACACAGGTTTGCGCGTGGCCCACCGAGGCGGCCAGGGTGGCCCAGTCGGGACGCTGGCGTTCGGCGATCAAGGCGCGGGGCAAGACGCTGATGGTCATCGGGCTCTCGCCCTGGCCGTAGATCTGCACCAGGCGCGGGCCGAAGGTGTCGACTGCTTCGCGCAGGTCGGCGAGGTACATGGGGCCGCCGCCGTAGACGATGGTCTTGATGCCGGCGCCGTGATAATCCTGGCGCCGGGCCTGTTCGACCATGCGCTTGACCATGGTCGGCGCAGCAAACAGCGACACCTGGCCCATGTGCTCGGCCAGCCCGAACAGCTCGGCGGCATCGAAGCCATGGGAGGCCGGCACCACATGGCGGGCGCCGCAGCGCACATGGATGAAGTTGTACAGGCCGGCGCCGTGGGACATGGGCGCGGCATACAGCGCCGCATCGTCGGCGCTCACTTGATCGATATCCGTGGCGTAGCACAGCGACATGGCGATCAGGTTGCCGTGCGACAGCATCACGCCCTTGGAGCGCCCGGTGGTGCCAGAGGTATAGAACAGCCAGGCGAGGTCGTGATCCTGGCGGGGCACCGGCTGTTCCAGGCTGGGCCAACCATGGCTGGGCGGCAGCGGGTGGCCGTCCAATTCCGTGCAATGCGCGGGCAAATCCCGCGATGAAAACACCTGGCCGCCGTCGGTAAAGATCAACCGCGCCTCGGCATTATCGGCAATCCACGCCGCTTCGCTGGGGTGCAGCTTGGCGTTGATCGGCACCGCCACCCCGCCCATCCACCAGATGGCGTAGAGCAGTTCCAGGTAGTCGCAGCTGTTTTTCATCAGCAGCGCCACCGCGTCTCCCGGCACCAGGCCATGCTGCTCCACCAGGTGCGCGGCGCGTTGGCGCACGTGGGCGGCGAAGGTGGCGTAGTCGGCCACTTGCACGCTGCCGTCGAACAATGCCGGGCGTTGCGGGGCCCGACGCTGGGTGTCGTGCAGCCAGTTGGCAATGTTCATGACTCAGCTCCGGCGTGCCTGCAGGACCGAGGCGTAGTTGGCCACCGCCATGCCGCCCATGTTGAACACCAGGCCGAACTCCGGGTTGGGCACCGCCAGGCCAATCGGCTCGCCGGTCAATTGCCGGAACGCCAAGGCA
This sequence comes from Pseudomonas sp. NFPP02, assembly GCF_900119355.1. NCBI lineage: Bacteria > Pseudomonadati > Pseudomonadota > Gammaproteobacteria > Pseudomonadales > Pseudomonadaceae > Pseudomonas > Pseudomonas sp. NFPP02. Next base: position 63,756 of record NZ_FPJI01000019.1, read on the forward strand.
TGCATGGACACCCCCGTGGCGCCGACGGGATGTCCCTTGGCCTTGAGCCCGCCGGAAAGGTTCACCGGCAAGCGCCCGCCGGAGCGCACCACCCCGCTGTCGAGCACGCGATGGCCTTCGCCCTTGGGCGCCAGGCCCATGGCTTCATAGATCAGCAACTCGGCAATGGTGAAGCAGTCGTGCACTTCGGCGAAGCTCAGGTCAGCCAAGGTCACATTCGCCCCGCGCAGCGCTGCATGGATCGCGCGTTGCGGGCCCTCAAAGGCCAGAATGTCGCGCTGGGCGATGGGCAAGGTGTCGTTGACCTGGGTCATCGCCCGGATTTGCACCTCGCGACGGAACGCCCGCGCACGTTTGGGCGAGGCGAGGATGATCGCGGCTGCGCCATCGCTGATCAGTGAGCAATCGGTCAGGCGCAGGGAGTCAGCCACGAACGGGTTGCTTTGGGACACGTTGTTGCAGTGTTCGAAATTCATCTCCCGATGCATCTGCGCCAGCGGGTTGGCCATGGCATTGGAGTGGTTTTTGGTAGCGATGGCCGCCATCGAGCCCAGCGGGCAGTGGTAACGCTCGGCGTATTGGCGGGCGGCGCGGCCGAACAACTGGGGGAAACTCAGGCCGGCTTCGGCCGGGTCGTTCTGGTAGCCGGCCCCGGCCAAGGCTTGGGTGACCGCGGCAGTGCTGGTGTGGGTCATCTTCTCGGCGCCCACCACCAGCACCAGCTCAGCGCTGCCGGAGAGGATCGCATTGACCCCCGCCTGAATCGCCGCCGAGCCGGATGCACAGGCGTTTTCACAGCGAGTAGCCGGTTTGAAGCGCAGCCCGGGGTCGGCTTGCAATAGCAATGAGGCGGCAAACCCGTCGGGCACCAGCCCCGAGTTGAAATGGCCGAGGAACAACGCATCGATTTGCGACGCGTCAATCTCGGCGTCGCTCAGGGCTTCGCGGGTCACCTGGACGATCAGGTCTTCCAGCGTCGTGCCTTCCAGGCGACCAAAGCGGGAGTGACCAGCGGCAACAATGGAGACGCAATCAGCAGGCATAATCAATTTCTTCTGTTCTTGATTCGGACTTTACTTACAATGACCCACCCCTGATCGTGCGCCAATTCGTGTAACTACTTACACGGGTAAGTAGCGCCCCAGGGCATTGAACAACGAGGCAGGATGCCCCATGACCGCGCTAGCCCAGCAATTTCCCGACCTCGAACGCCTGGCGTTCAAGCTGTCCCCTGCCCCGCAGATCGTCACCAGCGACCGCGTGATTCTCGACTGCAACGACGCTTTCCTGAAGCTGTTCGGCTATACGCGCGACGCACTGGTCAACCAGCTGACCTTGCTGATCTACCCGTCCCAGGCCGACTACCACGCCATCGGCAAGCGCAGCCATGATTGGCTGCTCGACAGCGACAACGGCTTTTATTCCGATGAACGCTTCATGCAGCACCACAATGGCGAAGTGTTCTGGGCCAAGTCCCACGGCTACACCCTCACCCCCAAAGACCCGTTCAAGCTGATGATCTGGCACTTCGAACGCCTGGACCGCATGCACCAGGGCACCGGCGACCTCACGCCCCGGGAGCGGGAAATCGCCATGCACATCGTCAACGGGTTCAAATCCAAAGAAATTGCCCTGCGCCTGGCGATCTCCCACCGCACCGTTGAGGTGCACCGGGCGCGGTTGATGAAGAAATTGCAGGCCAAGACGGTGGTGGAGTTGGTGTCGAAGATCATTATGGTGGCCTGACCGATAACGGCTGTTTAACCGATGCCCCGCCATCCAAATGTGTGGGCAGCCCCAATGCCGCACAGTTAAGCGAACGCAATGCCCAACGCAACGAAGATCAAATGTGGGAGCTGGCTTGCCTGCGAAAGCGGTCGTGCAGTAATAGATGCAGTGACTGAAACGTCGTCATCGCAGCATAGGTATCTACGCAGCCACCGGTAACTACGATGCGAAGCGAGCCGCTCTTGATCTGCTTTTGATCTTGATCTCAGGCGCCCCGTTAAACCACGCTGGCCGAACGCAGGCTTGAATTCGTGGGTAACCCGGCAGGACGCCGGGTTAGCCGTCCTGGGCCAAGGATGGCCCATGACGGCGGCCCACGGATTCAAGCCGGAGTGAGGGCACACCGAGCCTAAGCGAGGTGCCGAGTGGTGGGGCAAGAGCGTTTTGCTTACTTTTGCGCTTTTCAAAAGTGAGCCGCTGTAAAAGCGGAACCATAAGCAGCCATGACCTAAATAATGGATATGTACACGGTCTGATCCAAGATTATGGTCGGCTCTCAGGCCGCCTTCGCAGGCAAGCCAGCTCCCACAGTTTGATCGTGGGGTATCAGCTAGAGAAGCGTCGGCTGGCTGGCCGTCATCTCAGGCAAGCCAGCTTCCACATTTGGATTGAGGGGCGTCAGGTAGACAGGCGTCGGCTGTCTGGGCCGCGTAGCTGAAACGTTCAACCGAGCACGTCCATACAATTCCCCACCGCCCTGCCCCCCTAACCTCACGGCTTTCGAACCCTCAGAAGCGCTGGAGAACGGGCATGGGTAACACAGCAACCAAGGTATCGCTGGCATTGACGCTGCTGGCAAGTGCGATGATGAGCAACGCGTTTGCCGCCACCCCGAACGTGGCCGTGGCGCCGCAGTACGACACCAGCCATGTGTATGTGGCACCGGCCGATGTGGACCGTTTTGCCCAGAGTTTCCTCGCCACCTTCGGCGGCAAAAGCACGCCCCAGGTCGTGGTCAACGTGCTGCCGGTGCCGAGCAGCACCACCTCGCAATTGCTCCAGACCCCGGCGGGCACCGTGTCGTTGTTCGGCTTTACCACCCCCGTGCCTCACCCGTTCGGCCAGGAACGCAACGGCTATCTGGTCAAGGACATGGACGTGGCCCTCAAGGCCGCGCGTGAAAATGGCGCCGACGTAATCGTCAGCGATTTCCCCGACCCCATCGGCCGTGATGCCGTGGTGCAATGGCCGGGCGGTGTGAACATGCAGCTCTACTGGCACACCAAGACCCCGGATTACGCCGCCTTCGACACCGTGCCGGAAAACCGTGTGTATGTGTCCAACGACAGCGCCGAGCGGTTTATCAAGGCATTCCTGGGTTTCTCCCACGGCAAGGTAGTGAGCGACGACAAGCACGCCCCTGGGGTTGATGTCGGCCAGGCCGGCGGCCACTACCGCCGCGTCGAGATCGAATCGCCGTTCGGGCGCATGGCGGTGCTGGTCACCAACGGCCAACTGCCCTACCCGTTCGGCCACGACACCACCGGTTACCAGGTCAACGACCTCGCCGCCACCCTGGGCAAGGCCACTGGCTCTGGCGCCACAGTGCTGGTGCCGGCGTTCGACAGCAAAGGTCGGCGCAGTGCGTTGGTGGAGTTCCCGGGCGGTTATGTCGCAGAAATCCACCAACTCAGCGCGGCAAAATGATTCGTCACGCAGGCTGGAGCCTGGCTGTGCTGTGGCCGTTGCTTGCTGGCAGCGTGCAGGCCGACGACCAGCTGGTACGCCCGGCGATCAAGGCCAACCGCTGGCAGGAAGACTGGTCTGTGCTCAAGGACCCGGCATTGCGCACACAACCGCTGGACAACCTCAAGTACATCCCACTGTCCGCCGCCAACCCGTTCACCTACTTATCGTTGGGCGCCACCTTGCGTGAACGCTTCGAGATGAACGACGCCAGCGGGTTCGGCGTGCGGGATGTACCGCGTGACCGCTACCTGATCCAGCGCTTTCAGGTGCACGCCGACTTGCACCTGAACGAACACTGGCGGCTGTTCACCCAGTTGGAAGATGTGCGGGCCTATGACAAGACCACCATTGGCGGTGCCGACCAGAACCGCGTCGACCTGCGCCTGGCCTTTGCCGAATACGTGAAGACCTTCAGCGCCGGCACCTTCAAGGCACGGGCTGGCCGCCAGGATTTCGCCTTCGACTTGCAGCGTTTCATCTCGTCACGGGACGGCCCGAATGTGCGGCAGTCCTTCGATGCGTTGTGGGCGGACTGGGAAACGCCGCAATGGCGCTTCATCGGGATCGCCAGCCAACCGGTGCAGTACCAGGATGGCCGGCATTTCGACGACAAGTCCAACAGCGACGCGCGCTTCCACATGCTACGGGTCGAGCGGCTGGTGGGCGGCACCAATGAGCTGTCGGCCTATTACGGCGTGTACGAGCGCAGCGCCGCCCATTACCTGGACGCCGACGGCGAAGAGACGCGCCAGTTGCTGGACGCCCGCCTCGGTGGCGCAGCCCAGGGGTTCGACTGGGACGTCGAAGCCATGCTGCAACGCGGCTCGGTGGGCAGCAAGACGATTCGCGCCTGGGCCGGTGGCAGCCGCACCGGCTACACCTTTGACACGCTGGCCTGGAAGCCGCGTATCGGCCTGCAACTGGATATCGCTTCCGGTGACCGCCAGGCCGGTGACGGCCGGGTCGGCACCTTCAACCCGCTGTTCCCCAATGGCTATTACTTTTCCCTGGCGGGCTACACCGGCTACAGCAACCTGATCCACGTCAAGCCGTCGATCACCGTCAAGCCCCTCGCCAAGCTCAGCGTGCAAACCGCTGTCGGCCTGCTGTGGCGGCAGACCACCGCAGACGCCGTCTACACCCAGCCCAACCTGGCCGTGGCTGGCACGGCGGGCCAAGGCGAGCGCTGGACCGGCGCCTACGGCCAACTGCGCACCGACTACGCCTTTACACCCAACCTCAGCGGTGCGGTCGAGGCGGTGCACTACGCGGTCGGCCAGACCCTGCGTGATGCCGGTGGGCACGACAGCAATTACCTGGGCATGGAGCTCAAGTTCAGTTGGTGAGACAAGCACACCCATACAAGCCTGGGCTCAGGTTTACGGCAATAGTGAGACGGTTTTCACACCGCCCTTTTTCAGCCCTGCAAGGAGTTTCAGATGAGCACATTCGTTGCCAAAGACGGTACCCAGATTTACTTCAAAGACTGGGGCAGCGGTAAGCCCGTGCTGTTCAGCCACGGCTGGCCGCTGGATGCGGACATGTGGGAATACCAGATGGAATACCTGAGCAGCCGTGGCTTTCGCACCATTGCCTTTGACCGTCGTGGTTTTGGCCGCTCGGACCAGCCATGGACCGGTAACGACTACGACACCTTCGCTGACGATATCGCCCAGTTGATCGAACACCTTGACCTGCAGGACGTGACCCTGGTGGGCTTCTCCATGGGTGGCGGTGACGTGGCGCGCTACATCGCCCGCCACGGCAGTGCCCGTGTCGCCGGCCTGGTGTTGTTGGGCGCGGTCACGCCGATCTTCGGTCAGCAAGCCGACTACCCCCAAGGCGTGCCAGGCGAGGTGTTCGATGGCATCAAGGCCGGCCTGTTGAAGGATCGTGCGCAGTTCATCAGCGACTTCAACACGCCATTCTTCGGTCTCAATAAAGGCCAGCACGTTTCGGAGGGTGTGCTCAGCCAAACCCTGCAGATCGCCATGCTCGCGTCGCTCAAATCCACCGTGGATTGCGTCACCGCATTTTCGCAAACCGACTTCCGCCCGGACATGGCCAAAATCGACGTGCCGACCCTGGTGATCCATGGCGACGGCGACCAGATCGTGCCGTTCGAAACCACCGGCAAGGTGGCTGCTGAAATGATCAAGGGCGCGCAACTGAAGGTGTACAAGGATGCGCCTCACGGGTTTGCCGTGACCCACGCTCAACAGCTCAATGAAGACCTGTTGGGATTCCTGAACCGTTGACATCTTGATGCCCCTGTAGGAGCGAGCTTGCTCGCGAAGAACGTCAACGATAACGCGTGCTTGCTGAATGAACGCGGCGCCTATGCGTTTTTCGCGAGCAAGCTCGCTCCTACAGAAGGCAGAAGGCCGGGCGAGCCAGGCCTTTTTTGTTCAGGCAAAGCGCTGGCTCAGCACCAGCCGCCCCGGCCCTGCGATCAGCACGCTGGTAAAGATGATCAACAGCAGCCAACCGAACTGCCCTTCGAACAGCGTCCACTCCGGGTGCACCACCAGCAACGCGATGACCAGCACCGCCAGGATCGGCAGGCACGCCAGGCGCACCAGCACGCCCGCGACGATCAGCAGCGGGCACAGCACCTCGGCAAAGATCGCCAGCAGCAACGTGACATGGGCGCCCAGGTGAAACGGGTCCTCGATCAGCTTCAATTGCTCGCTGTAGTGGAGCAACTTGGGCAACCCATGCACCCACAGCAGGAACAACGCCCCGCTGACCCGCAGGAACAACAACCCGATATCCTGATTTCTCGCTTCGTTCATACGCCACCTGTGTCCGTCAAAAATGAGCGGCAGCCAGTGTGTCCGAAGCCACGCCGACGCACTTGCAGGCTTGTGCTGAAAGCCTGCGTTTGCATTGCCCGAAGAACCCGGCATGATCTTGCTGAACTGCCGACCCCGCGCTACGGTCCCAACCCATACGCTCATCGCTACAGGAACTTTTCCATGACGCTTCCCCAAGAAATGACCCTGATCGAAATCACCACCCCTGGCGGGCCCGAGGTCTTGCAGCCGCGCAGCGCCGACGTGCCAGTGGCCGGGCCGGGCGAGATTCTGATTCGCGTGCACGCCGCCGGGGTCAACCGCCCAGACGCCTTGCAGCGCGCGGGTAAATACCCGATGAAGCCCGGCATGAGCCCGATTCCGGGGTTGGAAGTGGCCGGTGAAGTGGTGGCGCTGGGCACTGGCGTGAACGAATACAGCGTGGGCGACAAGGTTTGCGCCCTGACCAATGGCGGCGGCTATGCGCAGTATTGCGCGGTGCCGGCCAGCCAGGCGCTGCCGATCCCCGCAGGCATGGACTGGATTCAGGCCGCTGCCGTGCCGGAAACGTTCTTTACGGTCTGGGCCAACCTGTTCGGTCTCGGCGGTGCCCGCAAAGGCCAGCGCGCCTTGATCCACGGCGGCACCAGCGGCATCGGCACCACCGCGTTGATGCTTTGCCAGGAGTTCGGCATCCAGGCATTCGCCACGGCGGGCAGCGCCGACAAATGCGCGGCGATTGCCAAGCTCGGTGCCGAGCCGATCAACTACCGCGAACAGGCATTTGCCGAGGTCATCGCCAAACAGACCGATGGCAAAGGCGTCAACGTGATCCTCGACATCATGGGCGCCTCGTACCTCAACAATAACCTCAAGGCCCTGGGCATGGACGGCCACCTGGTGATCCTCGGCTTCCTCGGTGGTGGCAAGGCCAACGACGTCGACCTGCTGACCATCCTCGGCAAACGAGCGGTGATCACCGGCTCGCTGCTGCGGGCCCGCACGCGGGAAGAAAAGGCCGAGATTGCCCAGCAACTGCGCGAACACGTGTGGCCGGTACTCAGTGCCGGGCGCTGCCTGCCGATTATCGACCAGGTCTACGCCTACACCGACGCCGCCCAGGCCCATGCGCGGATGGAAGGTGGGGACCATATCGGCAAGATTGTGTTGCGGGTGGAGTGAGGCGATTCGACTTGCCCGCGAAGGTGGTGTGTCAGTCACTGTATCTGTTACTGCACGACCGCTTTCGCAGGCAAGCCAGCTCCCACATTTGATCTTCATTACTTCGAGCATAGCGTTCGTTTAACTGACCGGCGTCAGGGCAAGCCTCCTCCCACCCTGGATAAAACACAGGCCATCATGGGCTATCACGGCTGTTGGGCATACACCGGATAATCCACATACCCCGCCTGTGTCCCGCCATACAAGCCTTCGGCCTTCAACGCATTCAACGGCCAGCCATTGAACAGCCGCTGGGGCAAGTCCGGGTTGGCAATGAAGGGCCGTCCAAAGGCGATCAAGTCCGCCAACCCGGTCTCTACCAGCCGTGCGCCGCGCTCGGCGGTGTAGCGCCCGGCGTAGATGATCCTGCCGCTGAAGGTGGCGCGCACGGCCTGGCGAAATGTGTCGGGCAGGTCGGGGGCGTTGTCCCAGTCGGCCTCGGCAATGGACACATAGGCGAGGCCCGACGCTTCCAGCACTTTGATCGCTTCGATATAGGTAAGGTGCGGGTCTTCTTCCACCAGGCCGATGTAGACCCGGTCCTGATCGGTGCCACTGAACAGCGGCGAAAAGCGCACGCCCAGGCGTTCCGGCCCCACCACTTTGCACACCGCTTCGACAATCTCGCGCAGCAAGCGCAGGCGATTGTCCAGCGAGCCGCCGTACTCATCCTCACGGAGGTTGGAATGGGCCGAGATGAACTGGTTAACGAGGTAGCCGTTGGCCGCGTGAATTTCCACGCCGTCGAACCCGGCGTCCAGGGCATTGCGCGCAGCCTGGGCGTAGTGCCCTACCAGCTCTTCGATTTCCAGCGTGGTCAAGGCACGGGGGACGGGTGGCTGCACCAGTTCACCCCTACCCGGCCCGGTTTCAATGAAGGCTTTGGCTTGCAACGCCGGCAGCGCAGACGGGCCCACCGGGGCACCACCGTCAGGTTGCAGCGCGTTATGGGACACCCGCCCCACATGCCATAACTGGGCGAAGATCACACCGCCCTCGGCATGCACCGCTGCAGTGACTTTGCGCCAACCCTCGATTTGCGCCGGTGTATGAAGGCCCGGCGTCCACGCGTAGCCCTGGCCCCGGGGTTCGATCTGCGTACCCTCGCTGACCATGAACCCGGCACTGGCCCGTTGACGGTAATACTCGGCCATCAGGTCGGTGGCGATATTACCCGGCTGGGCGCTGCGCTGGCGGGTCAGCGGTGGCAGTACCACACGGTTGTTCAAGCGGTGATGCCCCAGCTTGATCGGGGTATTCAAGATGCAGTCAGGCACGGCGATATTCCAAATTCAGGACGAACGAAAACCGTGGCGACTCCTGGGAGTCGCCACCGCGTAGATCGGTTGATTAATTTAAGCGCAGAGTGTCAGCAGGGCCTTGGCCACTTCGCTGGAGCTGCCTGGGTTTTGCCCAGTCACCAGCAAACCGTCGACAATGACGAAGGATTGCCAGTCGGCGCCCTTCTCATACAGGCCGCCCAATTTACGAAACTCATCTTCAATCAGGAACGGCACGACCTCGGTCAACTGCACAGCGGCCTCTTCCGAGTTGGAGAACCCGGTGACGCGGCGGCCCTTGATCAACGGCTCACCGTTAACTGCCTTGACGTGACGCAAGGCACCCGGTGCATGGCACACAAAGCCAACGGGCTTGCCGGCCCGCTCGAAAGCTTCGATCAGCGCGATGGACACCGGCGACTCCGCCAGGTCCCACAGCGGACCGTGGCCGCCTGGGTAGAACACGGTGTCGAAGTCGGCGGCATTGACCGAGTCCAGCTTCACGGTGGTCGCCAGGGCTTGCTGCGCAGCCGGGTCTTTGCCGAAGCGCTCGGTCTGCTCGGTTTGCGCATCCGGTTCATCGCTCTTGGGGTCCAACGGCGGCTGGCCGCCGGCCGGAGAAGCCAGCACCACTTCGGCGCCAGCGTCCTTGAACGCGTAATAAGGTGCGGCGAATTCTTCGAGCCAGAAGCCGGTCTTGCGCCCGGTATCGCCAAGCTGGTCGTGAGAGGTCAGTACCATTAATACTTTCATTTTCCAGTGCCTCGATCGATGTGAATAACAGGGTTTTCAGGGCTGCCCAACAACTGTTGGGTCAGCAGCAGCGCCTCGGTGAACGGCGCGGTGGTACGGGTGATCTTGCCCATGACGCTGGTTCCCAACCATAGCGCATACAAACGCCTGGCCAGGCTTTCGGGGGCCTGCTCGAACCTGAGCGAGCCGTCTTCGACGCCGCGTTGAAGGGCCACGGCAAGCAAGTCGATGGTGCGCGAAGTACCGCGTTGCAGCGCCAGCCGCATGGGTTCTGACAGATCGGAGACCTCCGCCCCAAGCTTCACGGCCAGGCATTTGCCGGCGTCGGTGCAGCCGGTGTGGTTGTCGATCCAGCCTTGCCAATAACGCATCAGCTTGGCGTGGTGGGTCAATCCCGGCTGATCGAACAGCTGCTGCATGCCCTCGACGTAGTGGTCGAAATAGGTATCGAGTAACACCACGCCAAAGGCATCTTTGGAGTTGAAGTAGTGATAAAACGAGCCCTTGGGCACTTGCGCCGCTTGAAGGATCTCGTTCAAGCCCACCGCCGAAAACCCCTTGGCCCCGACAATGGATTGCGCCCGTTCAAGAATCGCTTGCCGCGCACTGCTGCTTGCGTTGCTCATGCTTGCCCCTCTGCGATTAGACCAGTCGTCTAGTGCGTTGGGCTCATGTTAGGCAGCGCGGCATTGGCTCACAATGTCATATCCGCAAGGATTCCGGACACGCACGAAAGTCGGTTGCCGTTTGCCCGGCACACGCCGACAATCGCCTCTCCCCTGCCCCTTGGAGAGATGCAATGCACAGCGTTGCGCTGATGGTTTACCCGAATTTCCAGTCGTTGAGCCTCAGCCTGGGCTCGGTGTTCGAGTGTGCCAACCTGCTGCGCGGCGAGCCGGCCTATGAGTTTCACCTGGTGTCGGAAAGCGGCGGCGCCGTGATGACCTCCCAGGGCTTTTCGGTGAACACCAGCGCGCTCCGCCCAGAGGGCTATGACACCTTGATTGTCAGCGGCTACCTGGAGTTTCGCCTGCCGGAAGCCAACCTGCTGGAACTGGTCAAGGCCGCGTCCGCGCAGTCGCGCCGGGTGGCGTCGTTATGCATGGGCATCTTTGTGCTGGCCGAGGCTGGCCTGCTGGCTGGCAAGCGCACCACCACCCACTGGATCCACGCACCCGCGTTTCGCAAGCGTTACCCGGATATTCGCCTGGAAGAGGACAAGTTGTTCATTGTCGACGGCCAGGTGTGGACCGGTGCGGGCATGAGCGCCGGGGTCGACCTGGCGCTGGCGATGGTGGAGGACGACCTGGGCAGCGACCTGGCCCGTCGCATTGCACGCAAACTGGTGATTGCCCAGCGCCGTGGCAGCGAGCAGTCGCAACTGTCGGCCTTGCTGGAACTGGACCCCAAGTCCGACCGCGTGCAGTTGGCCCTGGCCTATGCCCGTGAAAACCTCACCCATGATTTGTCGGTGGACGCACTGGCCGACGTCGCCCGGCTCAGCCCACGCCAGTTCAGCCGGGTGTTTCGCGAAGAAACCGGGCAGACCCCGGCCAAGGCCATTGAGGCCCTGCGGGTGGAAGCTGCGCGGGCAATGATGGAAACCAGCCGCCACCCGGTGGAAGTGGTGGCGCGCGAAACCGGGTTTGGTGATCGCGAGCGCATGCGCCAGGCGTTCCTCAGGGCCTTCGGGCAGCCGCCCCAGGCGATGCAGCAGGTGCTGTTCAACCCGGGCTAGGCCCGTGACGGCCTGACAGCCGACTCCTATCTACCTGAAGTGCCATGATCCAAATGTGGGAGCTGGCTTGCCTGCGATGGCGGCCTACCAGCCAACACTTACCTACCTGACACCCCGCGATCAAACTGTGGGAGCGGGCTTGCTCGCGAAGGCGGCCTGACAGTCGACACAGTTGGATTGCGTACATATCCATTCCTGCGGTAACGGCCACTTAGGGTTCCGCCCTGACGGCGGGTCACTTTGGAAAAGCCCCAAAGTAACCAAAGGGCTCTTGCCCCACCACTCGGCACCTCGCTTAGGCTCGGTGTGCCCGTAATCCGCCAGGGATTTGGGGGGCCGCCGCCACGCGCCATCCATGGCGCGGGGCGGCTAAACCGGCATCCCTGCCGGTTTACCCCCCAAATCCCTGTCGAATTCCGGCCAGCGTGGTTTGACGGGGCGCTTAAGATCAAGGTCAAAAGCAGATCAAGAGCAGATCAAGAGCGGCTCGCTTCGCATCGTGGTTACGGGGTTGATCGCCACAGCCTTGTTCAGATATCTATGCTCATCGAGAGAAAGCCCCAACCCCTCAATGCAACGAAGCCCGGGTAATCAGGTAGCTCACCAACTGCGGATCATCCTCCAGTTCAATCATCTGCACCGGACGCGGCAAGTTATCCAGCACGGTGCGCCAGAACGCCTGGGACACCTCGTCCTGATCATAGAAACGCACCAACCAATTGGCCGCGCCGCTGCACAGCACCTGGCTGGCAATGGCACGGCCGATGCCTTTGCGGCGGTAGCGCTTGAGGATGAACAGGTCAGCCAGTTCCAGGGCGTCGATGCCCGGCAGTTCGCTGCTTTCGATCAACAGGAAACCGGCGATATAGCCGTCTACCAGCAACAGGTTGGCGCTCCATTGCGGGTCGCTCCAGTAGCGGGCCAGGTGTTCGTCATGGATGTAGTAACGCCCATCGGTCTCGACATCTTCTTGTTCCCAATCCGAAGACTCATAGGCGTAGTACTGGTAAAGATTGCGGATCAGTTCAGCTTCTTCGGGGCCGGTCTGGATCAATTCGACGGTGGTTTCGGGCATGGGGCTCTCGGTGGAAAAACGCAGGGCGCCATTGTTCACAAAAGTGCTGCCCACGCCAATGGCCTGGCGAATCCTTTCTATTAGCTGAACCGATTGCAAATACCGGTTGCCCTGGCCGAAATCCTGAAACATTTAGAATAAACTTCGCCGGTTTCCCCCTATTGCTCAAGGACACGTATTTTGACCAACGTCTGTACCGCCGGCCTGGATGTGGGCTTTGCCTCCCTGGATTACCTGCAGATCTTCATCCTTGGGGTGATCCAGGGAATTACTGAATTGCTGCCGGTGTCGTCCACCGCCCATATGCGCGTTGTGCCCGCCCTGCTCGGCTGGCAAGACCCCGGCTCGGCGTTTTCCGCGGCCATGCAATTGGCGGCGCTGGCGGCGGTAGTCAGCTATTTCTGGCGCGATGTGCGTCAGGTCACCACCGGCAGCATCAGTGCGGTGCGCCGGGGCGACTACAACGACCGCTGGTTCAAGCTCGCCGTTGCGATTGTGCTGGCAACCGTACCGATTGGCATCGCCGGCCTGGCGTTGTCGTCGACCTTGAATGCGTGCAACTCACCCTTGCGCGGGCTGATGGTGATCGGCATTTCCTGCGTGGTGATGGCGGTGCTGCTGGCAGTGGCCGAACTGCGTGCCCGGCATACACGCGACGTGAGCCAAATGCGCCTGCGCGATGCCTTGATTGTGGGAGTTGCGCAGATTGGCGCGTTGATACCGGGCGTATCGCGTTCGGGATCCACGTTGACCGCAGCGCTGTTCCTGAACTTCAAACGCGAAGAGGCAGCGCGGTTTTCCTTCCTGCTGGGCTTGCCGGCCATCGCCCTGGCCGGCTTGAAAGAGTTGTGGGTGCTGCTGCGCGCCGACCTGCCCGCCCACGCCTGGCCGCACTTGATCTTTGGCTTGGTGGTGGCGAGCATCTCGGCGTTCTTTGCCATCTGGGGCCTGATGAAATTTCTGGAGCGTTTCTCCACCTGGCCGTTCGTGATCTACCGTGCGCTGCTGGGGGTGTTTTTGATCGTGGCCGTCAGCACCGGCCTGCTTACCTGACCCTTGTAGGAGCGAGCTTGCTCGCGAAAAACGTCAACGATAACGCGGGCATTCTGTATGTTCGCGGTGGCCTTGGTTTTTTCGCGAGCAAGCTCGCTCCTACAGGTTATTGGCGGTCGGCCAGTGCTTCGAGCAAGTCGGCCGAGGGCACGAAGAACAGGCCGCCGGTCACCGCCGTGCTGAAGTCGAGCAAGCGGTCGTAATTGCCGGCCGGGCGGCCGACGAACATGTTTTCCAGCATCTGTTCCAGAGGCTGAGGCGAGCGTGCGTAGCCGATGAAATAAGTGCCGAATTCGCCCGCGCCTGGGCGGCCGAAGGGCATGTTGTCGCGCAGGATCTTCACTTCTTCACCGTCCTGGTCAGTGATCACTGTCAGGGCGCTGTGGGAGTTGCTAGGCTTGGCGTCTTCGTCCAGTTCGATGTCCGATAATTTGGTGCGCCCGATCACCTTCTCTTGAGCCTCCACCGTCAAGCCATTCCACGCGGTCATGTTGTGCAGGTATTTCTGCACCAGCACATAGCTGCCGCCTTCGAACTCAGGGTCTTCATCGCCCACCAGGGTAAAAGCCTCGGCCTTGCGCCCCACCGGGTTCTCGGTGCCGTCGACGAAACCGATGATGCTGCGCATATCGAAGTAGCGAAAGCCCTGGACCTCATCGACCACCTTCACGCTATCACCCAGGGCCGCCATCAGCTGGGTCGCCAGCTCGAAACACAGGTCCATCTGCTCGGCACGGATGTGCAGCAGGATGTCGCCGGGGGTCGACACTGCCTTGCGCCCTTGCACACCGAACTCGCGAAACGGATGCAAGGCCGCCGGGCGCGGCGCGCCGAACAGGCGGTCCCAGGCATCCGAGCCAAACCCGCAAACGCAAGTCAGGTTGCCCGAGGGCACGCGCTTGCCTACCGAGCGCACCAGGCCTGCGATGTCGGCGCACCAGGCCCGCACGTTTTCAACCGCATCGGGCGCCAGGGTGGCGACCATGAAGATCGCGCTGCTGGTGATCGGGTGGCACACCGATTGTGGTTCGAGCGGGGGACGGACGGGGCAGGTTTTCATGGGCATTCCACAGGCTGAGGGCGGTGAACCCGCGCAGATTAGCAGATCATCGATGGCAACTGGCCCACACCAGGCGAATCAGGGCTTTGAGCTTGAGCGCCTCGGCCCAGCGATCGGTGAGTTCGCGGCCCTGTGCGTCGGTAATCGCATAGGGTGGCGGGCCCAACTCGCAAGTGAAGGACAAGCTCTGCGGACTGTCAGCGCGGCCCAGCCAGTGTTCGATCCCGTAGCGCCACCAGCCGGTAAACCGCTCGACCCACGGTTGGTGCTGGGGGAAATCCAGACCAACCTGCACCTGTTCGCTGCTGGCGATGCGGCCATGAAAGCCCCAGCTGTGACGCAGGATGGTGCGTATCTGTTCGTCGTCTTCCACACTGCCGGGCTCGGGCAACTCGCGGCCAACCACGTAGTGGGAAAGGTCTGCGAGCAGTTTCAGATCGGGCATCTGTGCCAGCAGATCGAGGGTGAACAATAGGTCGTTGGTGAGCCGGTAACGGTGGGTTTCCAGCAGGATCGGGAAGTCCACCTGTTCGGCCAGGCGTTGCCAGCCGTCGATCAGCCTGGCCGCCTCGGCCTGGGTACGCGGGCGCACGTCGGCTTGCAAGGTGAGGTGGTGACAGCCGTGACGGCTGATCACCTCCAATGCCCTGGCTAGATCTTCCACCGATTGCGGGAACAGTTGCCCTTCAATCTGCAAGCCCCTGGCCGTGGCCGCCGCGTGCAGGCGCTGCACCGATGCAGGTGCCCAGTAATGGTCGGTGATGCCGTCATAACCGGCGGCGGCGATGCGGTCCAGTTGCGCTTCGAGGCTGCCGGGCTCGGTTTGCATGGCCCACATCGATTGGAATACTAACAACTGGCGCATGGTCAGCCTCGCAATAACAGCTTCAGGGATACCTCAGGGTCGGCCAGGCTGGCCGGGTTGAGCGGGATTCGGGCAGTAATCAAGTGCTCGCACAGCTTGATGTCCTTGGATGCGCGGTTACCCAAGGCCCAACTGCAGGCGCCCTGCAAACGGTGATGGTCGTCCAGGTAGAACAGCAGCTGGCCGCCGTCTGGCAATTCCCGGCGAACCATCAGCGCCGTCATCACCCCGACGGTGTGCAAGCCCCACGCGTATTGATCGGACCAGAAACCCGGGATCGTCTCGAACGCCAACTCCCGCCCCAGCAGGTTCAACGCCGCGAGACGGCCCTGGGCTTCGGCGTTGCGCCAGGTTTCCTGGCGCTGATAAAGGCCCGCCAGACGAAACTCGCACACATCCCCCGCCGCATAGATATCCGCCGCACTGGTGCGCAACTGCGCGTCGACACGAATGCCCTGCCCGACTTCCAAGCCCGCCGCCGCGGCCAACTCGATGTTAGGCTGCATGCCAATGCCGACCACCACCAGGTCGCAGGGCAGCCGTTGCCCGTCGACCAGTTGCACGGCGTCAGCGTGGATGCACTCCAGGGCGACGTTCAAACGCACATCCACACCCTGCTCACGGTGCAAGGCCAGCAACGCGTCACTGATCACCGACGGCAAAACCCGCCCTGCCAGCCGTGGCCCGGCTTCCAGTAGCGTCACCTCGCAGCCCAGGCCCCGCGCTGTCGCCGCCACCTCCAAGCCGATAAAACCACCGCCGACCACCACCAGCCTGGCGCCAGGCTTTAATTCATTGCGCAAGACCAACGCGTCATCATGGGTGCGCAGGTAAAACACGTTGGCCTGCTCCTGGGGTAAGCGTCGCGCCCGGCCTCCGGTGGCCAGCAGCAGGCCGGCATAGGTCAACCATTGGCCATCGGCCAATTGCAGCCGGTGGTGCTGGGGCTCCAGGCGGCTGACCGGGTTGGCGGCGATATGCTCGACCCCGAGCGCCGCCAACTGCTGACTGTCGCACAGGCTGCATTGCGCCAGGTCGCTAGAACCTTGCAGCAAGCCCTTGGACAACGGTGGCCGTTCGTAGGGCAGATGCGCTTCATCGCCGATCAGGATCAGGCGCCCGCTGTAGCCTTCTTCACGCAGGGTCAGTGCCGCACGGCCACCGGCATGGCCGGCGCCGACGATGATCAGGGGGGCGTTCATCCTTCGGCCGTGACGGCGAGCAGCACCCGCCCCGCATCCACCCGCACGGGGTAGGTCTTAAGGTTGACGCACACCGGCGCGCCCAAGGCCTTGCCGGAGCGGTAATCAAAGCGCCCGTTGTGCTTGGGGCACTCGATCACATGGTCCATCACCAGGCCGTCGGCCAGGTGGATTTTCTCGTGGGTGCACAGGCCGGCGGTGGCGAAGAATTCGTTATCGGCTGAACGGAACACCGCATAGGTCTGCGCGCCGTGGTCGAAGCGCAGCACGTCTTCTGCTTCTATTTCGCCCACGGCGCAGACGTCGATCCATTGATCGTTCATACATTTATCTCCAATGACTGGCTCTTACTCTGTGGCAAGCGAGCTTGCTCGCGCTGGGCTGCGAAGCGGCCCTAGATTCGTCTGTACGGTGTAGGTCTGAAGGGTTATTGGGGCTGCTGCGCAGCCCAGCGGGAGCAAGCTCCCTCGCCACGAGTGGGGCGTTGGACGAAATAGCTGGGGTCGCTGCGCTGGCGCCAGATCGTCGGAATGATTTCCTGGTAGGCCTGCCACAAGTTGGCATACGGCGGCGGGCAGTCGCTGCGGATCTCTTCGTGCAGTTGACTGAGCGCGTGGTAAGGCACCATCGGGTACATGTGGTGTTCGAGGTGGTAGTTCATGTTCATGTAGATAAAGCGCAACACGCGGTTCATGTAGATGGTGCGGCAATTGCTACGGTGGTCGAGCACATCTTCGGCCAGGCCCACGTGTTGGCTGAGACCGAACAGGTAGCCGAGCCACGCGCCGTAGAGGCTGGGCAGGCCCACCAGCATCAGCGGCAACGCGCTGTGCAGGTACAGCGCGGTGCCGATGATCAGGGCGTAGATGCCGACCCAGATACGCGCATCTCGGTACACCTTGGGCCACTCGGATTCGGGGATGAAGTTCTGCTCCTGGGCACTCATTCGCCCGAACGTATGGCGGGCCACGCCGCTGAAGGTCTTCCAGGCCAGGGGTAGGTTGAACAGACTGAGGGCCATCATCCATAAGCTCGGCGGGCGCGGTTCAACGATCTCCGGGTCGCGACCGACGACGATGGTGTCGGTGTGATGGCGGGCATGGCTCCAGCGCCACACGTGGGGTTCGAAGAGGCACATGAAGCTCGCCACCTGATACAGCGCATCGTTCATCCAGCGGGTCTTGAACGCCGTGCCGTGGCCGGTTTCGTGCCAGCGCGGGTTGGAGGCCGTACCGTAGAGCACACCGTAGGCGATAAAGAATGGCACGCAGGCCCAAGTGCCCCAGAACCAGTAGCCGCCGACACCGGTGGCCAACAACGTCGAGAACCACAGGGCGGTGTCGCGCAAGGCCGGGCCGTCACGGCGTTGCATCAGGGCTTTCATGCGATTGCGCGGGATGGGCGACTGGTACCAACGGGCCGAGACCAGGCCCTTGTCGGCGGCGCGGGCCGCTTCGGGGCCGGTGAGGCTGTAGTCGCGCCGAGCGCGGTGAGCGGTGTGTCCAGGCATTGTTATTGTTCTCCGCAAGCGTGGGTTTCAGGGGCTTTGCGAAACCCACGATAGAGCGCGGTTAAATCACCCTCAAGGCCTTGAATCCATTCCCTATCAAGCTATCATCCAGGCCCAGCGGGGCTTGATAGTTTTCTATCAAGACGCTCAAGGGGCCTGCCATGCACAACAACAAACGCCCAACCATCGCCACCGTTGCCGCCCATGCGGGGCTCAGCGTAGCCACCGTCGACCGCGTGCTGAACGCCCGCGCGCCGGTCAACCCCGGCACGGCCGAACAGGTGTTCCAGGCCGCCGAAGCGGTGGGCTATTTCGCCGCACGGTTGATCGGCCAGCGCATTCGCGAACGTCGGCCCACCTACCGTTTCGGCGTGCTGTTGCTGGGCACAGCCCAAGCCTTTTATGCGCAGTTGGCCCACGCCATCAGCGAGGCAGCGCAGCATCACGCCACCGCCAACCTGAGCTGCCAGTTCGACTACATCAACGACCGCACGCCCTCCGCCATCGTCGCGCAAATCGAACAACTGGCCGTGCAGTGCGACGCCCTCGCGGTAGTCAGCTTCGCCCATCCGTTGATCAACGCCTGCCTGGCGCAGATCCGCACAGCGGGCGTGCCGGTGGTGGCCCTGCTCTCGGACATCCATGAACACGCCGCCGAACCCTATGTGGGCCAGGACAACCACGTGGTCGGGCGCACCATGGGCTGGCTGTTGGCGCGCACTTGCGGCGCACGCAAAGGCAGCGTGGGCATCCTGTTGGGCGGCCATCGTTTTCTCGGCCATCAGGCACGGGTCGAGGGCTTGCACAGCTACCTGGCCGAACACGCGCCGGGGCTCAAGCCGTTGGAGCCGCTGATCAACCTGGACAACTGCGACATCACCGAAGAAGCCACGCTCGACCTGCTCAGCCGCCATACCGATTTGCGTGGGTTATGCGTGGTGGGCGGTGGTGGCGACGGTGTGATCAACGCCCTGGCGCAACTGCCCAAGCGCCCGACGCTGTGCTGCATCCTGCAAGAGTCCACGCCCTTGTCGCGTCAGGCATTGAGCAACGGCTTGATTGATGTGGTGATGGACTCGCAGCCACGGCAGACGGCCGTGGCGCTGGTGGAGTTGCTGGTGCGCTTGCAGAGTGATGAGGGGTTTGACCCATTGAGGCACCGCGTGCATATACCGCCGCAGATAGTGACCCCGGAAAACCTGTGCAGCTGATCGGTTTGGCTTGAGGTTTCAGCGCTCACGGAAATCGGCGGCGCTCAAGCCAAACCGACTCATCTTGTTGTACAGACCGCCCCGCGACACATCCAGTTGCTGTGCGGCCAGACGAATGTTGCCGCGGGTGCTGGTGAGCGCGGCAACGATGGCGTGCATTTCATGGCTGCTCAAATCCTGCGCGGGCTGGGGCTGGTAGGCGCGCAACGTGGTGCGTTGCGGGGTTTCCAGCGGCAAGTCGGTCGATTGAATCAGCTCGCCCATCGCCAGGTTGGTCGCCCGCTCAATGACGTTCTCCAATTCCCGCACGTTGCCCGGCCAACCATGGGCTGACAGCAACGCCAACGCATCCGGCGCGAAACCTTGTACCGCTTTACGTAGCGAGCGGGCACAGCGCTGCAGGAAGTGCCGCGCCAGCAATGGGATATCGTCACGGCGCATGCGCAGTGGCGGCACGCTCAGGTTCAGCACGTTGAGTCGGTAGTAAAGGTCTTCACGAAACGCACCCTCGGCCACCGCCTGGCTCAGGTTGCGATGGGTGGCGGCGATGATGCGCACGTCGACTTGCCGCGATTGCTTGGCCCCGACGCGGGTGATTTCACCCTCCTGCAAAACCCGTAGCAGACTGACCTGGGCATCGAAGGACATGTCGCCGATTTCATCCAGGAAGATGGTGCCGCCATCCGCCAGTTCGAACTTGCCTGCCGCCCCACCCCGCGCCGAGCCGGTGAACGCGCCTTCGACGTGGCCGAACAGTTCGCTCTGCACCAGGTCCCGTGGGATCGCGCCGCAGTTGACCGCCACAAACGGGCCGTTGCAACGCTCGCTGCCGTTATGAATGGCCTGGGCAAACAGTTCCTTGCCGGTGCCGCTTTCGCCGAGGATCAAGGTGGTGGACTCGCTGCGACTGGCGATACGCCCCAAGTGCAGTGCGTCTTGTATGGCCCGCGAGGTGCCCAGGATGGTCTCGAAGGTATAGCGGGCCTGGGTGCCGATAATGCGCCGGGTAATCTCGCGGATACGGCGGTTTTCGCGCACCGACACGATCACCCCACCCTGCTCCAGTGGGCATACCGAAACCAGGCAGGCGAGTTGGCTGCCGTCGTGCAAGTGGAAGGTGCAATCGCGGTCGCGCACAGGCTCACCCAGCGCGTCGCTCAGTTCACTGCGGCCCAGGCGCTGGAAAGGACTGCCGATCAACTCACGCCCTACCCCGAACAATTGCCGCGCATAACGGTTGAGCGCCTTGATGCAGCCACGCTCATCGAGCACCACCAAGCCTTCGTTGAGCACTTCGAGTACGGCCTGTTGTTCTTCCAGCAACACCTGCAGCGCCATCTGCCGCGACACCGCTTCGGCCGCCGCTTGAACGGTGCCCAGGGTATGGAAATGAAACCAGCCGGGCTCGGCGGTCAGGGTGAGCATGGCCAGGGTCTGGCCTTGGGCATCTTTGATCGGCGCGGCGGCGCAGTGCATGTGGCGCTGGCGCAGGCCGCTGGCGAAATTTTCTTCAGCCAGCACATACACCAGGCGATCTTCGGCCAGGGCCAGGCCGGTGCAGTTGGTGCCTTGCACCGATTCGAGCAAGCGACTGCCCACCGGGGTGATGTCCAGCCCGCAAAAATACAGAGTCGTGCCCTCGGCATCCGTGAGGTTGATATGCCCCCGCGGGTTGTAAGCCAGCAATCCATGCATGACCTGCGCGGCGGCGGCGATCAGGGCGCGATGGTGGGCCAGGGTCGCCGCCAGCACATGAGGCGCAACAAAGCGGTAGTCGCTGTTACCGGGCTCGATACCCGCCTCGACACTGCGTCGCCAGGAATCCCAGATGACTTGGCGTACGCCGTCGGGACGCACGACTTGGCCAGCCAGGCATTGGCGCCACGCCTGTTCCAACGCGGCAATGGGCCCGTCGTTCAGCGCGGCAGGCCCCAGGTTCGTGAGGTATTCGAGGTCTTGCACACTGAACGCCTGGGTCATTGCGGTTATCCATGTTCATATTTTCGACATGTCAGTATAGACATGTCACAAACATGAACACTTTTTGTTTAATTAAAATAATAACCCCATATAAATCAGCCAGTTATAAATTGGCACAGGCCTTGCTCCTGCCCCAATGTCACCCAGGACGGTCCTGGGGGCCCACAACAACAAAAGGGGTCGCTTCATGAGTACACAGAACATCCGCCTGGGCTTGATCGGTGCCGGCCGCATGGGCAGCTTCCATGGCCTTACCGCCGCACGCCACATCCCCGGTGCCTACCTCGCCGCCATCGCCGATCCCGTCCCAGGCCAGGCCGCTCGCCTGGCAGCAGAACTGGGGGTGGACAAGGCCTACACCGACCCGCAACAGCTGCTGGACGACCCGGACATCGACGGCGTGCTCATCGCCGCCCCTGCCCGTAGCCACGCGGAGCTGGTGATCAACGCCGCACGCGCCGGCAAGGGTATCTTCTGCGAAAAGCCCATGGCGATTACCCTGGACGAAGCCGACCGCGCCATCGCCGCCGCTGCCGATGCACGGGTGCCGTTGCAGGTCGGCTTCAATCGGCGCTTCGCCAAGAGCTTTCGCACTGCGCACCTCGACGTCGTCGCCGGACGTATTGGCACGCCGCAGCTGCTACGCTCGCTGACCCGCGACCCGGCGCTGAACAACCCGGCCAACTCACCGCAATGGGTGATCTTCCTCGAAACCCTGATCCACGACTTCGACACCTTGCGCTACCTCAACCCTGAGGCCGAAGTGGTACAGGTGCAGGTGATGGCCGACGCGCTGATTGCCCCGCAATTCAAAAGCCAAGGTTTGCTCGACACCGCCGTGGTCACCCTGCGCTTTGACAACGGCGCCATTGCCACCGCCGAAGCCAGCTTCCAGGCCGTGTATGGCTACGACGTGCGCGGCGAAGTGTTCGGCAGCAAGGGCATGCTGAGCATGGGCAGCCTTAACGACTGCGACCTGGTGCGCTACCTGGCCGAGGGCATCCAGGCAGACACCCAGCGGATGGACACCGACCTGCTGCGCGACGCCTACATTGCCGAGCTCAACCACTTTGTCGACTGCCTGCGCAGCGGCGCCAAGCCCCTGGCCAGCGGTGAAGATGCGCGTGCAGCCCTGGCAATTGCCCGTGCCTGCATTGAGTCGTACCAAACCGGCAAGGCCGTGGCCGTTCAAGGAGCCCGCTAATGATGCCGTTCAAATTGGCCGTCAGTGCCGAAATGGTGTTTCTCGAACTGCCCTTCATCGAACGGGTCAAACGTATTCATGCCTTGGGCTTCAGCGCCGAAATCTGGAGTTGGGCCGACAAGGACATCAATGCCTTGGCGGCGACCGGCGCGGACTTCACCTCGATGACCGGCTACCTCACCGGCACCCTCACCGACCCCGACGGCATCCGCCAATTGCTCGACAGCGCCCGTGAGTCCCTGGGCATTGCCGAGCGCCTCAATTGTCCCAGCCTCAATCTGCATGGCACGGGCCTGGGTGAAGGCGGCCTGCCCGTGCAGCCCGTCAGCCACACCACCGGGCGCATGTGGCTGAGCGCTTGCAAGAGCCTGGAAAAAATCGCGCGCCTGGGAGAAGACGCCGGCCGCGTGTTCCTGCTGGAAAACCTCAACACCGCCGTCGATCACCCAGGTACACCGTTCGCACGTGCCGACGACACCCTGGCCCTGATCGAAGCCGTCGGCAGCCCGCATTTGAAGATGAACCTGGACCTGTACCACGCGCAGATTGGCGAAGGTAACCTGATCGAATTGATCCAGCGCGCTGGCAGCGCCATCGGCGAAATCCAGGTCGCTGATGTGCCTGGACGCAAGGAGCCCGGCACGGGCGAAATCCACTACCCGGCCATTGCCCGGGCCTTGCACGCCATGGGTTACACCGGTGTGGTCGGCCTGGAGGGCTGGGCCAGCGGCGACAGCGAGTCGGCCCTGGAGCGTTTCCGTCAGGCATTCACCCTATAACAATAAAAGGAACAGCCTCATGCACCGTTATTCATTACTAGTGGCCGCGCTGTTGTTGGTGTTCAGCCAGTGGACCTTCGCTGCCTATCGCATCGGCGTGAGCATTGCCCGGGTGGACGATAACTTCATGACCTATGTGCGCACCGGCCTGGAGGCGGCAGCGAAACACCAGGACGTGCAGATCCAATTCGAAGACGCCCAGGGCGATGTAGTGCGCCAGCTCAATCAGGTCGAAGGCTTTCTCAACCAGAAGGTCGATGCGGTGATCGTGCTGCCGGTCGACACCGCCGCCACCGCCAACATCACCCGCGCTGCCGTGGCGGCGAAGACACCGCTGGTGTACGTCAACCGCCACCCGGATGAGCGTACGC
Source organism: Pseudomonas sp. NFPP02 (assembly GCF_900119355.1). Lineage (NCBI taxonomy): Bacteria > Pseudomonadati > Pseudomonadota > Gammaproteobacteria > Pseudomonadales > Pseudomonadaceae > Pseudomonas > Pseudomonas sp. NFPP02. Next base: position 87,330 of record NZ_FPJI01000019.1, read on the forward strand.
TGCCTGAGGGCGTGGTCACCGTGGCCTCCAACGACATCGAAGCGGGGCAATTGCAGATGCGTTACCTCGCCCAAAAACTGGGTGGCAAAGGCAACGTGGCGATCGTCATGGGCGACCTTGCGCAGAACGCCACCCATGCCCGCACCGAGGGGGTCAAACAGGTGCTCAAGGACTTTCCTGGGATCAAGATCGTCGAGCAACAAAGCGCCGAATGGCAGCGCAGCAAGGGGATGGACCTGACCAGCAACTGGTTGCTGGCCGGTACCCCGTTCAATGCCATTGTCGCCAACAACGATGAAATGGCGATTGGCGCGGCCATGGCCTTGCAGCAAGCGGGCAAGGCCAAGGGCGAGATTGCGATTGTCGGCATCGACGGCTTGCCCGATGGCCTGGCAGCGATCAAGCGCGGGCTGCTGGCGGGCTCAGTGTTCCAGGACCCCAAGGCCCAGGCTGCCCAGGCCGTGCAAGCGGCGGTGCGGATGATCAAGGGCGAGCAAGTTGACGCGCAGGTGTGGGTGCCTTTCGAGCTGATCACGCCTGAGCAGGTGGGGGTGTTTGAGCAGCGCTACAAATAACTCGAACAATCAGCTGGATACTATCGAAGGCAGAAGCGGCAACTGTGGCGAGGGAGCTTGCTCCCGCTGGACTGCGTAGCAGTCCCAGCCTTTTTAAACAAAGAGCGGGGCCGCTTCGCGCCCCAGCGGGAGCAAGCTCCCTCGCCACGTGGTTATCGTATCAATCCAGGTCACTTGCATCATGGCGCTCGGGCAACTGATCATCCCCCGACACCCGGTTCACCCGCCGCCCACGCTGCACCGCCGGCCGCGCATCAATCGCATCCGCCCAGCGCATCACATGCTTGTATTCATGCACCGACAAAAACTCTGCCGCACCATACAAACGGCCTTTGACCAACCCACCGTACCAAGGCCATATGGCGATATCGGCAATGGTGTATTCATCCCCGGCGATGTATTGGCTGACCGCCAGGCGCTTATCCAGCACATCCAGTTGGCGCTTGGTCTCCATGGCGAAGCGGTTGATCGGGTATTCCATCTTGCTCGGCGCATAGGCATAGAAATGCCCAAAGCCGCCCCCCAGGTAAGGCGCGCTGCCCATCTGCCAGAACAGCCACGACAGGCATTCAGCCCGTGCGACGGGCTCCGTGGGCAGGAACGCACCAAACTTCTCGGCCAGGTACTGCAAAATCGCGCCTGATTCGAACACGCGAATCGGTGTGGCGCCGCTGTGGTCCATCAGCGCAGGAATCTTCGAGTTCGGGTTCACCGCCACAAAGCCACTGCCGAACTGGTCGCCGTCGCCGATCTTGATCAGCCAGGCGTCGTATTCGGCGCCGCTGTGCCCCAGGGCCAGCAGCTCTTCCAGCAGGATCGTGACCTTCTGCCCATTGGGCGTGGCCAGGGAGTATAACTGCAGCGGGTGCTTGCCCACCGGCAGCGGCTTTTCGTGAGTGGCGCCGGCGATGGGCCGGTTGATGCTGGCGAAGGTGCCGCCGCTTTCGGTGTCCCAGGTCCAGACTTTGGCAGGTACGTACTCGGTCATAATCAATGCTCCAGAGGCGCTTGCGATCAACTAAGCGCTCCAGACTAAACCAAAGGTCGATGATTCGTCACACCTATCAGCATGGAAGATCCGGCATGAATGATCGACTCGACGACCTCCTCGCCGACCACTTGCACGTACTGTTCTGCGGCATCAACCCTGGCAAGGGCTCGGCAGCCCTCGGCCTGCATTTTGCCAATCGCAGCAATCGTTTCTGGCGCACCGTGCACCTGGCCGGTTTCACGCCCAATGAAATTCGCCCGCAAGACGGCGCCACCTTGCTGCACTACGGTTGCGGATTGACCACTTTGGTGGCACGGCCAACGGCCAGTGCAGGCGAGTTGGCGCGGCATGAGTTCCAGGACGCGGCTGCGGCGCTCGAACATAAAGTTCGCCGCCATGCCCCGCGTTTCGTCGCGTTCCTCGGCAAGCCCGGCTATAGCGCACTGACCGGCCAGCGCGAGGTCGCCTGGGGTTTGCAAGCGCAGCTACTGGGCGACGCCTGGGTATGGGTGCTGCCCAACCCCAGCGGGCGCAACCTGGCGTTCAGCCTTGAGCAATTGGTGGAGGCGTATCGGCGGCTACGCGAGGCCGTTGTACAAGCGCCCCAACCTCAAGCGCCATGCTGAAAGCCTGGGGCAGCACCCGGCGTTCAAACGTTACCCTTACCAAGAGCCCTGTTCGCGTCGCTACACCCACCCGCCGTCGACGATAAAGTTCTGCGCCGAGCACATCGCCGAGGCATCCGAGGCCAAAAACAGCGCCATGTTGGCGATGTGTTCCGGCATCACGCTGCCGGGCAGGCACTGACTGCGGGCGATGAGCTCCTTGGCGGCGTCGTCGACCCACATGGCCAGTTGTTTTTCGGTCATCACCCAACCCGGCACCAAGGTGTTGACGCGGATATGGTTGGGCCCCAGTTCACGCGCCAGGGCTCGGGTCATGCCGTGAGCGGCAGCCTTGCTGGCGGCGTATACGGGGTAGCCGGCCGAGGCCATCATCCAGCCCACCGAGCCCAGGTTGATGATCGAGCCGCTACCAGCCTCCTTCATCATGGGCACCACCGCCTTGGCGGCAAAGAAGGCGTGCTTGAGGTTGACCGCAATCAGTTGGTCGAACATGTGCGAGTCGATTTCTTCCAGGCTGTGGCGCACATCGTTCGCCGCATTGTTGACCAGTACCGTGATCGGCCCCAGGGAGTGCTCGAAACGCCCGATCGCCGCACGGTAGCCGATCTCGTCGGTGATATCGCAGCACTCGAACTCGACACTCTGGCCTTTGGAGTTGAGCAGCGCCGCCAAGCGTTCACCCTGGCTCTGTGCACGGTCCACAAACGCCACCTTGGCACCCTGCGCGGCGAAGGCCCGCACCATGAACTCGCCAATCCCCGAAGCCCCGCCGGAAACCAGCACGGTTTTGTCCTTGAGGTCGGGATAAATCGCTTGCTGGGTAGTCATAACAATGAGTGCTCCGCTTAATTAGTCTTATTTTATTTTGCAAGAACGGCGTTAAAGGCTATAAATCTGCTGTCATATCGACAAAATATCTCAAATTAGTAGAACTATTCCAGCAAAACAACAAAAGGAAGTTCGACCATGAAGCACCCTCGATACCTGCTGTCCGGCCTCGCGCTGTCTATGCTGATCGCCAGCGGCGGCGCGCACGCGGCCGGCCTTAGCAGCGAGCACAAACCCTTCGGTAAAACCAACGATGGCACCGCCGTCGAACAGTACGTGTTGCGCAACAGCCACGGCATGCAAGCCACTGTAATCACTTACGGCGGTGTGCTGCAGTCGCTCAAGGTGCCGGACAAACACGGCAAGCTCGACGACGTGGTGCTGGGCTTCGACGACGTGCAAGGCTATCAAGGCGGTACCGCGTTTTTCGGCGCGACCATTGGCCGCTACGGCAACCGCCTGGCCGGCGGCGCCTTCGAACTCGACGGCAAACGCTACCAGGTGCCGCTCAACGACGGCCCTAACTCATTGCATGGCGGCGCCCAGGGCTTCGACAAGCAGGTGTGGCAAGCCAAATCGGTCAAGGACAAAGACTCGGTGGGCGTCACCCTCACCTACCTGTCCAAAGATGGGGAAATGGGCTTTCCGGGCAACTTGAAAACCGAGGTCACCTACCGCCTCAACGACCACAACGAACTGCACATCGACTACACCGCCACCACCGACAAACCGACGGTGCTCAACCTCACCAACCACAGCTACTTCAACCTGGCCGGCGCGGGCAACGGCGACATTCTCAAGCAGGTCGCCACCTTGCACGCCAGCCACTACACACCGGTGAATGCCACCTTGATTCCCACCGGCGAACTGGCGCCGGTCAAGGGCACGCCCATGGACTTCCTGAAGCCTACCGCCATCGGCCAGCACATCAAGGACGACCATCCGCAGCTCAAATTCGCCGAGCCCAAACAAGGTGGCTTCGACTTCAACTGGGCGCTGGATACCAAAGGGGACGTCAAGCAACTGGCCGCCGAGGTGCATGATCCTGAATCAGGCCGACGTTTGCAGCTCTACACCACAGAGCCTGGCGTGCAGTTCTATACCAGCAACTTCCTGGACGGTTCGGTGAAGGGCAAAGGCGGCAAGACCTATCAGCACTGGAGTGGGTTTACCTTGGAGACCCAGCATTTTCCGGATGCGCCTAACCAGCCGAGCTTTGCCTCAACGCGTTTGAATCCAGGGCAGACTTACACCCAACACACTATTTTCAAGTTCACCGCTGATTAAATTGTGGGAGCTGGCTTGCCTGCGATGGCGGTGGCACAGGCTACTCAATTATTGCCTGAACCAACGCTATCGCAGGCAAGCCAGCTCCCACATTGGTTTTTCACAGCGCCTGGGTTCAGCGTTGTTTCATGCGGTCGATGACCACGGCCAACAGCAGGATCGAACCGCGGATCACATACTGGTAAAAGGTATCGATGTTCTTCAGGTTCATCGCATTCTCGATGATCGCCAGAATCAACACCCCGGCAATCACATGGCGGATCATGCCGATGCCGCCGCTCAGCGACACCCCACCCAGCACGCAGGCCGAGATCACCGTGAGCTCGAAGCCCTGGCCGATCATCGGCTGGCCGGAGGTCATGCGTGAAGCCAGGATCACTCCCGCCAGCGCGCCAATCAGGCCGTGCACGGCAAAGATCAGGATCTTGGTGCGGTCAACGTTCACGCCCGCCAGCAGCGCCGCCTCCGGGTTACCGCCGATGGCCATGGTGTTGCGCCCATAGGTGGTGTAGTTGAGCAGCCAGCCGAAGAACAGGAAGCAGACAATGGTGATCAGGATCGGCACCGGCACACCAAACAATTGGCCGTTGCCGAACACGAAGAATTGCTCCTGGGACACGCCTACGGCCTTGCCGTCGGCAAAGATGTAAGCCAGGCCGCGCACGATTTGCATGGTCGCCAGCGTAGTGATCAAGGCGTTGACCCGCAGTTTGGCGATCACGATGCCATTGATCAGCCCCACCATCAGGCCCATCAGCAGCGCTGCACCAATGCCCAGCATCACGCTGTCGGTATCGCGCATTACAATCGCCGCAACTACCCCGGCGCAGGCGATCACCGAGCCTACCGACAGGTCGAAGTGCCCCGAGGCCAGGCAGAACAGCATGGTGCACGCGGCAATACCGACAGTCGAAATCGCCAGGCCCAAGCCGCGCATGTTGAGCGGAGAGAGGAAGTTATCGATCAGCAGCGCGCACAGTACGAAGATGCCCACCGCCGCCAAGAGCATCGCCCAGTTATCGAGCAATGCACGCATATCGAGGGGTTTGCGTGCCGAGGGCAACGCGTTGTTTTGAATGGTCATGGTCGTCTCTCAGTTCGCCAGGCCGCGTGGCAAGGCCAGTTGCAGCAGGTTGGATTCAGTCGCGTGCTCGCGCAGTTGTTCGCCGCGCAGGGCGCCTTCGCACAGCACCAGGATGCGGTCAGAGATGCCCATCACCTCCATCAGGTCGCTGGACACCACGATCACCGCAATGCCACTGGCCGCCAGGTTATGGATGATCTGGTAGATCTCCGACTTGGCGCCGATGTCGATACCGCGAGTGGGTTCGTCGAGCAGCAACACCTTCATCGGCATCGACAGCCAGCGGCCAAGAATGGCTTTCTGTTGGTTGCCGCCGGACAGGTACAGGATCTTCTGCGCCGCGTTCGGCGTTTTGACCCGCATCGCCTGGATCTGTCGGTCGGCGTTGCCTTTCTCCCAGCCTTCGCGCAACAGCCAGCCAAAGGTGGAATGGGCGCCACGCGCGCTGATGTTGATGTTTTCAGCGACGCTGCCCAGCGGGATGATGCCCTCTTTCTTGCGATCCTCCGGACACAGCAATACCCCGGCGGCGATGGCGTCCCGGGGTGAGCGCAGTTGCAGCGCTTGCCCGCACAGTTCCAGGCTGCCGGCACTGGCGCGCTCCAACCCACTGAGCAAGCGAAACAGCTCGGTACGCCCCGCCCCCACCAGCCCGAACAGGCCCAGGATCTCGCCCTTGCGCACCTGGAAACTGATCGGTTCACGCAGGCCCGGGCCGAGCAAGCCGTCCACCTTGAGCGCGACTTCGCCTTGCTCGCGCGGGCGGTAATCGTAGATGTCCTGGATATCGCGACCGACCATGCAGGTCACCAACTGGTCGTGGGTCAGCGTGCTCATGTCCTCGAAGGTGCGCACGTAGCGGCCGTCCTTGAACACCGTCACTGCGTCACAGATACGGAACACTTCTTCCATACGGTGCGACACGTAGAGCACCACTTTGCCCTCGTCGCGCAGGCGCGTGATGATGGCCATCAAGCGGTCGATTTCCCGCGCCGAGAGGCTACTGGTCGGCTCGTCAAAGGCGATCACATGGGCGCCACGGGACAGCGCCTTGGCGATTTCCACCAATTGGCGCTGGCCCAGGGACAGGCGCCCGAGTTTCTCGTCGGGGTCGATTTCATCGGCCAGGCCCTTGAGGCAGGCCAGGGCCTGCTTGCGCAGCAGGCTCCGGTTGACCACGCCAAAGCGCGTGGGCAAATGCCCGAGGAACAGGTTCTCGGCCACGCTCATTTCCGGCACCAGATGTAGCTCCTGGTGAATCACCGCCACACCGCTGGCGATGCTGTCGGCGGCGCATTTGAAGGCCATGGTCTGCGCGCCGATCTGCACCGTACCGCTGGACGGAATGTAGGCGCCGCCGAGGATTTTCAGCAGGGTCGACTTGCC
>NZ_FPJI01000022.1:0-54843 GCF_900119355.1 Pseudomonas sp. NFPP02
GCGCATTTGAAGGCCATGGTCTGCGCGCCGATCTGCACCGTACCGCTGGACGGAATGTAGGCGCCGCCGAGGATTTTCAGCAGGGTCGACTTGCCGGCGCCGTTCTCGCCCATCAGCGCGTGCACCGAATGCGGCCGCGCTTCAAAGCTGATCTGCGCCAGGGCTTTCACACCGGGAAACTCCTTGCCGATGCCATTGAAACGCAGGGCCGCGCCGCTCATTTCCACAGGCCGATCTTGGTCAGTTCTTCCTGGAAATTGGCGCGGGTGATCAAGGTCACTTCGTCCATGGCGGTGTATTTGGCCGGTTCCTTGCCGGTGGTGACCCACTCGTACATCGCCAGCGCGGTGTTATAGCCCTCGATATGCGGGCTGGGCAGCATGGAGCCGAAGAAACCGCTGTCGGCTTTCTTCAATTCGCCAATGGCGTCGGTGCCATTGATGCCGATGCCGATGACGTTGGCGGCCTTGAAGCCGGCACTTTCGGTGGCGCGCACGCCGCCGAGCACGGTGTTGTCGTTCATGCCGCCGATGATCAGGTTCTTCGCCCCGCTCGGCAGCTTGACCAAGGCCGAGTTGGTGGCGTCCATGCTGCCGGGGACGTCGAGGGTTTTCAGCGCAGCGGTGAGGATGTGGTCCTTGGGAATACCGGCCTCCTCGAGGGATTTGATCGAGCCGTCTGTACGCTTCTTACCGGTGTCGAGTTCGTTGAAGGTATTGATCACCGCATAGGTGTCCTTCCAGTCCCAACCGCGTTTTTTCGCTTCGGCGGCCATGGCGGCGCCCTGCTTCTGGCCCACTTCAAACGCGGCCATTCCCAGGTATGGCACGTCTTCCATGAAGTTGCCCTTGGCATCGACAAAGCGATCATCCACGGCCATCACTTTCAAACCGTTGACCTTGGCTTTGGCAACGATGGCCGGGCCCAGGGACACGTCCGGCGGGCAGATCACAAAACCCTTGGCGCCATTGGCGGCCAGGCTGTCGATGGCCGACAAGGTTTTTTCGCCATCGGGCACGGCGATCTTGATCACGGTGAAACCATGCTCCTTGCCGGCTTTTTCCGCGAATGCCCACTCCGTTTGAAACCAGGGTTCCTCGGCCTGCTTGACCAGGAAACCGATCTTCACTTCTTCAGCCGATACCCAGCCGCAGAACGCCATTGCCAGTGCCACGGCACCGAGTGTTTGCTTGAACATGGACCACCTCCTTCTTGTTATTGGAAAACGCTTTAGTCGTGGTACATCACAGACCGCCCGCCATCGATCATCAGGCAAGTGGCGTTGATAAAGGGCGCCTCGTCGGTCGCCAGGAACAGTGCTGTCATGGCCACTTCGATGGGCTGGCCAATGCGTTTGGGCGGGTGCAGGTCGAACGCACGCTGGCGTTCGGCGTGGGGGTCTGGGAAACCGTTCCAGTAATCGACGTTGAGCTGGGTTTCGATATAGCCGGGGGCGATGGCATTCACGCGGATGCCCTTGGGCGCGTACTCGATGCCCAGGGCCCGGGTAAGGCCGAGCAGGCCGTGCTTGGCCACAGGGTAAGGAAAGCAACCGGGAATGATGTGGCTGGAATGGGTGGACGCGATATTGATGATGTTGCCGATGCCCTGCTCGATCATGTGCGGCAATACCGAACGGCAGCCGTACCAGGCGCCGTCGAGGTCGATGGCGAAACAGCGGCGCCAGTCCTCTTCGCTCATCTCCAGCGGGTCACGGAACACGTTGACCCCGGCACAGTTGACCAGCACATCCACGCGGCCAAAGCGCTCGATGGCCAGGTTGACCAGTGCCTGCCATTGATCCTTGGAAGTGATATCAACCGGTTGGGCGTAAACCTGCGCACCGTGTTCGCGCCAATGAGCGGCGATTTTCTCGACTTTGTCGCCCTGGATATCCGCAATGATCAACCGCGCCTGCTGGGCCTGGAAACAGGCAACGATGGCTTCGCCAATGCCTTGGGCGGCGCCGGTGACGATCACCACCTTGTTCTTCAGCCGCTCGCCATAAGTCGGCTCGGGCACGGCGGGTAGGGACAACGGTTGCGCCTGCATCGCTTCACCTTTTTATTTTTAGTAGTGAGTGCTGATGCTGGCGACTATAAACCCATCGCCTGAAATATCTCAATATATAAATTAAGATCCCATATATTGAGAAAAATAAAAAAATGTTCGAGCGGGTTAGCTGTGGCGAGGGAGCTTGCTCCCGCTGTCTGCGCAGCAGACTCCCGCTTTTGGGGGGCGCTTCGCACCCCAGCGCAAGCAAGCTTGCTCGCCACAGGAAAGCTCACATCTGGTTTTAGTGTTTACATAAATGAGGCTTCAGCCTTGGGCAAAGTCGCGCAGGGCATCGCCTTCCATGCGATAACGCACCCATTCTTCCTGAGGCTGGGCGCCTATGGATTTGTAGAAGGCAATCGCTGGCTCGTTCCAGTCCAGCACGCTCCATTCAAAGCGCCCGCAACCGTTGTCACACGCGATCTTGGCCAAGTGGCGCAGCAACTTCTTGCCGGCCCCGCCGCCGCGTTGTTCCGGGTTGATGTACAGATCTTCCAGGTACAGGCAGTTACTGCCCAGCCACGTCGAGTAACTGAAAAAGAACACCGCAAAGCCAATCGGCAAGCCGTCGCGCAAGCAGATAAGGCCATGGGCCGTGGCGCCTTCGCTGAACAGGCTGCGTTCGATATCCACCACGCTGGCGATCACTTCATGCCGGGCTTTCTCGTACTCGGCAAGTTCAGTGATAAAGGTCAGGATCTGCGCAGCATCGCTGGGCACGGCGGGGCGAATCTCGATGGTCATGGGCGAGCCTTGGGCAAATTCAAAGGCCACATACTAAGACGGTTTGATGGCCGTTTGCAGTGCAATTGATGCCAATCAGCGCGTTTCACTCCGGCGCGGGGTGAAGCAAGCATCAGCAACCACAGAACAAAGCCTGGGGACGCCCATGGTAAACAATGGGCATAAATCCAACGATCAGAGACCTGCTCATGCACGCCACGCCACCAGTGGGCACCAAGACATTCGCGCTGTTCTGCCTCGCCAGTTTCCTGCTGTCACTGTCTTACGGCTCGACCTTTTTGTTGTCACTGCTGATCCATGCCCGTGGCGGTAATGAACACGACGCGGGCAGTGTCATTGCCACGGCAATGCTCAGCACCTTCGTAGCGGTGGTGCTTTCCGGGCATCTGGCCGATGCGATGGGCGCGGCGCGAGCGATTGCGAGCACCGGCCTATTGTTAGTGGTGGCCTGCCTGGGGTTTGCCCTGACGCCAGGGTTTGGCCAGGGCTTGATGCTGTTTGGATTGTCCCTTGGCTTGGGCTGGGGCGTGTTCTATACCTTGGGTCCGATCATCGTGACGCTGCTGGTGGAACCCCGCCAGCGGGCCAAATATTTCGCCTTGCTCTCGGGCAGTATGTTGAGCGGCATAGGTTCCGGCCCTTTGCTGGGACGCGCCGCCACTGCGCTGGACCTGCCCCTGACAACGGCGTTTTATATTGCCGGGCTCGCCAGCCTCGCCGGGGTGGTGATGTTCTGGCGCATGGGCTCTCGGTTGCGACAGCACGCGAATGTACCGACCTCCAGGATTTCCTGGGCTGCAAGCCGCCGCGTACTGTCTTCCAAGGCGGCGTTCGCCATCCTGATGGTTGGCCTGGGTGGCTGCGTATTCGGGGGGCTATCTTCGTTCCAGACCAGCTATGCCGTTGCCCATAAGCTGGACTATTCGCTGTTCTTCGCGGGTTTCCTGACAGCGGCAATTATCAGTCGCCTGCTGATCGCCGGTTTCGTGGTCAAGCGCGATGCGTACCAGGCTGCCTGCGTATTATCCGGGGTGATGCTCGGCGCGATCACGCTGTTCGCGTTTGGTGTCAGCGGCAACCTCAGTTATGTGCTCGCCGCCGCCACGCTAGGGATCGGGTATGGCCTGACGTATTCAGTGATCAACGGCCTGGTAGCCAACGAAGCGCCCAGCGGCACCACTTCCCAGGCGTTGTTGTTGTTCAGCCTGGCGTACTTTATCGGCGTCTTCGGGTTTCCCTGGCTCGCAGGCAAGATCATCGTTGACTTCGGCCTTGCGACAATGATGTTGAGCGTACTGGTGATCGCGGCCTTCAACTGGGCGATCACGGTGGCACGTGTGATAGCGCGCCGAGTATCGGCACACAAAGTGATACAGGTGAGCTGATACCGTTCGTCGCCCTCCCGGCACGATCGGCAAACGCGGGCAGACCAATACAGGGTAAGGACATTAATCATATGGAGACACCCTGATGAAAAACTCCAAATTTGCTGCCCTCGCCCTCACCGGCCTGTTGTCTGCCGCGTCCTTGAGCGCCTTCGCGGCTAGCTCGACCACTGGCCCCACCGATCCAACGCCGGACGCCACTACCGAGTCGCAAAAATCCATGGGCACGGGCCTGGATACCAACGGTGGCGCGATCATCGACAACAGCGCCGACCCACGCACCAAAGGCAACGACACCCAGCGCCAGGCACCGCCTGCCGTAGGCAACGGCAAGATGGGCCCTGGCACGAGCAACAATGAGCCGAAGATCAACAAGGGCGACGACTCGAACATCCCCGGCGCGCAGAAACAACCAGCGCCTTGATGCACCCTTGGTACGACCAACACCCGACCATTTCCCAGTGAAGAGGTACGCATGAACGTCGATAGAAACCTTGAAAAAGAAGTCCTCACCCGCCTGCTGCACGCCCATCCGCAAGGCTTGGGCAAGGAGGTGCTGGACAATTACCGCGGTGAAAAAGAGGTCGCCAGTGTCTTGGCGTTCCTGCAGGACCGCGGGCTGATCAAGGATGGGCATGTGACCACCGACGACGCCGGCGAGTACGCGTTGAACCTGCCGATCAAGCTCACCGCTTCTGGTGTGGATGAGGCGCGCAAGCTCGACGCTCAAAGTACTCAGTAATCCATTTCTGGCCTGGCCCCGCGACTGGGGCCAGAGGGAGTTTTAGCGATGCCTCGTGGAAGCAAAGCCAAATACACCGACGAACAGAAACGCAAGGCCGCTCATATCGAAGACAGTTATGAGCACAAAGGGTTGCCCAAGGATGAAGCCGAAGCTCGTGCCTGGGCGACCGTCAACAAACAGTCCGGCGGTGGTGAAAAAGCCGGCGGATCAGGCAGGCGCAAAGCACCGGCCAAGAAAACCCAGGACCGGCAGGAATCGGCCAAGCGTGCCGCTGCCAGCCGTGAAGGCCACCCGCGCAGCAGTGGGGCTTCGCTGGGTACGCAGACCAAGGAAAGTTTGATGAAAGAGGCGCGGGCCAAGGATATTCCTGGGCGCTCAACCATGCGCAAAGATGAGTTGGTTCAAGCGCTGAAAAAAGCAGGTTAGACGCAGAACCCGTTGTGGGAGCGGGCTTGCTCGCGAATGCGGTGTGTCAGTCAGCACATGCTTTAACTGATACACCTCCTTCGCGAGCAAGCCCGCTCCCCCAGGGTTGTGCGTATTTATTCAGCCAGCAATGCGTCGACTTCGGTGACGCCAGGTGAAGTGGCCGGCCCCCAACGCGTCACCGCCAACGCCGCCGCTGCGTTCGCTCGACGCGCCGCCTCAACGGGTTTCAAGCCCTGCGCCAACCCGGCAATAAATACCCCTGCATGCGCATCCCCCGCACCATTGCTGTCTACCGCCTGCACCTTGAAGCCAGGTACATGCTCAGTCTCTGCCCCGCGCCCTACCCAGCAACCATTTGGTCCATCACGCACAACCAGCAGTGCCTGCAAGTGCTGATTCAGCATGGGCAGCGCCTGACTCATATCCGCCGCCCCGGTAAACGCGAGGGCTTCAGGGCCATTGCTGGTCCAGATGTCGATACGCGGCAACAAGGCACGCATCAACGCCGAGTCCGGCGCCTTGACCAGCGGGCCCGGGTCGAATACCACCACGATCTCTCGCGGAAGCGCCAGCAGCCAGTCAAGCAACGGCTGCGCCTTACCTTCAAGCAGCAAGCTGTAGCCACTGACGTACACATAATCATCGATACGCGGGACGATCTGAGCCAAGTCGTCGGCACTCAGCTCACCCTCGGCGCCGAGATGGGAGATGAAGGTGCGTTCGGTGCTCGCTTCAGTCAGCGACACGCACAACCCGGTATCTTTGCCAGCGCTGGCCGCCAAGGCCATTTCAACACCTTCGGCCTGCATCGCGGCACGCGCCAGCTCGCCAAAGCGCCCATCGCCATGGCGGCCCAGGTAAACCACCGGCAACCCATTGCGCCGTGCCGCAGCCATTACGTTGAAACCGCCACCGACTTGGAAACTGGCGGAGTTGGCCAGCACGTCACCGCCGCTTGCCGGCAGGGTGTCGAGGCCCATGACCAGGTCGACAATGACCTGGCCGGTGTGCAGCAATCTAGACATTGGCGCTCTCTGCTAAACCCGGACGACGGTCAGAGGCCCCGCCCAAGACTGCATATATTCCGCCAGCCACCACGAAGGTCACGATCCAGCCCAGCCCGTTGTGGCCAAGCCAGGAGTCGGACAGCGGCCCGGCAAACCAAATGTTTTCGGCGGTGGTGCCGATGGTGGTGAAGCTGAACCCCAGCACAATGGCCACGGCCCAGGCGCCAAATGCACGCCACTCCACGCCGCCGCGATACCAGTAGGCACTGTTGGGGCTGACGTCCAGCAGGTCGGTGGGGCTGTAGTAATGACGGTGAATCAGGTCGACCACGAAAATCCCAACCCACGCCGTGATCGGCACCGCCAGCAGCGAAATGAAGGTAATGAACGGGCCATAGAAGCTATCGGCGATCAGCATGAAATAGATGGAGCCGGCAAAAATCGCCACGATATCGACGATCACTGCATGCACGCGCTTGACCTTCAAGCCCAGGGTCAGGGTAGTGAGGCCGGCCGAGTACACCGACAGGTTGTTCGACAGCAACAGGCCGCCGAACGCGGTGATCAGGTACGGCACGGCCATCCAGGTCGGCAGCATGTCGCGGATCGCGATGATGGGGTCGGTGGCCGATGCCAGGTCATTGTTACCCACCGACAACAGGCCACCCAGGGTGATCAGTAGCACCAGCGGGATACCTGCACCAAACGCGGCGGAGGCCACCAGGCGCACGGCCTTGACGCTGCGGTGCTGGTAACGCGACATGTCTGCACCGGCGTTGGCCCAACCGATACCGGTACCGGCAGCCATGGTGCCTACGCCAATGATCATCGCGCTCAACGGCGCCGGGGTGGCGTTGAACACCGCGCTCCAGTCGATGGTGGCACACAGAAAGCCGCCCACCAGAATGTTCAGGCCGCCGAATACGTAGGTGGCCCACTTCTGGATCACCAGCAACGTGGCGTGGCCCAGGCCCGATACGGCCAGGGTCAACAGCACGAAGATGGCAATGAAGATCAGGGTGAGCACCGGCGCGCTCTTGGCCTCCACTGCCGAGCCGAACAGGATGGAGCTCAACGACAACAATACGAAGGCTGCGGTGGTGGTGTTGACGGTTTCCCAACCGAGGCGGGACATCAGCGACACCAATGTCGGGCCGATATTGCCGCGCACACCGAAAATGGCGCGGGACAAGGTCAGGCTGGGCGCACGACCACGGCGACCGGCGATGGAGATGATGCCCACTACGGCAAAGGAGCCCGCGGCGCCAAGAATCGCGACGATGATCGCCTGCCAGATGGCCAGGCCACGAAACGCCACCAGCGTTGCACCAAGGGGCAAACCGAGGATGCTGATATTGGCCGCGAACCACACCCAGAACAGTTGCAGCGGATGACCGTTGCACTCGCCTTCCGGGACCGGCTCAATGCCGCGTGTTTCCAGTTGCCCGGCGGTTTGGCCGGAAGAGGGGCTGCTCATTAAGGGGGGCTCCTGATGCCTGTATTGTTGTTGTGGTTGTGGCAGCGAGTCGAATCTTTATCCGGTCTTCCTGACCCAACGCTTTTGAATGTGGGAGCTGGCTTGCCAGCTCCCACATTTGGTTCCGTGTTTATCGCAAGGCCAATAACCCTTGGGCCAGCGGCTGCAAGTCCAGGCCATTGACCCGCTTGACCTGTTCAACCAACGCCTCAGGCCAGCACTGCATACCCAGGCACGCCCCCAGCATGGCGCCCAGAATCGCGGCAATGGTGTCGGTGTCGCCGCCCAGGCTGGCCGCCAGGCACAGGGCTTCGAAGGCATTCATATCACCCGACGCCACTTGCTGAGCCAAGGCAAACGAGACCACCACCGACTCCTGGGAAGCCACCGAAGTACCGATCAACTCGTAAAGCAGGTCGGCAAACAACGCTTTGTCGCCGCTGCCGACGCTCAGGGTGCGAGCCCAACTGATGCGGGTAGAAATGCGTCCGCCCGCGATCCAGTGACCATGGCTTTCGGCCTGTCGGGCAATCTGGGTCCCGATATTCAGGGCTTCCCCCAGGTCCACGCCATTGATGCCAGCCGAGACCACCGCCGCCACGGCCGCAGCGCTGGAAATACCCAGGTTGGTGTTATGGGTGACCTGGCACGCCTGGATCACCGCCTGGATAAACCGCGCCGGGTCGCTGACATCGGCGGCGATGCCCACCGGGGTGATGCGCATGGCCGCACCATTGGTGGTGCCGTAGCGCCCGGATTCCTCCGGAGTATGACCGGCGAGGATCATATCGATCGCGCGTTTGGTGGACGGCCCGAGCAAGTCCTGAGAACCCTTGGCGCGCATCCCCGCTTCCCAGTCGATCAGGCGCTGGGCAAGCACGGCGGGCTCGATCTGGCCCTGGCCTTGCACCAGTAACTCGGCAACCAGGATGGCTTGTTCGGTGTCATCGGTGATGGAACCGGCAGGCATGTTGGGCGCAATGGGCTGGTCCGCGTCGGCATCTTCCAAGGCGGTGATAGCACCGAAGCGCTTTTGTACCTGCTCGCGGCTCAAGGATTGGGTGGGCATGCCCAAGGCATCGCCCAGGGCCAGGCCATAAAAGGCGCCAAGTGCGCGATTTTCTCGGCTCATTTCGACGCTCCAAACTGCAGATGCAGGCGAAAGTGCAACGGGTCAAGCAGGCTTTCGACATGCTCCATGAAACGCTCGCGACGATCATAGGTGGTGCGCGACGCCTTGAGAAATACCGTACCGCTGGGGCGCCCGAGTAATTCGGCGTCTTCATCGCTCAGGGGTTCAGCACCGATCCACTGGTCACCGTCGGCCCCGACGTAGCCGTAGGCGGCCAGGGTGATGGTCAGGGAATTATCGATCAGCCCAATGTGGGGCAGGTTTTCCAGATCGCCAACGGCCGGCATCAACGAGCGTTCCAGCGACACCGCTGTACCGTCAGCCGTGCGCCGGAGGCGGTCAAGGGTAATGAACTGGTCGGTGCCGAAACGGCTGAACAGATCCGGGCGCGTCACGGCTTCGAAACGCAGGACGTCGGTGCTTACTTGGGCGCCCGTATCGGCCAGGGCCTGGGCCCAACCGCTGCGTTGGTCCAACACCATGCCGTCAAAGGTGACAATCGAACCGACGCCGCTCTGGGTGGCGATGTAGTTGCGACGCTTGAGCTCGGCCAGCGCCTCGCGCAGCGTGCCGCGGCTGACCGCAAACTCCTCGGCCAGTTGGTGCTCGCCCGGCAACAGAAAGCCGTCGGCCATGACTCCACCTTCGATACGGCGGATGAGCTCATCGACGACGCGTTTTTTCTTATCAAATCGAACATGTCTAATCATGTACAAATTGATAACCGAAAGCGCGCGTTTACCGCAAGAGGATTATTTCAGGCTAAAGACAAAAACCGCCTCAGGGCTCCAGGCCGATGGGGAAAAACTCCCCGCTGCTCCAGACGCCAAGCCAGTTCTGACCGTTGATCGGACGGCTCACCGCCAGCTCCACCAACTGGTAAAAAACGTTTCTATGCACTAGGGCTTCGAGGTTGGTGCGAACGCGCACATAGGGGGCGGGTTCCTGGGTGATAGGGTCGGTCACCACCCGCAGCGGGTGCTCGAGACCTGCCTCGACCTGTTCGTCGACGTTGGTGGTAAAGCGTAATACCTGGCTTTCGCCCTGCCCTTGCACTTCCAGTGTCACTGCAACAAAGGGTGCGTCATCGACACGGATGCCGACCTTCTCCACGGGCGTCACCAGGAAATAATCATCGCCGTCGCGGCGGATGATGTTGGAGAACAACTTGACCATCGGCTTTCGCCCGATAGGTGTGCCCTGGTAGAACCAGGTGCCATCGCGGGCGATGCGCATGTCGATGTTGCCGCAGAAATCCGGGTTCCACAAATGCACCGGTGCCGGCCCCTTGCCCTTGGGCAGTTGGGCCAATAGATCATTGGCCTTGGCGGAATCGGTCATGGCGGGCTCCTCTGTCTTACTGATCACTCATACCCAGCAAACCGCGGGCATATTGCGCCAGGGGGCGAGCGATCAAATCTTGTGGCGATGTGTCGTGGAACGTCAGTAAACCGCCACGACTGCGAATACGTGCAGTATCAATCAAATACTGGGTGCTGGTCTCGATCAACATGACTTGGATCACCCCGCTGTCCAGGCCAAGGCGGTCCAGGGCTTGCTGGTCGGTCCACTCGTCGGCGTTGCCGATACGGTCATCGGCTGCCGCAAAACGGCAATACAGCAGGTAGTGAGCACCGACGGCACGGGCTTCGGCCATGGCCTGTTCAAGACCTTCGGGCTGGCGGGCGCGACGCACCATGGGGAAATATTCAACGAAGCCATTGAATGCTTCCTCGGCCACCACATTGGGCCGCGGGTAGGCGCTGCCCGGCGGCACGAAGGCGCCTTGGGCGATAAATACAAAGGAATCCGGCTGTATGCGCACCGAGGCGGTACGGCGCGTATCGCTGTGATCGAGCAGCCCGGCATCGCTCATCTGATAGCGGGTGCCTTCGGCCATATCACTGACGGTCATGCAACCGCCCAGGGCCAATGACGCCAGCAGCAAAACCAGACTACGCATCCTAATCCTCCAGAGGCCGGTGACAGGAAACCGGCGAATGGGGCGTGGGATGCAGAATCCGCGCCATTCAGCTGCGCTACAAATCAAATGTGTGAACCCGCAATATCTAGCTTAGCCACCAATGATCTTCATGATCGTGGCACCGCCGGAGAACGCCACTTCCTGCTTGTCAGCCAAGGCCTTCATCAACAAGCCCTGCAACGCCGGCAACGCCTGGTGACGCGGTTGATCGAGCAAGTCACCGACATAATGGCGATTGCTGGACGACAGGCACCCATGCAGCCAACCGGTGGAGGACAACCGCAACCGCGAACAGGTACGGCAGAACGGTACGCTCTCGTTGGCGATCACACCGAAGAAGCCTTTGCCCGGCACTTCGTAGCGTACCGCCGTCGCATCGACGGGTGCGTTGGCTTGCAGGTATTCATGTTGCTCGCCGATCAAGCTGAGCAGCTGTTGCAAGCTGACGAACTGTTGCAGGAACGCGTTGGAGTCTTTGGCCAGGTGCCCCATGCGCATCAGTTCGATAAAGCGCAGCTCGTAGCCACGCGCCAGGCAGTAATCGAGCAACGGCATCACCTGGTCCAGGTTCTGGCCGCGCAACGGCACCATGTTGACCTTGATCTTGATTCCGGCAGCACTGGCCTGGTCCATGCCATCGAGCACGGTGGCCAGGTCGCCGCCACGGGCGATACTGCGGAAAGCGTCGGCATCCAGCGTGTCGAGGGAGACATTGATGCGCCGAATACCGGCTGCCACCAGCAACGGCAGTTTACGCGCCAGCAGTTGGCCGTTGGTGGTCAGGCTGATGTCGCTCAGGCCCATCTGCCCTACCGCCCCCATGAAGGCTTCCAACTTGGGGCTGACCAACGGCTCACCGCCGGTAATGCGCAAGCGCTCGATACCCGCCGCTTCGATCAGGTAAGCCACGCCTCGGGCCATGGCCTCGGCCGACAGTTCATCCTGGGCAGCCACCAGCCGCTTGCCGTCAGGCACGCAATAGGTACACGCATAATTGCAGGCTGAAGTCAGGCTGATCCGCAAATTGCGAAAACGCCTGCCTTGACGATCAACGATCATGGATCACTCCGGCAGAGGATAATTCGGGCGCGCTAAAAGCTGACTCATAACTCAGCTTTTAGCAAGGTCCTTGCCTGAGTATATTCCTGGGTTACTGCGCCTGGCAGTAAATCGTTGCGCCATCACTGTGGCGAATGACTTACGTGGCAGGGGTGTCGCCGCTCTTCTCGGCGCCCGGCAGTTCCGGGCTGTGCTTGCGCTTGTTGCCCATGCGCACGCCGATGTCCATCAGGAATTGGAAGAAACCTTCCTGGTCTTCCAGCACATTGCTCCAGAACGGCGAGTGGTACAGCGCCACAGCGCCATGCACCAAGGCCCAGGCGGCGCAGTAGTGGAAATACGGTGGCACGTCTTCAAGCTTGCCTTCGCTGATACGGCCCTTGATCAACAGGGTCAGGCGTTCGAAGTTCGAGGCGCGGATCTTGTGCAGCTCCTCGACCATCTCCGGCACCTGGTGACCTTTGACAACCTTCTCTTCCAGGCGGTCGAACAGGCGGTAGCGCTGCGGATCACGCATGCGGAACTCGAAGTAAGCGCGGGACAGGGCTTCCTTGTCTTTGTCGACATCCGCCGAGTGCAGCAACTCGTTCAAATCACGCTCGTAGTCGAGCATCAGGCGCAGGTAGATTTCGGCCTTGGACTTGAAGTGTTTGTAGATCGTGCCTTTGCCGATACCCACGGCATCCGCAATCATCTCGACGGTGACGCTGTCTTCACCTTGTTCGAGGAACAGCTTGAGCGCGGTGTCGAGAATTTCCTGCTCACGGCGGCGAAATTCACGGACCTTACGGGGTTCTTTGTGCATGAGGAAGAGTCTGCAAAGGTCGGAAATAGGGAGGGTTGCGCAGGGCCATGGATACGTGGCGATACGATTTACCCGGTGCGAGGGATTATCCCGACTGAACGGTCGTTGGGCAATGTCTATGTGAACCCGTCAGGCACATAACTTTCAATGCACCAACGATTTCGCCGTTATCAGTCAGAAATAATACGCAACACCTGAACCTGCCCATCAGCGCAATGAGAACTCAAGCGAAGGCCGCGTATTCCAAATCTGTTTAAAAAACGATCAATCACGACTGGACTGAATGGGATAGTGGTCAATACTTCAACTGTCGGCGCGACATCTCCCCCAAGTGACGCGTCGACCTGGGTACCGACGGACTGCGTGCCCTTGTTTTACTCCTAATGGTCTTAGCCCGGATTCACCCCCCAGAACCCGGGTTTTTTTTGCCTGGGATTCGACCGCCCTAACCGGCCACGTGGGCCAGCGGGAACAGGCGCTTGAAGTTCTCGGTAGTCTGCTCGGCAAAGCGCTCGTACGACTCACCGCGCAGCATCGCCAGGTAATCAGCCACGTCACGTACATATTCGGGCAAGTTCGGTTTGCCGCGATGGGGTATGGGCGCCAGGTACGGCGAGTCGGTTTCCACCAGCAGGCGGTCGGCGGGCACCTGGCGGGCCACATCGCGCAGCGCGTCGGCATTGCGGAAGGTGACGATGCCCGACAGGGAAATATAGAACCCCAGGTCTAGGGCCGCCTTGGCCATATCCCAGTCTTCGGTAAAGCAGTGCAACACGCCAGCCTGCGACAACGCGGCTTCACGCAGCAAAGCCAGGGTATCGGCACGGGCGCCTCGGGTGTGCACGATCACCGGCTTGCCCGTCTGCTGGGCGGCTTGCAGGTGCAGGCGGAACGAGGCCTGCTGCAACTCGGCAGCTTCAGGCTCGTAGTGATAGTCCAGGCCGGTTTCGCCAATGGCCACCACTCGCGGATGGTTGAGTTCGCCCAGTAGCCAGTCCAGAGCCGGCGCTTCGCCTGGCTTGAGGTCAAGCGGGTGAATGCCCACCGAGCAATCGACGTCGGCGTAGCGATCAGCCAGGGCTTTGACGTCGGCGGCGTTGTCGGCGCTGACGCCAATGCACAGGAAGTGCCCTACCCCACGCTGGCGGGCAGCTTCAAGGGCGACGTCGAGGGAGCCGCCGTGCTGGGCAAGGTCGAGGCGATCAAGGTGGCAATGGGAATCTACGAGCATAGGAATCTGAGCTTAAGTCACAAAAGAGGTAGGGCCAACGATACACCCGTCAGCCACGGAATTTAACGGCGCCCGAGCAGGCCGACCCACTGCACCAGCAACGCCTCGAGCAACAGCACGCGGTTGAGGTTGGCCTTGCCGAGGACTTTCTGGCGCTGGGCGAGGATCCAGTCCTGGATGTTCAGCACTTTGTCCTGGGCACTTTTTTGCGCCAGGTATTGCACGACCTTGCGCATATCCGCCAAGCCCAGGCCGTTCTCATCCTGGGTGAGCTGGTAGCGCAGGATCAGGCTGGACCAGTCGCAGAACCAGTCGAACAACAGCAACAGCGGAATATCCTTCCAGGCGCTTTCGGCCAGTTGCGTGGCGGACAATTCCTGCTTGAGCAGTTTCTTCACGCCATCCACGACCAGTGCACGCTGTTCGCGCACGCCCTGAGCCTGCAGCTTCACTGCCGCCAAAGGCGAGCCAGCCGCCAGGGTCAGCAACTCGCCTCGTTCTTCTGCGCTGCATTCCGGCAACGCCTGCGCCAGCCATTGCAGGCTCATGGCTTCGCTGGGCAACGGGCAAGCCTGCTGCACGCAACGGCTGCGAATGGTCGGCAACAAGCGGCTGGACTGGTGGCTCACCAGCAACAGCACGGTATCGCCGGACGGCTCTTCAAGGCTTTTGAGCAAGGCGTTGGCCGCGTTGATGTTCATCGCCTCGACCGGTTCGATCAGCACCACTTTGCGCCCGCCCATCTGCGCGGTCTGCACCACGAAGCTCACCAGGTCGCGCACTTGGTCGACCTTGATGGCCTTGTCCGCTTCCTCGGGCTCCAGCACATAGTTGTCCGGGTGACTGCCAGCCTTGAGCAACAGGCAGGACTTGCACTCGCCACATGCCTCCAGATTGACCGGGCGTTGGCACAACAGGCTGCCCATCAGGCGCTCGGCGAGGTGGCGTTTACCGATGCCCACCGGCCCATGCAGCAGATAGGCGTGGGCGTGCTGGGCGCGCCCCGCCAGTTGCTGCCAGAGGCCGTCCTGCCACGGGTAGGACTCAGCCACGGCTACGCTCCAACAAAGTGGGCAGCAGCGCGTCGATAGCCTGTTGCACCTGACTCAGCGGCTGGGCGGCGTCCAATAGATAATAACGTGCGGGTTCGGCCTTGGCGCGCTGCAGGAAAGCGCTGCGCACTGCATCAAAGAAGGCTTGGCCTTCCAACTCGAAACGATCCAGACGACCTCGCGCTCTGGCGCGGGCCATGCCCACTTCCACCGGCAGGTCGAACAACAGGGTCAGGTCGGGGCGCAGATCGCCTTGCACGAAGGTTTCCAGGGTGGTGATGCGCTCCATGGACAACCCCCGGCCCCCACCCTGGTAGGCGTAGGTGGAATCGGTAAACCGGTCGCAGATCACCACGGCACCCCGCGCCAGGGCCGGGCGAATCACTTCGGCCAGGTGCTGGGCACGGGCGGCAAACACCAGGAGCAACTCGGTGTCCGGATTCATCGGCTCGTCACCCGGGGTCAGCAGGACGTCGCGAATGCGCTCGGCCAACGGCGTACCACCCGGCTCACGGGTCAGCACCACCTCGATGCCCTGCGCACGCAGGCGCTCGGCCAGGTAGTCACGGTTAGTGCTTTTGCCGGCGCCTTCCGGGCCTTCCAGGGTAATAAACAAGCCAGTCACAGGCAGTCCTTAGTCAGAGTCATTGCGGGCTTTGCGGCGCGGTCGTGTCCGGCGCGGGCTCGATCGGAGCGTCGGGGGTAGGCGCATCGCTGGAAGGTGCCGAATCTTCAGGCGGTTTCACCACCGGTGCCGGGCTGGAACGGTAATCGGCACGGCGCTTGAGTTGGAACTCACGCACGGCGGCATTATGCGCATCCAGGTTATCCGAGAATATATGGCTACCATCGCCACGGGCGACGAAATACAGGCTGCTGCCCGGTACCGGGTTCAGTGCTGCATGGATCGCCTCGCGACCGACCATCGCGATGGGCGTGGGCGGCAGGCCAGCAACCATGTAGGTGTTGTAGGGGTTGGCTTCCTTGAGGTGGGCGCGGGTCAATTTACCGTTGTAGCGCTCACCCAAGCCGTAGATCACGGTGGGGTCGGTCTGCAGCAACATGCCGATCTTCAGGCGACGCACAAACACACCGGCAATCTGCCCGCGCTCCTGAGGCACCCCGGTCTCCTTTTCCACGAGCGACGCCATGATCAGTGCTTGGTAAGGGTCGGTGTAGGGCGCGTCGGCGGCACGCTTGCTCCACTCCTGGGCGAGTACATCGTCCAGGCGGTTGTAAGCTTTTTTCAGGAACTCGACATCAGTCATGCCGCGGACAAAACGGTAGGTGTCGGGGAAGAACCGCCCTTCAGGAAACACACCTGGGTGGCCGAGCTTATCCATCACTTCGCTGTCAGTCAGGCCCGCGAGGGTCTGCACGATCTTTTCATGCTTGGCCAGGGCGGTGCGCACCTGACGGAAATTCCAGCCCTCCACCAAGGTCAGGCTGTACTGCACCACTTCGCCGCGCTGCCACAGGCCGATCAAACCCTCGGCGGTAAGGCCCGGGCTCATGCGGTACTCGCCGCTGTGCAGTGGCTGGCCTTCGAGGTTGAAGCGCCAGTACAGACGCAACCAGAATGCATCGTCGAGCACGCCGTCGGCTTCCAGACGATTGAAGGTGCCCGTCGGCGTAGCGCCAGCGGGTACGTCGAGCAACTGCTCCTGAGGCAGCTTCAGGGGCTGCTTGAGGGCAGAGTCGAGTTTCCAGGCAGAAAAGCCCACGAGCAAAGCCGCCGAGATCAGGCTGATCTGCAGCAGTAACACCAGTTTTCGTATCAACTCAAATATCCAATAGCGCGCGAACAATGCCCTGCAGTTTACGGGTGAGCGGCCCAACCGGCCAGCTCATCGCAGCGCAGCCTCGCACCGGCCAAATGCCATAAACACTGTTGCAGACGAAGACTTCATCGGCCTGTTGCAACTGCTCCACACTGATGTCGGCCACGGCCACCGGGACGCCCAGCGCTTGTGCCTGGGCCAGCACTTCAGCGCGCATCACGCCCGCAACGCCACAACGGCTCAGATCAGCGGTTAGTAACAAGCCGTTGCTCACCAGGAATAGGTTGCTGAATATGCCTTCGATCACCCGGCCAGACATATCCAGCATGAGGCCTTCGGCATGTTCGGTATCTTGCCATTCCGCACGCGCGATCACCTGCTCCAGGCGATTGAGGTGCTTGATACCGGCCAGCAACGGCTGCTGCGCCAAGCGCGTGGCACACGCGAACAGGCGCACGCCTTCGACTTCATGGGTGGGCGGGTAAACAGCGGGCGCGCTGCCCTGCAAGATGCGGCGCACCGGGGCGCCAGGGTTGATCCCGTAACCGCGCAAGCTGTCGCCACGGGTGAGGATCAATTTGAGAATACCGTCGCCAAGGGCGGCGGCGAAGCTCAGCACTTCGTGGCGAATCAACCCGTGATCCACCACCAATGCCAAACGCCTGCAACCCTCTTCCAGGCGTTGCAGGTGACGGTCGAGCAGCAACGGCTGCCCGGCCTTGACGGCGATGGTCTCGAACACCCCATCGCCATAGGCCAGGCCGCGATCTTTCAGGGGCACGCTGTCCGCTGGCTGACCGTCGACCCAGCTGTGCATCACTCGGCGAACCGGCGGAACACCAGGGAACCGTTGGTGCCACCGAAACCGAACGAGTTGGAAATCGCCACGTCGATCGGCATGGGCTGCGCTTCGTGGGGCACGAAGTTCAGGTCGCAGCCTTCGTCCGGCTCATCAAGGTTGATAGTCGGCGGAGCGACCTGATCCCTGATTGCCATCACACTGAAGATCGCCTCGACCGCGCCCGCCGCACCCAACAGGTGGCCGGTCATGGACTTGGTGGAGCTGACCGCCAGCTTATAGGCGTGCTCGCCGAACACCGACTTGATGGCCTCTGCTTCCGCCAGGTCGCCGGTCGGGGTCGAAGTGCCATGGGCGTTGATGTACTGCACCTGGTTGGGGTTGACCTTCGCATCGCGCAGGGCATTGGTGATGCAACGCGCAGCACCCGCTCCGTCGGACGGCGGTGAAGTCATGTGGTAAGCGTCGCCGCTCATGCCAAACCCGATCAATTCGGCGTAGATAGTGGCACCACGCGCCTTGGCGTGCTCCAGCTCTTCGAGCACCAGCGCACCGGCACCGTCGGAGAGCACAAAGCCGTCACGGCCCTTGTCCCACGGACGACTGGCACGGGTCGGCTCGTCGTTGCGGGTCGACAGCGCACGGGACGCGCCGAAGCCGCCCATGCCCAGGCCGCACGCGGCCATTTCGGCGCCGCCGGCGATCATCACGTCGGCTTCGTCGTAGGCAATGTTGCGTGCCGCCATGCCAATGCAGTGCGTACCTGTGGTACACGCCGTGGCGATTGCGTAGTTCGGTCCCTGTGCACCCAGATGAATGGACAGGAAGCCGGAAATCATATTGATGATCGAGCCCGGTACGAAGAACGGTGAAATTCGACGTGGGCCAGTCTCATGCAAGGTGCGGCTGGTTTCTTCGATATTGGTCAGACCGCCAATGCCTGAACCCATGGCCACGCCGATGCGGTCACGGTTGGCGTCGGTGACTTCCAGTCCGGCGTTACGCACAGCCTGAAACCCGGCAGCCAGGCCGTACTGAATGAACAGGTCGAGCTTGCGGGATTCTTTGATCGAGAGATATTCCTCGACATTGAAGCCCTTTACCGAGCCGCCAAAACGGGTGGAATAGGCAGAAAGGTCCGTGTGTTCGATCAGACCAATACCACTGCGGCCAGCCAGAATGCCCTGCCAACTGCTCGGCACATCCGTACCCAGTGGCGACAACATACCCATACCGGTGACTACGACGCGTCTACGCGACACAGCACTCTCCTTTTTCTAATGACGACACTTTTCATCGCCGCTAAAGAAAAAACCGCACGCCTTTACAGCAGTGCGGTTTTTCCCTGACAGCAAGCGACGACTACAAACTATTACGCCTGGTGGCTAGTAACGTAGTCGATGGCAGCTTGAACAGTAGTGATTTTTTCAGCTTCTTCGTCCGGGATTTCGGTCTCGAATTCCTCTTCCAGAGCCATCACCAGCTCAACGGTGTCAAGGGAATCGGCACCCAGGTCTTCTACGAAGGAAGCAGTGTTGACCACTTCTTCTTCCTTAACGCCCAGTTGCTCGGCGACGATTTTCTTGACGCGCTCTTCGATGGTGCTCATACCTTGTTTAACTCCTAATGGACAAATTCAGGCAGCTGGCCAGTGGGTAAGTGTATAGAAAGCCATTTCAGCTTTTCAACTGAAAGCTTCACCCTGTACCCGGTCGGCCACCTGCCTATAAATTAAGTTGCAGCTTTATAACGGATTTTAGACAGCTCGTATGACATTTTTTTGAAGCGATCCGTCACAATTTAACTCATGTACATCCCGCCGTTAACCGGGATTGTAGCCCCAGTCACGTATGCCGCACCGTCAGATGCCAGGAAAGTGACCACATTCGCGATCTCTTGGGCCTGGCCCAGACGGCCCAGCGGAATCTGCGTCAGCAAGGCTTCGCGCTGTGCTTCCGGCAGTTCGCGGGTCATATCGGTGTCGATGAACCCAGGGGCCACCGAGTTGACCGTAATCGACCGCGAGCCGACTTCACGCGCCAGTGCGCGGCTGAAACCTTCCAGGCCGGCCTTGGCAGAGGCGTAGTTTACTTGGCCTGCGTTGCCCATGGCACCCACTACGGAGCCAATATTGATAATTCGGCCCCAACGCGCCTTGGTCATGCCGCGCAAAACGCCCTTGGACAGGCGAAACAGACTGTTCAGGTTGGTATCGACCACGTCGTACCACTCGTCGTCTTTCATGCGCATCATCAGGTTGTCACGGGTGATCCCGGCGTTGTTCACCAGGATAGCCGGTGCACCGAACTGAGCAGTGATCTGGGCCAGTACGGCAGCCACGGACTCATCGCTGGTCACATTCAGTTCAAGACCGGTACCTTGCACGCCGTTTTCCTTCAGGGTCGCGGCGATACGCTCGGCGCCCGAGGCGGAGGTGGCGGTGCCGATCACAACGGCGCCCTGACGGCCCAGCTCCAGGGCGATCGCCTGGCCAATGCCACGGCTTGCGCCGGTAACCAGTGCAACTTTACCTTGCAGACTCATGCAGGCTTCTCCTAAGTACGGGATTCAGGCCAGTGCCGCGCGAGCGGCAGCGAAGGCTTCTGGGGTATTGAGGTTGGCGGTCGACACACCGTCGGCGCAGCGCTTGTTCAAGCCGGCCAGGACTTTGCCCGGGCCGCACTCGACCAGTTCGGTGGCACCGTTGGCGGCCAGGGTCTGGACCGATTCAACCCAGCGAACTGGCTTGTACAGCTGCTCCAGCAGGTCGCGCTTGAGGGTGTCGAGGTCGGCGGCCACGGCCGCGCTGACGTTCTGCACCAGCGGGATCTGCGGCGCCTGCCAGTTGATGGCAGCGATAGACTCGGCAAAGCGCTCTGCCGCCGGGCGCATCAGTTCGCAGTGGGACGGTACGCTCACCGGCAATGGCAGCGCTCGCTTGGCGCCACGGGCCTTGCAACCCTCGATGGCACGCTCGACGGCCGCCTTGGCACCAGCGATCACCACCTGACCTGGGGAGTTGAAGTTCACCGCGCTGACCACTTCGCCTTGCGCCGCTTCGGCGCAGGCCTCGATCACCACCGCGTCGTCCAGGCCCAGGATAGCGGCCATGCCGCCCTGCCCGGCCGGAACGGCTTCTTGCATCAGTTGACCACGACGCTCGACCAGCTTGACCGCTTCAGCCAAGGTCAGGCTGCCCGCGGCCACCAGGGCGCTGTATTCGCCCAGGCTGTGACCCGCGACGAAGGCAGGGCGTGCGCCGCCTTCTGCCAGCCACAAGCGCCACAGGGCGATCGAAGCGGTCAGGATGGCCGGCTGGGTTCTATCGGTTTGGTTGAGCAATGCTTCCGGCCCTTGCTGGGTCAGTGCCCACAGGTCATAACCCAGGGCGTCGGAAGCTTCCTTGAAGGTGTCCAGGATCAGCGGGTATTGCGCGCCCAGCTCGGCCAACATGCCGAGGGACTGCGAACCCTGCCCTGGAAAGACGAATGCGAGGGATGTAGACATGTAACAAGCCCCTAATGATCTGGTCGTCAAAAATGCTCGCGCCTACTGTGGGCGCGAACGAAACTGACTGATTGGATGGTCAATTGAACTGGCCGGTCACATTTAAGCACTCCCGGGCCAATTCGCCTAAGGCAACAGATCCTCGAGACGGCCGTGCAAGCGTTGCGGCAGGTTCTCCTGAATCTCGATCAAGGCCCGCGCAATTGCACTTTGAAAGCCCAGCACACCGGCCGAGCCATGGCTTTTTACCACAATGCCCTGCAAGCCAAGAAAGCTTGCACCGTTGTGCCGTGCTGGCGCCAGGTCAGCCTGCAAGCGTCGCATCAGGGGCAACGCCAAGGCACCCACCATACGTGCCCCCAGGTTGCGCTTGAACAAAGCTTCAATACGCGTGGCAATCATGGTTGCCAGGCCTTCGCTGGACTTGAGCAGGATATTACCGACAAAGCCGTCGCACACCACCACATCAGCTTCACCACGGTACAAACCATCACCTTCAACAAAGCCGATGTAGTTCAAGCCCCGCGCGCTTTGTAGCAAGGTGGCGGCAAGCTTGACTTGCTGGTTGCCCTTGATGTCCTCGGTACCGATATTCAGCAGGGCAATCCTGGGTCGGGCCACGCCCAGCGCTTCGGCGGCCACCGAGCCCATTACGGCGAACTGCAGCAGATGCTCGGCGCTGCAATCAACATTGGCGCCCAGGTCCAGCAGTTGGCAATAGCCCTTCTGCGTCGGGATCGCCGCCACCATTGCCGGCCGATCAATACCCGGCAGGGTTTTGAGCACGTGCCGCGACAAGGCCATCAACGCGCCGGTATTACCGGCACTGACACAGGCGTGCACCTTGCCATCACGCAATAGCTCAAGGGCCACCCGCATTGAAGAATCGGGTTTGCCACGCAGGGCAACCGCCGGCTTTTCATCCATGCTGATGGTTTCGCTGGCTGGCGTAATCGTCAGGCGCGCGCGATCCACCGCCGGATGGCTGGCAATCAGTTCTTCAAGTAGGGAGGGTTGACCGACGAGGGTCAGATGCAGCGAGGGCGTGGCAGACAGGCTGGCAATGCAGGCCTGAACAATGCTGCGGGGACCGAAGTCCCCGCCCATTGCGTCAATCGCGATGACTTGAGCAGACAAGTGATTACTCGTCAGCGCCCTTGTCGATCACTTTACGGCCACGGTATACGCCTTCTGGCGATACGTGGTGACGCAGGTGAACTTCACCAGTGGTCTTTTCCACGGACAGGGTGCTAGCCTCGAGAGCGTCGTGCGAACGGCGCATGTCACGGGCGGAGCGGGATTTTTTGTTCTGCTGAACAGCCATAATTGATTAACTCCTAAACGTTTGGGTCACGCTTTAACTGCGCCAATACACTGAACGGGTTGGACCGCGTTACCTCGTCCTCGCTCGGCTCGGCCTCGTCATCGAGACCCTCCGGCTGCTGGCATTCTTCCGGATGATGAGCAGGCACAATGGGCAAGGCGAGCAAAAGCTCCTCCTCGATCAGTGCATGCAGATCCAATGGATCTTCGCCCAGTTCCAGCACGTCATAACCTTTCGGCAACGACTGGGTATTCGCACCCTCTTTCACCACAGCATAACTGCATTCGCTGTGGATCGGCAGGGTGACCAGCTCAAGACAACGCTGGCAAACCATTTTGACTTCGGTGTCGATAACGCTGTGGATTACCACAGATTTACGTTCATCTCGTTCAAAAACGAATTTCGCCTGCACCGTACCGACAGTGTCGGAAAGCGGGTCGCAGAGTCTCTCCAAATCGGCCAGCAGCACTTCACCTTGAAGGGTGGTGCCACGATCAGCCAATTTGCGCGGGTCAACGTGAGGTGGAATCGGGTCATTCAACATAGGCGCAGCATTATAGGGATGCACCCGGCCATGTCAAAGGAAATTCAGCCCTGTGCGTCAGCCGGTCACGTCGATAGAATCGGCGACTGCCTTGAGGAGACGTATATGCTGCCTTTATTACTCGCGTCCAGCTCGGTTTATCGCCGGGAATTACTGAGTCGCCTGCACCTGCCGTTCACCTGCAGCTCGCCGGATATCGACGAAAGCCACCGCCCGGATGAATCCGCCATCGAACTGGTCAAGCGCCTGGCCGAACAAAAGGCCCGCGCCCTCGCCACCAGCCATCCTGGCCATTTAATCATTGGCTCGGATCAGGTCGCCGCACTGGAAGGCCGGATCATCGGCAAGCCGCACACCTTCGAAAATGCTCGCGAGCAACTGCTTGCTGCCAGCGGCAAGCGTGTGAGCTTCCTCACGGGCCTGGCACTGCTCAACAGCGAAACCGGGCACTGCCAGGTGGACTGCGTGACGTTTACCGTACACATGCGCGAACTGGATGCAGAACGTATCGAGCGCTATCTGCGGATCGAGCAGCCTTATGACTGTGCGGGCAGCTTCAAAGCAGAAGGGCTCGGTGTGAGCTTGTTCCGGAGCACCGAGGGACCGGATGCGACCAGCCTGGTTGGGCTGCCACTGATTCGACTGGTGGACATGCTGCTGACCGAAGGCGTACAGATCCCTTGAAACCCTCGTAAAGCAATGTGGGAGCTGGCTTGCCTGCGATAGCGATGTACCAGGCGACACTTATATCGACTGATCCATCGCTATCGCGGGCAAGCCCGCTCCCACAGTTGATCTACACCTAGCTTGGAATTTCAGCGCAGGGACGGCCCCTGGAAGCCCATGTACAGGGCTAGCTTCTCCGCCACGCTAGCACCGAGCTTTTTGGAGAAGCGATCAAACGGCGATTCCTCGACCGTAAAATCCACCAACTCCTTCTCGCCAATCACATCCCGCGCCACCGAGCTGGCACTGCCCAAGCCGTCAATCAGGCCCAGCGGCAATGCCTGCTCGCCCGACCAGACCAGGCCGGAGAACAGCTCCGGATGCTCCTTATCCTTCAACCGGTCACCACGGCCCTGCTTGACGCTGGCAATGAACTGACGATGGGTAGTGTCGAGCACGCCTTGCCAGAACGCGGTTTCATCCGCCTTCTGCGGTTGGAAAGGATCGAGGAACGACTTATGCTCGCCCGAGGTGTAGGTGCGACGCTCCACCCCCAGCTTCTCCATGGCACCCACAAAACCGTAACCGGCCGCCGTGACACCAATAGAGCCCACCAGGCTGGCCTTGTCGGCATAGATCTGGTCTGCGGCGCTGGCAATGTAATAGGCACCCGAGGCACCCAGGTCGGAGATCACGGCATAGAGCTTGGTATCCGGATGCAAGGTGCGCAGACGACGAATTTCGTCATACACATAACCCGACTGCACCGGGCTACCGCCTGGGCTATTGATGCGCAGGACCACGCCTTTGACCTTGGGGTCCTCAAACGCCGCGCGCAGGCTGGTGACGATATTGTCGGCACTGGCGGGCTCCTTGTCGGCAATCACGCCGCGCACCTCGATCAAGGCAGTGTAATGACTGCCACGGGCGGCGCTCTTTTCCATGTCCATCAGCGGACTGAACAGCGCCAGCATCCCAAGCAGGTATACAAAGGTCAGCAGCTTGAAGAAAATCCCCCAGCGCCGCGAACGTCGCTGCTCCTGGACGCTGGCCAGGAGGGTCTTCTCCAAAAGCTTCCAGCTTTTATCATCACTGCTCTGTGCCTTTTCAGGCGCCTTCCACTCGTCACTCATGCCATTAACCCCAGCAAAGACTTACAGGGCCCGGCTGAGCCAGGCCTGCAGTTCAGAAAAATGATCAATCGTCAGCCTCGGCTCGTATTGCTGCAACGCCTCGGCAGACTGGGCGCCATAGCTGACAGCGACGCTGTCCATGCCCGCATTGCGTGCCATCATCAGGTCGAAAGACGCATCACCCACCATCAATGCCTCGCGTGGCGTTACGCCACAGTGCGCAAGGATCTGCTCCAGCATCAAGGGATGAGGCTTGCTGGCGGTTTCATCCGCAGCGCGGGTGATATCAAAGTAATCTTCCCAGCCGTGAGCCTTGAGCACACGGTCCAGGCCGCGACGAGCCTTGCCGGTGGCGACCGCCAGGTGATAGCCCTCGGCACGAAACGCTTGCAGCGATTGCACCACACCTTCAAACAGCGGCGAAGGCGTAGCTTCCAGCGCAATGTAGTGGTCGGCGTAGTGCTCGCGAAACGCTACCAACTCGGCGTCGCTGATGTCGGGGTACAAGGTGCGAATGGCTTCAGGCAAACCCAGGCCGATAATGCCCTTCACCGCCAGGTCCGTGCACAACTCAAAGCCCGAGCGGGTCGACGCCATGTGCATGGACTCGACGATGCGGCCAATGGAATTGGCCAGCGTCCCGTCCCAATCGAAGATCAGCAGCTTGTAGTCAAGGTGCGACACTCAAACGCTCCACGGTCTTGGCCCACATTTCATCGACCGGCGCCTGCAATTTCAGCTCGCCGCCATCGGGTAGCGGCACGGTGAGCATGTAGGCGTGCAGGAACAGGCGCTTGCCGCCCAGGTCGCGAATTTCCTTGGAGAAATCTTCGTCGCCGTACTTGGTGTCGCCCGCAATGCAGTGGCCCGCATGCAGGGTGTGCACACGAATCTGGTGAGTGCGGCCAGTGACCGGCTTGGCCTCGACCATCGTGGCGAAGTCACCGAAGCGACGCAACACCTTGAACAGGGTCAGGGCTTCTTTGCCCTCCTCGTCCACTTCGACCATGCGCTCGCCGGAGCGCAGATTGCTCTTCTGCAGCGGCGCACGCACGCTCTTGATCGAGCTGGCCCAATTGCCGCGCACCAGCGCCATGTAGCGTTTGTCCACACCATCGCCACGCAGGGCGGTGTGCAAGTGGCGCAACATGCTGCGCTTCTTGGCGATCATCAACAGGCCGGAGGTGTCACGGTCCAGGCGATGCACCAGTTCCAGTTCCTTGGCATCCGGGCGCAACTGACGAAAGGCTTCGATCACGCCGAAGTTCAAGCCACTGCCACC
This sequence comes from Pseudomonas sp. NFPP02, assembly GCF_900119355.1. NCBI lineage: Bacteria > Pseudomonadati > Pseudomonadota > Gammaproteobacteria > Pseudomonadales > Pseudomonadaceae > Pseudomonas > Pseudomonas sp. NFPP02. The sequence continues at coordinate 26,142 of NZ_FPJI01000022.1, forward strand.
ATGAACCGCAATGCCACAGGGCTTGTTGATCACGATCAGCTTGTTGTCTTCGAACACGATCGACGCTTCCAGGCGCTGCAACAACCCCTGGGCCAGCGGTACCGGTTCGTCGCGTTCAGGCACGCGCACTGGCGGCACACGGACGATATCGCCCGCCTGCAGCTTGTACTCAGGCTTGATGCGCCCCTTGTTCACGCGCACTTCGCCTTTACGCAAAATGCGATAAATCAAGGTCTTGGGCACGCCTTTGAGCCTGGCCAAAAGAAAGTTGTCGATGCGTTGGCCGGCATATTCCGGCGAGACCTCAAGCAGCTGGACGCTGGGGGTCGGGGGGGTGGTAGTCGTCATGGCGGCGATGATAACAATTTTTTATGGAATTGAAGCACTTAATCATTACTGCTATAGTCGCGAACGCCGCCAAAAGCGGCCTGGACAGAGGACATGCGGCAAACTGCCGGCCCTGACCATCGCAATTCATCAGGACGCGAGGCCGTCCTACGGGGCTTTCGCCACCCAGGAAGGCTCAAGATTGTAACAAGCGCAGGTGACATGAGGCCTGAAGCGAGTGCAGAAAGCAGAGTGAATACTCGCCTTTTGCGCCGATATTTACGGCCAGTTCACAAAGTGCAGTCAGTTTTGAGCCAGACCATGGCGAATGCTTCGGAAACAACGCCTGTTAAGAGCTGAGTGAGAGCGCAACCGCCCACACCTAGTCTTGTTTAGCCATGAGCGTGGACTCCCCATTGGAGAACACGGTAAATGCCAACCCGCTGCGGATTCTGCGCGCGGCAGCACCCGAATTATCAGGGATACGTGTAGGGTGGAGATGCACAACCGTCGGACTGTGTAGCACTAGGCTTGTTTTAGACGCTTCATCTCGTCCACAGTCGCCGGTTGATTCCTCCTCCTGACCTTAGCTTTTGTTGAAGTGGTGCCTTTGTCACCACCGCTAACGAGCAGGACGCGTCCGTCGCGATACCGGCCCAATTGGCCGATTTTGCTGGACACTGGAGTGGCCAACCACTCTTGACGCACCTGACACCGACCGTGAGAAGTCGTGTGTGCCGAACGCCGTTTCCGGCAGCCCGGAAACCGACGGTACAACATGAAAAGAATGCTGATTAACGCAACTCAACCCGAAGAGTTGCGTGTTGCACTGGTAGATGGCCAACGCCTCTACGACCTGGACATCGAATCCGGTGCACGCGAGCAGAAAAAGGCCAACATCTATAAAGGCCGTATCACTCGCATCGAACCAAGCCTTGAGGCTGCCTTTGTCGATTTCGGCTCCGAGCGCCACGGCTTCCTGCCCCTCAAAGAAATCTCCCGCGAATACTTCAAGAAAGCCCCTGAAGGCCGCGTGAACATCAAGGACGTCCTGAGCGAAGGCCAGGAAGTCATCGTCCAGGTCGAAAAAGAAGAACGTGGCAACAAGGGCGCAGCCCTGACCACCTTCATCAGCCTCGCCGGTCGTTACCTGGTGCTGATGCCGAACAACCCACGTGCAGGCGGTATTTCCCGTCGCATCGAAGGCGAAGAGCGCAACGAACTGCGTGAAGCGCTGAACGGCCTGATCGCACCGGCCGACATGGGCCTGATCGTTCGCACTGCAGGCCTTGGCCGCAGCAGCGAAGAAATGCAGTGGGACCTCGACTACCTGCTCCAACTGTGGACCGCTATCAAAGAAGCGTCCCTGGATCGTTCCGCGCCGTTCCTGATCTACCAGGAAAGCAACGTAATCATCCGCGCCATCCGCGATTACCTGCGCCAGGATATCGGCGAAGTGCTGATCGACAGCGTTGAAGCCCAGGACGAAGCCCTGACCTTCATCCGCCAGGTAATGCCGCAGTACGCCAGCAAGATCAAGCTGTACGAAGACAGCGTTCCGCTGTTCAACCGTTTCCAGATCGAAAGCCAGATCGAGACCGCCTTCCAGCGCGTGGTCGAACTGCCTTCCGGCGGCTCCATCGTGATCGACCCGACCGAAGCCCTGGTGTCCATCGACATCAACTCGGCACGTGCGACCAAAGGCAGCGACATCGAAGAAACCGCCCTGCAGACCAACCTGGAAGCGGCTGAAGAAATCGCCCGCCAACTGCGTCTGCGTGACATCGGCGGCCTGATCGTGATCGACTTCATCGACATGACCCCTGCCAAGAACCAGCGCGCCGTGGAAGAGAAAGTCCGCGAATGCCTGGAAGCTGACCGCGCTCGCGTGCAAGTCGGCCGCATCTCGCGCTTCGGCCTGCTGGAAATGTCCCGTCAGCGCCTGCGTCCATCCCTGGGCGAGAGCAGCGGCATCGTCTGCCCGCGTTGCAACGGCACCGGCATCATCCGTGACGTTGAATCGCTGTCCCTGGCGATCCTGCGCCTGATCGAAGAAGAAGCCCTGAAAGACCGCACCGCCGAAGTTCGCGCACAAGTGCCGATTCCGGTTGCCGCCTTCCTGCTCAATGAAAAACGCAACTCGATCACCAAGATCGAACTGCGCACCCGTGCCCGTATCGTCATCCTGCCGAACGATCACCTCGAGACGCCGCACTTCGAAGTACAGCGCCTGCGTGACGACAGCCCGGAAGCCCATAGCGGGCAGTCCAGCTATGAAATCGCCGCGGCTGCCGCCGAAGTCGAAGAAGTCCAGCCAGCCGCTGCGACCCGCACCCTGGTTCGCCAGGAAGCCGCGGTGAAGACTGCACCGGCCCGTGCCAACGCACCGGTACCGACCGAAGCTGCCGCCCCGGTTGCCGCGCCGGCCGCGCTGCCTGAGCCAAGCCTGTTCAAGGGCCTGGTGAAGTCGCTGGTCAGCCTGTTCGCCACCAAGGAAGAGCCTGCTGCACCGGTTGTGGTTGAAAAGCCTGCCACCGAGCGCCCAGCACGCAATGAAGAGCGTCGCAACGGTCGCCAGCAGAGCCGTAACCGCAATGGCCGCCGTGACGAAGAGCGCAAGCCTCGCGAAGAACGTGCCCCGCGTGAAGAACGCGCACCACGTGAAGAGCGTGCGCCTCGCGAAGCCCGTGAAGACACCCCGACGGTAGCCCGTGAAGAACGTGCACCGCGTGAAGAGCGCGCCCCACGTACCCCACGCGCTCCACGTGAAGATCGCAAGCCGCGTGGCGAGCGTGAAGAACGCGTGCGTGAACTGCGTGAGCCTCTGGACGCGGCACCTGCCGTTGCCGTTGCCGCAGCCGTTAGCACCGAAGAACGCCCGGCCCGCCAGCCGCGTGAAGAACGCGCACCACGCGAAGAGCGCCAACCGCGCCCGCCACGTGAAGAGCGTCAACCACGCGCCGAGCAAGCCGCTGCTGCCACCGAAGAAGAAGTACTGACCGGCGAAGAGCAGTTGCAGGAAGACGGCCAGGACAACGCCGAAGGCGATCGTCCACGCCGCCGCTCCCGCGGCCAGCGTCGTCGCAGCAACCGTCGTGAGCGTCAGCGTGATGCCAACGGCAACGTAATCGAAGGTTCGGAAGAAACCGGCGAGAACGCAGAAGCTGCCAACAACGAGCCAACAGGCGCCGAACTGGCTGCCGGCTTGGCCGTTACCGCTGCCGTTGCCAGCTCAGTCATCAGCGCACCTGCTGAAGCCCAGGCTCACGAGCAAGCCGAACGCGCTACCGCTGCCGTCGAAGACACTGTTGCCGTAGAAGCGCCAGCCGCCGAAACCCCAGCGGTTGAAGCGCCGGTTGTTGAAGCGCCAGTCGTTGAAGCCACGACCCCTGTCGAAGCCCCAGCGGTTCCGGAAGTGGAAGTTGCCCCGGTTCGCGATGCACAGCCAGAAACCGACGTGGTTGCCGTTGAACCAGCTCCATCGGTTGAGCCTCAGCCAGTAGTCGAAGCGGCTGTAGAAGCTCCGGTGGTCGAAGAAGCTGCCCCGGCTGTGCGTGAAGTTCGCGAAGAACAGACCGCCTTCCAGTGGACCGCCGAACCGGCTGCACCGGTTGAAGCGCCAGCGCCTGCCCCAGTGGTAGAAGAAGCACCGGCACCGGTTGCTGAAGTCGTCGCCGAGCCAGCCCCAGTGGTTGAGCCGACGCCGGTTGCTGAGCCTGCGCCCGTGGTTGAAGTTGAAGCCCCAGTGGTTGCCGAAGTGGCCGCCCCTGTGGTTGAAGCTGCACCTGCAAGCGCCCTCACCGAAAACGGCCGTGCGCCGAACGACCCGCGTGAAGTGCGTCGTCGCCGCAAGGAAGCCGAAGCTGCTGCAGCCGCAGCCAAGGCGGTAGAGCACGAGGCCCAGGAAGCAGAGCACGAGCCTAAACCCCTCGTCTGATTCCATAAGCCACTAAAAAGCCCCGCCTGAGTGATCAGGCGGGGCTTTTTAGTGGCTGATTATCTCGACCTGGAATGCGATCACTGCGGGAGCTGGCTTGCCTGCGATAGCGTCGATTCAGCCAGCGTGGCGGTGACTGACACACCGCTATCGCAGCTGAGGTATCTACACAACTTTGTGGGCTGTAACGGCAGACGGTAACCACGATGCGAAGCGAGTCGCTCTTGATCTGCTTTTGATCTTAGGCGCCCCGTCAAACCACGCCGGCCGGTATTCGACAGGGATTTTGGGGGTGAACCGGCAGCGATTTAGCCGCCGTCAGGGCGGAACCTTAAGTGGCCGTTACCGCAGGAATGGATATGTACACAATCCAACTGTGTTGACTGTCAGGCCGCTATCGCAGGCAAGCCAGCTCCCACATTGGACGGTGGTGCGTCAGGTAGATAAGCGCCGGCTATCAGGCCGTTACGGGAGCAAGCTCCCTCGCCACAGGTCCAACGTCGGCTCTAAGTAGATACCTATGGCTATCGTAGGCAAGCCAGCTGCCACACTTAACCTGCAGTAAAACTCAACCGTTGCGGCACATCCACATCCCAATGCACACCAGGATCATCTACCTGCACTTCTCGCACCTGAGTTTGTGCAAACAACGGCCTGGCCCCACGATCCCCACTCAGAGCCATCAGCGCCGGCCCAAACCTGTGATGGAAAGCCACCGGGTGCCCGTACTGCCCGGCAGATACCGGTACAGTGACGCCCTCCACGCAGGCAATCACCCGTTCGATACTCGATGACCGAATAAACGGCATATCCCCCAACACCACCAGCCACCCATCCGCTGCACCGCTGGCCTTGACCGCCGCCGCAATGCTGTCGCCCATACCGCTCGAATCCAGCAGTACAACCTGACAGCCATAAGCCTCTGCCAGGCGGATAACCTCCCCGCGCTCCGGCGACGTCACCAGCCAGCGCGTTACCACACGCTCAGGCAAGTTGCGCAACACCTGCTCGATGACCGGCCGGCTAACGCCATCCAGCCCCACACACGCGGCGAGCAATTTGTCTTGATCAGCTCCAGCTTCGGCACGAAAACGACTGCCCTGCCCCGCCGCCAGCACAATCGCCGTCACCGTCACTCGGCCACCACTGCCATCGGTTTTTTCTGCATCGGTGCCACCCCGTTTTTGATCGCAACAATTTCCGCCATCAGCGACAGCGCAATTTCCGCCGGCGTATGGCTGCCGATGTGCAGGCCGATCGGCCCGTGCAAACGCGCAATGGCCTCCGCCGACAGGCCCAGCGCGGCCAGGTTCTCCCGACGCTTTTGGGTATTGACCCGCGAACCCAGGGCGCCGATATAGAAGGCCGTGGAGTTCAGCGCCGTCAGCAACGCCATGTCATCCAAACGTGGATCGTGGGTCAGGCAGACAATGGCCGTGCGTTCATCGGTATGGATGTTCAACACCGCCTCGTCGGGCATGCCCGGCACAAAGCGTCCATGCTGGTCTTCCCAGCCGTAGACGAACTCTTCGCGGGGGTCGCAGATCAGCACTTCGAAATCCAGCAGACGTGCCATTTCCGCTACGTAGCGCGACAGCTGCCCGGCGCCGATCAACAGCAGGCGCCAGCGCGGGCCATAGATGGCGCGCAAGCGTTCGCCGTCGAAGCTCACCACGTCGGTCTTGCTGGCGGCGCTCAAGGTCACTTCGCCGGTGGCCAGGTTCAGCTCGCGAGCGATAATCTGATGATCTTCACAACGCGCCAGCAGCGTTTCGACCCAACCCCACTCTTCCACGCGCTCCTCGGTGAGCCGCAGGGTGCCGCCGCAGGGCAGGCCAAAACGCGCCGCCTCGTCGCGGGTGACGCCGTAGGTCACCAACTGCACGGGCGGGCCGTCAGCGGGTAAGCGGCCGTCCTGCAGGCGCGCGATCAAGTCATCCTCGATGCAACCGCCCGACACCGAGCCAATCACCACGCCATCACCGCGCAGGGCCAGCATCGCCCCCGGCGGGCGCGGCGCGCTGCCCCAGGTTTGCACCACGCTGTACAACATCACGCGCTGCCCGGCGCGGCGCCATTGCAGCACGCTGCGCAGGACGTTCAGATCCACACTGTCCATCAGGCCTCCGGTAAGTACTGTCGCGCTCACTGTAAACCAAAAATATCGGTTGTATCCCGCCAGAAACGCAAACGCCCCGAACCAGTCGGGGCGTTTACGGATAGCGCTGGCGTCAGTTCACGCCCGCAGCCACTTACTTGACGACAGGCGCCGGGCCTTCAGCCACGCCCAGGTCATCGAGCTCGCGGGTTTCGGAGATACCGGTACCGCCAGACGCCAGCTCGCTTTGCAGCTTGTCGGTGTCCAGTTCCTTGACCCACTTGGCCACAACGATGGTGGCAACTGCGTTACCCACCAGGTTGGTCAGCGCACGGGCTTCGGACATGAAACGGTCGATACCCAGGATCAGCGCCAAGCCGGCAACCGGCAGGTGACCAACGGCCGACAGGGTGGCGGCCAGTACGATGAAGCCCGAACCGGTCACGCCAGCAGCGCCTTTGGACGACAGCAGCAGCACCAGCAGCAGGGTGATCTGGTGAGTGATGTCCATGTGGGTGTCGGTCGCCTGAGCGATGAACACAGCCGCCATGGTCAGGTAGATCGACGTACCGTCGAGGTTGAAGGAGTAACCGGTTGGAATCACCAGGCCGACCACGGACTTCTTCGCGCCCAGGCGTTCCATCTTGATCAGCATACGCGGCAGTGCGGATTCCGACGACGAGGTGCCCAGTACGATCAGCAGTTCTTCACGGATGTAGCGGATCAGCTTCAACACGCTGAAACCGTGAGCGCGGCAGATAGCGCCCAGCACCAGCACCACGAACAGAATGCAGGTGATGTAGAAGCAGATCATCAACTGGCCCAACTGCACCAGGGAACCGACACCGTAGGCGCCGATGGTGAACGCCATGGCACCCAGGGCACCGATTGGCGCGAGCTTCATGATCATGTTGATGATGTTGAACATCACATGGGCGAAGCGATCGATGAAGTCCAGCACCGGCTTGCCGTAGGCACCCAGGCGGTGCAGGGCGAAACCGAAGATCACCGAGAACATCAGCACTTGCAGGATGTCGCCGTTGGCGAAGGCGCCGACGATGGTGTTCGGGATGACGTTGAGGATAAAGCCGACGATGCTCTGGTCTTTACCGGCGGTGACGTAGGCCGCCACTTTGGAAGCATCCAGGGTCGCGACGTCGATGTGCATGCCGGCGCCCGGCTGCACCACGTTGACCACGACCAGGCCAATCAGCAGGGCGATGGTGGAAACGATTTCGAAGTACAGCAGCGCGTAGCCGCCGGTCTTGCCCACCGACTTCATGCTTTGCATGCCAGCGATGCCGCTGACCACGGTACAGAAGATGATCGGGGCGATGACCATTTTGATCAGCTTGATAAAGCCGTCACCCAGTGGCTTGAGGGCCACGCCGGTCTGCGGGTAGAAGTGGCCGAGCAAAATACCGATAACGATTGCAACGATCACCTGGAAATACAGGGATTTGTAGATTGGCTGACGAGTCGTCATTGCAAAGTTCCTCAATCGTCCCGTGTGGCAAATATCCGCCATTGCCCACGGCACTTGAATTGCGAACCCTCCTGCACTGGAGGGATTTGTTGTTTGCGAAGCCTGTAGGAGCAAGCCTGCGCTGTAATCCTTATCGCAAACAGCGTGCCACTTTGCTTAAACACGCTGAAGGCCTTTAGACATCAGGGCTTTGGGTTCACGGGCGACTCCGGAGAGTGCAACACAGTGGCGGATTTCCGCCCACTCATCCTGTCTCGTCCTACAATTTGGCGGATATCCGCCTTGTCGCGCCACTGGGTGATGGCTACCATCCGCCACTCCATGGATGAGGCCGTTGCATGCGTGAACGTACCATCGCCAGCCATTACGCCCGAGCGGCCCTCGGCGGTGCGCGCCGAGCCGGTTTCGACTACTCGGGGGTGTTGCAGCAGGTGGGCATCACCCCGGAACTGCTGACCGAACCCCGCGCCCGCATCGCTCCAGAGCAATTTGCCCGCTTGCTGCAAATGCTCTGGCTGGGGTTGGATGACGAATACCTGGGGTTTGCCGAAGGGCCGAGCAAACGCGGCACTTTCGCCATGATGTGCCACGCGCTGATCCATTGCCGCACGCTGGAGAAGGCGCTGGAGCGCGGCTTATTGTTTTATAGCCTGTTCCCCCAAGGCCCACGCTGGCAACTGACCAAAGAAGGCGACATGGCGCGCCTGAGCCTGGACGACTCACAGCTATGGGACCCGGACCACTTCCTCAGTGAATGCCTGCTGGTGATCTGGCATCGCCTGGGCAGTTGGTTGATCGGCCAGCGTATCCGGCTGCAGCAGGCCACCTTCAGTTACCCGATGCCGGCCCATGCCGGTGAATATGACCTGCTGTTCCCCTGCCCCCAGGTGTTCGGCGCGCCGACCAGCAGCCTAGTGTTTCCCAGCCGCTACCTGAGCCTGCCGCTGTTGCAGGATGAACGCACCCTCAAGCACTTCTTGCAGCGCTCCCCTGCCGACTTGTTGTCCCGGCCGGATGAAGGTGACAGCCTGAGCAGCCAGTTGCGCCGCCTGCTGAGCCGCGACCGCACGCCCTGGCCAGACCTGGAAGCCGTCGCCCAGCACTTGCACATCAGCCCACAGACCCTGCGTCGGCACCTGCGCGAAGAAGGCACGAGCTTTCAAGCATTGAAAGATGAGTTACGCCGGGATATCGCCATTTACCACCTGGGGCGGGCGGATTTGTCTTTGCAGGAGATCGCCGAGCAGTTGGGGTTTTCCGAACCGTCGGCGTTTCATCGGGCGTTCAAGAAGTGGACAGGGCTGACGCCGGGGGCCTATAGAGCGCAGGAGAGTTAGCGGTGTATTGGCTGGGAGGGCCTCATCGCAGGCAAGCCAGCTCCCACACTTGAATGTATTCACACATCAAAATTTGTAAACCCGATCAACTGTGGAAGCTGGCGTGCCTGCGATGAGGCCAGTGCAGATCACAAGGCAGGAAAGTGAATCCTGAACGCCGCCCCACCCAACGCTGAATCCCCCAACGTCAACCGCGCGTGATAGCTTTCGATGATGTCCTTGACCACCGCCAGCCCGATCCCCTGCCCCGGGTGCTGGCGATCTAGCCGTTCGCCGCGCTGCAGGATCCGTGCACGCTGGTCCGGTGGTACGCCGGGGCCGTCGTCTTCGATACACAGCTCAATGCCATCGAGGTTTTCCACCAGGCTGATACGCACTTGCTTGAGGCACAGGCGGTAGGCGTTTTCCAGCAGGTTGCCGAGCATTTCGAGCAACGCGCCCTTCTCGATGGGCACTTCGCAGGCCTGCGGTAAATCGAAGGTCACGGTGACCCGCTTGTCGCGGTAAACTTTTTCCAATGTATCGCACAGGCTTTGCACCACCGGTTCCAGGCGGACCTGGTGGCGCACCAGGCCACTTTTACGCAGGCTGGCACGCTGCAGTTGGTAACCGATCTGCTGGCTCATGCGTTCGATCTGCGATTGCAGCACCCACGCCTGGCTACGTTCTTCGGGGCGCTGGGCCATGTCTTCGCTCACGCCCTGCAACACCGCCAGTGGCGTTTTCAGGCTGTGAGCCAAGTCATCGAGGGAGTCGCGGTAGCGCGCACGCTGTTCGCGCTCGCTGTGCAGCAAGCGGTTCAGGGAGCCGGTCAGGCGCAGCAGTTCGCGGGGGTGTTCTTCGCTGAGGCTTTCGCGGGTGCCGCCTTCGATCTGGTCGAGTTCATGGCTCAGGCGTCGCAGGGCTTGCAGGCCCCAGGTCAGGCCCAGCCACAACAGCGTCAACAACACCAGCAAGGCCGCGCCGAACCCGAGGTAGAGGTTCTCGCGCAGGCCTTCGAGGGTCAGTTGGTATTCGCGTACCGGCTGCAGGGCGACAATGCTGAACGCCGCGCTCTTGCCTCCCAGCAGCCGGACCTCGACGTCATACACGAAAAATTCCTGGCCATTGGCCTCGCGAATGCGCGCAAACTCGTTGCCGCGCCCGTCGTAGCGCGGTTTGTAGTTGATGTTTTCTTCCTGGGTCGCCCGCGAGCGCCATACCAGATGGCCTTCACGGTCGTAGATATAACCCAGCAGCCGACTGTCGGTGAGGTTGAAACGCTCATCGGGCAGCTGCGCCGGCATCAGCAGGCGGTTATTGTCGACCCGCGCCGCAGATATCAGGGTGGTCACATCCGACGCCAGGCGCTGTTCGATGGAATCCTGCAACGCCAGGCTGAACGCGCCTTGCATGGCCGGCAACAGGCCGAGCATAAACAGCACGGCCAGGGTGGCGGCCGCCAGCATCAGGCGCACACGTAGCGAACGAATCAACGGCAGCGCTCATTGAACAGGTAGCCCAGGCCACGCACGGTGTCGATCGGCTTGAACCCGGCCGGGCCTTCCAGCTTGCGGCGCAGGCGGCCGACCAGCACTTCGATCACGTTTGGATCGCGCTCGTCGTCATCCGGGTACAGTTGCTCCATCAAACGGTCTTTGGCGACCACTTGTTGATGATGACGCATCAAGTATTCGAGGATCCGATACTCGTAGGCGGTCAGCGCCAAGGGTTGCTCGTCCAGGGAGGCTTGCTTGCGGTTGAGGTCCAGCAGCAGCGGCCCGGCAACGATAGTCGACTGGGTAAAACCGCTGGAGCGGCGCAGCAAGGCGTTCATGCGTGCCTCCAGCTCTTCGAACTGGAACGGCTTGACCACGTAGTCGTCGGCCCCGGCCGCCAAGCCTTCAACCTTGTCCTGCCAGTTGCCGCGGGCGGTGAGGATCAGGATCGGGAAGGTCTTGGTCTGGGTGCGCAACTGGCGAATCAGGTCCAGGCCGCCCATGCCGGGCAGGCCAAGGTCGATGATCGCCAGGTCATGGTTGAATTGGCCGGTCTGGTACAGGGCTTCTTCGGCATTGGCCACGGCTTCGACCACATGCCCGCTGTCGGTCAGGCGGGTAAACAGGTGATGACGCAGCAGCGCCTCATCTTCCACCACCAGCAATTTCATAAGGTTCTCCACTGCAATTCAACTAGCCGACAGGGGGATATCATAGCGGCCCTGCAGCTCTTGGGGGCGCAGTTTTATGCCATTGTAGTGGCCAGTCAGGTGCGCGTAGCCGCTGCGATAGTCGGGTTGCGCAGGGGTAGCGCCCAGGGCCTGGCCCCACGGCGCGGCCTGGGTGCCGGCGTCTTCGAAGCTGACACGATGGATCAGGTTGCTGGATTTCTTGGTTTTCTCGCTGCCAAAGGCCGCAAAGGCGCCATCGGACGCCTGCACGCCGGCAGTGGCGCCGAGCATGGTCAAGGCCAACATCAGCTTTTTGATCGCAGTCATGGTGGTTACCTCATACGCATTTAAGCTGTGGGGCCCAGACTACGCAGGCGCCCCTGAACTCCCCCTGAACAGGCTCTGAACCGCAGCTGAACCGCATCGGGCTATCCACTGGCGCACCAACTCGGCAAAATACCGCGCATGACGCCCCTACCCGCTTGCTGCACCCCACTCGATGATCATTGGCCGTTGCCGGTTTCTTTGCCGGGCACGGTGTTTTTGAGCACGCGATTCGACCCGGCTTTATTGAGCCACGGCGATTTTCAGCGCTGCGATGTGCCGCCGCCCGCGAGCATCCAACGCTCGGTCGCCAAGCGCCAGGCGGAATTTCTCGCCGGCCGCCTGTGCGCGCGCGAAGCGCTGCAACGACTCGATCATCTGCACTGCATCCCGGCCATCGGCGAAGACCGTGCCCCGGTCTGGCCAGGGCATATCAGTGGTTCCATCACCCACAGCACCGGGCACGCTGCGGCGATTGTCGGGCACAAGGCGCAATGGCGCGGGCTGGGCATGGACCTGGAGCATCTGCTGACGGTGGAACGGGCCGAACGCCTGGCCGGGGAAATTCTGACGGCCGATGAGCTCCAGCGCATGGCCGCCCTGCCCCGTGAGCAACACGCCTTGCTGGTGACGCTGACGTTTTCGGTGAAGGAAAGCTTGTTCAAGGCGCTCTATCCGATCGTGCACAAGCGCTTTTATTTCGAGCATGCCGAGGTGTTGGAGTGGTCAGCGGCTGGGAAGGTGCGCCTGCGGTTGCTGACCGATCTTTCGCAAGAATGGAAGCATGGCAAAGAGCTGGAAGGGCAGTTTGTGGTGCAAGGGGAGCAGTTGTTGAGCTTGGTGGCTATCGCAATGTAGGAGCGAGCTTGCTCGCGAAAAACTCACAGGCGCCGCGTTTATTCAGGCAGCACGCGTTATCGTTGAGGTTTTTCGCGAGCAAGCTCGCTCCTACAGTTAGGTTTTCAGGGTTTATCTTGATCCCTGGGCCAGCTCAGGCTGAAACACGCCCCACCCAGGTTATTGCTCTTGCTGATCAGCGCCCGCCCGCCGTGCCAATAGATAATCCGCCGCACGATCGACAAGCCCAGGCCATGCCCGCCAGAAGCGCGGGTACGGCTGTCATCCAAGCGCAGGAACGGCGTGAAGATCCGCTCCCAGGCGCTTTCCGGCACACCAGGGCCGTCGTCTTCCACATCGATGCGACAGCGCACCTGCCCCACCTGATAACTGATCAACACCTGGCCTCTGGCGTGGCGCATGGCGTTACTCACCAGATTTTGCAGGGCACGGTGCAAGTAGCGCGGTTCAGCGTCGACCCAGGCGTCATCCCAATGTGCCGAAGACAGGCAAATACCCCGAGTGACGGTGACCTGCGGGCGCAATGGCGATAATTCGCCAATCACCTGATCGAGCAATGCATCAAGGTCTACGCGCTGGAAATTCAGCTCCGGCGCACCCTGTTCCAAGCGCGCATAAGTGAGCATCTCGTCCACCAGGCCATCGAGGTCCTGGATATCGCCATCCATGCCTTCCAGGTATTTGCGCCGCGCCTCGGGCGTGGCGGCGTCACCGATCATCTCCAGGCCAAAACGCAGGCGCGCGACGGGTGTGCGCAACTCGTGGGAGACCGCGCGCACCAGCTCACGCTGAATCGCCAGCAATTGCTGCAGGTGCTCGGCCATGCCATTGAAAGCTGCCGCCAGCCGCCCGACCGAGTCTGCACCGCGCGCGGGTACGCGCACTTCCAGGTTGCCCTTGGCGATACGCGTAGCCGCCGCCTCAAGGCCTTTGAGCCGACGCTCAAGTTGACGCACCAGCAGATAGACGATCAAGCCGATCAGGGTCAGGCCGATCAAGGTGATCAGGATCAGCCATTGCGCCGGGTACGGGTTCATCTGGTACAGCGGGCCGATCTCCAGTACCCACGGGGTGCCGACCATGCCGGCAAACACGCGAATCGAATCGCCGCCCTTGCCCAGCGCCATCACCGTATCGCCCTCCGCCACGCGACGACGCTGGTCGTCGTCCATGTCGGCCTGGTCAAGGGCCATCAGGTGCATTTCAAAACCAAAACCCTTGGCGTGTTTGATGTCGGCCAGGCGCTGGGGCTGTTCGGCCACCGGGAAACGCACCAGTTCGTCGGCCAGCAGGTAAATAGTCGCACGGGCCAATTGCTCGCTGATCTGCTGCACTTCGCCCGTGAGCACCAATTGCTCTTGCTCGCTGACTAACCGCAGCACTCGCGCCGCATGAGGCCCGGTCTGCTCAACCAGGACCTGGCCGCGTTGCAGGCGGTTGCGCTGGCCCAGGTCCAATTGCGCATCGGTGAACGTGCGCAGCTCTAGCGGGATGCCCAGCAAGCGCTCCCACACCGCCAAGGCGCGCTGCCGTTCAATGGTGCTCATGGGTTGCAGGTTATCGCCCATCAACGCAAAGGTGCCGTGGGCCAGGCGCTCACGGTACTGGCCGCTGCGCACGTCATTAAGCAGGTGCAGTGCCAGAGCGCCGAGCAACGCCACCAGGATCAGCGCCGCGCACATGCCGCCGTAGATGCGCAGGAAGATCGAGTTCACAGCGGCATATCGGCAGCGGCTTCGGGGACGAACAGGTAGCCTTTGCTGCGGATGGTCTTGATCAGGCGTGGGTGGAGCGGATCGTCGCCGATCTTTGGCCGAATGCGCGAGATACGCACGTCAATGGAGCGATCCTGGCCGTCATAGCCGATACCACGCAGCGCTATGAAGATTTCTTCGCGGGACAGGATGCGCCCGGCGTTCGCAACCAGCAGCCACAGCAAGTCGAATTCAGCGCTGGTCAGTTCGATGCTGCTCTCATGCAACCAGGCTTCGCGCAAGGCATTGTCCACCACCAGTGGGCCAAACTGCAGGCGGCGTTGATGTTCCATTGCGGGCGGCAACACCGGCTCGCTGCGGCGTAGCAGCGCCTGGATACGCGCCAGCAACAACCGCGGGCGCACGGGTTTGCACACGTAGTCGTCGGCGCCCATGTCGAGGCCCAGCACCTGGTCCATGTCGTCGGTGCGCGCGGTAAGCATCAGGATCACGCCGTCATAGCGCTCGCGCACTTTACGGCAGATGCTCAGGCCGTCTTCGCCGGGCAGCATCAGGTCGAGGATCACCAGGTCCGGCTGCTCGGCGATGATGCGCGCCGCGGCCTTGGCACCATCGCCTTCCACCGACACACGCAGGCCGTTGCTTTCCAGGTACTCACGGGTCAACTCGGCGAGTCGCTCGTCGTCCTCGACGATCAGTATCTGCCAGGCTTCTTGCTCCATGCGCTACCTCGGTTCTCTATTGTAGGAGCGAGCTTGCTCGCGAAGAACGCAAGGGCACCGCGGTTATCCGGGTTTACCGCATTATCGTTGACGATTTTCGCGAGCGAGCTCGCTCCTACAGTTGTCATATGGAGCAAGCACGCTATCGCCCAGATCAAGGCCGATTGTAGCCATGCACCGGCCCTTGAACACAAGCCGGGAAATCCATTCGGTCATGGCGATTTTTTGTGGTAGGGTTCGCGCCCTCAAAATTCCCGCCGGCAGTTTCTACCCGGGAATATTCGGTGACAAACGGTGTAATCCAGTAGTAATGCGGCCTACACGGGTGTTCCATGATTCATACACATTTTACCCACAGCGTTATCCACAGGTAGTGCGTTGCTAAGCCCCCAAAAACGCATTATCTTGTACCTCGGCGCTAAAAAAACCCTACATGTAGGGTTTTCAGCGAAAAGACCAAACACAGATCAGACAAGAAACTCAAGCGCTTTCTTGCTCGCGTTTGGTTGAACCAAAGCATTTTTTGAAAGCCCAAACCGCGCACGCGGATGGCGGCCGTTTTCCAACCCGATTGGCAGAAAACGGTACGGGTGTTGCAGGGCTTGAATGGGGCCACTGTCACCCACCAGGAATACGGCGAAGGGCTCCCCGGCCCCGAACCAAAGACTTCGGCATGGAAGCGGCGCGATGAGCTCCCTTCCTCCTGTCCCGAAGTTGTTATGCCAGGCCCAGGCCTGCTGTAAGTGCTTCAGGACGGAACGGTGGGCACCGTGATGGTGCCCAAATAAATATAGAATGTGGAGACACCCCCTCATGCAAACCGACACAACTCGCGAGAACCCGCAGGGCTCCGTGCCGCAGGCCGCTGATTCGAACCTGGATCTGTCCGCCACTGCACCTGGCCAACTGCGCGTGATCAAGCGTAACGGCACTGTCGTTCCTTATACCGATGACAAAATCACCGTCGCCATCACCAAAGCGTTTCTTGCAGTTGAAGGCGGCACCGCTGCCGCTTCGTCGCGCATCCACGACACCGTTGCACGCCTGACCGAACAGGTCACCGCGACCTTCAAGCGTCGCATGCCATCGGGCGGCACTATCCATATCGAAGAAATCCAGGACCAGGTAGAACTGGCCCTGATGCGTGCCGGCGAGCAAAAAGTGGCCCGCGACTACGTGATCTACCGTGACTCGCGCGCCAAGGAGCGTGCAGTACGTTCTCCGGCCGAAGAAGCCGCCGTACAAGCGCACCCGTCGATCCGCATCACCCTGGCCGACGGCAGCTTCGCACCGCTGGACCTGGGCCGCCTGAACACCATCATCACCGAGGCCTGCGAAGGCCTGGAAGAAGTCGATGGTGACCTGATCCAGCGCGAAACCCTGAAGAACCTGTACGACGGCGTGGCCCTGACCGACGTCAACACCGCCCTGGTGATGACCGCCCGTACCCTGGTCGAGCGTGAGCCGAACTACTCGTTCGTGACCGCCCGCCTGCTGATGGACACCCTGCGTGCCGAAGGCCTGGGCTTCCTGAAAGTCGCCGACAGCGCCACTCACCACGAGATGGCCGACCTGTACGCCAAGGCCCTGCCGGCCTACATCGCCAAAGGTATCGAATTCGAATTGCTGAACCCGATCCTGGCCACCTTCGACCTGGAAAAACTCGGCAAGGCGATCAACCACGAGCGTGACCAGCAGTTCACCTACCTGGGCCTGCAAACCCTGTACGACCGTTACTTCATCCACAAGGACGGCATCCGCTTCGAACTGCCGCAAGTGTTCTTCATGCGCGTGGCCATGGGCCTGGCGATCGAAGAGAAGAACAAAGAAGACCGTGCGATCGAGTTCTACAACCTGCTGTCGTCCTTCGACTACATGTCGTCGACCCCGACCCTGTTCAACGCCGGCACCCTGCGTCCACAGCTGTCGAGCTGCTACCTGACCACCGTGCCGGATGACCTGTCGGGCATCTACCACGCGATCCACGACAACGCCATGTTGTCCAAATTCGCCGGTGGCCTGGGCAACGACTGGACCCCAGTGCGTGCACTGGGCTCGTACATCAAGGGCACCAACGGCAAGTCCCAGGGCGTCGTACCGTTCCTGAAAGTGGTGAACGACACCGCCGTTGCCGTGAACCAGGGTGGCAAGCGCAAAGGCGCTGTATGTGCCTACCTGGAAACCTGGCACATGGACATTGAAGAGTTCATCGAGCTGCGCAAGAACACCGGTGATGACCGTCGTCGTACCCACGACATGAACACCGCCAACTGGATCCCTGACCTGTTCATGAAGCGCGTCTTCGATGACGGCAAGTGGACCCTGTTCTCGCCATCCGAAGTGCCGGACCTGCACGACCTGACCGGCAAGGCCTTCGAAGAGCGCTACGAGTACTACGAAGCCCTCACCGAGTACCCAGGCAAGGTCAAGCTGTTCAAGACCATCCAGGCCAAAGACCTGTGGCGCAAAATGCTGTCCATGCTGTTCGAAACCGGCCACCCATGGTTGACCTTCAAGGACCCATGCAACCTGCGCAGCCCGCAGCAGCACGTGGGCGTGGTCCACAGCTCGAACCTGTGCACCGAGATCACCTTGAACACCAACAAGGACGAGATCGCCGTTTGCAACCTGGGCTCGATCAACCTGCCGAACCACATCGTCAACGGCAAACTGGACACCGCCAAGCTGGAGCGTACCGTCAACACCGCCGTACGCATGCTCGATAACGTCATCGACATCAACTACTACTCGGTGCCACAGGCGCAGAACTCCAACTTCAAGCACCGTCCGGTTGGCCTGGGGATCATGGGCTTCCAGGACGCGTTGTACCTGCAGCACATCCCTTACGGTTCCGATGCAGCGGTCGAGTTCGCCGACAAGTCCATGGAAGCGGTCAGCTACTACGCGATCCAGGCTTCCTGCGACCTGGCCGACGAGCGCGGCGCCTACGAGACGTTCCAGGGTTCGCTGTGGTCCAAGGGCATCCTGCCGCTGGATTCGCAACAGATCCTGATCGAAGCCCGTGGCCAGAAGTACATCGACGTCGACCTGAACGAAACCCTGGACTGGGCCCCGGTACGTGCCCGTGTGCAGAAGGGTATTCGTAACTCCAACATCATGGCCATCGCACCGACCGCCACCATCGCCAACATCACTGGCGTGTCGCAGTCGATCGAACCGACCTACCAGAACCTGTATGTGAAATCGAACCTGTCGGGCGAATTCACCGTGATCAACCCGTACCTGGTTCGCGATCTGAAGGCCCGTGGCCTGTGGGACTCGGTCATGATCAACGACCTGAAGTACTACGACGGTTCCGTGCAGCAGATCGAGCGCATCCCGCAAGAACTCAAAGAGCTCTACGCGACCGCCTTCGAAGTGGACACCAAGTGGATCGTTGACGCCGCCAGCCGTCGTCAGAAGTGGATCGACCAGGCCCAGTCCCTGAACCTGTACATCGCCGGCGCTTCGGGCAAGAAGCTGGACGTGACCTACCGCATGGCGTGGTACCGTGGCCTGAAAACCACTTACTACCTCCGTGCCCTGGCCGCCACCAGCACCGAGAAGTCGACCATCAACACCGGCAAGCTGAACGCAGTGTCCAGCGGCAACCACGGTGATGACTCGGTACTCGCAGCGCCAGCCGGCCCGGCGCCGGTGCCAAAGGCCTGCGCCATTGACGAGCCGGATTGCGAAGCTTGCCAATAAGCTGAACCTGCCCTGGGTTTAACCACCCGAGGCAGAAAAGCCCCCGATACACCTAGGGTGTATCGGGGGCTTTTCCTTGGGCGGGCATAAAGCCCTTGTTGCGGTATTGCTGTTCGGTCAATACCTGGATGGACAGCGTGAAGCAGATGCAAATGTGGGAGGGGGCTTGCTCCCGATAGGGTGTCAGTCAATGGATACTTGGCTGATTCACCGCTATCGGGGCAAGCCCCCTCCCACATTTTAAAGCGCTAACCTATCAGGTCATCTGAATGATGGTCTGCATGATGGTGCTTTGGGTGGAGATGGTCTTGGCGTTCGCCTGGTAGTTGCTCTGGGCCTTGATCAGGTCCACCAGCTCGTTGGTCAAGTTGACGTTGGAGTTCTCCAGGGAACTGGCCTTGATCGACCCCAGAGTGCCAGATTCCGGTGCGTCGTAGCCCGGCTGGCCCGACGCGAAGGTCTCTTTCCAGGTCGTACCGCCGGCGGGCTGCAGGCCCTGCTCGTTGTTGAAGCTGGCCAGGGAAATCTGGCCGATGGCCTTGCTCTGCTGGTTACTGAAGGTGGCGAAGAGCACGCCGCTGCCATCGATTTTCAGGCCGGTGATCTGGCCGGTGGCGTAACCATCTGTGACCGGCGGGTTACGGTAGCTGGCCGAGTTGTACTGGGTGACGGTGCCCATGTTGATGGCGATGCCATCCTTGTTAGCCGTCGCATCGTTAGCTTTCCATACTCCATCGGTCACCGTGCCAGGTACCCAATCCTTGATGGTCAAGGTGTTACCGGCAACACCGCCGGTCACGATGCTCTTGAGGTTACCAGCACCATCGAAGCTCAACGTCGACGGCACAGGCGCCTTCACGTCAGCACCGGTACCGGTAGGAGCCGAACCATCAGGATTGCGGCCATCGATCAAGGTGTAGGCCTGCCACTGGTTGGCATCGGTTTTGACCAAGTACTGCACCATCGGGTGCGCATTGCCCTGGGAGTCGTACAAGGTGGTGCTGTATTGCGTGGTGAAGCTTTCGGACTTGGTTGGATCAAACGGGTTCTTGGACTGATCGATCACCGGCGACGAGGAGTTCAGGTTGCTGGAAGAGTCCACCTTGGTAGACGCCTTCGGCGGCAGGTTCGCCAGGTTCAGCTGCAGGTCAACCAGGCCGCCTTTGGTGATTTTGCCATTCTCGTCCGCGGCATAGCCTTGCAGGCGCGAGGTGCCGGTATTGTTGGTGATATAGCCGTCTTTGTCCGCACGGAAAGCACCGCTACGGGTGTATTCCAGCGAACCGTCGCTGCCCTTCTGCACGAAGAAGCCACCACCCTGGATCGCCATGTCGAGGATGCCGCCACTCCCGTTGACGTCGCCCTGGGTGAACTGCTGGGACACCGCCGCCAGGTTCACACCGTTGCCGATGCTGTTCTGGCCGGTGCCCAGCTTGGAGGCCGCGTAGATATCCGCGAATTCCGCACGGGATGACTTGAAGCCAGTGGTCGCGACGTTGGCGATGTTGTTGCCGGTCACGTCCAGTTGTTTGTTGGCCGCATAGAGGCCGCTAAGGCCGATGTTAAAAGACATGTTTCTCTCCTCTGCCGTATTTAGCCGGCTCTATGTACCGATAGTCTGAATTTGCGACAGCTTGACGCTGCCCATACCGCCTGCAAGGTTGAGCAGCATTTCGCCGCCGGTCTTGCTCAGGGTCACGCTGGTGACCGTGGCTGGTAGCGAGGTGGTCAGGGCCACCGCGTCACCTTTGTCGTTCTTGGTGGAGGCATTGAAGGTGTAGGTGCCGGCTGGGGCGACCTCACCCTTGTCGTTCTTGCCGTCCCAGATAAAGCTCTGGCTGCCGGCACTCTGCGCGCCCATATCCACGGTGCGTACGACGTTGCCGTCCTTGTCGGTGATCTTGACGGACACGTTGCCCACCGCCGATGGCACCGCCACTGAACCGTTCATGCTCTTGCTGGTATCCACCATGGCTTTGTCGGTCTGGATAATGATCGACCGCCCCACCAGCGACGAAGCCTGCAGCGCTTGAGAAGAGCTGAAGTTGCTGGAGATGTTGTTCACCGAGTCGTTCAGGGTGTTGATGCCTTCCAGGCTGCTGAACTGGGCAAGCTGGGCCACGAACGCGCCGTTGTCCTGGGGCGACAGCGGGTTCTGGTTTTTCAGCTGGGTCACCAGCAACTGCAGGAATGCGTCCTTGCCCAGCGCCTGGTTACCCGTGGCCGCTTTGGAAACATTCGAGACATTGTTCGACGCGTCCTTGACCTTGGAGTTGAACAGGTCCTGGACAGCCGTGTTGTTTGACGTATCAACGATGGCCATTATTTGGCGCCCCTTATCACTGACCCAGGGTCAGGACCTTCTGCATCATGGTTTTGGCGGTGTTCATCATTTCCGCGTTGGTCTGGAACGAACGGCTGGCGGAAATCATGTCAGCCATTTCCTCGACCACGTTGACGTTGGGGTAGTAGACGTAACCCTTTTCGTTCGCGGCAGGATGGTTGGGCTCGTAACGGGCCTCCAGGTTGCTCTGGTCTTCGACGACGCCCAACACCTGCACGCCGGAGCCAGCTGCGTCCTGATTCTGGAACAGCGACTCGCTGCCGCCTGCCTGGCCACCCTGGAACATGGTGGCGAATACCGGATGGCGGGCGCGATAGGTCTGGTCAATGCTCGAGGAGACGGTCTCGGCGTTGGCGATGTTACTGGCGACGGTGTTCAAACGCGTGGTCTGCGCGCTCATGCCACTGCCGGCAATATTGAAAACACTGGACAGGGACATGGCTTACTCTCCGCGCAGGGCTGACATCAGCCCTTTGAATTTGCTGTTGAGCAGGGTGAAGCTGGCTTGGAAGTTCACCGAGTTTTCGGCGTAGTTCGATTGCTCCAGCTGGGCGTCAACGGTGTTCTGGTCGATCGACGGCTGCATCGGCGTGCGATACAGCAGCGACTCGTCACCATTGCCCAGGCCTTGCGCTTCGATATGACGGCTATTGGTCATGTTCAAGGCGAAGGTGCCGTTCTTGGTCTTGTCCTGTTGTGCGGCGAGCACGGCGGAGAAGTCCAGGTCCCGAGCCTTGTAGTTCGGGGTGTCGGCGTTGGCGATGTTGTTGGCCAGGACTTCGGCACGCTGGGCGCGGAAGCCCAGGGCTTGTTCGTGGATACCGAGCGCTTTATCGAAGCTGATGCTCATGGCGGAAACCTTTAGGCTGACCTGCTGTTCGTTAGCAGGGTTATAGCAAGGTGTATGCCAAACTTGCGAAAGCCCCGTATATAAAGGGTTTCGAGGGAAGTTGCCGGCGACTATGCCAGAAAAGCGGCAAGCGATTTCCGCGTAGTGCCAGTAAAGCGGCAATGGGCAGTTGCCGCTTTACGCCAGCTTGCCGAGAAAACAAATGTGGGAGCTGGCTTGCCTGCGATGGCGGAGTGCCTGCCGACCTATTCGTCGACTGACAAAACGCTATCGCGGGCAAGCCCGGCTCCCACAGTTTTATTGCATACACCCAGGCTACTTGGCCTGGTAGATGATCCCCGGGCTGCATTGCACCATCTGGAAGTGATCCGGCAGCCCATTGAGCGCCTCGGAAGCACCGAGGAACAGATAACCTCCGCGCTTGAGCGTGCCATGGATACGCAGCAGGATGTCTTTCTTCACTTCAGCGGAGAAATAGATCAGCACATTGCGGCAGAACACCATGTCGAACTTGCCCAGGCTGGCGTAGCTGTCGAGCAGATTGAACGAGCGGAATTCGACGCGATTCTTGATCGGCGCCTTGATCGCCCAACGCCCCGCCCCTTTGGGATCGAAGTAACGTTGAAGGCGCTCCTGGGACAAGCCTCGGCCCAACGCCAGGCTGTCGTACTCACCGGTCTTGCAGTTGGTGAGCATAGTGCCGGACAAGTCCGTGGCCACAATTTGCGCGCCGGCTTTCAACTGGCCCATGTTGGTCCGCTCGAACTCGTCGATGGACATCGAGATCGAGTACGGCTCCTGCCCCGAGGAACAGGCCGCCGACCAGATACGCAGGCGCTGGCCCGGGCTGGCCTTGATGGCTTCCGGCAAGACTTTGTTCTTGAGCACTTCAAAGGGATAGGTATCGCGAAACCACAAGGTTTCGTTGGTGGTCATGGCGTCGACCACCATTTCCTTGAGCCCACTGCGCGGCTGCCCCTGGATCCGCTGGACCAACTCACCCAGGGACTTGATGCCCTGCTGTTCCATCAGCTTGTTGAGACGGCTGGATACCAGGTACTGCTTGTTTTCACCGAGCAATATGCCACAGGCTTTTTCCAGGAAGACCCGGAACTGTTCGAAATCCAAATTACCCGTAGACAATGATGCCGCCTCTTAAATCGTGTGACCGCCGGGGGAAATCCCCTAGCCGTGATCTGCTGCCTTGATCCGGTCAACTACCCGGGATGCGAGGTCATCAGGACGGAACTTGGCCAGAAAGTCATCCGCACCGACCTTCTTGACCATTGCCTGATTGAATACCCCCGACAACGAAGTATGCAGGATGATATGCAACTTTTGCATGCGTGGATCGTTACGTATTTCGGCCGTGAGCGTGTAGCCATCCATTTCCGGCATCTCGATGTCAGAGATCATCATCAAGAATTCTTCTTCAGGCCTCTTGCCTTCGTCTGCCAGCTTGCGCAGGTAATCCAAGGCCTGGCGGCCATCATTGAGGGCTACCACCTCAACCCCGACCGTTTGCAGGCAACGCGTGACCTGCTTGCGCGCTACAGAAGAGTCGTCCACGGTCAACACACGCAGCGAAACCGCCTTGTGTGCCGTTTCGGCATCCACCACCCCGACGGAGATGGTTTCCGAGGTGGGGGCCACTTCGGCGAGGATCTTCTCCACGTCGATGATTTCCACCAACTGGTTATCGACCCGCGTCACCGCCGTCAGGTAGTGATCGCGCCCCGTGCCCTTGGGCGGCGGATGGATCTCTTCCCAGTTCATATTGACGATGCGCTCCACCGAGCGCACCAGGAAACCCTGGGTCTTGGTGTTGTATTCGGTGATGATCACGAAGGGGTTCTGGCGGTCTTGCAAACCCGCGGCCCCCGTGGCCATGGCCAGGTCAAGAATCGGAATGGTCGCGCCACGGATGTTGGCCACGCCGCACACCACTGGACTGGACTTGGGCATGATCGTCAACTTGGGACATTGCAGCACTTCACGCACTTTAAACACGTTGATGCCATACAACTGTTTGCCATCCAGGCGGAAAAGCAACAACTCCAGGCGATTCTGCCCTACCAGCTGTGTGCGCTGGTTTACTGAATCCATTACACCTGCCATGCCCAGACTCCTAAATCCTAGGGGTACGACGCGTACCCAACACTAAACGGCACGAGCTTTGCTATTTACTGAGTATGGATATTAAAACGACAGTTTCCCGACACCCTGGCCGCTCACGCTACCGTAGACTGCTCTGCGCCGCGATGGCACTGCTTGTCTCGGGCCTGGGCGTCACGGCCCGTGCCGACAACGTCACCCTGCCTGATCTACTTATCGGCGTCACCCAAGGCTTTCTTGAGTTCACTGTAGAAGATTATCTGGCGACTACCCAGACGCCGGGGCGTTATGAAATTCAGGTCAACCAGTTGGACCCTCGCTTGCGCATGCCAATGTGCGACAAGGAATTGACAGCCACTCTGGAAAGCCCCGCCCAGCCCATCGGTCGTGTGACCGTAAAGGTACGCTGTGAGGGCGCCTCGCCCTGGACGGTTTTCGTACCAGCTCAGGTCAAGCTGTATCGCGATGTGGTGGTAGTGGCGCGACCGTTGAAGCGCACGGGCATCATCGGCTACGACGACGTGGCGTTGCGCGAGCGGGATATAAGCTTGATCAACCAGGGCTACCTGACGTCGCTGGACCAGGCCGTCGGGCAGAAACTCACGCGGCCAGTGGTCACCGACCAAGTCCTCACGCTGGTTCATCTGGAACAGGCCGAGGTGATTCGCAAGGGTGACCAGGTGGTAATTTCCGCCAGCAGCGGCGGCCTGAACGTCAGGATGCCGGGCGAGGCGCTGTCAAATGGCGGCATGAGCGAACAGATCCGCGTCAAGAACCTCAACTCCAATCGCGTGATCAAGGCGCGGGTCACGGCACCAGGCCAGGTCGAGGTGGCGCTATAGATGACTGGAATCAAATGCCAGCTTTTCCTACACTGTGTGCTGGATATTGAGCCGAACAGGTTTATTGTCAATCGAGCCTAAAGTTTGCCCGGGTATGGCCGAAAACATGGCAAGCGTCCAAATACCCAGAGGTTTTTCATCATGGTCATTGATTTCAGTCGTTTGAATAACGCCCCGGCCTTGTCCGGCAATACGCGCACCGGCGGTACCAAGGACAGCGTAGAGGCCAAGCCGCAGCCCTTGCCTGCCAAAGCAGAACAGGCCGCCGCCAGCCAGAGTGGGGAATCGGTACACCTGAGCAATGAGGCTCAACAGTTGCAAAAGGTCACTGACTCGCTGCGCGATCAACCCGTCGTCAATAAAGCCCGCGTGGCCGAGTTGAAACAGGCTATCGCCGATGGCAGCTATAAAGTCGACAGCAACCGTGTAGCCAGCAAGCTGCTCAACTTCGAAGCCGAGCGCTAGGCAAAAGCCTGCGCAGGGCTTTTGGACGCTTAAAACCCAAGGCCAGCCATGCACCACGACGAACATTTGCTCCAACTGATCATTGATGATCTTGCGCCGACGCAACAATTGCTCGAGCTGCTCAAGGAAGAATCCCTGGCCTTGTACGGCCGGGATATGCCCTTGCTGGAAGAAATCCTGGCGCGCAAACAGTCGCTGATTGTCTTGCTCGAACAGCACGGCAAGAAACGCAGCGAGATTCTGATCAGCCTGGGCCTGCCCGCCGATCATGATGGCCTGGCACAACTGGCCAGCCACTCCTCAGTCGGCGATCAACTGCTGGCACAAAGCAAAGAACTCAATCATTTGCTCGCCCAGTGCCAGGAAGCCAACCTGCTCAACGGTCAGTCGATCCAGCTTCAGCAAGCCACCACCGCCAATCAGTTGCGCATACTGCACGGCGGAGAACCTCCGGCCCTGTATAACGCCCAAGGCTCCACCTCACGCCTGATCAAACCAAGCACCCGCAGCCAAGCCTGACGCCGGTTTACAGCGCGACCTATCCAAGGCGCGCTACATACTGGCAAAATGCCGGTTCTTGCGTGTAGTCGTATTTTGCCTGGAGATGGAAGAACCGTGTTCAACGCCCTTAATGCGGAAGATGCACCGCAGCCACCCAAGGTGCTCACCACGCCTCTGGAAATCGCCAGCACGTTGCGGATGCTGCAAGAAAGCCATGACCCGCTGATCATCACTTTCCACGAACGTAGCCAGCGCTTCCAGAGCTACCTAGTGGACATCGACCGGGACAGCAAGACGCTGGTACTGGACGAAATGATTCCCCGCGACGGTGAACGCTATCTTGAGAATGGCGAAGCCTTCCGTATCGAAGGCTTCCATGAGGGCGTGCGGGTTGCCTGGGAAAGCAACGGCACCTTGACCATCAGCGAGAAAGGCGGCCACCGCATCTACAGCGGCAGCCTGCCCGGCGAAGTGGTTTACCACCAAAGACGCAATGCCTTCCGCGCCGCACTGAAACTCGCGCAATTGGTGGATATTCAGTTAGGTGGCGAGAAGCTCAAGGCCCCTGTCAGCGGTAAGCTGTTGGATATCTCGGCAACCGGCTGCAAATTGCGCTTTGAAGGCGACATCTCTGAGCGTCTGCAGTTAGGCCAAGTCTATGATCGCTTTATCGCTGCCCTGCCCTTCGGCAGCATGACCACCTCCGTGGAACTGCGCTATCTACACTTCGAAGACAAGATCAACACCACCTTTGCCGGCGTGCGCTTTCACAACATGAGTGGCTTGGTGCAGCGACAAGTGGAACGCTTTGTCTACCAATTACAGCGTGAAGCTCGGCGCTTCGATAAAGACGACGATCTTTAAGCGTTAGACGCTGAGATAAAAAAACGGGCAGATCCTGATGGGATCTGCCCGTTTTTTCGTTCAGGGGCGTGCCCTGCTTAAGTCATGGGGATGTTCGTCCGGGTCTGGTGGCTCGTGCGGCTCTTCGCTCGTCGGCTCATCGGTTTCAGGGGCAGGCTCTGGATCGGGCACAGTGACTTGCATCTGATCCTGTACCACCTGCTCATCCACCCGCGGGTCAAGGGCAGCCACCAAAGGCGAACTGGACATGCTGTCGGGCATCGCCACGTGATGCAGCGGCGCGTCATCGACCTGATGCAGGTTGGTCACCGCCTTGGGGCGAATGCGCCACACCAGGATCAATGCACACAGGCTGAAAAACGCATAGAGCATCTGGCTGCCGAATAGCTTCATTACCACACCGGCCAACAGCGGCCCCACGCTGGCGCCGATCCCGTAGGTCACCAGCAACATGGCCGTCAGCGATACCCGACGATCGCCTTCCACATGGTCGTTGGAAAAGGCCACTGCCAAAGGGTAAAGGCAGAACTGCACCAGCGAACAGAAGAAGCCCGCCACGAACAACACTTCCAGCGGAACCTGCGTCATGATTGCCAACGGCAAGGCCGTCACCGCCAGGCACAAGGCGAAGCAGCGAATCAGCAGCGCGCGGTCATATCGGTCCGACAACCAGCCCAGTGGCCACTGCACGACCAATCCAGCAAAAATGCAGCACCCCATGAACAGGCCGACTTGCTCGGTCGTCAGGCCTTGCTGAGAGGCGTACAGCGGTGCCAAGCCGTAGAACGAACCGACGATCAACCCAGCGCCCAACACGGTGCTGAGCGACTGCGGCACGCGCTTGATAAAGAAGCGCGGCTCCATCGGGGCCGGGTGCAGTGGGGCCGGGTGAATGCGTCGAGTCATTGCCACCGGGACCAGGCACAGCGCAAAGCACAACGCCACGAGCATCAACAGCTCAAGCCCAAGATGGGGATGCATGACCAGGATCAGTTGGCCCAGCACCAACCCAAGATAGGACGCAATCATGTAGCCGCTGAACACTACACCGCGCTGCTTGGCATCCGCCTGCTCGTTGAGCCAACTCTCGATGACCATGTACTGGCACATCATCCCCAGGCCCACGATCATCCGCAGCACGATCCAGGCTGGCAGCCAATCAATCAAACCGTGCCCCAGCACCGCTGCACCGACGATGCCCGCGCAGGTGGCGTAGGCGCGAATATGCCCGACCCGGGCGATGAGGCGGTGTCCGAGCTTGCCGCCCAGCACCAAGCCAAAATAGTTGGCGGCCATCAGCGCACCGACCCACAGGCTGTCGACATTGTCTGCTGCCAGACGCAAAGCCAGATAAGTACTAAGTAGGCCGGAGCCGATCAGCATCATCAAAGAGGCGAAATAAAGGGCTCGAAAAGATTTCCAGATCTGGCGCATCGGCGTTCCGAGCGGCTCCTTGCGGTGAGGGGTAGGGCTATCAGCATGATAGTCCGGGGCGGTTGGATCCGGACAGGCAGCAGGGCCTGTTCCCGGCGATTATTTTGTTTCACAGCTCAGACGCTACGTGGGTGTCTGCGAGGTACATAACCGTGGAGATAAATACATGGCGCACCACCTGTGAACCTTGATAACACGCAAGGTTCGACTGGTATTCGGGTATCTGTACAAAAGGTTTCAATGGAACGCTATGCAGGCTTTGGAAGTTGGCGTGCTTTTAGAGCGCCCAAAACAAAACCCCAACTGCTTTCGCAATTGGGGTTTCGGAATTTAATCTTGACGATGACCTACTCTCACATGGGGAAACCCCACACTACCATCGGCGATGCATCGTTTCACTGCTGAGTTCGGGATGGGATCAGGTGGTTCCAATGCTCTATGGTCGTCAAGAAATTCTGTGTACTGAGTCGTGGCCAGCTGGCCTCGCTTCAGCAAATTGGGTATGTGATAGATCGTGGTGTTTTGTGAGCGTCGAACTTTCGGTTCATTGCGTCTTCACACACCGCAATCTGGCCTTTCGACTCAAATTGCTTGGGTGTTATATGGTCAAGCCTCACGGGCAATTA